>CAZTVZ010000011.1:0-4713 GCA_964617045.1 uncultured Gammaproteobacteria bacterium | reverse complement strand
GGGCTGGCGTGGGGAGTGGCTATAAAAGACAGTAAAGCCCGCAACGCTTCATTTTTTAAGTGAGGGCGATGGATTTTATAGACACGGGGCTATAATCTTTTCCAAAGGTTTGCTTTAGGATAACTGGCATTTAAAGCTGTTTGCAGTCTTATATAATCAGCACTAGTTACATTTCTACCACATACAACTTCAACAATATCTAAGTCAAAATATGGATTACCTAAAGGGTTGCCTGACAATGGAATGTTTAAAAATTTTCTACCTGACACAGGGTCAGTATGTATAGGGAAATCATTTACAAAAGCAGTCCCTAAACCAAACGGCATTGTTGGATCAAAATGAAAACTTAATCTTGTTTCATGTTCCCAATTATATTTTGCCCGTTTATAAAATCGAGCAAATTTCACAAAACCACCAGGCAATAATACACGAGAGAATTTTTGCTTAAAGTAATAATTTATAAAAGTGACAAAGTCAAAATCATAACCATTGTCATAATATACATCCCGAAAGTCATATTTTGCAAGATGATCAGGATGGTAAAACCGAAACTTAAAGTTAATTGCTACTCCTCGATCGTCATTTGAGTAATTTAACCAGAACTTATCATTATGGCAGTCCTGAGCGAAACATAGAATAAAAATATTTTCCCTGTCAATATCTGCAGCACTTGGAACACCTGGATTAAATGTCTTCGATGCTACTTGCTGACAGTAATTTTGTGGAAGTAAATGATGATAAAATTCCATTCTCCTTAAAAACTCTGTAAACTCAGAGTAATCATTTTCTTGGTTAGATTTTAAATTGCTAATCTGAATAGACTTTGAATTAATTATCGAAATAGCAATATCAAGGGATTTGAAATGGGTAAATTGACCGTAATCATAAATACGACCTCGAGCAAGGTGCCCAAAAATGAAATCAAAAGGATTATTGCCTTGAAAAGTAATATAACCTGGTCTATCAAGTATATCTTGCCATGTAACTTGAGGTATAGTTAAATCAAAATTAGCAGATGCAAATGCATTATTTATGATTTTTGCTGCTTCAATTTTTTCCTTTTGTGTCATAAGTCGAATATTTCTTATTGTGTATAAATATCTTAGTAGTTTCTTGAAACACGTAAATTCTACAGTATAAAGGTTACAAAAACCACAAATTATTTTTACCAAATTCCGGCATGGTGTTGCTCTCGAAATGTGGGAAGATTTCTGCAACCATTTCGGGATATTTGATTGTTACCGGTAAATTCTGCTGGCGTACCGATTTCCAATACATACGGCTGAATTGATAAACCTGATCTATCAGGTCTTTTATGAGTTTATCGTCTTCCAACAGTTTGTTATCGCTGGCAGACATACTCAGTTTTATCGGAAACGGAAAACCTTCCGTTGATTTTGGCAGGGTGTTTTCGTATCGGGTATTGTTGCAAAGCAAAAACTGATTTCTGCCGATGCTGATAAATGTTCCGCTTACCGGAATAAGTTCAGGACAATTCAAATCGAATAAAACAAGGTCTTTGCTTTCGGTTTTGTTAATGGTGATGATGATTACCGGAATATCCAAGCCCATTTCCTGCAACTCTTTTTTTATGGGTTCAAGTTCTTTGTTGCTCATGGTCTTGTAAAAATGAATTACCAGACGTTTTACTTCTGTATTCTGCTTGCGGTAGTTCTTAATTGCTTTGCTGATGGAGCCTGCCAGCTTGTACATATCGTTTTGCGAATAGCACTCGAAACCTTTGAAATGTCCATCATTTGAGAAACAAAAAGCACTTCCAATATATCGACTTGAAGAATTTACAGATTTGAAAGCTCCTACACCAACTACCAATTCATTATGCAGTGTACGATGCAAACGCCAGGGAACCCCATTGAGTTTTGCAAGAATGGCAACGCCAATATTGACTAAGCTGTAATTGTAATTCGGGTCGGATATTTTTGTTGTTTCTATTACCTGCGATGTTATGCCGTATTTTAATAATTCTTCTTTTACCTGAAAGTAATATTGCCGTTTGGTTGTATCGGGGTGATTTTTACCGAAAGGGCTTAAATAAATGGCAATGTAACGGATATTGGGGTCAAAGGATTTGTTGAACAGACTTTGCCTGATTTCGGGCAAAGGATTTTCGTTGTTTGTGAATGTGATTTGGTCTGCTTTGATGATGTTAACCGGTACTTTGAGCAGTTGATTGAGTTTGGGAAAGTTCTTATACCCGTCTTTAAAATAGGTGTAAAGCAGGTTTGCTTTGTCTTTCTCGCTTTCGTGGCAAATGAAAAACATATTGACATGGGCAAACGGGCAATGAGAATATGGACCATTACCGATAAGACCGGAATAAGGTACAATATCTGTTTTATCCTGTCCGAACTGTAAACGATTGCTGCCGGGTGTGGTGTTCTTTATCCTGATTGTTTCTACTTTAAAGTAATTTTCATCACTTAACGGAATAATGCTGCTGAATTGCTTTGATTTTATAAATGTAGCAATGAAATAATCGAGATTTGATTTGTACACTTTGTACCTGTTCGTGCCGTTTCTTTTTGGTTGAACAGGAATATTCAAAGCATATTTCAGGGTATTGCTCAGGATAGGATAGACGTTTTCCCAGTGGTATTTTGCTTCATCGGGCAGTTTATCGTATTTGTAAATCTGTTTTTCGTAAACAACCCTTTTAAACATGGTTGTTTCAATATCAAGGTCAAGAATGCTCTTTTTATGAACCAACGAAATTCCGTCATAGGAAATGATAAGCTCAGGTGTGGCTGCGTTGCGGGCAATTTGTACCCGAAGGGTAAAAACCTTGTAAGCGTTGTATTCGGTGGTGGTTTCCTTTTTGTCGTGAAACCAAACTTCGAGGTCTCTAACAAAATTGGAGTTTACAACATCTGCAACAGTTTTGAAATGGTTGTAAATGAGCCATGCGTAATAATGTTTTGCAAACCTTGTACACTTTGTAAGGTCAACGGATATTACGGCTTCCTTGTCGCTGGTATTTTCAAAATCGGTATAAAGTTGTTGAAGTTTCTGTGTCTTTGCATCAGGGATAATTTCTTCAATGTTTAAAGGGAACTCGTAATGATTAATGGGCAAACAGCCGTTTTTCTTTTCAGTATAGAAGGCAAAATCTTTCTTTACAACCGGATGGTTGAAAGTAAGAATGTTTAGTATAAGATTTTGCTCTGCCATATTTGTTTAATATTCTTCATTTTCTTGCCCATCCTGAGAAATTGCACAGGCAATTTTTAGTTTTAATTCTTCTGAAAAATCTGCTTCATTTAGAATAGAGGTAATTATTTCATGCAGTAATTCTTTATCAATATTGCTTGCTGCAACGTGATAACTGATTATTTCCATACGATACAGAAATTCTTTTGCTGCATTGATATAGCCATTTTTTAAAAGGAAAATACTTCCAACTGTAATTGCAATTCTTTTATTCCCATCCTGGAAGCTATGACTTTTATTGGCTACATAAAACAAATGTGTTAGTTTGTCTTCAAACGTGGGGTAATAATCATCGTTCTGAATGTGATCGAGTGCGGCACATAGCGAGTTAAGGCTAAGTATGCCAACAGTACCACCGCCACTTACCTCAATGGTTTTCTGATGTAAGGAGACAAGCTCGTTAATATCGGTAATGTAAACTATTGGCATTATTCACTGTCTTTTAATCGTTTGAAAACATCTTCTGCTTCCTTTAATTGTTGTTCAAAATCAACACTGCGATCGCCAATGAATTTATCAAAATCAGCAGGGCTAACAGATGTTATGTACTCTTTTAGTTTGTGATGGAATGCATCTCTGAAAAAATTATCACGGGAAGCCATTTTTATTCTGGCATCTTCGATATGGGGTAGTTGTGAGGGATGTTCTGCGAAATCTTTTACAATCTGATCGACTTCAAATGACAGTAGTTTCCTGTTTAGTTCTTTAGCTTTTTTCTCAATTTCAAAAGCAATCCCCGCTTCAAATGATGCTATTAGTTTTAAAACCTCTGCATACATTGTGTCTCTTGCATTTTCATTATCTGCCAGTTTCAGAATTTGCTTATACTCTTTAGCATTTTCACGAAAAATTGCCTGATAAATCTTGTCGGTATATAGAGAGTACTTATAATTACCGAGGTCAACATATTGGTTAAGGGCATTCGTGAAATCTTTTCTGTATTTGTGCTCCCTGACGGCATTTATTAAATAATCTTCATCCCTGCGATTAATATATTTAGTGCCACCTCCTGTTTTTTCGTTAATCGTATGAATTACAATATCGAGGATTTTACTTCTTAAATGACGGGCTTTTTCACTTTCGACAAGTAACATAGATAAATTTAACAGTGCCCTAAAATTGAATAAGCCAAGCTGACGAGTTTTGCTCGCCTTATCAATGAGGTGAGCAAATTGTAATTTGAAGTCTTTCAGTTGTTTACCCTTGGTTAAAATGTAACCATTATGCTTTAATTCAGCTTCATATTTAGCAAGATACCTGTCAATTGTAGAAATGTCAATTTCAAAGAAATTGGCAACCATTTCTTTGGTAAAACGAAATTCGCCTTCAAATAACATTCCGGGCAAACCGATGTATTCCTGAATCTGGATTAAAGCATAGCGGTTATTCAGAATGTTTTGCCTGTCAATATTTGAGTTGGTAAGGTCTTTCATATTCATTTGATTTTGTTCGCCTCACCAACGAGGTGAGCAAATTGTAAAAAAC
>CAZTVZ010000010.1:0-8190 GCA_964617045.1 uncultured Gammaproteobacteria bacterium | reverse complement strand
CAGCAATGACGAATTGCTGGGGAATATCTTCAGGAATTTCTGTATCGGAAAGTAATTATCTTTCTCATATTTTCCAATAGCCTGTTTTTATTAGCACTTAACATCATTTATTCTCTTTTATTTGTTGCCCAATTTCCTTTTTTTTACCTATCTTTGTTGCCAGACTGTTGCCCAAGAAAAATAATATAGTTGCCGGGCAACAAACAGGCAAGATGATGTCACTTTAAGACATATTTAGTCGCTTACAGGCAACTATAGACGTAAAAGGACATTATGAGCAGCAACCTAACTTTTAAGAAAATTTGCGAGTACTGCGGTAAAGAATTTGAAGCCAAAACTCTTTACACTCGCTATTGTAATCACACCTGTAACAGCATGCATTACAAGAAAATGAAACGGGACGAAAAAATTCAATCCGTTTTACAACCTCAGCAAACTGAACCGGAACCGCAAAAATTTGATACTGCCATTCAGCAAAAAGAATTTCTTAGCTTAGATGAAGCAGCTACCCTATTGGGTGCAAGCCGGAGAACCATTCAAAGAATGATTGCTAAAGGGGCTTTAAAGGTTGGAAAACTCGGTCGCAGAACCATTTTAAAAAGAAAAGAAATTGATAAACTCTTTATATAATATGGTATGAATGTAACACTCCGTCAAAGGTTAAAAGGCGACAAGGTCAGTTTATACCTTGATTATTACCATCAGGGTAAACGCCAGTATGAATATTTGCAGCTTTACCTCATCCCTGAACCCAAAAAAGGAAAGCTGACAAAGGAGCAAAAGGATGAAAACCGGAAAACCCTTGCATTGGCTGAATCAATCCGTTCTAAACGACATCTGGAAATTCAAAATGGAATTTATGGTTTTCAGGATCAGGGTAAAATGAAAGGTAGTTTTCTCAGGTACTTTGAATACCTTGCTGAGAAGCGAAAAGACAGCGAAGGCAATTACGGTAATTGGGACAGTACACTGAAGCACCTCCGCAAGTTTGTAAAATTTGATGTAACCTTTGCCCAGATTGATAAACGCTGGCTTGTTGATTTCAAAGAATACTTACAGAAAGATGCCCGGACACCTGCAAAACAGCCACTTTCTCAAAATTCTGCATCATCCTATTATAATAAAGTAAGAGCAGCTTTAAGAGAAGCCTACAAAGAAGGAATCATTCAGCGTAATCCTGCCGATGAAACCGAAGGCATAAAGCCTGGTGAACCGGAACGGCAATTTCTTACACTTGAAGAATTACAAGCCATCGCAAAAGAAGAATGTGAAATCCCAATTCTCAAACGTGCTTTTCTTTTCAGTGCCTTAACGGGTTTGCGTTGGTCGGATGTTCAAAAAATGACTTGGTCAGAAGTGCAATTTTCAAATGAAATAGGACATTACATCCGTTTCAGACAAAAGAAAACCAAAGGAGCAGAAACACAGCCAATATCAGAACAAGCATTTGAATTATTAGGAGAACGAACCATTCCCGATGAACGTGTTTTTGTTGGTTTAAAATATAGTGCCTGGCACAATCTGAAATTGCAACAATGGGTTATGAAAGCCGGTATCAGCAAAACGATTACTTTTCATTGTGCAAGGCACACATACGCCACATTGCAATTAACTTTGGGAACCGACATTTACACGGTTTCAAAATTGTTAGGTCATAAGGACCTTAAAACAACGCAGATTTATGCAAAAATCATTGATGAACGTAAAAAAGAAGCAGCAAACAAAATAAAACTCGATATATGAAAATCAGTCTAAGCATTTACAACAGCATATTATTTGGGGAACTTCGCCCCTGGCTCGAAAGCAACCGGTCTCAGGAAGTATTCCGCCAAAAGTTAAACCCTGCTTTTCGTTGGGAAATGGGAACGCCGGAAGATTTTGAAAAAGCATTGAATGAAGCATTGAAAGATCATCCGCTCCTGATGGATGATGATGAAGTATTAATCGAAATCGAAGAAAACAAGATTATTATTTCATCGGTCAAAGATAAAATCTTTGAGCCTCTCATTGATATTGACATTCCGCCATTCTTTACGGATAAAACCGAATACTATTATTACCTTATTAAGAATGAAGGCACAAGGCTGATTAATAAGATTAACAAAGCAATTGAACTTTGCGAAACTGCAAACCTTGCAAAGTCTGCAATCAATGACACATTAGACAGAATCAAATACTTGCTTTCTGAAACAGCCAAACAGATAAAGCAGTTGGGTTATGACGATGATCTGCCTTTTGACGCAATTCCAGACGATGAAACCAAGGCATTAAAAAAAGAATGCGATTACATTTTACGTGTGCTTCAAACAACACTAATCCGGCTTATCCTCGAGGTACAGGAACTTTTTCCTTCTCAGATTGTCGGAAGTCCATTAACAGAGGAAGAAATCTATTTGAAGTTGATTGGCAGTCCTTCACCGGCTATGAATGTAGCAAAGAAAATAACCAAGCTGAACGAATTTATTGTTAAAAGATTCATCGAGCAAATGGAGTACTCCAGGGCAAAAGCTGTACAACGTATTGACGAAACAAAAAAACACTATCTGATGTACAGAGATGTTGCTTCAACATTGACGGACGCAGCTTCAAGAAAGGAAGGTCTGGCAACACACATACAGATTCTCGAAAACCTCATCTTTATTCGGGACTTCACAGATATTCAACAAAATCCTTCCTTTGAGGATTTACAATCAGATAAAACCACTGAAGAATATTACAATTCATTTACTGCATCTATATTTGAAAAAATCGAAGAGCCATCAGCACCAAACAAACGGCTTGAACTAATATCAAAAGAAGAAGAAAAATTTGCATTCCTAAAAACAAGCTATAACATAGACAACACTGTTTACAAATTATCCATTCCTCGCAAAATTCTGAAATGGCTTGAGATTCAAAAGGCTTACATAAATGAAAACTTGCACATTGATTTTTCTAAACTAAAAGGAGTTGATTTGCCTAAGATTCCAACCTCACTTACAGTCGCAGAAATTGGCTATCTGTTAAGGACTTTGGAGGAAGAAGGCATTTTACAACCAAAAAACAAAACCGACCTTTCACGAGTATTCTCTGCGATTCTTAGCTCTAAAAAGAAAGATGATATTACATTTGATGGTCTGCACAAGGAATTTAAAACACCAAAGAACAAAGCAGTTGAATTTTGGGATGCAAAGTTTATGGTTTTGAAACAAAAAGCATACAAAGACAAAGAAAAATATCTAGATTAACTTTCTGAAATTCAATTTCTTTAGTAATGGTTCCGGTACCATTCGGAACTACCTTACCCCTTCCGTACTGCATATTTTTGCTTCGTAATTCATCGGTTGCTCGTGCCTTTGCACCCGATGAATGAAGGCACAACAATTAAATTTTTGTTGAACTTTTAATACGTTGCAAAATGATAGAGCAATTAATAATTGAAAAACTCGATAATATCGAAAAAATGCTCTCGGAGCAAAACCTTTTAAAGAAGAATGTGCTCAACTTTAGTGAGGCTTGCCAGTACCTCGACATTAGCGAAAGCCACTTGTATAAACTTACCAGTCGGAAGCAGATCCCGCATTTCTGCCCACAGGGTAAAAAATTGTATTTCAATCGTCAGGAGTTAGACCGTTGGTTACAGCAGAACCGGCAAAATACAAATGATGAAATTGAAAAGGAAGCCACAGATTACATACTACAAAACAGGAGGAGGTAATCTATGGAAGAATGTAAAAAATGCCGTGAACCTCTTGAAAACATTCAGGAACGGCTCAATAAAATGCTGTTGTTACTTGAGGTTAAACAACGCAACAATCCCGAACAGATATTTTTCGACAATCAGGAGTTTATTCAGGTAATGAATATCAGCAAACGCACGGCTCAGGCTTGGCGTGATACAGGAATGATTGCCTTTTCACAGGTAGGCAGTAAAATGTATTACCGTTTGTCCGACATCCTGAAAATGCTCGAAAAATATCATAAACCATCTAAATCCTGATATTATGGCATGTTCGACAATTTTTTCAGGATTTAATCAGACGGTAGAAAACAGGGCTTTGCTGTTAATCATCAAAGACATCAAAGAAGGCAAATACAGGGCGGATATTGAACCTATCCGCTCCCTTATTGCCTCTGGCAATACCGAAAAAGCCGACCAGCTAAAACGACAGCTTCCGGCTTTCACTCCATCGGCAACCTTTAAAGGTGGTCGTAAAGCTGATTTACTCGACCAATACAGCGGTTACGTTCATTTGGATTTCGACAAACTCACATCCGAACAGCTTATTAATGCTTTTCAGATAATAACTCAAATTCCCTTTACCTTTGCCTGCTTTCGCAGTCCAAGCGGTAAAGGGCTGAAAGTTTTTGTAGAGGTAAACACCGGGGCAGTACACCACGATTTCGCATACAAACAGGTGCAGGTTTATTACGAAAAAGCATTGGGTATTCCTTGCGACCCTAAGTGCAAGGATATTACCCGGCTTTGCTTTGTTTCAGACGACCCCGACACTTACAAGAATATTCACAGCCAAAAGTTCGAGGTACAAACGGTTTTCAATGAATCTGCTGTTAAACAGGAATACAATGCAATTCCCGATTTTCAGACATTATTTGAAGAATGTATAAGGTTTACAGAGCAAAAAGAACAATACCAATCCGGTAACCGCAACAACTTTGTTTATCTGTTAGCTTGTAACTGCAACCGCAAAGGCATTCCCGAAAATACAACACTCGATTTTATTTCAACCAATTTTGATTTATCGGAACAGGAAATAAGAGCATCGGTAAAGAGTGCCTACAACCACCATTTTAACGAGTTTGCAAACTTTGCAAAGTCTGCAAGTGTAAAACCCAATGTTAATGCACCACACCAACCGGAAACCATAGAAGAAGATTACCTGAAAAACACGCCAACCATTCCCGATGAGGTTTACAACCAACTGCCCGAATTAATAAAATCAGGTGCATTAGCATTTACAGATTTAAGGGAACGGGATGTATTCCTTACAGGAGCTTTTGCAATCCTCAGTGGTTGCTTGCCAAATGTAAAAGGTGTTTATGCTCAGCAAATTGTCTATCCCAATCTGTTTGCTTTTGTCATAGCCCCTGCCGCAAGCGGCAAAGGTGCTTTAAAATTTTCCAAAACCCTTGCTGACAAGCACCACGACCAACTTCTGAAATCAAGTAAAGAAGAACAGCAGCGGTATGATAGTGAAATGAATGAATACAAAACACTCCAGAGGGCAAAGAAAAAACATGAACCGGCAGAGGAACCGCCGGAACAACCACCTTTCAGGGTTGTTTTTATTCCGGCAAATTCATCTTATGCAAAAATCCTTTCGCACCTCGAACAGAACCAGGGCGAAGGCATTATTTGCGAAACCGAAGCCGATACAATGGGAAATGTGCTTAAACAGGAATGGGGTGGTTATTCTGATATGCTTCGCAAGGCATTTCATCATGAACGGATTTCCAGTTCAAAGAAAACCAATAATGAGTATATTGAAGTGAACGAACCACGCCTGTCAGTTGCACTGTCAGGCACTCCAAGTCAGGTAACCGGACTGATTGCATCAGCCGAGGACGGTCTTTTCAGTCGTTTTATGTTCTATGCTTACAAGGTGGAGCAGCAATGGCGTGATGTTTCACCCTATGCAAGCAGTATCAACCTTACCGAGCATTTCAATACATTATCCGATCAGGTGTTTCAGTTGATTCAATTTTTGAAGCAATACCCGACATCTGTAGAACTCACACAACAGCAATGGCAGTCTTTAAACAGTATTTGCAGCCGTTGGCTCATTGAAGTTACCACCTTTACCGGGGATGATGCCGGAAGCATTGTGAAGCGTCTTGGTTTGGTTCTATTTCGTATAACCATGATTTTTACTGCACTCCGTAAATTCGAGAATGGTGATACCTCAACCACAGTTTTTTGTAATGATTCCGATTTTGATACAGCCGTAAACCTTGCCGACCTATATCTACAGCATAGTTTATTAATGTTTCACAATTTGCCAAAACAAAACGACAATGCTGTTTTCCGCTCCGGTGACAATAAACGCAAATTTTTTGATGCATTGCCTTCCGATTTCAAAAGAGCCGAAGCTATTGAGTTGGGCAAAAAGTACAATCTCTCAACACGTTCTGTTGATAACCTCCTCAAAGAACTTACAGGCAACTATCTTTCGCAGCCTCAATATGGCTGTTACTCAAAGCAGTAGGGCGTTCCCCCATCTTTGTAAAACTGCAAACTTTGCAAGGTTTGCAGTTTTTCTTTTTTTTCTTTTGTGTTTCTTTTTTTATGTGTATTTTTGTCATTGTTTGACAAGACAATACATAACAATATGAGCCAGTTTAGTGAACATATTCGCAATCTGCGTGAAGAAAGGAAAATCAGGCAACGTGAAGTTGCAGCCTGCTTAAAAGCTGATACTGCTTTTGTAAGTAAGTTGGAAAAAGGCGAACGGCAGGCACGTCGGGAGCAGGTGCTTATACTTGCTGAACTTTTCAATGTTGACAAAGAAGAATTACTTTCTCTTTGGCTTAGTGAAAAGGTTTATGATTTAGTAAAAGATGAAGAAGTTGCCTTAAAATCGCTAAAAACAGCAGTAAAGAAAATTGATAACAACAAAAAAAGCCGATAATTTATGCCTACACTCAATTGGATTGGAAAAGAAAAAGTTATTAATCATCACAGGAATGTCCCTTTTAAAATATTGGAACACAAATACGGCTTTAATGATACTGAGGGCGAATTAAAAGAATCTGTAAACAGTGGCAATAAAATTATTCATGGCGATAACCTTGAAGCCCTGAAAAGTCTTTTACCTGAATACGAAGGAAAAATCAAATGTATCTACATAGATCCACCATACAACACAGGAAACGAGAACTGGGTGTATAATGACAATGTGAACCACCCAAAAATTAAAAAATGGCTCGAAGCTACCTTGAAAGCGAAGGAATCCGGCAAAGAGGCTGCTATTGGTATTGATGATTTGGCAAGACACGACAAGTGGCTCTGTATGATGTATCCTCGCCTGAAACTACTTCAAAAGCTTTTAGCGGATGATGGGGCTATCTTTATTTCTATTGATGACAATGAAGATGCAAGTTTAAAATATCTATTAGAAGAAATATTTGGCTCTTTAAATATTATCGGTAAGGTGTGCTGGTTTAAAAAAAGAAAGGGGTCTTACCTTTCCAAAGAATTTGTCAGTCTAACTGAGTATATTTATATCTATCGTAAGAATAAGAAACTTTCGCTTTTTGGGGGCAAACCAAACAGTGAAGAATCACAACCTTTAGTAAAAAGAACAAATTCGGTAGGCATATTAAAATTCCCTGCAAAAAAAGTCACATCAAAATTAAAAGATGGAGTTTACCAGAAAGGAAAATATGGTAAAGGAACAAGTTCTGTAACTCTATTAAATGATATTACTATTACTGATGGAATTATTGAAAATGAATTTATGCTTGAAGCTCCATTTATTTGGAGTCAAAATTTTTTAGATGATGAAATAAAAATTGGTACTGAGATAACAATAAATACTCTAAACTTTCAACCAAGAGCATTTAGAAATTCAGAAGATAAACATAAAGGATTCCCGTCTTATCTTGATGGTAGAGAGTTTAGTGCAACAACTGATGACGCATATGAGGAATTAAAAGAAATATTCAATACCGACAGAATATTCGATTATTCTAAGCCTTATCAGCTTATTGCATACCTAATAAATTCGATTGCACATTTTGATAAAAACTCAATTATCTTGGACAGTTTTGCAGGTTCTGGCACCACAGCCCATGCCGTTTTAAACCTAAATAATCAAGATAAAGGCAACCGTAAATTTATCTTGGTAGAAATGGAAGATTACGCCAACAACATTACTGCCGAAAGGGTAAAGCGGGTTATTAAAGGTTATGGCGATAAAGAAGGCACAGGTGGCAGTTTCGATTACTATGAATTAGGCAGGCCATTGTTTGTAGGCGAAAACAACGAATATTTGAACGAGGAAGTAGATACCCAAAAAATTAGGGAGTATATCTGGTACAGCGAAACCCGCAAAGCATTTGAGCAACCGGAAACAAAATCAGACACCCCTTATTTTCTTGGTAAAAAAGAAGGTACTGCCTACTATTTTATTTATGAAAAAGAATCGCTTACGACCCTCGATTATGATACTCTTTCAACTATAAAAACCA
>CAZTVZ010000009.1:0-11762 GCA_964617045.1 uncultured Gammaproteobacteria bacterium | reverse complement strand
ATCAAAGATCATGCCGATCGGTTTGTCGATTTGGTTGGGGTTAGCGCCGACGATGCCGCAACGATAATCAAAGACTTGGGGATTCATATTTTGGTTGATATTAACGGGCATACATCAGGAGACAGATTAACAACTCTGGCTCTAAAACCCGCTCCAATACAGGTAAATTATTTGGGCTATCCCGGTTCAACAGGCACAACTTTTATGGATTATATTATTGCAGACCCGATTATTATCCCGGAAGATCAAAGGAAATATTATTCCGAAGCCGTTGCCTATCTGCCGAATTGTTATCAGGTTAATTCTGCCCAACCCGTTTCAACGAAAAAATTCGATAGAAAGAAGTTAGGCCTTCCCGAAAATGCCTTTGTATTTGCATCGTTTAACCAACCTTTTAAGATTGAACCAGGCACTTTTTCTGCTTGGACGAAAATTCTTAAAGAAGTACCCGGGAGTGTTCTTTGGCTACTTAACTATAACAGGTTGGCCAATAGCAACATTAAAAAACATGCCAAAGAAGCGGGTATTGATCCGAAAAGAATTGTATTCGGGGAGTTTTTGCCCAAAAAAGACCATCTTTCAAGAATGGTTCATGCGGATCTTGTCCTTGATACATTTATCTATGGAGGGCACACATCTACATCGGATGCTTTATGGATGAATCTTCCTGTTGTTACCCTTAGGGGAGACAGCTTTCCATCACTTGTTGCTTCAAGCATCCTCGCCAATCTCGGAATGCAGGAACTGATTACCGATACTCCCGAAGAGTATGTAAACCTTGCCGTAAAAATCGCCAAAGACAAAAAATACCTTTCCGAATTAAAGAAAAAGATTATTAAAAATAAAAGAACTTTTCCTCTGTTTAACACAGAACAATTTGCCAGAGACATTGAGCATCTGTATCAGGAAATGTGGAAAAAATATTTAAAAGGGGAAATGCCCAGAACAATTACTCCTTCATTAAATATTGAGCCTGGCTTAATAGATAAAGCTCAAGAAGAATACGGAAAGGGAAACCTGGAAAGAGCGAAAGAATATCTTAAGCAAGCTATTAAAGATAAGGCAGACAATTATGTTGCGATTTATTACCTGGGTATGATTGAACACGAACTTGGCGATGATAAAAAAGCGGAGAAATGTTTCAGAAAAGTAATGGCCGTTTCTCCCCATTTTCCGGACGTATTCGTTAACTTGGGGAATATTGTAAAAGATAGCGGAGATGTGGGTGAAGCGGAGCAATTGTTTAACGAGGCAATTAAAATCGATCCGAATTTTCCTATTCCTTACAATAATCTTGGTCTTATCTATCGTGAGCGAGGTGAATACAAAGATGCCATCAGAATGTTTGGAAAAGCCGTGGAAATTAATCCCAAATTTGCTGAAGCCTACAATAACCTGGGTGCTTGTTACTGGGACTTGGGAGATAACGATAAATTAATGAAATATTGTGGTTTGGCAATTGAATACGGTGGCGAAAGATTTGCCGAACCATACAAAAATATTGGGGCTGTTCTTCTAGCCAAAGACGAAACGGAAAAGGCCTTGGAATATTTGGAAACGAGCAAAAAGATCAGTCCTGAAAACAGTAAGATTAATAATGATTTATTGTTAACTTACTCCGAGCTTTGTGATTGGGATAAGCAGGATAAACTCCTAAGTGAATTAAATTTGGAAAGTATTAATCCGTTTGTTGCATCAATATATATCGATAATCCGAAAATTAATTTTGAAATAACCAAAAAGTGGGCACAAGGATACGAAAAAAGAGTAAATCCCAACTCTGTCCGTATAGACCACGATAAACCAGCAGCGAAAAAGAAACTGAAAATCGGTTATATATCGGCAGACTTTTCCGATCACCCCGTTGGGTGGATAATAAGGGGTTTGTTTAGGGCACACGATAGAAAAAAAGTTGAAACCTATGTTTATAGTTTTGGAAATAAAAGCAAAAAAGATTTAACCGTAATAAACGAAGTAAAAAAGACTGCAGATCATTTTTTGGATATAAACGACATGTCTTTTGATTCAGCTGCCGGAAAAATTAAGTCGGACGGAATAGATATCCTAATTGATTTAATGGGCTTTACCGAAGGTCATCGGGCGCAAATTATTTCCCGTCGACCAGCGCCCGTAATCATTCAATATTTGGGTTTTATGGGAACGATGGGTCTTAGTTTTTACGATTACGTTATTGCCGACGAAGTTATCGCACCCTTGGAGCACGACAAGTATTACTCCGAGAAAATTATCAGAATCCCTTGTTACCAGGTTAATACTCCGACTAAAGTGAATTTCGAGAATATAAAAAGACAAAAATACGGACTTCCGAAAAATGGAAAAATACTCCTTGCATTCAACAGACCCTCAAAGGTCAGCAGGCAAATGTTTTCTCTTTGGATGGACATACTCGGTAAATACGAAGATTCATATCTTTGGTTATGGGGAAGGAATAATACTTCGATAGAAAACATCAAAAGACAAGCGAAAAATTGCGGGATAAACGAAGAAAGAATTATTTTTGCAGAAAAAATTCCCTGGAAAGAAAATATTAAAAGAATGTCCGTTGCTGATATTGCTCTTGATACCTATCCGTATAACGGTGGAGCAACTTCCAGTTCTATCTTATATTCAGGTGTTCCGATTGTTACTTTGCAAGGTAATACCTATTCGTCGCGAATGACATCTTCTCTGCTATCCGAAATCGGCTTAAAAGAAACAATTACGGAATCTCCCGATGAATATAAAAGAACAGTATTGGAACTATTGAACGACGAAGCGAAATTAAAACAATTGAAAACTAAACTAGTAAAAGAAAGAACGCGCAAAAAAGGCTTGTATGATATTAAGTATTTTGCCGAACAATTAGAGAAAGTATATTTTCAGGTTTGGGAAAATAAAATTCAAGGAAAAAGAAAGAACATTACGATTAAATAATGTTATTTGATAGAGGCAAGAGTAGCTTTTGTTTTCGTATCTTTAAGCATTTTCCCAGCAGCTCCCGCACCCTGGTGCGAGGTCGTGATAACCTCGTCCCAAACCGCATCCGCAATCTCGGATGCAGATGCTCCACCCGCAGGAGTTTCTATATACGAGTCGTTTCCGTTATCAAGAGTATTTCCGGTGGTGTTGTTGATAATTGTGTTCCCGCCTCTCAGCGTTGTGTTATCGACTCCTGTTCCGATAGCTACTCCATAAGAGGAATTACCATAAATTAAACAGTCTTCGATTTTATTGTCCGAGATTCCCGTACCTGAAAAAACGATTCCATTAACTCCGTCAAAGACAATTGATCTGTCTATTTGAAGTTGGGAAGTGTCGTTTCCGATATTTATTCCATTACCTGATCCGGATAAACCGGTACTTTCGATGGCACACGTCTCAATAATAGACCTGTTGGATCCCGATATTGATATTCCATTGCCGCGTACATCAGTTACCCAAACATCCTTGATAAGGGCGTTATCACCGGTAATAGTTATAGCATCCATACTTCCTGTAGCTGCTGTTGAAACATACATTCCAGACAATTCCACATCGTTTCCAGTTATGTTGATTGTATTGTCGGTTGTTGATGTTGGTATCAGCTGAAAAGTATGTCCCGGACCTTTTACTTGCAGGGTGTCTTTGGAAATTGTGATTGTTTCTGTAACCGTTGTTATTCCCGATGCTCCAGTTGAAAGGCAGAAGATAATGTCGTGATTGGCATCCGTTGCCAGATCATGGGCTTTGGCAAAAGTTGCAACGGCTGACGATGGTGCAAGGCCAGTATTGGAATCTGAACCGTTTGACGGATCCCAATAGAAAATATTTCCGACACTTTTGTGTTTGCCGGACAGAGAAGAAATTAGATATTTTAAATTTGTTGTATCACTTGCGGTGTTGGGTACTGAAATAGTACCGGAGGCGGAAGATAATTTTACAACTTGAGTATATGCGCTTGGAGCAACAGGATTTCCGGACAATCCTCCGACCAAATTCCCCCCAGAGATTGTACACTGCACAGTTTCAGGTCCGCTTCTTGCTTCAAATCGAATTCTCCAGCTGTCCAGTAAACGAACGGTGATGGCGGTAAATACTCCTCCTCCTAGATCGTCCTTTCCGGATGCATCTGCAATTTTTGAATATTGTATTCCCGGATCGAGCTCTTCTTCCTGGTCGCGAATTGAATCGATCAGGTACTGCATATCAAGTGAAGTGTCCGGTGCGGGAACTTCAATTATCGAATTATAGAAATCAAATACAAGAGCTTGTGCCATGTCTAAAGAAAATTATAGCAATATATAGTATCGGACAGAAGTATAGCCAATTAAGAAACGATTGAATCTGTTGTTCTAATAGCCGAAGTTGAGTAACCTGCGGTTGTGAATGTACCGGTTGTTTCGAAAGGAAGTATTGCTGTTGCAGTGTATCTTCTGACACGAACAAGAAGATACTTTGTTTGATCAAAAATAACGGACACCGATTCCGATGTCGAAGTCGTTTCTTTGTCGATATAGGGAACATATGCTTTATCATCGGTTGCCGTATAACTCATTGTGAGAGCGGGTGATAGACCGGAGAAAGTGGATCCGGACCAACTCGTATAAGTATGTCTTACTTCCCTGGAATTTGTTGTATCGGATGTGTCGATAAGTCTAAGGACTCCCGACGAAGGAGTGTCAGATGTAATTGTTCCGGATACGGTATAGGTTGTAAGTCCGGAATTGTTGCCCGAAGCTGCAGAATACATTGCTTTGTCGATTGTCGTTGAACCGTTACCTGTTGTTTTAAAGACTGACACCTTGTCTCCGGACAAAAGATTTGAAATGGAAATTGATGCGAAAGTCGGAGGGTTTCTTGTTGCTCCGTCGGCATCGATAAGCTGATAGCTTTGAATATCAGTTGTCGCCATGTCTTGAATCCAAACACCTCTTGCGCCGAAGAAAGTACCTCCAGCGAAGGTTCCAAGAGGCGATGCTTTTACAGGTGAGAACGAGTTGGCGGGAGTGTCGGCATTGATGTACGCAGTTGTGTACATCTGTCCTTCAATCCTGTTTATTGTGAGTGCCGCGCTAACGGTTTTTACACCGTATGTGGTGAAGGTCGATGGAGAACTTCCTCCACGCATTACGTATTTAATGTATTCGTAAAATTCGGCAAGAGTATGTGTTGCCAGATCAATTACAACCGAATAGTTGTAGTCGGTACCTTGTTCGAAATGTTGGGTCATTGTTCTTGCAATCGTCATTGTTGCCGATGCCACGGCTGTTGCATTTGAGGTTGAACCGGTAATTGTTTCACCGTTTGCGGGCCCATTGTCAGTCTGAACATTTCCCAGAGTCATTGTTCCGGATGAATCTCTAAGCATTATTCCTTGACCTCCGGGCCAAGTTACCGTTTCCATTTCCTGGAACGGTCCGTTTGTAACCGCACCGTGAGTAACTGTACCATTAACCCAGGCGATAGTGATATCGTTGTAACCAGATACGGTTGCAGTTGCGGTCGTGTTGTTAAGGTCGGGAGAAGTAGCAAGAGGGACAGCATTTCTACCTCCGGCGGTTAGATCAATTTCAAAATGGTCGTAAAGATCAGCATCTCCGGCAGATGGGTAATGTCTCAGAAAAACGGTAATTTTTCCACTGTCGATTTCGACATCGGCTTCTTTAACCTTAAGAACAATATCGATATGTCTTGATCCTGCTTCCGGCCACCACTCGGATCCGGCAGCGGGAACTCTAGCCGCATTTTGAATAATATAGATAAGTTGACTGTCGTCTTCCTCGATAGTACCAAGAGTATAGATATTGGCCCATAAGTTTTCTCCTGTTACTGATATGGCGCTCATTGTCCCTGCACCCGTTCCGGAAGATATTGTTATTGCTTCGTCGTTGTCGTCAAATAAATCCCCCGAATCATCCATCCTTACCCACCATTTGCGTGTGTCGTTGTCGTAAGCCAGTAGTTCTCCCGTATCTCCAGTTGTACCTCCCGTGACGGTTTTTCCAATATCCCCGGACACAGCGGAAGTGTATCCCGAGGAAGCCAGGGTAAGAATGCGAATCTCTTCGTCTTGGCCCGAAGTTTCAACAGCACCACCTTTTAAGAAGTGGAATGATCTTTCGTCCATGAACCATCCGTTGATGAGTGTGTAGTTGGTAGGTGTTTGGGCAGACATTGGGATTGTATCGTCCATCTGTGCCAGTTCATCGAAAGTATTCATGATATAGGTATAGAGTTCGTTTACCGTATATATTGATCCTGAACCTGGAGTAGCGTAGTAAATACGCTTATTTGTGTAATCTATTGAGAAGTCATCTGAAATTGCCATCTTTTGTGTTGTACCGAAAGACGCCCATAACCTTTATATATGGGCAGCCTACCAATAGTTCAGTATATTAATTGCCCTTTCAGCGTGTCAATAGTGTTTAATGACCAATTTAGGCCGTAATTGAATAGGTAGTATATATTTACGATTTATTGGTCCCAATTAGTCCTAAAATGAAGGACTAGTATTGGTACATTTTTCGAAGTTTCGTATGCTTTCCGTCTTTACAGTCGCAATAGGTTAGTTTATTTCTATTCCTTCTGCATCCGTGTGTTACACAGTGTGTCGGGTCCATCGATTCCATTCCACACCAACCTATGCATACGTAGTGTGGTTTTCTCTCTTCTTTTTTTATTTTCCCCTTTTTTACTTGGGAATTTGACCCCATAGCGCCATTCTAAAGGAAGTTTAGAAAATATCAAAATATTAAATTTACGAAGAAGCTATTGTGTCTTCTGATTGAGATATGTAAACGCTTAAACCGTTTTCCGTAATTGTTCCTTGAGTTTCGTAAGGAAGATATTTTGTTCCTGATGATGATTTTCTGACCAAAATATTTACATTCATATCCGAGGTGTGTGTGTAAGAAAGGGTTATTGTAGAGCTTGCTGCTGTGCCTTCAAACAACATTAAATTATCCGAAGACTTTTCAATTCGATACCTTGATCCAACAACTACATTTTCAAGTACGATATCGACTTCCGTAGAATCCAGTACGTACAAATTGGATTGCTGGTCGGATGCGGTTGTTGTCATGGGAATGTAATAACCGGTCATTGTACCTGAACCGGTTGCTTCAAATTTCAGTTTCAGTTTGAATCCTGTTGATGCGGATATGGTTTCGGCGGAAAGATTTGCACCGGTTGCGTCGGTCCAGGTTTCGGAAAAACCCGACCCTGTATCCAGTTTGTATTGAACACCAATATTCGTGGTTGTTGTTCCGGATTTTGTAGGGTCGGTATTGGTGAATGCCGTATACCCGAGAATGTAATGCGGCCATGTATATTCGATTGTGTCACCTGATACAAAAGTTAAACCTCCGGTTGACGTAAACTTGGGAGCACCTGCCGTAATCTCATACGAAGTCGAACTTGGAGAAACGGTTGTTTTTTCCGTGAATATTATCCCGAGTCTTCCTGCAGTATCTGAATAATAGTAATCATAGAAATGCGTTCCGTAAACAGAAGTAAATGCTGTCCCCATGGCAGTTGAAGTAAAACGACATCCTTTAATAACTGAATTAAAGTCTTGAATATTTGTGATTGCTTCCGTAGTTGATCCGCAGTTCTCAATTGTTATTTTATTATTTGAGTTTAGGGTTCCAAGAAGTGCTGCGGTACCACCCCTAAGGTTATTCATGAAACAACGTTGGATTTTGATGTTGTCGTTGTTTCCTCCGGTTGTTCTTACACCATAGGCAGTTTGAGAAGAACAATCAAGATATGAAGTGACACTCCCAATATTTCTTATTTTGCAGTTTATCGATTGGGAAATATCAATCAGATCTGTGTTATACGGAAAAGTTTCCGACCCGACCTTTCCGACTCCGTCAATAGTAATCCCGTTTGTATATCCGAGGAGTGCAACGCAGTCGAATCCTCCGGTTGTTCTTGCCGCTCCAGGTCTGTCGCTGATATAACAATTGGTAAAGGTGCCTCCCTGTACGTTTGTGAGATAGAATGCGGAATTTACAGCCGAGCAATCAGTCATATTAATGTTCGAACAGGTTGAAAAATAAAAAGACCTTCTTGAAGCAGTTGTTGCAGCCCCTTGCATGGTTTGTGCAACACAATTTGAAAAAGTAAAATCGTTGATATATGTAGCTGAAACAACTCCGGAATTTGTACCTCCTGTGTATTTGGCAAATAAACAATTACTGATTGTGCCTCCGGCGAAATTTGATGTAAGAGTGAGGGAAGTTGTATCAAAGGCAATCGGAATACTTACCACAACATTGTCCATAATGATATTCGAAGCACATTCAGTTAATGAAATTGCAATCGGTGTTCCGACGTATTTCAACGAAACATCATACGGTTGGGACAAGCTGAAATATCCGTTGAAATTGCATTTATCAATGTCGATATCTCCTGCGGAAGTTGTTGTAAAATCCCACCTGGTTCCAACGGTTGTTACAAGAGTATTAAGAGCATAATTGGTTGAGTTGGCGTTACTTACATGTACATTCGGTACTCTAATAATTGCACCGCTTGTCGGTATTGCTCCTGTTGTCCCGTTACCGAATGTTACTATCCCGTCTGTTCCGCAAAAAAAGTATTTTCCGGCAGCATCCAAGTTTCCCCCGACATCTCCAGCCGCGGATCTTCCTTCCGAATTTGCCCACGGTTCAAAAATACCCGTACCGTTTCCTGTTTCTACCCATATGGCAGGAACATAATCCGCAACGTAATACTGCATTGTTTGACCAGAAGTTCCATCCGCTGTTCCTAAATTGAACCAGTCTCCGGTTACCTGAAATTTTCCAAGTCGGGGTACTGTTATTGTTGTTGCCTCTCTTCCTACCACATGTATCCATCCACGTTCTCCTGCACCTCCAGAAGTAACCGTTCCACCGGTAAAACCGTTTAAGGTTTCACTTTGGAATGTTCCTGTTTTACTTCTCAGTTTGACGTAACAAGGACTGGGTACTGCGGAACCTGCAGTGGTTGGAGCAACACCAAGAGCAGAAAACACTCCAATCAATTCTCCCGTTGCTCCCGATGACGACCCTGTTATCGTTGTACCGATTGCAGGAACAGTAGATCCGCTTGATGTACAGGTTAACCACCAAACACTGGTACCGTCGATTAACACTTTTCCTCCGGTTGTGGAATCAATAGTAATGTTCCCGATTACGGCAGCATTTTGTGCCCACCTAACGTCGGAATTAATTGTAAGAGTTGCGCCGGAATTGATGGTAATTGTATCCCCGTTGGCAAGACCGGTTATAGTTGAATCGTCGAAGTTCTTGTCGGTTGAAACTGTTTGGCTGGCCATTAATTATTTTTGTGTGGATAACACTAAATCATCGCACAAATTATTTGTAACTTATGTGTATATAAAATACAAGATGACAACATATAATATAATGATCAGGCTTATATTAAGGCTAATATATAATAATAAATGGAATATAATCCAGGTATATACAAATGCAAATTATTTTGTTTGAAACTACGCACGATAACTAATATAAAGAAAGGAGGTGATTCACTATGACAAAAAATTCAAAAAGCCTTAAATTCGATTTAAAAAAATACATTTACGATACCGAGCAGGTTCTTATTAAGGCGACAAAAAACGATTGGTACAGAAGAAGATATACAAAAAGATCTTTGGTAAGAACCGTATATTCATTCGCTCGGGAACTGGAAACCACATATAGATTCTATTTCCCTATCTGGTTAACCAGGTTTTCCGGAAAAGTACCCGAAAAATGGGAATGGTGGAAATATGTTTTTGAGGATATCGAAAATGCCAAAGAACACAAAATCAGACTTGATCCGACTCTAATAGATGCAGCGATTATGCACCCGATATTTGTAATCGGTATTAATACTGCAACTTCTCAAAAACTGGATGTTCGGCAACTTGCCTTCATTCTTTCCAGGCCAACAATAACCGAAGGGAACAAGGAAAAGATAATTGATTGTCAATTAATGGCCGGTATGAATAAAAAGGATGTCAAACAGGCTGTAAAAGTTGCGGAACATGTAAAAGAAAAACTTGTTAAATGGCATAAAAAACATCATTCCTTTGTTCTAAAGATGAACGAACATGGGTATGACTCTTCGGATGAAACTCCAATCGATGTGTCCGAGATAAAAAATTTAAGATCGAAAAAAGAAGTAAAAACTTACCTTGAAGGCAAAAAGAAAAGTATGAAGGATTCGAGCATATCCTTAGCCTTATTTGTTGATTCGTTGCTTTCCTCTATCAATTCGGGTAATGTTCCGCAAGATCCTCAGGTGGCAGATGATTTATTGACTCTGGTACAAAAAATTATTTCGTAATTAACAATCTGCCCAAATGGCTAATCAAACTATCTCCTCAAGTAAAAACTTCGATGATTCTACAATATCTGCTCTAGCTAATGGAGAAGACTTGACAATCAATACCAATGCAACATTAACAATAAACTCAGATGTCAGATGGGCACAAAATGCTGCCGTAATCGGGAACATTACTATTGATTCCACAACCGGAGGAAAAGTGTTAATCGACGGTACCAGTGTTTGGTGGTTAACCTGTACATCAAGCGGATCTACTGTTCCTGCAATCGGTACAACGATAACAGGGTCGTCATCGGGAGCAACGGGAGAATTGATTGGAGTGTTTTCTGCTCTTGGTGTTGCTCCAACCACTGCAGGTTCCGCAGTACCCAGTCCTTGTTACGTCAAACTGAGAAGTAAAACAGGAACATTCCAAAGTGAAACCTTAAACGGTTTTACCGGTGGAACGGTTACTTCTGGAGGTGCAGGAGAACGTGGATGGATACATGTGGTAGGTGAAGAAGCGACCACGATTACGGTTCCTCGTTTGGGAGTTTTTGAGGTTAACGGTGATTGGTTTACCCTGGGTACTAGTAGTGGTGCATCCGCACAAACATTCCAACACTATGTTGCTGATTATGTTCCCGCTATTTGGGTGGAAACGGGATCGGGAACCGGAACCTATGAAGTATGGATCAATTCAGAAGCAAGATTTGCCGCCGGAGATGTCGGTGGTTCGTTAAATGCTGCGGGTAAATATTATAACTGCGGTGTGGACGGGATAGTAACATTCGGTAACGGGACAACAGGAGCAATACCGACAAGCGGTGCAATTATTAGAGTACCGAATGTACATATCAGTAACAGTAATTCGACCAACTGGGCGGCCAATACTCTTATTAATACTTTAACAACACGATGGGAGTTTGCCACAACTTCGGCAGGATACATAGATATTGATAAATGTCTTTGTAATGCGTATTTCAATTTAAGTCAGGCATATTACATTAATCTTTCATATGTTGGTACTTCAACGGCAATTACCATCAGTGAATGCGCTTCTGCAATGACAATGAATGAAGTCGGTGTAGGAGTATCAACTGCGGTAGATTCCGTTGCACTTACTCTTACTTCCAATTTTGCCGGTGCCACAATAACAAACTCGGTGTTCGGAAGATATACGGGAGGATCAAATTCATATGTTATATCAGGTTCATATAATAATGATTTTAGTTTTAGCGGTTGTACCGCTATTCAGCTTAACGGAGCTGCAACAACCGCTTCCAGAGCGTGTTTCTATTTTATAACCTGTTCCAATTTGAGTTTAACCAACTGCAATATGGTTAATGGAAAAGCAACAATAGTGACGGTAACAGGTGGAACGTTTACAAATACAGCGGTGTGCGATAGGCCAGGAGCTTCAAGAACAACGGGTGGTTATGATATTTTTGGTATCACCGCTTACA
>CAZTVZ010000008.1:0-12417 GCA_964617045.1 uncultured Gammaproteobacteria bacterium | reverse complement strand
AAAAATTTTTCAAACTTGTGCATGCAACTATTTTAGCAAAAGGTAATTCGAATTATTAAGTTTCAATTTTTTAAGGATTTGTTGTAGGAGGGGTAGCATCCTCGGGAAGATTAAGAGGAGGTTTGACCAAAGGATCTTCCGCTTCGGCAGGAGGAGTAAGTGACTCGGAACCTTGTGGTTCAGCATTTACTCTTCTTTTTTCCAGATTTTCAAGTTCGGTGATTGCTATCTGGTAATCATTGGAATCTTTGTTAACAAGAGCAACAACATTTGTCATCGAGGTGATCGCTTTTTCTATATCGCCCTTTTCTTTATAAGCCATAGCCAAATTGTAATGTGCATTGGCAAGATTGGGTTTTGCAATTACTGCCAGTTCGAATGCTCTGATTGCTTCGTCAAATCTACCAAGAGCATAAAAGATTCCACCTTGGGATATTCTCAAGTTGGGGTTGATAGGATCAAGAACAATCGACTGATTGTATGTTTGAATTGCAAAAGCATCTGCTCCTTGTGCAAAGGGCATTATGGATTGATAGGTTTTTGCCAAGAGTTCCCAGTTGCCCGCTCTTTGGGGATTAAGGGTAACCGTTGCTTTTCCTTCCCTGATTGCTTGTTGAACAAGTTGGGCAATTGTTGTTTTGTCCTCTTCCGTAACTTGTTGTTTAGATGCAATTGTTCTGGCAAGAGCAAGATTAATTTGTGCATATGTTGCATGATACCTGTCTACATAAGGGTTTAGGTTTATTGCGTTTCTGACAAGGTCATATGTAGCTCTTCCGTCATTGTTGGTAAGCGCATTTAAGCCTTTATTAAATGTATTCTCTGCATATGCGGCTCTTCCACCGAAGAAGAAAAGTGCAGCTACTCCTACGATAATGGGGAGCATTGCAAGGATAGAAAGTATTCTATTGGCTGTAAAACCGGATTGCGCTTGAGAAAAAGTGGTCAAGTTTACCGAATTGGTTTTGTTATTGGCGTAAATTGCCAAAAGAACAAATGTCAAAATGATAAACGGTATGTTGTGCGGAAGGAACAACAGGATTATGGCAAGAGCAATAAGAGGAAGCATTTCGATAATGTTATTACCGGAACTTTTTACTTCCTTTTGAATCATTTTTGCAAGAATGACAAGAAGTATCACCAAGGATGCAAATCCAAGAAGTCCTGCTTCTGTCATTGCCGTCAGGAAAAAGTTTGATCCTGTGGTGAATCTTACTGCCCAAACATCAGTATTGTTGTATGAAAGTGGTCTGAACCTGTTGAAAGCAGTTAGATAATTTCCGGATCCGATACCGATAAAAGGAGACTCCTTAAGCACTTCCACTGCCACCGACCAGCTTGGACCAAATGCCGGCAGCTTGGGGGCGTTGGTTTTACCGGGAAGGATTGAATATACACTTACCGCAAAACCCAAGATAGTAAGAGCTGTAAACACTCCAAAAAGGAATTTTTTAACAACGTCCTTTTCGGAAAGAATAATCGTTATACCCAACACCATTACAACACCCAAGAAGATTGTTGCCGGAAGTGCACCTCCGAAAGGAGAAAATGTTACATCCCTAACATATGCGGGCAAAGCCGCAATTCCCTTGAAAGCTCCAAGAAAAGCAAATAAGCCCATCAGGGCACCAAAGGCTCCGGAAATAACCAACAACTTTTTAAGAGTTTCTTTTTCTTTGGATAAAACTCCGTTTATAAGAAAATACAGCAAACCTCCACCAAGAACCAAAGTTGCTGTTCCTGGTGACAAAAAAGCGTCCATTTTATTGGGAGTTTTGACGATTGCGGCTATTCCAAAGCTGATCATAAGAAGTAAAACCGGAATGTCGAATGTTCCCGACGTAAATTCCAAAGAACCTTTGATGATTGTTTTGATTGCTTTAACAAGAAGTATTAAACCTGCTCCGAAAGCAAGAAGAAATATTTTAGGCGTATCAAAAGAATTAGGAAAAACGGGGAGGACAAATATCGGTAATAAAAATACCAAAATATAGAGTAGGTATTTTTCGAGTGCATCAAGGAATTTCATGTTCGTTATATTTTTAGACTTATTTGTTACGCCTGTCAACAGGAAACTCAATATATTAAGCTTGAATATGATATATAGATATTATGAAACGGGATGTTCAGGATCTTGTTAATGAAGGAATATTTTATGCCCAGAAAGGAAAAATTGCATTTGCAGAAAAGATCTTAATAAAAGCAGTCGAACTATACCCGGAAGATGAAATTGCACAATTCAATCTTGGACAACTATATTTCAATAGTGGACAAACTCAAAAAGCAATTGAATGCTACGAAAAAGTATTAAAACTAAACCCCAATAATACAAATGTATTAAACAATCTTTTTCTTTTATACAGGCTTGTTATGGATTATTCCAAAGCCGACACGATATCAAATATTCTTGACGATTCAGGTATGGAAGAACCTTTGATTTCTCTTTATAAAGATCACAATATTAAAAAAAACTTGGAAATTGCAAAGATAAGATCCAATTTAATAAACGATAAACCGGGTACATATAAAGAAAATATTGAAAAGAAAAATAAGTTAGTGATTGGATATTTGTCTTATGATTTTCGGTTGCATCCAATGGCACAGTTGATTGAAGGATTGTTCCGTAATCATGACAAAAAGGAATTTAAAATTATTGCTTTTTCAACAGGGCATAACGACAAAAGTGTGTGGAGAGAAAAGATTTTCAATTCCGTAACAAAGTTTGTTGACGCCTCGGAACTAAACGATGAAGAACTTATTAATCTAATCAAGTCAAATAAGGTAGACATTCTTGTTGATTTGGGTGGACATACGGCCGGTTCTAGACAGAGAGCGCTTTCTTTCAAGCCTGCTCCTGTGGTCGTTAATTTTTTGGGATTTGCCGGATCAATGGGTAGTAATTATCACGATTACATTATTGCTGACAGGACAGTAATTAAAAAAAACGAAGAGAAATACTTTACAGAGAAGATTGTCTATATGCCGGACACTTATTATCCGACAAACAACAAGTGGATGAAGTCGAAAAACAAATACACGAGGAAAGATTTTTCTCTTCCACAAAATATGTTTGTTTATGCATCTTTTGTTCAGACGGTAAAAATTGATGAATACACATTTCGTGTATGGATGAAAATACTGAAACAAAATGAAAATTCAGTTTTATGGTTGTTAAAACAAAAATACGGTATTTACGAGAACCATAAAAGACTGGCAAGAGAAGCGGGGGTTAATCCAAATAGAATAATTTATTCGGATGAATTGCCTAAGTTTGACCACTTATCCCGATTGAAATTGGCCGATCTTTTGTTGGACACCCTTGTTTACGGTGCTCACACAACAACTGTGGATGGTTTGTGGGCCGGGATTCCTACGATAACAATCTATGGAAAGCATTTTGCATCCAGAACCCCATCTTCAATTTTAAAAGCAATAAGTTTGGAAAAATTAATAGCCAAAAATGAAAACGAATATTTAAAGTTGGCACACCACTATTATGAAAACAAACAAGAATTAGAGTTCTTAAAAAATGAGTTAAACGAAAATGTTAAAACAACCAATTTATTTAATTCGAAAATGTTTACGGAAAATATTGAAAAAGCATACAGGCAAATGTATAAAAATTTGTTGTTAAGGAAAAAGACTAATATTTATCTATGAATGAAAGTGAACTTCTAAATAAAGTCAAAGAATTAACAAACCAAGGGCTTTCAGCCCAGATGGAAGGGGATAATAAAAAAGCCTTGGATTATTATAAAAAAGCTTTAGATTTAAAACCAAATTTTCTGATAACAAAAAATAATTTGGCAAATTTGTATAACTCAATGGAAAAATACTCCATTGCGGACAATCTTCTTAACGAGGTTCTTCTGGAAGATTCTGAATATATTCACGCTCTTTACAATAAAGGTATCTCTTCTTGGAGATTGGGGAGGGTTGGGGAGGCAATTAATTTTTTTAGAAAAGTAATCAATAAGAATCAAAACTATCTTGATGCATATTTATTTCTGGGATTAATGTATTCAAAGATTGAGGAGTTTGTAAAAGCTATTCAAGTCTATAAAATTGCTTTGTCAAAATCTCCCAACAGTTTACCTTTTCTCAATAATTTGGCTATTGCTTACTTGGATTTGGGAAGAAAAGAAAAGGCTGAGGAAATATTCAAACACATTTTAAAAATTAATCCTGGTTTTACAAATGCTCTTACTGGACTGGCACTTCTATATCTCGGAGAGGAAAAATATGATTTGGTTTTATCATCATGTAAAAAGGCATTGAAATATGAACCGGATAATTATCTTGCATACATGACAATTTCGGAAGCATATTTCAAAACAATGCGTTTTAAGGAGGGAATTATTACTTTAAAATTGGCTTTGAATATTAAACCCCACGCTACAGATCCGGTGGTGTCTCTTTATGAAGGATACCGAAATATTTGCGATTGGGATAACGCAGAAAAAATTGCCAAGAAAAAAGAATTTATAGACGGCGTAGGTTCTTGGTTATCAATTATTCATACGGAAAATCAAAAACAGAACTATCTGGCGTCGGTTAGAGATGCAAATAATATCCTTCAAAATGTAGGCAGAAAATACAACCAATATAAGAAAAAAGGGGAGAGAATTAAAATTGGATATTTATCAGCTGACTTTAGAGATCATCCTGTTGGCCATTTAGTTCACACAATGTTTAGACATCACAACAGGAACAAGTATGAGGTTGTTATTTTTTCTTATGGCAAAGATGACAAGACAATATTTAGAAAAAATATCGAAAACACTTCCGATAAATTCATTGACCTTTTTGGATTGTCCGCACCAAAAATATCCGAAATAATCAATAGAGAAGGAGTAGACATTTTAATTGATTTGATGGGTTATACCCACGATGCAAAACCAGAAATATTGGCGGCAAAGCCAGCTCCTGTTCAAATCCAGTTCTTAGGTTATCCGGGGACATCGGGGTCAAAATATGTTGACTATTTGATAGCTGATAAAACAACAATTCCAAAAAGTGATGAAATATACTATTCCGAAAAAATTCTTCGTATGCCCAACTCTTTCATGGTTACGGACGATACTATACCAAAAATGGCAACCAAAATAAGTAAAAAGGATTTTGATTTACCTGAAGGGAAAATTATTTTATCTTCCTTCTCCGCCCCGATAAAAATTGACAAAACGACATTTATGTCCTGGATGAGAATAATGAAAAATCTTAAAGACTCTGTGCTGTGGTTGCGGGATGCCGGTTTCTATGCTCAAGATAATTTGAAATCATTTGCTTCCACTCAGGGAATTAATCCAAAAAGAATTATATTCAGCAAAAGAATTAAGGAAAAAGAAAAGCACCTGGAAAGGTTGAAACTGGTTGATATTGGTCTTGACACCTTTATTTATGGTGGGCACACGACAACGAGTGATTTTCTTTGGGCAGGGGTTCCTGTTGTTACAATAAGAGGAAAGCATTTTGCTTCTAGGGTGGCTGCCAGTATTTTATATGCCTCCGGTTTAAAAGAATTGGTTGTACAAAATACTCAAGAATACGAAAAATTGATTATTGAACTTGGAAGGAATAAAAAGAAGCTTGAAAAGATAAAGGAAAAAATAATGCAGAACCAAAAAACGCAATCATTCTTTAGTACGAAAAAATTTGTCGAAGATTTTGAGAGTTTACTGGCAAGCTTGTACTCCAGATGCAACAGATGAAGTATATGAGGAGCTGGAGCCTCTGCTACACCTTGATGAGCTTTTTGTCGTACATGAATTGTAATCTGTTCCGGTTCCTGTTCCATAACAGCCGGTTTGACCGCAGGTAAACGTTGCAGATGCGTAATATGTGTAGCTTGAAGAACCACAGTTCGTTGAACCAGATCCAATACAAATTCTTGTTGAACCTGATCCACCAGAACAACTTCTATTGTATGTTGTCCCACAAAGAGTATCAGTGCTGGAACAATTGTAATCAAAGCTTCCTCCCGACCTTGCAGTTGTCATGCAATATGTTGAATTGAGATAAGCATAAGCGTTGTTGTCATCACAATCTGTACCAGGGGAACCCCCTCCGGGAGCAGATTCACCATAACATCCTTCAGTGGCCGTGCTTCCAGTTTGACCATCTCCATCAGCGTCTCCGTAAGCATTAAGGAGTTGCCATTTGGTTCCGTCTGCTGGTGCACAGTCAACTGCAGCTAAAGATTTTGCCAAACTTTTTCTGCGCCTTCCTGAGCTGGTTGCATCATAATAAGTAGTGCTATCTGGAAAACCATCCGCATCTGCATCTGTCATATATAAAGGTTTACCAATTTCTATTGAAGCATTACTTCCAATTGTTATTGAACCACCATCGGCAATTGTTATTGAACCAACGACCAGTTTTGTCGATCCCGATACTCCCGAAGGTACTGTTAATACTGCTCCGTCGGCAATCGTCAATACTGCGTTGTTGGTCGTTGAAGTTTCCTGCCCACCGGCATTATCAACCCCATCAACGGTATCTGCGATGGTAATATAACAACCTTCACCCGTTGCGGTGCATGTATAATCTCCCGACAGGGGAACACTGGAACATTGAGATTGGGCATCAACTGGCTTTGTCGACAATACCAATGCAATTACGCCGGTTGCAAGTGCAATTCTTATTTTGTTTGGTTTTAATGCTGTTGTCATCTTATCGCAATTCCAGTACTACTATTATTTTTACCATCAGTTACTTCAATTACAAATGCATAAGTGTGAAGATGTGTATCTGTTATTTCCCAAGTGCCGGACCATTGTCCCTCAAGTGGTGTTCCTGAGGTTAAAGAAAGCTGGTAATCTTCCGTCTTATTGTCACTTTTGAGGGTAATTTTTACTCCGGTAACGGGAGCAGTGTGATTAACGTACAATGTAAATTTCTGCACCATCCCGACGGAAGGGTCGTGGGGATTTATAACAGCTTTTGTAATTTTTGGACCGTTGGTTTTACCTTGAGTGATAGAATAAGTTTCTTCACCCTTGATAATTGGAATCGGAGTTCCGGTCGGTGAAGGTGTTCCGGTTGGTTTTAGTTCTCCAATTTCTTTTTGTATTTGATCCTCCGGAATCAGCTCAATAGATTGGTCTTGAAGAAGCGAATTCATCCCTCCACTAAGAAATATATAGGCAAGAAGTCCTGCAATAACTAGTGCTGAAGGTATAACAAAATACAAATATTTTGGAATATTACTAGATTTTATTTTTTGTTGTTTGGTTTCACCTGAAGCTGACACATTTTTGTTTTGTGCCGTATCGTCTGGAGTATAAAGACTAGAATCTATACTATTCATGGACAGTAATACTCTAATTTAGACACTTTCCTTGCTTGGTGTCAAATATTTATTTCAAACGATAATTATTTTGCTTACTGACAGGCTTGTACTCCAGATGCAACAGATGAAGTATATGAGGAGCTGGAGCCTCTGCTACACCTTGATGAGCTTTTTGTCGTACATGAATTGTAATCTGTTCCGGTTCCTGTTCCATAACAGCCGGTTTGACCGCAGGTAAACGTTGCAGATGCGTAATATGTGTAGCTTGAAGAACCACAGTTCGTTGAACCAGATCCAATACAAATTCTTGTTGAACCTGATCCACCAGAACAACTTCTATTGTATGTTGTCCCACAAAGAGTATCAGTGCTGGAACAATTGTAATCAAAACTGTTATCTCCTCTGTGAGTTGTCATGCAGTATGTCGAACTTGGATATGCATACGCATTATTGTCGTAACAATCGTCTCCCGGTGTTCCTCCTCCTGGAGGAGAGTCGCCGTAACAACCTTCTGAAGGAGTTGCACCAGAATACCCGTCTCCATCCGCATCTGTGTACGAGTTCATAAGTTGCCACTTTGTTGAGTCTGTAGGATCACAGTCAGTTGCGGTAAACGATTTGGCGAGACCTTTTCTCCTTCTTCCGGCTGCGGTTGCTTCGTAAATGATATCGCTATCCGGATACCCGTCTCCATCCACATCTGCAATATAAAGAGGTTTTCCGATTTCTATGGATAAGTTGCCACTTCCCATAACAATAGATCCTCCTTCTCCTATTACGATTGATCCAGCATATGTTTTTGTGACATTGCTTTCGTCTGTTCCGGCAGGTATATACAAAGTTGTTCCGGTCACCGTTAATACGGCAGTATTAGTTGTTGAAGCATCCGAATTTTGTGGATTATCAATTCCGTCCGCAGTCCCAGCGGGGGAAATATAACAACCGTCTGCAGAATAGGGAACAGCATAATCTCCGGAAATAGGAATATTCTCACATATTGATTGTGCATCAACTGATTTTGTTGAAAGCACTAACGTTATTACTCCCGTTGCCAGAGCAATTCTAAATTTATTTGGTTTTAATGCTGATGTCATCTTACCGGTATGCTTACTTTGCTGGTATTTGTTCCGTCGGTTGCTTCAATAATAAAAACATATTTATGTAAGTAAGTGTCTGTAATACTCCACGAACCAGACCATTGCCCATCGGTTGTTGTCCCGGAAGCAAGTGATAGATTGTAACTTTTAGTCTCGTTATCGGTTTTTAAAGTTACTTTAACGGCAGTTATTGGTAGATTGTGTGTAACAAGGATCGAGAAATCCTGTCTTGCTCCGATTTCGGGATCGTTTGGATTAATTGTCGCCTTTGACATAAGTGGCCCTGGTGTTTTCCCTTGGGAAATCGAATATGTTTCTATTCCTTTTACTATTGGCATTGGCGTTGTGCTTGGAGTGACTGTTGCAACAAGGGTGGGGGTTAGATTTCCAATTTCTCTTCTAATTTCGTCTTCGGTAATGAGACTTATTGATTCTTCATTGTTGAGTAACGACAACCCTCCGCTTAAAAATATATATGCCAGTAGCCCTGCAATTACCAACACTGCTGGTAACACAAAATAAAGATATTTTGGTATTTTATCTTGCTGATTGACGTTCTCTTGCGGCGAAGGGGTAACAGTATTTTCAGAAGGAATGGTAACAATAGGAGTGTTTTGTTGGGGGATTATATTGTCCATAAAAATTAACCTACAACCATTTTAGTCATATTGACACTATTAATGTCAATAATTTGTGGCTCAATAATCAAAAAACAAGAATTTATTGTGGCTTAATTTCAATAATCCACCAATTGAAGTTTACGTCCGTTGAAATGGGTGATGTAAATCCAACCTTAAAATAACCGTCACCCTTTTCTTTGACATAAAGAACCCTGTTTTCTGTATCAGAAGTCGGGGTTACATAAACGAGTGTGTAATTGGTAATTTTAGGATTTTTTATTGTAATTTCATTTGTTCCGGAAGGAATATATGTTTTTCCGGCGGTTGCATTGGTTGAAATTTCTCCATTTATAACAGCACTGTCGGTGGCGGTTTCCGAACCGGCTATCACAATTTTATCTGTAGTCAGACTGCCAAAAAGAGCCGATCCGGATGCATCTACCGAAGCAACTTCGTTTTTCTCCAAATCGTTTAATGTAAGCAGTTTTTGTTCTTCTACCGTTGCTTCCAGAGATAATCCGTTTGAATAGATATTCCCGGCAACATACAAATTGCCGTCAATATTTACGTTTCCGTCGGTGTCGATTCTGAATTTGCCAGCCATTATTTCAATTGGTGCCATTGCGAGGGATTGAATCTTTAAAGGTGTTGTCAGCGTGTTTATGGCAATGCTTGCAAGACCACCTTCTTCATCGGAAGAGATGATGAAATCGTTTCCGACCGTTAGTGTATTACTCGTCGTAATAGCGCTTGTTATCAGGCTTTCAGTTAAATACATATTTGTTGCTGTTACGTTTTCAAGATTTGCACTGTCGGTCGCGGTATTTACCGAAGCATCCAAATTGTTGTGCAGTGCAAGAATATCCTCTTCGGCACTTCTTAATAGGTTTTCGATTTCGTCTTTTGTTAAAGTGTTGCCTCCAATTATCTCGTCGGCGACGATTCTTTTAGCAGTAAGCTCCCCGGAAATAGTGGCGTTTCCCTCAGAATCAAAAGAAGATACTGTGTTTCCTTCGAAATCCTGAATTGCCAAAACTCCCGATTCTGTTGCATTTCCTATTTGAACTCTGATGTCAGTTTCTCCGGAAAGGGGAGAAATTAGATTTGTTTTTACCTCCTTCGACTCAATGTTTTGAGCAAGTAGTTCTTGTGTTTCAATGTATCCGGCTTTTATGTTTCCGACTATCTGATTGGCAACAGATTCAAACCCCGCGACAATTCTATTTCCCGCGTATTTCAGTTGATATCCCACTTCTGTTTTCTCAAGTTGGTAATCGGAAAAATTTAGTTGGGGATTAAGACTAATTGAACCATTGCCTACAAGATCGGTGTCATCAAGAACAAAACCGATTGAATCCGGGTTGTCGTTGTAATTACTCCAAAGTGCATGATCAAATCTGGGAGCGGTCAAACGGTATGAAATCTGAGTAGGTATGGAAGAATAGATAGTCATTTTATAGTTGTCCGGATCTATTTCATACCAGGTTCTTGTATTTGCGGAGGGGGATAGAAGAACTATCATTTTCTCCATGTTATTCTGAATATCCACTGCTTTTGCAAACAACCATTCATCGGATCCTTTTTCTGCTTGGGTAAAATCTATTGTGTGAGAGTATCCAATACCGGGAATGAAAGTATTGGTATTAACAAGCCCTGTTGTTTCTTCTTTAACTCCGGTCATGGCAGTCATATAAGTAGCATATTTTGTACCTCCGATGTTGTAGACAGGGTCAACTGTACCGACATCGATTTTTCCTGAACCACCGCCTACCGTAAACATTGTTCCCGATCCGTCGATAGTGACGTTGCCGTTATTTTGAATTCTGAATTTGGTTACGCCGGAAGCGGAAGCGGTAAACAAATCTCCGGCAAATTGATTATTTACTATTAACGCAGCTTTTCCTACGTTTGCGCTATTATCAACATTCCACGTTCCACCCGTTAATGTATGTTGTATTTGATCGGTTGTTGAACATTCGGCTCCACCTGCGGTACAGAATAGTATTGTTGCCGTTCCTTGGGCATTGTAAATATTTCCGTTATCCAGATAGAATCCACCATCCAATTCAAAGTCTCCCGAAAGAAGAAGGTCGTTGGTTGATGCAATTTGTCCGGAATGGGTAGTTGCAGCCGTTCCTATCCTGGAAAATGCAGCGGTTGTTGTACCACCGACTTGCAAAGAATCGGATACCATTAATCTTCCGGATGTACCTTGATCTTCAATTCTAACAAGGTCGTTTCCCGAAGTGTCCTCATATGTCAGTTGACCAGAGGTGTTACTGAATGCTCTTACTCCATCGTAAAGAACATAATTGGTACCGGCGTTGAGTGCGTTGTCGATTTCTGTGGCAGATGCATCCAAAGCATCGACAATTCCGGAAGCTATACCTCCGCTGTTGGTGACAAGGATTGCATTGTTGATTACGGTTGAACCCGTTGCTGAAGTGTCTGCATTGTCAAGAAGAAGCAATGCTTCTGTGTTAACGTCGGTTGTTTGTGTGCTTAAAGTATTCTGGAGGGTTAAAAGATTTTGTGTTGTAGAAGAAAAAGCATCATTGGTTAATGTCATTACAAATGCATTTATCGCACCGGTATTTGTCCAGTTGAAAGTAGTGTCGTAATTTGCCATATCCAAAGTCAAGTCTCCTACGGGTGCGGCAATACTGTCCCAAGTAGAACTCCCTCCACCATCAAGTCCCTCCCATGTATTTCCCGAGTGACAAACCTTCAGGGTGTCGTCAAATGCGTTGTAGTAAATGTCGCCTTCAGCACAGGTGGCAGGGTCTCCCGTATCGCTTTTTCCTGCAATGTTGACAAGGGGATATGCACCCTGGTCTTTAATCGCCATTAATGTATTTGTTCCGTCTCTGAAGTTGAGTGTTCCTGTATTGCCAATGTCAAAATTAAATGTTGTTGCGGAGGAGGTAATATCTCCACCTTCGATTGTTAGATCTCCTGTGGTTCCAATATTTCCAATAAAATATCCCGCCCAGTTAGTGTCTGCTCCTGTTGCGGAGGCAATTATTCCATATGCTGTGCTATCTACGTTTGCAGAAACCCCTATTGCGTTGAAAAATCCGCCATACAGAGTTGATTCACCGCTTGTATGGGTCCCCGAGTCGGTAACCGATGCGCCTATACCAATCAATTCTTTGTACGCCCCTGCACCACCATCGGTTAAAGCGCCCGAATCTTCAAGAATGAACGATCCTCCAATCAATGATCTAATTGCATCGTCTGTTCCGTCTGCAGTTATGCTTCCCGAACTGACCAAACTACTCTTAATTGCAGTATTCACATTTGCTTCTCCGGGACCAACTGCAGCGCTTTCGATTGTGTATGTTGATATCCCGGTTGAATTTGCAGCCGCCTGATTAACAAATAGTTTTACGGATGAATCGGTTAGAGT
>CAZTVZ010000007.1:0-13159 GCA_964617045.1 uncultured Gammaproteobacteria bacterium | reverse complement strand
ACTCTAACCGATTCATCCGTAAAACTATTTGTTAATCAGGCGGCTGCAAATTCAATGGGAATAGGGGTCGTAACCAATGAAAGTACAAATGTTGCACCAGGAGGTGTTGTTTCGAATATGGGAGTGATAAGCAACATGCTTAGTTCAGGTAGTATTACCGCGGACGGAGCAGACAGTGCAACAAGATCAGTAACCGGAGGTGCTTTCGTTGTCGAAGATTCGGGTGCTCTAACAGACGGAGGTGCCGGAGCTGATAAACAATTAATTGGTATAGGCGCATCGGTTACCGACTCTGGCACTCATACAAGCGGTGAAACATTTTTGTTTGGAGGATTCTTTGGTGCAACTGGAGTATCAGCCAATGTTGACAGTGTTGCATACGGTATCTTTGCCTCCGCAACAGGAGCAGATACCAATTGGGCAGGATACTTCGACGGAAATATTGGGACAACGGGAGATTTGGTGATTAACGGTGGAGATATTACCTCCTCCGCAACAACATTTAATTTTGACATTGGCAATACAGGAACACTCAACTTCAGAGACGGAACAAATACATTAATGGCGATTAAAGACCAGGGTGCATATCCCCTTGTCAACATTGCAGGAAAAAGCGATACGGGAGACCCTGCCACCTGTGCTGAAGGCGACATTTACTACAACGCATTTGACGACACCCTGAAGGTTTGTCACTCGGGAAATACGTGGGAAGCTTTGGATGGCGGAGGTTCCAGCTCGAGCGCGTGGGACGACATTACGGCGCCGGATGCAGATCTGACCTTGGATATGTCAACGTTCGACACAACAATGACCTGGACCCCAACCGGAGCAATGAATGCATTTGTAATGAGCATGAATAACGATGCAGGAAGTACAACAACCCAGAACCTACTTACTCTTCAAAACGCGGCAAGCACACAAACAAACGACGTTAACACAGAAGCACTGCTTCTTCTTGACAATGCAGATACATCCGCAACGGGTTCTACTCTTGTAGATAATGCAATTTTGATTACAAACTCGGGTGGAATTTCAGGTGGTATCGTAGACGCACTAGACGCATCAGCAGCAGAGATAGTAAATGCATTAAATGTAGGTGCCAATTTCGTACTGTACGACGGCGTAAGAGCATTCAGTAATACAACAGGACAACTGACATATGAGGACGCAGACGGAAACGATCTAATTAGAATTGAGGATCAGGGTACGACCGGCAGACTAATGGTATCCGATGCACTTCAGGTTGGTGGCACTACAACAGTTGCCTATTCGAGATTTGGTACCAACACGACAGGACATTCAGGTCAGGTTTCGGCCGCATCCGATGTGTTGGTTTCCGGAGACCTTGAGCTTGACGGCGGATTATATTTGGACGGAGGAAACGTATATAACCCGCAAGGAACCGCAACAATCCTCTTCTGTACCGCCGGAGGATCAGATTGTTCGACTACCGCAGAAATACAACATACTCTTTCCGCCGGGACCTGGAATGTCGACAATACCGCAAATGTAGGCAAAGCCGCATTGATCGTAAACAATGCCAAAGCGGGAGATTTGTTTACCGCCTCGGCAGGTGGAGTAACCAAGTTCAGAATTCAAAACAACGGCAATGTATCCATAAGCGGATCGGGAACAATGTTTACGGTCGGTGGAGGTACGGGTAAGGTTGACGTCGGAACCATCGACCCTGTCTATAATATCGGAGGTACAAAATATGCTACTTATATGACTGCCATGACCGGAGTTAAAGAAGAAACTACCGGACTGATAAGAACCGACAACTATATTCCCGGAATCGGATATGCACACACTGTTGATTTTACCCAAGCGGAAAGAGGATCCGACATGTGGCTGTTCGGTAAAACCGTTGACATACAAAACAACATAGACAAATTGATTGTTCTGCTCTCTCCCGCCGCCAATACAAGAACCTGGTATGAAATAGATCCGGACAATTACAGAATGACAGTTTATTCGTCTATTCCAACACAAATCTCATACCGTTTGACCGCTCCCAGATTTGATCACGCACTTTGGAGCAATTACAACGACAACCCGGAATCTACCGGATTTTTGCTTGACGACAACGAACTGTCTGGGAACGGAGAGCTTACTCCAGATCCTGTCGCCGATTTTAGCCAATATGAATTCGAAGAAGTAGCCAATGGTTACCAGTTAAAGAATGAAAACGGTACTGTTGTTGCGGGATTTGAAGCTATCGCAAATCTAATTGCGGCCAACATCAAAGTAGGAGCTTTGGATGCAAAAGATATAATGACCGAGGGTTTTGTTGCATTCCAAGGAACAATTGACAACCTTCTTGTTACTTCGGGACTTGTTTCACCCAACATCCAAACATCTGTAATTTCGCCCCTTGCCGAGGAAACCGATGTTACTATTCAAATTGGAAATATTGCAACGGATTCCGGCAAGTTATCTGTCGAAAATGCCTTGGGTGAAGAAGTTGCATTAATCGACGTTGAAGGAAATGCTTCATTCTCAGGTGAACTGACCGCAACAAGAATAGTTGCAGACGAAATTATCGGAGGCAACACCATGACCAGAGAAGAAATTGAAGCCTTGCTTGCCCAAGCGGAAAGTGATCAACAAGTAATCAATGATTCAACGGTAACCGACGTAAATACGGCAAGCGAAAGCATGAGTTCGGAGGAGCTAACGGTTAGCAGATTGTTTGTCACGGAAACATTGGCAACCACTTCAATATCAATAACAAACACTATCACACTCGGTAACGATATGGTCATCTCATCCTCCACACTTGATGAATCGGTTAACTCTATAGATACGATTGCAAGACCGCTTGCCCTTCAATCTTTAGCCATGGCTCCTGTTGAAATAATGGCTGGAAAAGTAACCATCGATACAGACGGAAACATGACGATTCTTGGAAATCTTAATGTCGCGGGTAAAATAGAAGCCAATGTCTTGGGACTTCAAGCACAAACACCGGAGCAAAAACTTCTTGAGCTTCAAAATGCGGAAGGTGCAATTGTAGCATCCGTAGACGCATCCGGTTCGGCAGTGTTTGACGGGATTGAAACAAAAACAATTAAAGGAACAGAAGAAGCCAGAGGTGCAGTTGACATTCTTCCTGCTCAAGAAACCATAAGGATTGAGAAAACATGGGATTCAACTCCAAGTGCAGTCCTCGTTTCTCCTTCCTATAAAACTCAAGCATGGGTTACAGATGTATCCAAGACAGGCTTTACCATTAATGTCAGCGAAACACCTACGGAAGGAATCCAAAAACTATTCTGGTGGGCAATCTGGTAAGAAGATTACATTTTTTCCGGAGTGTTGATTCCCAATATGTACAATCCGGAGGAAAGAACTATTTTTACAGATTTGGAAAGTAAAATTCCCAAATCTTCCTCTTCGGAACCGATTATTTTGTGCTCGTTATAATAATAATTGTATTTTTGAGCCACCTCAAACAAATAATTAGCCACCAAGTTGGGTGAGTAATTTCTGGCGGCGTTAATAACAATCCCTTCAAATCGGGATAAAAGACGCATTATTTCGATAGAATCCTTGTTTAAGCTTATCTTTTCAATTTCCGGCTCTTTTTCCTGAGTTTTTCCTATCAAGGAGTTAATCCTGGCCACGGTATATTGAAGATATGGAGCAGAGTTGCCTTCCAGCATAAAAATCTTGTTCCAGTCAAAAATTATATCGCTCTTTGGATGGTGAGTAAGATCAAAATACTTAACGGCTCCTATTCCGACATCTTTGGCTACGGATTCCATTTCCTTGTCGGATAATCCTCGTGACGTTTCGCTTTTTTCTATTATTTCCTTTGCTTTTTCAATTGCTTTATCGAGCACTTCATCTAGTTTTATGGCATTACCTTCGCGAGTAGACATCTTTCCGTGCTCCCAGCGGTAAAGTCCGTGGCCGATATGAATATATTCTTTGTCCCATCCCAACATCCTGGCAGCCTCAAAAACTTGTCTAAAATGAAGCGTTTGTTCGTTTCCAACCTCATATATGAACAAATCGGGGTTCCATGAACCTATCCTGAAGTGGATTGTCGCAAGGTCTCTGGTGAAATAGGTGGTTGCACCGTCACTTTTGGTAAGCATTGCTGGAGGCATGTCTTTGAATTCCACTATTTCTGCCCCTTCCGATTTTTTAACAAACCCTTTTTCTCTCATCAGCTTCATCACTTGGGGCATGTAATCTTCGTAAAAGCTTTCTCCGTATGCTTTATCGATATGAATACCCAGACTCTCATATACCCGTTCAAATTCGGCAAGAGAAAGGTCAACCATCGCTTTCCACATTTTTTTGACTTCCGTGTCTCCTTCTTCCAGTTTTTTAAACCAGCTTCTGGCTTCGTCCCAAAGTTTTTCGTCGTTTTTGGCTTCTTCATTGAACTCGATATACAACTCTTCCAGTTTCTCTATGCTTAAATCCGTTTCTTTTAAGCCTTTTTTGTTAACTTGATAGAGTAATGTACCAAATTGAGTTCCCCAATCTCCAAGATGGTTGTCTCCGATAACCTTGTAGCCAATATGTTTATATAAGTTGTACAAAGCCTGACCGATAACCGTAGATCTTAAGTGTCCTATCCCGAATCTTTTGGCAATATTGGGTGACGAATAGTCAATAATCATCGTTTTTCCTATCCCAACATCACTTGTGGCATATTTATCTTTCTGTATCAGAATCTTTTCAAGCTCGTCTTTGTAATATTTCTCGTTAAAATAGAAGTTCAAAAATCCCGGTTCGGCTATCTCAACCTTATCCAGGTATTCGGGGATATTCTTTTCAATCTTTTCTTTCAGCTCTCCTGCGCAATCCATCGCGGACCTGGCCTCTTTTTTGGAAAGAACCAGAGCGATATTTGAAGAAATGTCTCCGTAATTATTATTTTTTGGATATTCAACCAAAAAGTCTTCTTTTCCGGCATATTTTTCCAAATATTTTCGTATCTCTTGCAACATATGTTTATATTATCATTTTTTCCTACCCTCAACCCACCATATATTTCCATCCGATATTACTTCAATATCTCCGTGGATATCGGTTCTAAAGGTCTCAATGGCATATCTGGATAACAGATCAAGGACCTCAGGATGAGGATGTCCGTACGAATTTTTACCAACAGATATAACTGCTATCTCTGGTTTTACTTTCGAAAGCAAAAATTCGTCCAATCCGTTCTTGGATCCATGGTGAGATACTTTGATATATTCAACATCCGGGAGATTATTATTGTCAACCATCTTTTTTCCCGCATCCGGAGACAGGTCTCCCGTAAGCAAAGCATCGAACTCACCGAAGCGTAGATTAATAACCACTGAATACTCATTTTTATCCGCATCTTTATCCTGAATACCAAGCACGTTATCTTCAGTATTACTTCTCTGGGGGTTGTATATATCTAAATATATCAAACCCAACCTGAGTACCTGACCACTTGATACGGGCATGACACTATCGACCATACCCCCCAGGGCATTCTTTAGCACTTGATAACTATCACTGCTACTTTCGAGGCCGGAATAGATAAACGTTTCCACTTTATAGTGATCAAGCACCGAATCTAATCCTCCATAATGATCTTTATCAGGATGTGTAAGCACAACAGCCTCCAATACCCTATCATCTATCGGAATATACCTATCAAGACAAGCAATAACACTATCGTTGGGACCTCCATCGATTAATAATTGATAATTTTCCTGAATTACAAGAATTGCGTCTCCTTGTCCAACATCACAAGCGATAATATGCAGCTTGTCGTCACGTACTCCTGTAAAGGCCAAAGTCCATACGGCAAAAGCTATCAGTATCAAAAGAAGAAATATATATTTAGTTAACTTCATTTGGCAAATATGTTCACTGTTTCAACAAACCATAGAGTAAGAGGATATGCCATATATAGCAAGAGCTTGGCAAAGGTTGGTACTACATAAAAAAGTAAAGATGCCAACATTCCCAAGATGGTAATTAAAGGAATAGTCCAAAGAACCAATACGTTTACAATCGGTGACAGTATATAAATACTATCAAAGGTAACATACAATATCGGAGTAACTCCGATCTGGGCCGCTAATGTTGTCGACATACTTTCCTTAAATACTCCCGGAACAAAGAAAATGATTTTCTTAATTCGCTTTTCGAACAGAACCAGGGATAACGTGGCAATAAAAGACAAGATAAATCCAATATCCATTAACCAGTATGGAAATATGATTATCATAATCACAATAGTTAATAGTAGTACACGCAAAGTCGATACCACCCTACCAAACACTTGCCCCAAATATGTGACTCCGGCCATGATAGCAGCCCTAACAATCGGAGGATCAAAGCCTGAAAGAGAGGTATAAAGCATAATAAACATATATACGGCTAGAATTGCCTTTCTCCTGGGTAGAAACAACAACATAATCCCCATTACCACAGAGACGACAAGGCTAACGTTCATTCCCGAGGCCACAACGACATGGGCAACACCAGTATTTCTAATATTTGTCAGAAAATCTTCCGGAATTCTTGACTTTGAACCCAAAACAACACCCGAAATTAATGAAGAGTGCGGCTCGGGTAGCGTTCTTTTAATAAATTCTATTATTTCTTTTCTTTCTTTTGAAAAAACTATTCTATTTTCTTTTATTTCAATTACCGTCGGACTTTTTACTACCCCATCCGACAATACTCCTTTAATTTTAATTTTGTCTCCATAAGATACATCAATATTATTTGGTAAAAATATTTTTATATTTTTGACGTTAACAATTTGATAACTTTCTCCGACATACGGTTCCCTGTTAATTGTTTCTTCGATAACATTTTCGACCCCGTCTTGATAACCAGATTTGTAGGTTAAAACTCTATAAACAGCAAACAAAATGATTAGAGGAAGAGTGTATTTTCTCAAGAATATTTGTTAATTGGTTGAAATATTATTTTTTATTTTTTCAAAGACACTTTTAGGAATAGCACCTTTTGAAACCAGTTCTTCAGTGTTTGAGTAAGGTCGGTGTTCAATGATACTTGTCCCGTATTTTTGGCCAATTCCGGGTAGTGTATCCAACTCTGTAAGGCTGGCACTGTTTATACCAATTAGACCTCCGTTTTGGGTCCCAGAAACCGATGATATAGTTTGATACCCAGCTATTTTCTTAGCAATCTCTTCATCATTCTGCCAACCAACTGCGGGAATATAATACTTTTTACCATCGATTAATTTCTCTGCTCTATTGATGTTTTTCTCTACATAATCCCTGTCCGCGTCAATAGTTAATCCCCCGCCAATGATAAGCAGATCATCAATTCTCGAATCGTCTGGAAGTTTATATACACCGGGGTTAATTATCTCTCCAGATATTTCGACAACAATATCTTTTGCCGTAGCAGAAAGAACTTCCACCTTTTCTGTTTGTTCTTTTTGACGAAGATTGGAAAACCCCAAGCCAATTAAAATTATTCCGATAAGAATGAAGAAAAGAAAAAATCTATATTTATAAAGAAACTCCTCAACTGTTTCTTCTGATGGCATGGAAGTAAATAATTAGGCCACTACGAAATTGATTAGTTTACCGGGAACAAAAACAACTTTTTTAATAGTACCTTTCTGTATCCATACGTTAACTTTTGTATCATTTTTTGCATTCTCCTCGACAATTTTCTGATTCTTAGAATCTTCGACGGATACTATCATCTGGGCTCTTAACTTTCCGTTAACTTGAACAGGTATCGTTATTTCCTTCTCTTTAGCCATATTTTCATCATATTTTGGCCAGGTTGAATGATGGACCGAGAACTCTCTCTTGAGAACATCTACCCATATTTCTTCCGCCAAGTGAGGCGCAAAAGGAGCGATCAATTGTGTAAGCACTTCTCTAACCTGTTTAATACTCTCATTTATTTCTCCTCCATCCTTTTTGTATTCCTCAACAGTATTAACAAGTTCCATTATTGCCGCAATGGCGGTGTTGTAACGATAGTGTTCTATGTCTTCGGTAACTTTCTTTATAGTTTGATGTAGTTTAGTAGTAACAATCTCTTCGTTGTTGTCGACGAGTTCGTAGCTTTCGTTTCCGGATAGGAATCTATAAAGCCTGTCTACAAACCTCTTCATTCCTTCTATCCCCGTATCTCTAAAATCTGGATACCCATCAATCGGTCCCATAAACATCAGATACAACCTTAAAGCATCTGCTCCAAATTTTTCTATATATTCGTCAGGATTAACAACGTTACCCCTGCTCTTGCTCATCTTGGCTCCGTCTTTGATCATAAGTCCGTGAGCAAAGAATCTAGGGAAAGGCTCTCCAAACGATATGATTCCCAAATCCGTTAAGGCAAGGGAAACAAATCTTGAATACATCAAATGTAAAACCGCATGTTCCGCACCACCAAAGTAGAAAGAAACCGGCAACCACTTCTTGGTTATCTCTTTATTGAAAGGGACTTCATTTGCGTCTACAGCGCGTACCGAAGGGTATCTCAGGTAGTACCAAGAACTGTCCAGGAAAGTATCCGACACATCTGTTTCTCTTTTTGCTTTTGCACCACAATGTGGACATGTTGTTTCGTAAAACTCCGGATGATTTGATAAAGGACCTCTTCCCTCACCCGAAGGTTTGTAGTCGGTAATAAACGGAAGCTTGATAGGCAATTCTTTTTCGTCAACAGGCCACCATCCATGATGATCCCAATCACTTTGATCTTTTCTTATCTTCGGCTCATTCTCATCAAAATAACTGATTTTCTTGTTTGCGCACTCTTCACAATAAATCATCGGGATAGGAGGCCCCCAATATCTTTGCCTTGATATCAACCAATCTCTCAAGTGGAAATTTGTGTATTTATTACCCCACCCGGAATCTTCAAGCTTGTCCCAAATGGCTTTGTCCGGTTCCAGATTTAATATCTCGATCCCGAATGTTTCTGCAAACTCTCTATCTCTCTCGTCATGTGCAGGAACTCCCATGACTACTCCCGATCCGTATGTGCTTACAACATAATTGGCTATCCAAACAGGAATATCCTTACCGTTAAGAGGGTTGGTAACATATGAGCCGGTAAATACCCCGGATTTTTCTTTTGAATGATCCTCTGGTGATTTATTTTGGATACTATTGATATATTCTGTTACTTTATCCTTCTCGTCTTGTGTGACCAACTTCTCTATCCATTGTGAATCGGGTGAAACCACAACGAACGTGGCTCCATTTAATGTGTCCGGCCTCGTAGTAAACACTTCCATTGATTCATCCGAGTCTTTAACTTTAAAAGAGATCTTTGCACCTTCGGATTTCCCAATCCAATTCCTTTGGATTGTTTTAATTCTCTCAGGCCAATCGATATTATCGAGATTGGAAAGGAGTTTTTGTGCGTAATCGGTTATCCTAACAAACCACTGGGTCAAATCTTTCTTCTCTACTATGCTTGCACATCTCTCACATTTACCCTCAACTACCTGCTCGTCGGCAAGAACGGTCATACAAGAAGGACACCAATTAACTTTTGACACAGCTCTTCTGGCCAAACCGGCTTTAAATAAGGTTATAAACAACCATTGTGTCCATTTGTAATAGTCTTCGTTTGAGGTTGTGACGGTTCTTGTCCAATCGTAACCATGACCAAGCTTTCTTAATTGATCTTCATAATGCTTGGTGGTTCTTTCAAGCATAGTCTGAGGCTGTTCACCAATCTTGATTGCGTAATTTTCGGAATGTATTCCAAACGAATCATATCCAATAGGTTGCAAGACGTTCTTTCCGTTCATTCTTTGATACCTTCCATAGATATCGCTTCCCGTAGAAGAAAACGCGTGCCCAGCATGAAGACCTTCAGCAGAAGGATATGGAAACATCCATAAGTTGAAATATGGATCAGGATCGTTTTCAGTGTCGGGAGAATAGATACCCGCCTTTTCCCACTCCTTCTGCCACTTGCTCTCAACGACCTTTGAATCGTATCTCTTTACACTAGACATATGACTATTATATGACAAATTTGAATAATATTAAGCAAAAACTAAATATTTCTACATATTCCGTATTCAATAAAATGATTTTATGTACAAAAGTAAAAACTGTAGCAGACAAATTTTATGTACCTATATATATCAAAGTGTTCAGGGTCAAAAATTCTGGATCTAGATATTGATTACTGGTTACCCAGCAACTAATGTAAGGCAAAAAAGCAAATTGTTCGTAATATCGGGAAGAATAAAACAAGATGACATGTAGCACTCACAGTTCTCTTCTGCCATAAACACAACAAATCACAGGAATAATCAATGTAATCAAGAAATGGCAATATTTAGCCTCGTTTTCCGCATTGTTAATATATTAAATATATTTTCCGCGGTTTTCCGCACTTATTAATCTTGTGCCTAGTATTTAGCTTCATTTATGGTGTCCATATTAGATATGGGATATCGTGCTGTATGCTTTTGATATACATGGGTCATTAAATCTTTTGCGGTAAATAAATTATTAGCTTATGTGAAACATTTAGATAAAAATATTGTTTACACGGTTCTTTAAGGCTATTGACACCATCTCTCTTATTATTAATAATGGTATAACAAATATAATTAGTATAATTTAGCCTTAATTTATTGAGATGACAAAAACAAAAGAGTTAGACAGAATTTCGTTAGAATTTATCAGATATCTAGAGGATTTAAATATATCTCCAATTTCTTTAAAAAATTACAAATCTGACTTAAATCATTTTTCGTCTTGGATTATCTTAAAAGCAAAGTCTTATGGCGTATTTGCAGAAAGTCTTACCGATTGTGTTCCCCTTTTCAATCAAGAAGTTGGAAGAGAATACCGAAAATACTTGTTAGACAATTTATCCCCCAACCAAACCGTCAATAGAAGACTGTCGACATTAAGAAATTTGTCCAAGTTTCTTGTTTCCACCCAAATTATTGATTTCGATTTTATGAATGGACTTTCCGGAACGGGTCTATCTTCGCCAGCAAAATCTGTTGATCCGTTGATTACCAAATTTGAAAAACATCTGGAAAAAGAAAGGGCATCAAAAAACACAATTAAAAATTATTTAGCGGATGTTAAGCATTTTATTTCTTGGGTTAATGAAAGGAGCGCAGCAAATTAATGGACAACCTGCCGAAAATAACGCCGGACATGATTTCTGCCTATCAAGCGGAGCTGGAAGCCAATTCATCGCCTTCTACTGCTAAAAGAAAAGCTGCCAGCCTCAAAAAGTTCTTCAATTGGGCTCAAGATCAAGGCCATATTTCGGAAAACCCATATCCTCAGCAGGCTCAATCCTCTGCCAATATTCCCACTTATTATCCTCCAGCCATGCCCGATATGGCGCCAGCGGTAGCTTCAAACGAACCAAAAAAGAAAGGTTACGGACCGTATATCTTTACCGGCGGAATGACTTTAGCCTTGTTGGTCATTATTTTTCTGCTCTTGGGCAAGGTCAAGCTCCCTATTCCCTTCGAATTCCCTTCAGCAAGCGAGGATACATCCGTGGTAAGTGACAACTCAGGCACGAAAAGCTCTGCAATTGTTGCTTCGGCTTATAAAATATTTGCAGATTTAAACTTAAGAGACGTTAACGGCCAACCTATCACAACACCACAAACTGTATCATTTAAAGTATATTCAAGCTCAAACTCGCCTGAAGCAATATTTACGACTCAACCTCAACAAGTTACTCCTTCCGGAAATGGATCAGTGAGCACGGTAATAGAGAATGTCCCAACCGAATATTTCTTTGAAAATAAAACACTATTTATAGCTCCCGTTACGGTTCAGGGTGAGTTGTCCGAACGTATTCAGGTTTCAACAGCAAACGTGGCATCCAACTTGCAAGGATATTACCCCAAGGTTGAAGCAACTCCCGGTAGTATTCCGGTAATAGGCTCTGACGGATCTCTCATGATTGCATCGGACAATCCCGCGGTTAAAGGCAAAACCGGCACTCTATTAATTGAAGGCAAAGCGGTCACCATTGCTTCCCCCACCGCATCCGACGGTGACATAACAATTAATCCTGACGGATCCGGCACTCTCAATATTATTACTGAAGGAAATTCTGGAAATATGATTAATGCAACAAACAGTAATTTAAACAGCGGCGCTCTCTATTCCGGAATAGTAGCCAATAATTCTACCGGGTACTATTTGATAAAACTGCAAAGTGGTTCTACACCTTCCACCAAATTCAGTGTTGATGCTCAAGGCAACACATACATGGCCGGTTCAATGGATTTCGGGGGCGGATTAAAAGTCGGAGGAGTTGAAAGAATCACCAATCTGGGAAAACTGACCAATATCTCTGGATTGTCAGGCTCGGGAATATTTAACCTTTCTCAAACTGCTTCCGATTATTTCGGTCTTACAAAAACAGGTGTTACCGCCGCAACAGATTCGGCGACACTTAATCTAAATGAGGTTGGACATACTGCTTCCGGATACGATACTTTGGTTTTAAGCAGAACGGGAGGAACTTCCGATTCATACGCGCTTAACATAACCAATGGCAATGCCCGGTTCGCAGGAAATGTAACAATGAGCGGAAGTTTGGATTTGGGAGGAATCCTCCAACTGGGCAATTTTTCATCAACTCCAGGTTCTGCAGGAGAAGGATCAGTCATCTATAACACTTCTGATAATACCGTATATGTATATGACGGTTCGACTTGGAACCCGGTGGGTTCGGGAGGATCGAGTGATTTTGCTTCTCTAACATCGGGAACCAATACGGGTGCGGCTATGGTTGTCGGAACCGGTGCTTCTCTTTCCACATCGGGAACAGGCACCATTGAAGCAACCGGGCTTACTTGTACAGGGTGCGTTCTAAATAGTGAACTTGCCAATTCTTCAATAACAGTGAGCGGCGATTCAGGCTCCTCCGCAGTATCTTTGGGAGATACATTAAGTATCGTCGGAGGCGAAGGGATAGACACTTCCGAGTCCAGTGGAACCATAACCATAGCAGGCGAAGATGCAACAGATACTAATAAAGGTATCGCTTCTTTCGGCAGTGATTTCACCGTCACGGCAGGAAATGTGATGGTTGCGAATAATGCCCTCAATTTTACGGAGCTTTCCAATTCACTTGTTCTTGACGCATCAACCGATATCGCACTCAGCACCTTTACTCTTTCGACAACCGGTTCCGGAGC
>CAZTVZ010000006.1:0-25599 GCA_964617045.1 uncultured Gammaproteobacteria bacterium | reverse complement strand
TAAAGATATAGTTGTTAAGAAAGCATTCTTTGACCATATTTCGGTAAAACACCCCGAAATAGATAGGGGTAAGTTATTTGATTTTGTTAAAACATTAAATATTCCGGATGAAATCTATCAGCTTCCGATTAAAGCAAAATTAAATTTCTTTAGAAAAATAGAAAATGACTTCACAAATATTGTAGGAACTTTGAATAAAAAAGACCAACAGGTCGTAACATCCTTTTTGACTAATAGTAAGAATTATCCTGAAAACATCAAAAAAACCGCAAAAGCGGTTTATTTGAAGTCCGGAGGAGGGACTCCCACCCCCTCATCTCTGATGCAATCGCCGCCAGCAGGAGAGATTATCTCTGGCGTCTCACAGACTGATAATAGTATACGCCAGAATGTCAAATTTGATAAGGAGTTAGATGAGTTTCTTGTTGTGTTTGTTGGGTTAGTGGAAGTATTTTTTCCCAATACGCTTGTGTTTGGTGTTTGTAGATTAGAAAAGTCGGTAACTTCAGAAGCATAAGCATTTGGTGCTCTTAAAAATTCTGATACACCTGTTGTTGTGTATGGTTTGCTTAAGGATTGGGTAAAAGCTACTGGATTTGATAAAGCAGACCCCACTGTCCCTGCAATACCGGCAAGACCACCCAGCGAGGTAAGCCATCTTTCACCAAAATTGCTTCCTGTTGGGGCAATTAAAGAAGACCAATCGCTTTTAATAGCATCGGCTCTTGTTGGTGTACTGTATATTTTTTCGTCTGCCATTGACAATATGTTGTAAAATGAAACTAAAATGAAAATCTGGTATCTAATCTATTTTCTCTGGTTTCTTATTTCCGCTATTATTGTCTTGGCGGTTTTAAGTGAACCAGAATCTATTGGTGGGGCTATAAATGCCCTCCTCCTTTGGTTTGGTGGATCTTTTGTTTTCTTTGGTCATAAAATCACCCGTAAACTAAAATCCAAACTCAACCAATAACTGAATATTTCCTTACTATATCCCTGCAAGGAATCCTGCCATTACAGCAAAATCGGAAGTATATTGTATAACAATTCCATACAGCGAAGAAATGACATTCCCTGTTTCAATAAATACTTTTCTGAAAGCCCAGTATGTATACAACCCAAGTAATAAAATTGGAATTAAAGGTGAAAATAATCCAACAATGGCCAAAACAATTGATCCAATAAGCAAAATGTATCTGGCAAAGTGAGAGATAATTAATATATTGTGCGACGTTATTCCTTTTACCCTGCTGAACCATATCCCCGATTTCGCGTCTCCTTTTGCATAATGGAACATTTTGAGTAATACCTCATTTAGTTCATCAGGCATCCCCCACTCCACTACCGCAGATTTCACGCGTGCAATTTTAGCACCCGATTTAACTACTTTTTCATTAAACACCGTATCTTCAGCAGTATCGGTTAAAGCTTCCGGAAATCCTCCCACCTCTTCCCACAACGTTTTTTTGAAAGCGACAGATCTTGTTGAAGGAAGAAAATTAATATCAAATTTTCTTGGAGTAACACCCAAAAATACGGCGGCAGCTTTTTGGAAGTTGGTGTTTCCTGTCATTTCATAAAACCCCGCAACCATGTCGACATCGGTATTTTTAAATGGACTGGTTAATTTTTCCAACCAATCTCTGTTCGGCATACATCCGGCATCAGTCATTGCAATAATTTCATTAGATGATAATTCAACAGTAAGATTCCTCCCCTTTGATCGTGAACACTTACATGTTAACAACTTAATACGCCTATCTTTCTTCTGATAATGTCGGATTATATCAACAGTTCCGTCAACCGAACCTCCATCAACGATTACGATTTCATTTGGAGATTTAGTTTGCTGCAATATCGTCTCGATCGTTCGAGCGATAGATCTTTCCTCATTATAAATAGTTAAACAAACAGAAATTTTCATTTATTCCACAATTTAATATAATCCTGGGCCATTTTTTCCCAGGTTTGCTTTTTTATCCATTCTTTTAACTCCTTTGGATATTTATAGGTTGTATATTTATCAAATCTTTTTCCAATTCGAATATGCTTTGCAAACGGAGTCATCATTAAATAATCCTTTTTAAGAGGATTGTCATATATTGCATATACAGGCTTGTCCATTGCTATTGCTTCTAATATTGAAAGGTACCTTGATGCAAGAATAACCTTTGCTTTTTTGTAGAAATGTATCGGATTACTAACCATTCCCGTAACGATACCATACTCTTTGCATCTATTCCTTAATGGACCATCTCCAACAAATATTATTTTATTTTTAATACTTTTATTCAAGTATTGTTCAACCGAGGTTGTATCGTGCAACCTTCCGGAAAACAAATATGGATACAAAATTTTTGAATTATTTTTCTTAAACAATGACTTATCCACTGCACCTGTTGAAACAATATCAGAAGATGTTCCATACCATTTATCGATACATTTTCCGATTGCTATTGTTCCACTTGAAAGTTTATTCGAAAATCTATGAATAAATATTTCTCTTTTTTTTAAAGGATATCCTTCATAACCATGAAATGTTAAGAACAGTTTGGTTTTTGGTTTTAATATCTTCAAAGGTAACAGCCAAATTATTACATCATGACAATGAATCACATCATATTTTTCAAAACATTTTATATTTTTTATCACCCATATCCATATATACAAGAGTCCAATAATTTTCATTTTCGGGTATTCTATTCGAGAAACATGAATTTCACCAATCAACTCATTTTTATCTAACTCTTTTTGAAATCGTGTTGTTAACACATTAACATTGTGTCCCATTTTAAGGAGTTCGTTTGAAAGGTGGTTTAAATGTGTTTCAACGCCTCCAATGTGAGGTTTAAATAATCTGGAGACAAATAGTATATTCATTAACTAGTGGAGTCGGAAGGATTTGAACCTTCGGCCTCTTCGATGTGAACGAAGCGCTCTACCACTGAGCCACGACTCCTTGATAACTGCAAGTTTACATAAGAATCGCTTTTTTAACAACTTTTTACATCTTCGTTGGGGGTTGTTCAGTTGTACAAAAAGTAACTATAATTAGATATGTTCAGGCGTTTGGGATCGTTTTTTTTGGATTTAATTGAGGTAGTTGTTCTTGCTTTTGGCTTTTTCCTTGTCGTCTATTTGCTTATTCTTCAACCTCACAAAATTGACGGTAGAAGCATGGAACCCAACTTCCATAATGGCGAATATCTATTGACTCAAAAAGTTGAATATAAACTTCTTAAAAAATTGCCTCAAAGAGGAGATGTTGTTGTATTTGAAGCACCTGCACCAAATCAGGACAAAGACTACATCAAAAGGGTAATCGGACTTCCGGGAGATGAGGTTAGTATTAGGGGTGGTAAGTATTATATTAATGGAAAAATTCTCGAAGAGTCTTATATTCCAAAGGACACTTCAACTTTGGGAGCTTATTTTTTGCAAGAAGGTCAAAATTATATTGTTCCTGAAGGAAACTACTTTGTTTCAGGTGATAATAGGCCTAATTCTTCTGATTCGAGATACTTCGGAGCAATTCCTTTTGAAAGCATAAAGGGAAAAGCTTGGTTTAGGTATTGGCCGATTAACAAGGCTGGTGCAGTACCTTCCCCAAAGTACTAATTATTCAGCGAGAGATTTATATAGTTTTTGAAGTTTTTCCTCTGTTTCCTCAAGACCACCTTTAAATGTAAAGGTAATTTTTGTTTCTCTTCTTGATCGGATCAATTTTACTGCGGTTTTCTTTTTGTCTTCCTCGTCGGAACTAAAAACATCCAGAAGTTTGGCCTGCATTTGATCTGTTTCGGCATTAATAATATGCAGGTTATCTTTTCTTACACCTACTCTATCTATCGATTGATTTGACTTGGCTTTCATTCTCCTTGCAAGCTCTTCTGCTCTTCTTACCGAGCCGGATTCTCTCAGAATGATTTTGTAGGCCTCGACCATTAATTGCTGATCATCAATTGCTGCTAGTGCTCTTGCATGACCTTCGGATATAAGCCCAGACAACAAACCATCTTTTAGTGCATCTGGTAAGGAAAGAAGTCTTATTGAATTACTTACATAGGCAACCGATTTTCCGATTCTGACAGCAATTTCTGATGTTGTAAGACCGAATTCATTCATCAATCTTTCAAACCCCTTTGCCCTGTCTAGTGCGTTTAGATCAACTCTTTGAACGTTTTCGACAAGAGCCATTTCCAACATCCCCTTCGGAGATGTTTCTCTGATTATTGCGGGGACATGAGTTAGACCTGCAAGTCGTGAGGCTCTCCACCTTCTTTCGCCTGCGATAATCTGAAATCCTGCTGGAGTTTTTGCAACAACAAGTGGTTCCAATATTCCGTGTTCTCTGATCGAATCCACTAAGTCAACCAAACTTTCTGGTGTTATCACTCCACGCGGCTGTAGAGGATTTGTTTGAAGTTCGTTTATCTCTATTTGAATTACTTCTTCAGCCATTTTATTTTACCGATACGATTTTCTTACCCAGTCTTTTTCCAAATTTGACTACACCCTCCACGATTGCGTAGATTGTGAAGTCTTTTCCACGAGCGACACCGTTTCCAAGTCCGAATGTAAGTCCATGCTGTCTAACAAGAACCATCCCGGGTTTTACTTTTTCACCGTCGTTTACTTTTGGTCCTAATCTTTTTCCTTCAGGACTTACGTGTTGTGAAGCTTTTCCTCCTCCAGCTTTTTTCTTTGACATGTTGGGAAAAGTTTATACGATGTTTTCACAGCTGTCAAGAGAATATTAGTTTATATATTGATATATTTAGATAGAGATTTTCTCTATCAGTATTCGTGTGAAGACCGGTCTGAAACCAGTGTGTTTCTTGTATCTCGACTTTGATTTGTATTTGAGTACGTCAATTTTTGTTCCTTTTTCAGCCTCAGCCAAAACTTTAAACTCAATTTTGGCCTTTTCAAGAACTGGTTTACCTATCTCGACTTTTCCTTCTTCAGAAATCAATAGGGCTTCTGGTTTGATTTCCTTTTTTCCAGCAAAATCAACCAAAACCTCTTCTTTTTCTTCAACTTTATATTGTCTTCCGTTGACACGGATTACTGCATATTTCATATCTAAGCTAGTATTTTATCTTTTTGGAGGCTCAAACTCAAGCGGATGTTTCTCTTTTTGCTCTCATCGCAAAAGCCAATCCGGTTAGAGTCGCGATAAAGGACGAACCTCCCCAGGAAACGAGCGGTAAAGGAACACCCGTAATAGGGAGCAATCCCATATTCATACCTATATGCACGACAACCTGAGCAAACATCATAAAAAGAAACCCCGAAAGATACATTCTTGAGGCTAAACCCATCGCCTGAGGAATGTACGAAGATATTCTCCAAAGGATAAAGAATATTATCCCTAAGGTAAAAATTGAACCCACAAAACCCAACTCTTCTGAGATTGAAGCAAAAACGAAATCCGTATGTCTTTCGGGAAGAAAAGACAATTGGGTTTGAACACCCTTACCCAAGCCTCTTCCGATAAATTGTCCTGACCCAACGGAAATCATTGATTGGGTTGTGTTGTATCCTTTACCCAAAGGATCTCTTGTTGGATCAAGGAATGTCAAAACTCTGTCTTTCTGGTATGGTTGAAGCAGGAACCAAGCAACAGGAACAAGAGCTATTGCGCCCAAAAGAACAATTAAAATCTTTTTTTTGTCTAAAGTTGAAGCCAAAAAACATCCCAAAATTCCAACTGCCGTTAGCACAGTAACACCCAACGAAGGTTGAACCAATATCAAAAACAGAGGAAACGAGATAGCCAGTAATCCCTTTGTTACTCTTTTCAAAGTCAAGTTTTCTCTCGCAAGATAATTCGCAAAAAATACCAAAAGAAGAGGTCTCACCACCTCAGAAGGTTGAATGGTCAATGGACCGATAGGTATCCATCTTACCGTACCCCTGGTCAGTTGACCGATAACGATAGTTAACACCAATAGAAATACCGAAAACCAATAAAAGAAATTACCAAATACTGAAAATACTTCGAAATCAAACTGAAGTAATATAAAAAATATAAATATTCCTAATACGAAATAGACAAAATATGAAGGGAATAAATAAGGTGCAATCGAATAAAGTATAAAAATGCTAACGACAAAAAGAAGAGCTATTGCCGCAAGTAACGGGATATCATATTTTTTCTTGCTTTTAACAACATGCATTATATTTTCTCGACTGAGAATTGTCCTTCAATGATATTCTCTGCTACTGTTTTAGCTTTCAGCTTAATCAGATTGTCTCCGGTTGGGATCCATTCGTTCTTAACTATAATTTTCTGGGAAAGATCCATTCCAAGATTTTTTCTCTCCTCCTGAATTTTTCTTATTAGTTCCCTTGTCTTAGATTCTTCTTCCAGTTCGGGAGTAATTTTCGTATCAAGAATATGCTCAACACTGTCCGATTTCTCAATAATCCACTCCTTAACGTTAACTTCATCCAGTAAATATCGCTTAATCTCGGGATCTGTTATCTCGTTCGGCATTTTTGACGTCAACTTAGATAGAGGCATTCTTACAGGAATTTGTTTATCTTTTCGAATTGAATGAACACTCTCAACAATTTCTCTTACAAGCGCCATGTTGTCTATTAATTCGGAGTCAACTGAATATTTTACGTTTGGCCACTGGGTCAAATGAACCGACTCTTCTTTGGTCAAGTTTCTAAATATTTCTTCAGATATAAACGGCATAAATGGGGCCATTATTTTTGATAAGGTAATCAAGACATAATTAGTTGTTTGATAAAATGACTCTTTTTCATTGAGATGTTCCGCTGATGGCCCTACCCTATCTCGAGATCTTCGGATGTACCATAGGGATAAATCCAAAACAAATTCTTCTATCGCAGCTGATGCGCTCATGGCATCATATTTTTCAAGTTTTGAAGTTACTTTTTCCAGAAGCTCGGCGATTCTTCCTAGGATCCATTTATCAAGTAATGTTAATTTGTCTTCCTCGATTTCACTTGAGTTCCATTCGTCAATGTTTGCATAGGTAACAAAAAAATTGTAAATATTCCATAAAATCAAATGGAATCTTCTTCGTGTATCATCGGCAAGCTTATATCCGAATAGCATGTTTTCCGCGGGATTCTGTCTTGCATACATATAGCGCATTACATCAACCCCAATTTTATCTGCACCTTCGTTAAACTCAATTGAATTACCCCAGCTTTTATGCATTGGCCTTCCGTCCTCTCCCACCAAAGTCCCAAAACCCAAAATATTTTTTGTCGGTTCTTTGTTTTCAAGAACCGTACTCATAGCAATAAGTGAATAGAACCAGTTTTTGAATTGACCAGGAAAGCTTTCGGTAATGAAATCGGCAGGATACCATTTTTCAAACTCTTGTTTGTTGTGAAGATAAAGGGGCTCGTGTTTATTATCTTTTGTTATTGTTGAGAAAGAAACAATTCCTGCATCCAACCACGGATTTCCAACATCGGATACTCTTTTCATATTTTCCCCACATTTTGAACATTTAATTTCTACTTCATCAACATACGGCTTGTGTGGAGTATTTCCTTCAAATTTATCCCACCCGGCAACAGCTTTTTCTTTTAGTTCTTCTTTGCTTCCTATTACTTCAAAGTTTCCGCATGAACATTCCCATATCGGAAGTGCCAAACCCCAATATCTCTTTTTTGATATTAGCCAATCGTGCATGTTGTCCAACCAATCAATTTCTCTTTTTAATCCAAACTTTGGAATCCAATTAATATTTTTGGTTACTTCTTTTAACGGTTCTCTCAAGGGATCCATGGAGATATACCATTCGTCTACGACTCTCCAAACAAGTTCGCTTTTACACCTCCAGCAGGCGGGATATCTGTGATTAATCGGAACAATTTTTAATACGTATTTTGGATTTTTATTTGAGATAAAGTCCAAAATTATTTCAGGATGTTTTTTCGCGTTCTGTCCGGAAAACTCACCCAATTTATCCAAATAACCAGCTTCTTCGTCAATAAGTTCAATGACTGGCAGTTGATGTTTTTTCCCAAGCTGAAAATCTTCCGAGCCGCACCCTGGAGCAATATGTATTAAACCAGTCCCCTCTTCTTCCGATACTGGCAAAATTAAATTATCTGTGGCAATTACCCTATGTTCGTATCCGTCGAACGAATTCTTGATTCTCTCAAACTCGTCAAACGGAGAGTAGTACTTCAGATCTATCAATTTTTCACCCTTAATTTTTTCTTTTACTGTTAAGCCCAATTTTTCAGCTGCGGAAGGAAGAAGATAAACAACGTCGCCGTCAATTTCAGACTTGGCATATTCTTTTTCTTTATCAACGGCTACGGCAACATTTCCCGGCAAAGTCCATGGAGTTGTTGTCCATACAAGCAGATATTCGTTTTGCCTGTCTTTAATCGGATACTTTAAATAAATCGATTGATGAGATATCTCTTTATAGTCTTCCGTTAATATTTCATGTTGCGAAATAGCCGTTCCACAACGTGGACACCAAGGAACCGAATCGTGTCCTCGATATATTAACCCTTTGTCATAACACTTTTTTAAGAAGTGCCAAATCATATAGTTATTTTCCTCGGATAAGGTGTAGTAGGAATTGTCCCAATCCATAAAGTATCCGAGTCTGATACTTTGTTGTGTTTGCATTTGCGAGTATTTTTCTACACGTTCTTTACATAGTTGCACAAATTTTGCGATTGATGCTTTTTTGTCTCCAGGTATTAAATTTTCAATATCTTTCTTACTTCTTAAACCAAGCTCTTTTTCAACTTCTACCTCAACCCATAAGCCTTGGCAATCATATCCGTTTTGAAATCTCTGTTTATAGCCCTGCATGTTCTTGAACTTTTGCCAAAGATCTTTATAAGTTCTTCCCCACGCATGATGAACTCCCATTGGATTATTAGCTGTCATCGGTCCGTCCAAGAAGGAATAATACTTATCTGAATCGTTATTTTTTGTAAGATATTTTTCAAATATCTTGTTTTCCTTCCAATATTCAAGGATTTGTTTCTCCATTTCGGGAAAATTAACTTTCGGATTTACCGGAGAAAAAGGTTTATTTGATGCAGACATGTTGAACCAATTTTACTACACAGAGAGAAGAAAATGTATGTTTAATGAATCTTTCTTAAAAATGCAGGTATATCAAATTGTTTACCAAATTCGTCTTCCTCATTCACTTCGGTTGCAGGAGGAGAAAAGGGCTCTTCCACTATTTCTTCTTCTTTTTCGTAATTGTTCTCAAGTGTCTCTTCTTTTGGTGACTCGCTTACAACACCCTGAACAATAGGTGTTTCGTTAATAGGTCTACTTATACTTGCCAGTCTGGCTCTAGTTTCATCAAAACCGGTTGCAATTACTGTTATTCTTACCTGATCGACAAGATCAGATTTTACAACTGCTCCAAAAATAATATTTGCATCCGGATCGGCAGATGCAGAGATTATCCTAGCGGCTTCATCAACTTCAAACATTGTTAAATCAGATCCACCGGCAACATTGAACAATACTCCCCTTGCACCTTCAATAGAAAGATCCAGAAGAGGCGATGACACAGCTGCCCTTGCAGCCATTTGTGCCCGATTTTCTCCAACTCCCGACCCGATGCCAAGAAGTGCGGTTCCAGCATCCTTCATAATGGCCTTAACATCGGCAAAGTCTACGTTAATAAGACCAGGGGTTGTAATGATATCCGCGATTCCACCAACCGCTTGAGCAAGAACATTGTCTACGACTTTAAATGCCTCCAAAAGAGTCATTTTTCTGTCAATCACGTCCATTAATCGTTGATTTGGAATTACAATTAAAGTATCAACTTCATCTCTTAATTTTTCTATTCCGTCGTCGGCGGCAACCATTCTTCTAGTTCCTTCAAAAGCAAAAGGTTTTGTAACAATTGCAACAGTAAGCGCCCCCGCTTCCTTCGCAAGTCGTGCAATTACAGGTGCCGCACCAGTTCCAGTTCCCCCACCCATTCCTGCAGTTATGAATATCATCTCCGAATCAATAATGGTTTCTTTGATTTTTTCCATTGATTCTTCCGCGGCAAGAGTTCCGATTTCAGGATTTCCACCGGCACCCAAACCTTTGGTTAGTTTTTCTCCAATTTGTATTTTTGTTGGCGCTTTATTAGCTAGAAGTACTTGTGCATCCGTATTAACTGCGATAAATTCTACACCGTTAACACTATTGCCTTCGATCATTGAAGAAATTGCATTGCCACCACCGCCACCTACACCAATGACTTTTATCTTGGCAATTCTGGCAGAATCAGGTTTAACATATCCCATATCTCTTGGTACGCGTATATTATATTGGGCAGTAGCAAATTACAAGTATCTAAGGCAGAAGATTCTTGATCGTATCGATTATTTTATTTGCAAATCCGACATTTGGCAATTTGAATCCTTTTGGCAAAAACCCCATTCTTTCTTGAGGTTCTCTTTTTGCGCCGTAAACAAGTAGCCCAACGGGTACGGCAAATGCAGGATTAATTACGTCATCTATTAAACCACTTACTCCTTTTGGTTTTCCTATTCTTACGGGCAATTTAAGAACACTTTTTGCGGATTCCATTACACCTACTGTTTCGGCCCCTCCCCCGGTAATAATTACCCCGGCCGGGATTCTGTTTAATATTCCTGCTCTTTCAAGCTCAATCTTTACCATTGCAAATATTTCGTTTAATCTAGGTCTCATTATTGCTTCCGTAAGAGTTTTCTTGGAGATCTTTTTGCTGTCAGTTGCCCCGTATTCGGTTAAATCAACCATATCGCTGTCTGCTCCGGGTATTGTTTGGCCTTTTTTCTTTGCTTCATCCGACAACATCACTTTTATTTTTTCGGCCGATTCAATATTCAGTCTTAAACCAACGGCCAAATCATTAGTTACATTTTTTGCACCGATAGGAATAACACAAGAATGGCTTAGTGCTCCGTCAATAAATGCGGCAATTGAAGTAGTTCCCCCTCCAATATCCACAAGAACGCAACCCAATTCTTTTTCGGTGCTCGTCAAAGTCGAGTGTGATGCAGCCAATCCGGAAAAAACCAATTCTTCAATTTCAATTCCCACTTCATTTATGGCCTTTTTAATGTTCTTGACGGCCGATGAAGAGGAGGTGATCATGTGAGTGTTTACCTCCAAACGTACACCATTCATTCCATATGCTTCTTTTACACCGACTTCACCGTCGACAACAAATTCTCTAGGAAGAACATGAATTATTTCTCTGCTTTGAGGTAAATTGATTGCACTTGCCGCTTCTACCACCCTATCGACATCGTCATGAGATATTTCACCGTCGGGATCGGATACTGCAACAACACCGTGAGAATTTTGCGAATGTACGTGCGCACCGCCCATGGCAACAAAAGCACTGTTTAGATTGTATCCTGCCATTCTTTCTGCAGCCTCGACTGAGGAAATTGTTGCTTCCACAGCTTCTTCGATATTTATTATTTGACCTTTTGTAATACCTTTTGATTCGGAGGCTGCCACTCCAACAACATTAATCGTTGATTCCAATGTTGTCTGGTTTGTTTGTACTTGTGCGACAACAGTAGCAATTTTGCTGGATCCCAATTCTATTCCTGCTACTATCCTGTTCGTTTTGTTGGAATTATTCATATAAAACTAATTGAACCTCATTTTAATACGGGGTTCTTAAAACGCAAGTCTATTTGACTAATATCAATTTTAGATTCTTTCACGCTTTCATTCAACCGCGACATTATCATTGATAAAGCCCCCATCAGTACGTCTTTATCTCCTTCTGTAGGAAAAATAACTTTTATTCCTTCAGGCATCATAGCAATTAAAGTGTCATTTGAAAACTCCGTATCTTTAATCTGATAGGATGAAAATAATCTATATGTTAAATCCAATGAAAATAAATATTTATCGTGTACTTTTTCTCCCGGCTTTCCGGAAAAAGATTGAATCTTTATAAAAGGCAGATTGTTTTGTTTTTCGATTTTTACAATATATCCGTCTTTATCAGTTAAATAGTATTCGCCGTTTTCGAAGGAATATATTGAAAATTGTGGTTTTTTTTCAACAACGTTAACATTTAAAACCGAAGGTAGTTTGAATTGCACAGAATAATCATTGATTAATGTTTGATTTAACATCACATCGTCCAATTTTCTTTTTGCATCATACAAGCTTGATCCTACAAAACCGGATAAATCATTTACAATTTCTTCCGAACAAGGTCCGTATTGGGATTTACATGTAATACTGCCAACCTTAATCTGCTTCGGAACAAGGAAAATCAGCGCCACAATTATCACGAATGTAAGTAGAATTAATAATGTTTTTACTATCTTCACCGAACTATATATTCCTCAAGAAGATCTACCAATTTCTTTGATGCTTCAACATCCGAAGACACTACTTTTTTGTTAATTTTTTTCCAGTCACTTCTGATTTTAACAATGTTTTCAAACAATAACTTTGGACTCAATTTTTCCTGAGGAATAATTTTGCCAAGCCCTATTTCTTCAACGTATTTTGCATTCTCATATTGTTCGTTTAAATATGACCAAGGAATTGGAATAAGTATTGCCGGCCTTCCTGTAACCAATATCTCCGATACGGTATTGGCTCCGGCTCTGGCAACAATAATATCTGCCTCACGGTAAACATTGTCGATTTTCATCGGATCAATACGGTCAAATACCTGATATCCAGGCTTTTGCAAATTCTTGTATTCTTCAAAGTCCATCGGTCCAACTTGATGAATAACGTTAAACTCGGCTACCAAATCATCGACTATTGGTTTGATGTTCTCATTTATTCTTTGTGAGCCACGTGACCCCCCCATTATAAATAGTGTAGGTTTGTTTGTTGGTATTTCATCCTTGGGTTTAACTTCAGTAATTTGTGTCATTACAGGATTACCGGTAACAATATATTTTTTCTTGTTAACAAATTTAATTGAGGACTCTCTCGAAAGAGCTACTTTGTCCGCAAAAAAAAGTGAATATTTGTTAGCCCTCCCGATACAAGCGGTTTGTTCATGAATAACAATCGGAATTCCAAGAAACCAACCACATACAACAACAGGGAAAGATGCAAAACCACCAAAGGACAATATTACTTTTGGTTTAATTTTAAGAAGAAGAAATAATGCCGAGATAAATCCGAAAGGTATTTTAAGAAGAGAGGGGATTGTCCACAAAGTAAATCTTCTTTGGATTCTGCCCGTATTTATGGGTTTGAAATATACCCCCATTTTGGGCATTAATTCCGCTTCCATTGTTTTTATATTGGATCCCTCAACAGCCTTCTCTACTCCAATCCAGTATATTTCCAGGGATTTATCTGTATCCCTTCTTATCAACTCCTCAACCGTGGCCATAGCAGTCGTTGCTGCATGTCCACCGGTTAAAACTATTCTTTTATTTTCCTTTTGCATGGGAGGATATATTAAGAAGTATACCAGCTGAGAAGAGAATCATCACGAGCGCTGAACCTCCGTAAGAAAAAAGAGGAAGCGGGACTCCGGTTAATGGAACTAAAGAAACCATTGATCCAATATTCAGAGTAACTTGAATACCAATCCAGGAAACAATTCCGGTTGCAAGGACCTGAGAATATTTATCAGGTGCATTTTTGGCAATAACTAAGCCTTTATATATTAGGTAGGCAAAAGCGGCAATCAATATTGCCCCTCCGATAAATCCGATTTCTTCTGCAATTACGGCAAAAATGGAATCTGTTGCTGCTTCGGGTAGAAATAAATTTTTTTGTCTGGACTGACCAAAACCCACCCCAAACAATCCACCCGAACCAAGTGCCAATAAAATTTGGCGAATATGATAATCTCTCCCCAAAGGGTCGGAAGATTGCTCCACCAAAGTCATAAGCCTTGCCTTTCGATAAGGTGATAATAGTATTAAGGCTGAGCCAACAACACCTCCGGCCAAAGCAGTGCCTAGTATGTGAAGCACGGGAATTCCTGCAACAATTATTTGTGCCATCCCAATTCCCACATTAACCATCGTTGTCCCCAAGTCCGGTTGCAACATAACAAGTCCCCCAACAATAACAACTGGAATAATATATGACAACGATCCTTTGTTTTTTGATGCGACTTTCGCCAAATATAAAGCCAGCGTAAGCTTCGTTAATTCAGAAGGTTGAAGAGATGTAAATCCTAAATCCAACCATCTTCTCGCACCCAAAGCAGAATAACTGATACCTGGAATAAGTACGGCAACAAGCATAAGAATACTAATGGCGAATAAGGGGGTCGCGAATTTTTCCCAAAAAGTATATTTAATCTTTGAAGAAATAAACATTGCAGCAAACCCTACAACTCCCCAAAGAAGTTGTTGTTTTACAAAATAGTATTTGTCGTTGAAATTATTTACCGCTTGAGGAGCTGAAGCATCAGCTATCGCAATAAAACCACAAAAAGTTAGTGCGACAAGTACAAAAAGAAAATTTCTGTCTACTTTTGGAGTTTGTTTTCTAAGTATAATTTTATGCACATTATATTGTAGCCAACCATAACCCGAATATTGCAAGTATTATTCCCGTTATCCATGCTCTCATTACAATTTTTGGCTCCGGCCATCCAGTGGCAAGAAATGCATGGTGAATTGGAGCCATGGGAAAAATCGGTTTTTTAAGAAACTTCCATCCAAAAATTTGTATTGCGGAAGAAATTATCTCAATAACAAATATTCCTCCGATAACAATAAGGGCAACTATACTCCCCGTCAACAAACCTATTACTGCAAGCATTGCACCAAAGGCCAAGGCACCCGTGTCGCCAAGGAATATCCTTGCCGGATATACGTTGAAATACAAAAATGCGATAAGACCTCCAATCCAAAGAGAGATAAAAAGTGAGAGTGGAGTATCTAAATTTCCGGCTGCAATTATTGCAAAAGCGGTTAAACAAATAAGTAAAAGTCCCGATACAAGACCATCAAGTCCGTCAGTTATATTCACTGCATTCGTGAAACTGACAATAATCAATGCTGAAAACGGTACATACCACCAACCAAGCTCCAATGTCATACCTACAATTGGAAGGTGTATTATTTGAATCCCAAGATTTTTATAAATTACGTATCCGATAAAAAATGCCAATACCCATTGAGCGATAAATTTCTGTTTTCTGGTAAGTCCATAAGCAATGCCCAACGGACCATTACCAGCCTGGCCCTTTCCAAATATTTTTACAATATCGTCGGTAAATCCGAGAAGGCCAAATGATAGAAATGTAAATAAGATTACAAAAATTTCATATCCGGGATGATATGCGGTCTGAATAAAAACTCCAAGCCTGCTCGCAAGTGGATATAAAATCGAGAAAAGAAGAACTGTGCTCAATATAACAAGAATTCCCCCACCTACGGGAGTTCCTGCTTTGATGTCGTGTAATTTATCGAAAAGAGGAACTTTTCCTTTTTTAGGCGCCTCCTTTCTACGGGTTAACTTTAATTTATATAAAAGGTCGATAAACGGAACAATAAGTATGGAATTGATTAAAAACGAAAAGATTATTAATCCCAGAGTAAGAGGTAATACGTTGGGTATGTTCATTGCTTATGTCTATTATAATATATCATCCTTCAGGTTGAATGTTGAAATATGGGAACAAATCTCTTGCAATTGAATACCAAAGAGGGGCCGCCGTCTCGGAAGCCCATTGGGATGATTGAGGTTCTTTTAACATTACTAGCATAATAAATTTTGGTTTATCGGCCGGCGAGAAGGCAATAAACGAAGCGTTGGTTTTTTCTTCGTCATAATGACCTGAAATTGCAACCTGAGCTGTACCTGTTTTACCAGCAACACTAAAACCTTTGAGGTATGTCCATTTTGATTCTCCATGACTTACTGCTTCCACCATCATGGCCTTGATATCACTCACAGCTTGATCGGACAATATTTTGTTGCCGACTTTTGGCTTAATTTCTTCTTCCCAGTCTTCTCCGATCAGTTTTTTTACAACATACGGCTGAACTTGATATCCTCCGTTGGCTATTATGCTCGCCCCGCTTATCATTTGCATCGGTGTAATCGCAATTCCCTGTCCGAATGTTGTTGTTGCCAAATCAACGGTACTCCACGTACCCTTTTCTCTTAATTTCATGCTAACTTCACCCTGTAAATCCACACCGGTTTGTCTACCAAATCCAAATTTATCCAAATAATCATACAGTAGATCTGCACCCATCTGTTGGCCGACATAACTCATTCCCACGTTATCCGAGTTAACGATAACATCGGTCATAGTTCTTTCGGCGTCATATTTTCTATCCCATGTTTCAATAGTATATTTGTCAACTTTTAATGGTTCGCCACATATTTCACATCTGGTATCAGGTTTTACGGCTCCCGAATCCAGCCCTGATGCCATAACTATTATTTTAAATATAGATCCCGGTTCAAACGTGTCTGTAACTACTGGATTTTTGAAATATTCGTTACCATATTCCCAATACTTACCCGGTTCATAACCAGGAAAAGAGCTCATTGCAAGAACCGCACCTGTGTTTGGTTCCATTACAACAACAGATCCTGCCTTTGCTCCATATCTTTCCATTCCTTCTTTTAATCTTTTCTCAACGATGGCCTGAACCCCCTTGTCTATAGTCGTCTCTAAGGTAACACCTTCAAGAGCCGAGATTTTTTTTGCATCACCGACAAGGAGAGCGTTTCCTTTTGCATCTGATTCTCGTTTTTCAAATCCCGGTCTTCCGGCCAATGTTAAGTCGTAATATCCCTCCAATCCGAAATATCCTTTATCGTTTCCCTCATCATCTTTTCCTACAAACCCCAATAAGTGTGCAGCGGTTGAAGCTTCGGGATACATACGAAGCTCACTTCTTTCAAAGCCAATTCCGGATATATTTAAGGCTTCGATATTCTTTTTGATTTGAGATCCAACCCTTTGTTTCAAAGGAACCCATACGGCACCCTTTTTCCCAAGAAGTTCTTTCAATCTTCCAGCTTCATTCAAAACAGAAGATCTATCTTCGGGGTCTTCAACAAAGAAAGGGGCAAGTTTGTCGGCAATATCGTTGATATTTTCTTCAATATTCGGCATTTCTGCGAATACCAAATACCCTTCGGCTCTTGCTGCAAGTGCGGATCCATCCGATGCAAGAATATTCCCTCTCGGGGCAGTTAATTGCCTTCCTGTTTGATGTTGGTTTTTTGCTTGTTGAGCAAGTTCACTTCCCTTAATTACTTGCCAAAAAAACAACCTGGCGACTAAACCAATAAAAGCCAATATAAATAAAAAGGCCAAAATCTTTATTCTTATTTGCATAAGTTATGGAAGTTTAGCAAATTCTTCTTTACCGTTAATGTAGATTATTTGAGACGGTTTCGAAAATCCCAATTCTTCGGATTTTTCGTCCATCTCCGTTAACGAAGAGTCAATTACTATCGAGTCTCTTATCTCTCTGTTTTCCTGAGCCAGCTTGGCTTCTTTTCTCTCCAATGCGGAAAGTTCAGCTCCTGATGTGGCAGTTTCGATTGTAATATAAGTGAATCCTCCCACAGCCAGGATGATGAAAAATGTGAACAGAACCTTTTTCAATCCGTATTTATTTTCTTTTTTAATTCTTCTCATTTTTTTGTTAAAACGAACAATTTTGCACTTCTTGCTTTAATATTTCTCTCAAGCTCCTCTACACCCGCTTTTACGGCTTTCTCTTCAAATCTCGCGACCTTCAATCTCTCCATATTTCTCATATAACCAACAACAACTTTTTCTTCTCCGCTGTGGAAAGTTATAACCAACATTTTTCCCCCGCTGAATAGCATTGAAAAGGCTTTTGGCAGTGCTTCTTTCAAGTTTTCCAGTTCACTGTTGACTGCAATTCTTAATGCAAGAAGAGGAAGGGTTGCCGGATTTAATCCCTTCTTTGTTTTTATTGACTCACATACTTCCAAGAAATCGGACATCGTTTGAAATTTATTGCCATTTCGAAACATTACAATTTCTTGAGCAATCTTCTTTGCATCTTTTGGATCAAGAACTCTTTCAAAGAGAAATCTCAACTGGTCTTCTCTCAATACATTCAGCAAATCTTTTGCGGTCAAACCTTGGATGGAAGGGTCTATTCTCATATCAAGTTGTGCTTCGGGATTTCCGAAGGAAAACCCTCTTTCCTCATCTTTTAAATGAAGATTCGAAACACCAAGATCCATCAATACTGCATCAATTTGGTTGATGTTGTTTTTCTGGGCGATTTCGTCAATATTTTTGAAGTTTCCGTGGGTAAGAATATATCGTCCGAGTTCTTGCTCGGGCGCTGGGCAGGCTAAAGATAATCTTTCTCTGGAAATTTCAATCATTCTCGGGTCTAAATCTATTCCCAAAACGAAATAACCTTCTTTAACAAGGGCTTCCGTATGACCACCGGTTCCCAATGTTGCATCTATTACTTTCTTTTCTTGAGCTTGAGTTTTTAAATGTGCTAAAACATCTATTACTTCATGGGTCAGGACAGACTCATGATAATTAACTTTTTTCATCTTTTATTTGCCAATTTTTCTATTAACTCTTCCGCTTTACCGGCTACTTCATTTTCTTTCTCCAACCACTTATCTTCATTCCAAATCTCAACTTTATCTCCTAAGCCGATAAACCTAAGTCGATTAGTAAGTCCCGCAAAATCAATCAAGTATTGCGGTATCACCACTCTGCCCTGATTATCCGGCTCCAATTCAAAAGCGCTTCCCAAGATAAATCTCTCCGTATCACGAACAGGCGATGTTATTAATTGATTCTCACCAACCAACCTATTTAAAAGAGCATTCCAAGTATCAATTGAGACTATTACCAGACAGTTCTCGTACCACTTGGCAATAATAACTGTACGTCCCAATTCTTGCAGGAATTTTTTTGGTATTGCGGTTCTTCTTTTGGGGGAGATAATCCCTGAGTAATTTCCAACTATCATATGTTTGTGGGCAGATCGTATTCATTACTTTGTTTTAGTGTGATTAGGTATTCACCATTTGTCACCACTATAATCCATTTTGTATTATTTTTTCACGCATGTCAAGAGGTAATACGCACGGATTTCCACGAAACGATATATTCTGATTGTTTATGAAGTATTAGTTCGTTGAAACAAAAATTCCAAGATCAGGGGAAGTGTTATCCGTAATTTCAGTCCAATTTGTTGAATATCTATATACTTTTGTGCCGAGAGATACTTCTCCGGGTATCTTCGTCTTGCTTGAGCTAAATACGCCGTAGGGGCCTGCAACAACTTCTGCCGGGGCTTCTGTAGGTACACCAAAGGTTTCCATCGTAACAAACCATGTTTTAACAGGGGCTTTTGCTAAAGTGTAACTAAACTTACCGTCTACGGACGATAATTCTGTGTCTCCACTCTGTAAATGCCATTTTGTTTGAAACTTTGCAACCAGTTTACCCGAACTATTTCTGAATTTAAGCGTAAGTGTTCCTTCTTCCACTCCCTCGTCGTATCTAAACTTTCCGGAGGATTCCGATCCCAACAAGAGCTTCCTTTCGACAATATCTCCAGAACTTAAGGAAACTGATCCTGGTACTCCCTGAGTTCTCCCGTCAGGAAGAGAATATAGAAGCTCATAATCCATTGTTTTTGCTTCTATCTCAAATTTTTCTACCGTTAAGTTCAACCAATGGCCGTCATCTGTGGGTATTAAAGATGCAACCGGTCTAAGATTTAGTGCCACTTCCGGTACGACTTCGGTTTCGTCTTCGAAAGAACCTGTTTCTTTTGTAGATTTTGCGATGAAGTAAAAAACAACTGCCAATACAATTGCTCCAACTACAAACAAAATTATTGGCAAGTATTTTTTCATATCAACCTATTTTATTCTGAATATAGGAAAGTAGTTTGTCAACCGAAACCCTTTCTTGGGTTGCGGAATCTCGATCCCTTACTGTTACACTGTCGTCTTCAAGGCTTTGGAAATCTACCGTAACACAAAGAGGAGTACCAATTTCGTCTTGAGCAAAATATCTTTTCCCAATGTTTCCTCTATCGTCAAACAATACATTCTTATCCAATCCCAGTTTTAATTGTCGATAGATCTTCTTTGCCGATTCAACCAATTCGGGCTTGTTTTTAAGAAGAGGGAATACTGCCACCTTAACTGGTGCAATTTTGGGATCTAGTTTCATAACAACTCTTTCTCCTTCTTCATGATAGGCATTAAGTAAAAAGAACAAAGTCGCCCTATCCACACCGCCGGAAGTTTCAATTACCCATGGTGTATATTCTTCGTTGGTTTCCGGATCTCTGTATTTTAATCCGTGATTACCCAAATCGTAGTCGCCTCTGTGATGAATTCCTTCAAATTCAGACCATCCGAACGGGGCTTCGTATTCAATATCTGTTGCAAACCTTGCATAGTGTGCCCTTTTTTCTGGTTCATGGTCTCTGAATCTAAGTTTTTCTTTTTTGAAACCCAAAGAAACATACCATTTCATTCTTTGCTCTTTCCAATATTCAAAAGATTCTTGGGATTCTTTTTCGTCGGGCTTAACAAAATACTCAAGTTCCATTTGTTCAAATTCTCTGGACCTAAATGTAAAATTTCCTGGAGTAATTTCGTTTCTGAATGCTTTTCCTGTTTGTGCTATCCCAAAAGGTATACGGACCCTTGAGGAATCAAGAACATTTTTAAAATTAACAAAAACACCTTGTGTTATCTCTCCCCGAAGATATGCTTTCTCTTTGGGTTCTGTGGTTCCCAAAAATACTTCTGTCATCAAATTAAATGTTTTTGGTTCGGTCCAATCACATTTTCCTTGATGCGTCTTTTCGTGCTCCTTAATTGCTTCTTCATTATCTGCCCGTACCCTTTTGTGGCACTCTTTACACTCAACCAAAGGATCTGCAAATGCCTGCAAGTGTCCCGATTTGTCCCATACAACGGGGTTCATAATTATTGCTGCATCAAGTCCCACAACGTCTTCTCTTCCATAAACCATGCTCTTCCACCATTCTTTTTTGATATTATTTTTCAACTCAACCCCCATAGGTCCATAATCCCAAAAGCCCATATACCCTCCATAAATATCGGAACCTGGAAAAATAAAACCCCTTCTTTTACAAAGAGAGGTTATTTTGACCATCAAATCTTCTGCCATGCCCAAATTATATCAACAATACGAATCCATTTAAATGAGGTTGAGTTTTTACTTCTTTCTTTTCTTCTTTGGAGAATTGATTTTTCTCAATAAAACCAACACGGTGATTGAAAGAATAATCAAAGGAAACGCATATATTAAACCTATTCTTCCCATTATCAATTTAATCCACGAATATTCAAAGAAGTCTCTTTTGAGGGCTGGCATTACGGACAATGTCCTTAGTATTTCTTTGCCGTCAAACACTTCTTTTTTACCGACTGTCAAAGCATACTTCCCAAAGTTGTCTTTTGATGTGATTATCAGGCTGTACTTTCCAGGGAGTGCCTCAATTTCGTATTCGGGACCCATAAAGTAATAATCCCCGCCGAACTTCTCATAATACTCTTTCCATACCAACTTCTTTCCGTCCAATCTTTTCAAAAATGTTTTGTCCCTAAATATTTCTATTACATAATCTGTTTCTATTCCTTCAAGCTTGGGAACCAAAATACTTACATATAGATTAAAAGGCTTGTCGGACTCAAGATAATAAAAAACCGGCTTTCCCGGCATCTCGCCGTAATAAGCTTTTGATATTTCCGGATCGACAATGTCAACGCGCTGACTTTGTTCTACCAGATACGGCTGGTGCGCGGCTACTTTGTCTGAGAATAAAAAAATAAATGAGAAGAATAATAATATCTTAAGGACAGTTTTCATTTTTACGTTCTAATTATATACTGGTTTTTAGTGTTACTGAAAAATAAATATCTCTTAATTGCGTGCGGAATTGTTGTATTTATCTCCATTGCAGTAATCTCATATTTTTTTATTTTTAAATCATTCCTTCAAAACAAAGAATCAAAAAGTGTTGACGAAAGATACGCGGGAGAAAGTATTATTACCTCGGAAGAACCAATCACGGATAACAAAATCTCAATCATCATGTTGGGAATGGGAGGAGCGGGACATCCGGGAGGAACCTTGTCCGATTCGATAACTGTTGCTCAAATTAATCCCACATCAAAAACAATAAACGTTATATCAATCCCCAGAGATTTATATGTTGGTATTCCCGTTGATTACAATAATGAGGTTTTTCAAAAAATTAATATGGCGTATGCAATTGGGATAGACAACACAACAAGATATCCGAACAAGAAACCGGAATTTAAAGGGTCACAAGGAGGAGGCAATCTGGCAAAATATGTTGCCGGTAAAAATTTGGGATTTACAATTAACTACTATATTGCAATTGATTTTAATTCGTTTGTCTCGGCAATAAACACCTTAGGAGGAATTACGGTTGATAATCCAAAGTATTGGACAGACAGTTTTTACCCCGTTAAAGGAAGGGAATTGGAAACATGTGGCTTTACTCCCGAAGAAATTAACGAATTTCACCAAAAGTATTCCGGATTTAATCTTGAAAAACAATACACCTGTAGATATGAAAAATTGGAATTTAAAAAAGGTCCAATTGAGTTAGATGGAGAAACGGCTCTTAAATATGTCAGATCAAGACACTCAAATGAATTCGGAAGTGATTTCGCAAGAGGACAAAAGGCACAAGCCGTAGTAATCGCAATGGGCAAGAAAATCCTTTCGGAAGGACTACTAACTACCGGAAGTTCTGTCTTAAAAAAACTTTCAAATGTAGTTGATACAGATATTAAACTCGCGGATATAAAGACAATTCTTGAACCATTCGGGGATTTATCAAAGTATGAAATCAACAATATTTATTTGACGGAAGACAATGTATTGTCGGGAGGATCAAGTAGTAGCGGTGCTTCCATCCTTACACCCAAAGGAGGAATTGGAAACAGTCAATACATCATCAACTACGTAAAAAATCAATTAAAGTAAAATTAAAAGGGGATCTCGGATTGTTCTGAATTAAAAGTTAGTCTTTTGTAAACCTCTCTTGTGACATCAACGTCTCTTTTACAATATTCACAAATTTCTTCTATTCTTCCATCCGCAAAAGCTTTACCAACATCTTTTCCTTCAATATCCCCTTCTTTTGGAGAAGGAATTCCCAAAGCTTTCGAAATAGCATGTAGTGAAATCGAACTGGCATTGTCCCATTTTTTCCATTCGTGCATACAGTCAAATATCGGATTATTTCTATATCTTGCAAAAGACAAATTTTGTGTAGGTTTTACTCGATGAACAACAGATCTTTGATAAATAAATCTCAAATCAAAATCCATGTTGTTAAATCCGACAAATAAAGAACAGTCTCTGGCAATATCCCAAAACTTAACAAGAATTTCTTTTTCATCTCCCGAAAGTGCTTCGACCGGACCGTTATCTATCGCATAACCAATGCAACAAATTCTCCCAAATGCACCATCCAAACCGGTTCTCTCGACAAATTCTTCGAAGGTACCTGCACGGGAAGATCCGTATTTTTCAACCTTTCTTTGGTATATCTCATGGAGGAGTTCAGTTTTTTCTTCTTCAGCGGGGACTGTTTCGATGTCAAAAAATATTTTCTTCACTTCAGTTATTTATATCACCTGAATCTGTTGATTCAAAGGGGGTAACGGTTGGGGTATCAGTAATCAGAATTGTAGGAACAGGTATTGGAGAAACCGGTAATTCTTCCAGGTCTGCAATTTCATGAATCGTTAAAGTATTTTCAATCACATTCATTACTCCTGATGCCAAGATTCGTTTGCCGTAGAGACTGGATAGCTTTACCTCTTCCGGAGCAATTATTTTTATGACTTCCCCATTATTCAAAAATAAATAATACGCATTGCTACTGTCCGTCATTATCTTTTTCAGGATTCCAGTTTTTGTAACATTAAATTCAACGGTCTCTGTGGGTGTGGGTTCGATTTTTGAATCGTTTTTATTGGTTATTTTCCCAAGTCCGAAAAATATTCCAGCAAAAGCAGTAATTAATACCGGCAATGCAATTAAAGGAACTCCCAAACGGAATGTTAGAGTGGTTGTCTGCTTCTTTTTTAACTGATTCAACAATTTTTGGAACCAAGATACCGGATTATTTACGCTGACTGAAACCAAGGGTTTATCAAATTCCGCATTTTCTTTTTCTTCCTGCAAATCCTTTAATGCACCAGACATTTTTGTGGATCTATGGACAAGTTCTGGAAGATCTTCTGAGGTTATATTTTTCGCATCTTCCGAAGAGATAAACCTACCAGCACTACCTCGAGATTTGGTGGCCATAATTTATACTACAACTTATTTTCGGTTGCATCAAAAGTCAGAAGATGGTTTGGTTTACAGATTCTTCTTCAATATTAAAATACCATTCGTATGAAGGATCTTTTACTTCTTTAATATTGCTCTTATTCATTTTGTATACACCTTCCTCAATTACCGTTTCCCATGTTCCTTCATAATACGATTTAAAAATATTGTACCCGTCCCAAGTATCTGTAGAAAACTTTACGATAACCGTATTTTTATCGTTAGGTTCCGATTTGGATGATATTATTTCAACATTCAATATGTCGACAAACCTATTTGACCACTCTTCAAAATTGGTTTTTTCAAGATATTTTGTAGAAAGTAATTTATATCCTTCCTCCATATTTCTCATGCTTATGTATTTATAAAATGCGATCACTGCATCTTCTGGAGATTTTTCAGGATGCAATTCCAGCTTTTCTATATTATCCGAACTCATCATATCCTTTCTTTGATTAAATGAATTAATGTCAATAAACATCGAAAGACCAGCTACTCCCATAACATTAATCCCAATTACCTCACCGCACCTGTCAACTAAAGGACCACCGCTCATTCCAGAAACAATCGTTAAATTGGATTGAATATATGACACGGGATATCCACTAATGTATCTATAGCTTTCAAATATTCCTTTTAATTTTGTTGCCGGTCCAATTATATCAGTGCCCATTGGGTATCCAATTGAAATAATTTGTTCGTTTGTAAATAGTCCGCCTGACGTATTTAACTTAAGAACTAAATCGGGATAATCCTTATCGGTTGTCAATATTGCCAAATCCCCCTCGGAATCACCAATAATATTATTTACTCTAATAATTTTACCTCTTGCAGTTATTACTTTAGGCGATGGTTCTCCATCAATAACATGGAAGTTTGTAACAACCTTATTCGGTTCGATAAAAAATCCACTTCCCTGTGAATATTCCCCAATTATTCTTACAACTTTATCCTCAACATAATCGGATAGACAAAAGAATTTGGACAGATTTCCACTGTACTCAGTTATAACCATTAAAATGGTGAAATTTAAAAGCAAGAAATATGCTATTCCAGTAAGAAGTGCTATTGATCTGAGAAAATTGGAAAATTTTTTAAACGGATAAATGATTAATTTTAAAATAAATTGGACAATTTTCCACAATCTATAAAATACAAATTTCAATATGTAATACGTTCCGTATGTGAAAAATTTTATAGGAAGCAGGTATAAAGGAAAAATAAATTTTTTAAGTATTTTCTTTTCTTTTTCCAAATGATCTCT
>CAZTVZ010000005.1:0-36005 GCA_964617045.1 uncultured Gammaproteobacteria bacterium | reverse complement strand
TTGTGTTAGATATGAGAATGAATAGCGATTACAAAGAATTATTTGATATATTCTCCAATAGTGTTGAAGCTTTTATTCGTGAAGTAAAAAACAAAAAATCCACGCTAATGGCAACCGATGAATGGACTGTTAAAGACGAGCTTTCTCATATTACTTTCTGGCATGAAAATTATGCAGTTAATTATAAAGCTCTTGCCGAGCACAAAGATCCTCCGCTGCCAGAGGGAATGTCCACAATAAATATGGCTGGGGTATTATCCCTGAGAAAATGCTCAGTTAAGGAACTTATAAGCAGATTACGTAAAGCTAATAGATCGCTATACACTAGTATTGTTGTGAATAAAGTTCCCAGAATGACATATAGCAAAGGCGGTTCTACTTATGAAACTCCAGACTTTTTAGAAATGATTTCTCGACACATAAATACTCACACAAAACAAGTCAAAAGAGCTAAATAATGTCTAAACAGATTTATGTTAAATTGTCCGGCAAATTAATTAATAATTAATTCTTCATTCAAAATACACTTAATCTTCGCTATAATGTAAATCCTTATCGATAAGCATGGATTAAGAAATTGATCAACAATATTTCATACTATCTCGAGTCAATTGCTTCTTCTCTTCCTGTAGAGATTTTTGCAACTTTTGGATCATTTATTGAGGAAATTATCGCTCTAATACCTTCTCCTTTAGTGATGGTATTGTCTGGAACGTTGGCACATGCTCAAAATTATCCCTTTGCATATATTTTTGTATTAGCCCTACTGGGTTCGATAGGAAAAACTGTGGGTGCATGGATTTTATATATCCTTGCTGACAAATTAGAGGATTTTTTTGTTGATAAATTTGGCAAATTTCTGGGTGTCTCAAAAAACGAAGTTGAGAACATTGGAAAGAAACTTAGCGGAAGCTGGAAAGATGATGTTTTGCTTTTTGTTGCACGAGCAATTCCAATTATTCCGAGCGCACCGATATCTATCGCCTCCGGTGCAATTAAATTAAATAAAAGAACATATATCACAGCAACACTAGCAGGAACCTTTTTCAGAAACCTAATGTTTTTGTATTTAGGTTATGTTGGAGTTGAGAATTATAAAGAAATCTCACAAGGATTTGAAAGTCTTGAATCATACGGCCAACTATTTCTCTTTCTTGTAATATTAGTAGTCGTAGTCTGGGCATACCTTCACAGAAAAAAGGGGAAACAGATTAAATAATATCCAGAAAATATCTCACCAATAAATTGTGAGATATAATTGAAAAAATATGTCTTCTTCAAAAAATCGCATTTTTGTTCCACTTGGAATTTTCTCGATATTTATTTTTGCCCTTCTAATAAGGTTCTGGTTTCTACCTAATGCAAACATTAATTTCGGTTTCGATCAGGCAAGAGACGCTTTTGCCGTTAAAGAAATATTGGATGGTGACTTGAAAATTCAAGGTCCTGTTACCAATTCTATACCGGGACTTAATCAGGGAGTATTATTCTATTACCTTGTCGCTCCTGCATACCTTTTAGGAAACGGAAATCCAGTATATGCAACATATTTTCTAGCCTTTCTGAATGCGCTTACCATATTTGCCGTCTATTTCCTTACGCTTCTTTTGACCAAAAAAGTATTACCATCTATCGTTTCCGGAGTTCTCTTTACTTTTTCCTTCGATGCTCTTGTCTTTTCCAGTTTTCTTTCTAATGTAAGTCCAGCAATTTTGTTTATCCCTCTCATGCTTGTAGGTTTACTGCTTTGGATAAATGGAAAAAAGATCGGACCTTTGCTAACAGGATTGTTTTTCGGGTTAACTGTACAGACCGAAGTTGCATTCGGTTTCTACCTTCTTCCTATTATCTATTGGATTTTCCGATACAAAAAAGGGATTACCAAAAAACAAATATTTATTGCGCTGACTACATTTATCCTTACAGTGTCTTCAATGATTTTGTGTGAACTAAAGTTCTCTTTCTCGGGAATTAAAGGAATAATATATTTATTCTCAAGCAAAAATGCTCTTGCTCATGGACAGGAATTTGGAGAATTTATAATAAACTTTCTTACCCAATCCGGCATAAGAATTGCCAACTTGATATTCCCCTTCAACGTAGCATTGGGGGCACTTTTAGGATATGTGATAATTGCATATTCATTATTCAAACAAAATGTAAAAAGCAGATCGTTTAATTGGCCATTATTTCTTTCCTCTTTTATCTTTGCTTCTTTACCAGCACTTCCATTCGGTGGCTCAACCTCGCCGTACATAATGATTGGACTACTTCCCTTAATGGCTGTGTTTTTATCCATATTTCTTTGGGAAAAAATATCAAACATTAAAGTGCTTGTTGTAATCGTATTTGTAATATCCCTACTGGGAGTAACAAAATATATTTTAAAAAACACAGGTGACGATCCTGATTATTTCACCAAAAATTATTTGGTATCCAAACAAATGCAGATTGTCGATTACACCTATCAAAAGGCAGAAGGGAAACCTTTCAGCATAAGTACGCTTACCATGCCACTTTATGTAAACACTCTATGGTCTTATTTGTACAACTGGTACGGACTTGAAAAATACGGATATCTTCCCTCTTTCAGAGGAAGAGATCAAATCGATCTTCCCGGAAACAATTTACTAAAGGCGGACTACAAGACAAAAACCCACTTCTTTATCGTTGAACCGACATACGGCATATCCGAACAATGGATAATCTATGCATACGGTGATCAAAATGCCGTGTCCAAATTGATTGAAGAGATTAAGCTGGGAGATCTTGTTGTTCAGCAAAGAATAATCTATTAAATTATTTAATTGATTCTCTCCAAATAAACGCTGTTATATTTGTTCCTCCTTTAAGAAGTGCTATTGCTTTTTTGAGTTCATACTGGCTTATCATTTCATCCAAAGGTTCTCTGTCGGGGATCTCTCCGGTATAGAATTCCTCCAGTGTGGGAAGAGCTTCCGAGTCTCCAATTTGCCCAAGAGCCCATATTGCATCATTGCGTGATCTGAATCCTCTTCCTTCGTCCTGGAGTTGCATTTCTAGAGAATGGACACATGTCTTGCCTTTGTATTCTCTCGTTGCGTCACGACATAAAGATTTAGCTTCAAACCCGATCCATGTGGCTCCAATAAAAAAGAGAAGGATCATTATACTCAACCCAACTGATACAAAATAAACGAATATTTCTTTAATCTTTTCAGATACCATTAATTTACCCCTTCCATAAAAACCTCTTCAATTTTAACCTTAAATAGTTTTGCAATTTTAAACGCCAATCCCAAAGAGGGAAGATATTTATCGCTCTCTATAGCAATAACTGTTTGTCTGGTTACCCCAATCTTTTCGGCCAAATCTTCTTGAGTCATATTGTGCATTGCCCTAAATACTTTGATTTTATTCTTCATTACCTCCACCTCCATATTTTCTGTTGAAAAAATGATATGAGATGGCATATATCGCAATTTGCAAAAGTGCCAAATAGGCAAATATCATTCCCAGTGATTCTATGTATTCAAATTCTCCTTTTGAGAAAACGGAAAGACCACTGTGAGAGGGAAACAAAAGAAGAAGTGCAGTAATACCTATTGTCGGTGCAAAGATAGCATAAGTAGTTTTTGCTGCTTTCTCCTGGACAGAGGCCTCTCTCTCATCGGTATTAATCTTTGTTTTTAATCTCACAACAGTCATAAAAGCCATTCCTGCCAGTACAGATGCTATTAGTAAAATGAAATTGCCTGTGTTTAATGCAAATGCAACAAGCGTTCCAACGAAAAGTGCAATAACCACTCGAAATTGTCTGTATCTTTTTATATTCATCTACAATTAATGTAATAAATATTTTACATTATGTCAAGTATTATATACAAAAGCATTTGTTTTCCTCTTGCCAGAACCACTTAATATTTCTAATATGCATCAATGATTGAAAGAGACTGGGGAAAAGAAAGATTAGATATTGGCAAAAGAATCATTTCTTTTGTCGGTCCGGAAGGGTCCGGTAAAACAACTCAAGCATTACTTCTTTCCGGAATGTCTAAAAAGCCATATCTCACGACAGGCGACACACTTCGCGATTACGCCAAAAATGATACGGGTAGGTACGGCGAAGCATGCAGAAAAATGTTTTCGGAACACACATATCTTGATGGGAATCTTCTTTTGGAGATCATGAGCGAAAGATTCTCCAAAGACGACACCATAGACGGATTCATTTTGGACGGAGGATTCAGGACGGTCGAAGAAACCGAAAAATTCGAACAAACATTAATCAATTCGGGAAGATTACTCCCGGTTGTTGTAATTAAAATAAACATACCCCGTGAAGTAAGCTTTGAAAGACTTGTTACGGGTGAAAACGCAAGAAAACGAAAGGACGACACGGACGATGCTTTGGATTGCAGACTCAAAAAATATTACGACAGATTGGACGAAAGAATGGCAATTATAAAAAGCAATCCTTCCTGGAAAGTAATCGAGATCGATGGAACAGGAAATCAAGAAGAAACGCTTCAGCAGATACTTTCAAAACTAACCGCATAAAAAAGTATTTTTAAACCTTCCTGTTTGATAATATTAATAAAGGTTAAATGGCGGACAACAATACCAATCTTCCCAAACCCCCAAAATTAATTAATTCAATTGGCCCTTCTTTTATCTTATTGGGTCTTGCTCTCGGTAGCGGGGAGCTAATTATGTGGCCCTATCTTTCCGCTGTCTGGGGATTGGGATTAATGTGGGGTGCATTTTTGGGTATAACCTTCCAATACATTCTTAATCGAGAGGTAATGCGTTATGCTTTGGCTACAGGAGAAAGTATTTTTGTTGGTTTAAGAAAATTGGTTCCGTGGATTCCGGTTTGGTTTATCTTTTCAACATTTATTCCATGGTCTCTACCCGGATTTTCATCTGCTTCTTCTCAAATATTTTCAAATATTTTTAATTTGGGCAACGAAAAAATATTGGGAATAATATTTCTTCTAATTACCGGTATCACTTTAACTGCAGGAAAAACTCTATATAAAACAATGGAATATCTGCAAAAAACAATAATTATTGTTGGTCTTCCTTTGATTGTTCTTCTGGTAATTCTTGTAACCAACAAAACTGATTGGATTGAACTTGGAATGGGTTTGGTGGGTAAAGGAAACGGATGGTGGTTCTTCCCTCCAGGGGTAGCATTGGCATCGTTTCTGGGAGCTTTCGCATATTCCGGTGCCGGAGGTAATCTAAACTTATCCCAATCGTATTACATTAAAGAAAAGGGTTTTGGCATGGGTAGATTTACGGAAAAAATTACTTCGATTCTTTCCCCCGGAAAAAAAGAATTTAGATTGGAAGGATCCACTTTTCCCGATACCCCAGAAAATTATTCGCTTTGGAAAAGATGGTGGTTTGTTGTCACAACGGAACATTTTCTTGTATTTTGGATGATAGGTTTAATTACAATTATTCTTCTTTCGATTCTTGCCAAAAGTCTTGTATTTGGAGAGGCTTCCGTATCCGGAATTGATTTCCTGTATCAACAAAGCAGCGCTTTGTCCTCACAAACTAACGGAATATTCGGTTTGGCGTTTTTAATTGTTGCAGCCGTAATGCTCTTTTCAACTCAAATTGGAGTATTGGAATCTTCTTCAAGAATAATTTCGGAGAATATTCTTCTTGCATTCGTTAAACCGGGATCTTTAACAAATCCCTCTCTGGCTTTTTATATCGCTCTGTGGGGACAAATAATCGTAGGGGTCGTTGTTTTAATGCTTGGGTATCAAGAGCCAAGATTTCTTCTTACACTTAGCGCAGTACTCAACGCATTTGCCATGATGATTGCATTTCCCCTTGTCTTCTTTCTTAACCAAAAAACCTTGGGTGGCAAGTATCAAGCTTCTCTTCCGGTGAAAATTCTGTTTGCGCTGAGCTTTTTATTCTTTGTCTACTTTATGGGAATAACTTTAAGAAGCCAATTTGTTGGGTAAGGGGAAAAGCAAGCTCGTTCTTTTTTTATATTCTTGATATTTTTGATTATCTTTATATTTCTCGTTGTATCTTTTCTCCAGTAGTGGTATTCCACTTACGAAAAGCAGAAGCGAAGTAATGAACAATGGTCCTACAATTGTTAACCAGGACAAACCGGAAAGCTGAGGAACAGCATATACGAATATTCCCCACCATGTAAGCATTTCTCCAAAATAATTAGGGTGTCTTGAATATTTCCATATTCCCGTCTCTATCCATAACCCTTTATTTTTGGGATTATTTTTGAAAACAAATTTTTGCTGATCCGCAATCGATTCAATCAATAATCCAATGACCCAGATTATTATTCCCAGGTACATTGTGGAATTAAACATAAACATTTCTTTTTGCGTAAAAAGAAATATCGAAGGTAACATAATCGCCCAAACCGAAAAACCCTGCAAAAGCCAAAACTTGAGAAAACTAAAAAAGTTCTCTCTGATTCCGTCAAAACGAGAGTCCTTCTTGATTTTAAGTATTCTCACCAAAAGATAACTTACCAACCTGATTCCCCATAAAGAAATCATAATTGCAAGAATTATTTGATATCCAAAGAAAGTACCACTATTGATTAGAAGTATTAATGCCAACAGGATAAAGCTCAAACCATATGTAAAATCGGTAAATTTGTCGGTTTTAAAAATTGCCGCAAAAGCAAAAAATCCCAAATTAATTCCAATCGCTATCAGGAAAGATAATAGATATTCGTTCATCAAAATAATTGTACCAGAAGCACGGTTGACAGATATTACCAACCGATATATAATGAATATATATTCATAAGGAGGTGATATAATATGCCTAGATTTGATGGAACAGGACCGGAAGGAAAAGGGCCCATGACCGGAATGAAAATGGGGCCTTGTGCAAAAAGTTCAAAAACCAAATTAACAGGAAGAGGTTTCGGCCGAAGAAGGGCCGGTAAATAATATATGCCCAGAAATAAAAAACAGCGACGGATCGTCTTTAATCCCGAGGTGGTTTATTTTAAGCCACAAGGTATTCCTTTGCGTGAGCTGGAAGAAGTTGTTTTAATGCCCGACGAATTGGAAGCGTTGAGGCTTCATGAAGTGGAAAACAAAGACCAAAATAGTGTCGCGGAAAAAATGAAGGTTTCTCAACCCACGGTCGCAAGAATTATTTCTGGTGCCTACAAAAAAATTGCTGAAGCATTGATTAAAGGAAAAGCAATCAGAATACAGGAAAGATAATATATAATTTACAAGTAGAATGAAAAAACTGATCACTTCGTTAATGCTAACCCTGTTTATTCTTCTTTCAACGGGAACAGCACGCGCTCAAGACGTAATCGAATTCGGTGAACCCATAGAACAAGCACCCCAGGAAGAAACTCTTGAAGGAAAAGTAATTAAAATAGTCGAGGAAGAAAACATAAAACCGGTAGGAGGAGAAAATATACAACTTTTTCAGAAACTCCAAGTCGAAATAACAAAAGGGTCCCTAAAAGGAAAAATCGTTACAATCGACAATGGCGATGTATCAACCGTGAATGTTGTCAGATACAAACCGGGAGATAATTTGGTTATTTTTTACGGAAAGAATTTTGAAGGAAAAGACACCTTCTATATTACCGATTATGTAAGAAGACTCCCCTTACTTATTCTTTTCTCGATATTTGTTGTTCTCGCAACAATAATCGGAGGATGGCAAGGACTGACTTCCCTTTTCGGGATGGCCGTATCTTTCGCTGTTATATTCATGATAATTCTTCCTCGGATTTCGACCGGCGGAAATCCAATTCAAGCAGCAATATTGGGATCGTTAATTATCATCCCCGTTACCTTCCTGTTGTCACATGGTATTAATAAAAAAACAATAGTCGCCATTTCGGGAACAATAATTGCTCTTGTTTTGACCGGAATCTTGGCAACAATATTTGTCGAAGCGGCCAACTTGTCGGGTTTTTCAACCGAGGAAGCAGGATTTCTGCAAAATCTTCTTCCGGGAGTAATAAACATGAAGGGTTTACTATTAGCAGGAATAATAATTGGAGTACTGGGAGTTCTCGATGATATTACAATTTCACAATCCGCTATAGTACAGGAACTGAAAAAGGCCAATCCCAAACTGGGACCAACCGAAATTTACAAAAGGGCAATGACGGTGGGAAAAGACCATATCGCCTCTATGGTTAATACATTAATACTTGTTTACACAGGAGCAGCACTACCTTTACTTCTTTTGTTCATCAACAATCCACATCCTTTTACGGAAGTAATTAACTACGAAATTATCGCAGATGAAGTCGTAAGAACACTGATCGGAAGTGTAGGGCTAATTATGGCGGTTCCCATTACAACGGTTATCGCCTCTCTTGCATTCAAAGATAAGTAGAAAGATTACTTTTGTCTACTACCCCAATAGGAATTCTTTCTCTTTTCGGAGTTTTCCTTAATTTCATCCCTCTTGGCTTTATCTTTAGCATTTATTACATCAACTTCTTTTTGACACTTGGGGTCAGGGCACGCAAATTCCTTGACAGTTATCTTGGAATTGCCGATCATTTCTACGTTAGTAGAAACAACAACCCTAACCTTGCCGCATCTTGAGCAGATGTTGTTTGATTCGTTTGCCATTTACCAGCTCTTTCTACCAAAACCTCTTCCTCCACCACCACGTCTGTCATCTCTTCCTCCACGAAATCCTCCTCCATCACGTCTTCCGCCACCAAATCCACCTTCGCGTCTTGGTCTGTCTTCTTGAGGTTTAGCTTCATTAACTATTAGCTTTCTACCTCCCATGTCTGCTTCGTTAAGCTCTTTTATTGCTTTCTCAGCTTCTTCTGGGGTAGCCATTTCTACGAATCCGAATCCTTTGGATCTTCCGGAAAATCTATCCATAATAATGGTTGCTGATTCTACGGTTCCTGCTTTGGAGAAAAATTCTCTAAGCTCGTCTTCGGTTGTAGCAAAAGGTAATCCGCCTACAAATAATCTTTTATTCATTCATTATCACCACCTTAATGCCTAGTAAATACTACTCACGAGATTCGAATAAAAGACCTTTTTAAGGAGTTTCTTCTATCTAATCGGCGGGAAAAAGTATTATTAAGCTCAACCCTATTTCTAGGGTGACGCCCAATTATACCATAATTACGCCAAGAATTGTATTTAGGATTTACTCTCGGGGAGCTTCCGGGCGGGCTTCATCAATAAAGATTTCTCTTCCGTCCAGTTCTTTTCCGTTAAGTTCTTCTTTCGCCTTTTTAGCTTCCTCATCGGATGCAAATTCAACAAAACCGAATCCTTTGGATCTTCCCGAATATTTATCTTTAATAACTCTTGCGGATACTACGTTTCCTGCTTGAGCAAAGAAATTCTGGAGACTCTCATCGGTTGTTGCCCAAGCGAGACTTCCTACGAATAATTTAATTGCCAAAAATACTCACCACCTATCTAAGAAAAATTATACATAAAAAAATGCCAATGCAATAGGAATAAAATCAGAAGTGCAAATATTTTCTAATAAAGAATCTCAGGAATGATTCTTTGGGTTTTCCGGATATTTTTTTTGACCAAACCGAAAGAATAACGGTTTCTCCTTTTTCGTTTTTCTTGGCAACCACTTCAATCTTTTGATTACCCCATGTTCGATAATATACCCACGAACCGGAAAGAGACCCTTTTCTACTTTGATCGGGCCTACTCCATGTTGCCCAAGCGTCACCCTGCTTAATATTTCTTTGGTTTAATCTTTGAAGAGCGTGGTTTGTCCAAATTACTCCACCGAATTTATTGTCCACTTTAAACTTTCTTCTCCGTTTCGCTCCCCCCCAGAGACTCCTTTCCCCTTATTTCGTCAAGAAGTTCCATTGAAAAAGATCCAATTTCTGTTTTAAGTATTTCTTCCACGTTCTCTCCAATTTCTTTTTTCAGGTAGCCCATCAAATCAACATCAAAAGGACGTTCGTGGAATTTAACTAAAAATTCTTCGTGATTTTTTTCCGGCAATTTATCAAGGATGCTTCCCAGCATTTTGTGGTGGATCATTTCATCCACGAGACCCCAAAGCTCTTCCTTTTCCTCGGTGGTTTGAGCCACTTTTTTAATTTCTTTTTCTACATCCTCAAGGATAGCTAAACCGTCAAAAAATAATTTTGTCATATCTCTATTAAACTCCCTTCCGGTAAATTTATCTTATTATATTCCACAGGCCCTAAAGGAACTTTATTTTCCGGATCGTCAACGAAGAATAACACAACTGGGCCCTTTTTATATCTCGGTCCTCCCAAATATTCCATAACCTCAGGTGATCCTCCAAACACTTTTCCTGTCCACGCTGCCGGACCTGAATCGGCAATTGCCGCGACAACGGCATTTCCGTTATTGGTATTTACTATTAATACTTTTCTGTATTTGTACCACTCTCTCAAGTATCTCGTTCTAGTATTCCAATCTGGAAGATAAAGAGTTTGAACAACTGCATACCATCTTTCCGTTTCTTCCAGTACCGGATTCATTTCTTCTTTTGATCTGGAAAAATATCCCCAAGCACCTAATCCGGGAGCAATACCTTCTTTGTAATACGGTGCATGATTATTAATATCGTCGCCCGGATATCTTTTGAGATGTTGCTCTGCCCCAATGAGTCCGTAAGTGGTATTTAGATGCTCTCCTTCCAAGGTGGCTTTTGCATCAACACCCAGTACATTTTTAAAAATTTGTTCAAGTGTTTTTTCTTCTTCTCTGGTTAATGGTCTTGTTTGTTCCGGTAATATTTCTTTTAGTGAAGAGATAAACGATTCTTGGGGGGAGTTGGAATCCGTTACCCCCTTTTGAATTTTTTGTACTATTTCGTTTGGAGTCGGCAAGTGATTAATTCCCGTAGGAGGAGCCAATAGTAACGTTCCGGTTAAAGCACCGGCACTAATAATTTTTGCCGAATGTTCACGCAACTTAGATAAATCTGTCCCTCTCTCTTTCAGGAATTTATCGACATGAGGATATTTTTTTAAAAACTCTTCCTTGGATTGCAGATGTTTAATTTTTAGCCTGTTTCTTAAGCTCTCAAAATCAACTTTGTTTCTGGGGATTTCTAGATATTTTTGTCCGGCAGGTGATTGCATGTTTATAAATATTCGGATATTCGTTCCAGGCTTTCTTTTTGTCCAAGAATTAATATCGAATCGTTTATGGGAGGTGTAAATTTACTTCCCGTTATTGCAACCCTAAGGTTCATAAAAAAATCTCCTGTTTTATATCCCTTTTCCGTTACAACATCCATTAATGAACTATCCAAATTTTCTTTTGACCATTCTTTTAACGAAGAAATTGCCGTATGTGCATCTTTTAATTGTTCTTTGTGTTCTCCAACGAACGCGGAACTGTCGGCCGTTTTTCTTTCAAAGAAAAATCCGGCAAAATCGTTGATATCACCAATCTTAGAAATTCTGTCTTTAATAAGAGGTGTAATTTTCTCGACAATATCTTCGTCTTTAACATTTGCATATTTTAAAAATAGTTTTGACAGCTCCATATCGGACATCTGTCTAATATATTGGCCGTTGAACCAATCCAATTTTTCTCGATTGAATATCGGATTACTTTTTTGGAATCCTTTGTGATCAAATGCATTAACAAATTCTTCAAGAAAATATAATTCTCTGTTGTCTTTGGGTGCCCAACCCAAAAGCATTACAAAATTGAGAAGGGCTTCGGGAAGATATCCTTCTTCAATCATTCCTTCGCAAGAAACGGATCCTTTTCTTTTTGATAATTTTCCACCTTCCGGATCCAAAATGTCGGTCAGATGTCCTATCTCGGGAATGTCGTAACCAAGATATTTATAAACCAACAGATGAATTGGTGTTGAGGGCATCCAATCGTGCCCTCTTAAAACATGTGTTATGTTCATATCGTGGTCATCGACTATTACCGCCAAATGGTAAGTTGGAAACCCGTCCGTTTTAAGAAGTGTTGCATCACCCACGGAAGATGTATCCCACATTATATCTTTATCCAGAACATAATCCCGAAAAGATACTTTCTCCCCTTCGGGAACTTTTAATTTGATTGCCCCTTCCGTAAAGTTTTTGTCTCTACACGGATCTCTCAATTCTTTTGAAAAACCTTCAAGTTTTGCATTCTTGGCTTTGCACTGACAATAAAAAGCGTGGCCGTCGGCAACCAATTTTTCCGCTGCTTCTTTATATATTCCTGTCTGTGCCCTTTCGGATTGGACATAATATTCGTCCCAACCCATGCCAAACAACGTCAAAAGCTCCTTGATTTTTTCCGTTGCTCCGGGAACTTCCCTTTTTTGATCCGTATCTTCGATTCTTAGAATAAAATCCCCATTATCATGTTTGGCCAAGGCATAAGAGTAAAGAGCAGTTCTTAGAGAACCGATGTGAAGATTCCCCGTAGGAGAGGGAGCAAAACGAGTCCTTTTTCTTTCCATTAAGTGAATGATACTATTTTTGAGCTCATTTTTCACTAAACATAATTGAACATACGCTCATCTAAAGTTATACTTTGCATATGAAGTCTTCATTAACACAAATAGCCATTACCGCCAGAAAAACTATTCGTTACGGAATATTTTTCATTATTTTTCTGATCATCGGAAAAGTCGTGTTCGATATCGGAAAGGGAGTCTATAATTACTTCTTCCCCGCCCCACCTCCTGCACCCACAGTTGAATACGGAAAACTTCCCAAACTTCCTTTTCCCGAATCAGCAAAGCCCAATTTAACTTTTACTCTGGAAACTGCAGAAGGAACACTTCCCGAATTACCTGCACAGGCAAAAGTGTTTTTTATGCCCAAATTGTCACCGAATCTTCTTTCCTTGGATGTCGCCATAGATAAGGCGATTGCATTGGGATATCAACCTGAAGAAGAAGAAATAACCCAAACTCTCTATCGTTTTAGAAAAAGAGATATTCCCGCATATTTAGAAATTAATATCGCTTCCGGAATATTTTCCATAAGTTATGATTTGAAAGCAGACAGTTCCCCTTTGGAAAGAAAACCTCAGGCACCCGAAGTAACCGCTTCTCAGATAAGATCATATTTGTCTTCTGCAAATTTATTGCCGGAAGATTTAACCGGCCCCACAACGCATGAGTTTTTGAAAATTGAAGACAATAGATATGTAACCTCTCTGGCCTTGGCAGAATCAGACCTTATCAAGGTAAACTTTTTCAGAAAAGATTATGACGGACTTCCTTCACTTACCTCCGCTGTTAATAAAGCAAATATTTGGTTTGTCGAGTCAGGAGCTCCGGATAGGGAAAAGCAGGTTGTTGCCGCAGAATACCACTACTTCCCAATCGATGAAACCAAGTACTCGACGTACCCTTTGAAGACCGCCCAGACAGCATGGGATGAATTCTCCCAGGGGAATTACCACCTTGCTGGGGTAGGACTCAACAAAGACGGAGACAATGTCGTAATAAGAAGAATGTATTTGGCATATTATGATTCGGGCCTTCCCATGGACTTCTACCAACCCATTATCGTTTTTGAAGGAGACAGGGGATTTTTGGCTTACGTTCCGGCAATCGCTTCCGATTATTACGGAAATTGATTAATACAACTCCAGTCTTACAGGTTGCCACATATAACTATTGTTTATCCAGGAAATCAATTCTTCCGTTTCTCCAAATCTGTCCTGACTACCCAATACAACAATCATAATTTTCTTTCCATCCTTTTCGAAATAGGTAACCAGATTTTCCCGGGCATTTTCGGTCCATCCGGTTTTAACTCCGAGTACTCCGTCAACTTTCCCAAGAAGTTCATTGATATTTTGCAACTTATGAACGACTTTGCCCGTTATATCCTGAACTACCGTTTCTTTGGTTCCGACTATTTTTGCAAATCTTGGGTCTTTCATTGCTTCCGATGCAATAATCGACAAATCTTTCGCAGTTGAATATATACCATTTCCATCCAATCCAGTCGGATTTACAAACTCCGTATCGGTAAGTCCAAGCTCTTTGGCTTTTTCGTTCATTGCTTTTATAAAAGCATCCCTTCCTCCGGGATAGTTTTGAGCAAACACCTCAGCCGCATCGTTTGCAGAATAAACCAAAAGTCCGTACAAAAGATCCTTAACCGTCATTTTCTCTCCGTTTTGAAGACCCATTTTTTGGCCGTCTACTTTTATATTTTTCACCTCCAACACAACATCGTCTTTATAAAATTCCATTGCAACAAGAGCTGTTACCATTTTTGTCGTGGATGCAGGAAGCAACTTTTTATTTGGCTCCTTTTCATACAGCGATACTCCAGAGTTCAGATCCACTGCCAGAACAGCCTGTGCCGAAACAACTGGGTATGGATCCTCCGAAATCAATATTGGGATGGGTGAAAATTCTTTAATTTTTGAAACAGCAAAATTTTTGACTGCGGCTTGGCCGGGCGTGGACAATAATAGTCCGCAACTCACCAAAAAAACAAAGGCAACAATGGATAGGAAAAATAATTTTAATTTCATTATTCGGTTTTGATATGAAGTTCCTTAAGCTGTTCTCCACTGGCTTTCGATGGAGCATCCATCACGGCGGTTTGTCCTCCTGCCGTCATCGGGAAAGGAATTACTTCCCTTAAGCTGGATTCGCCCAAGATAACCATGAGGAGTCTATCTATACCCGGAGCAATACCTCCATGAGGAGGTACACCAAGTTTAAATGCTTCCAACATGTGATTAAATTGTGATTTTTGTTCTTTCGTAAAACCAATCAAATCAAATACTTTTTCCTGAATTTCTCCTTGATGAATTCTGATTGATCCTCCACCTACTTCATATCCGTTGAGTACAAGGTCATGTTGCAACCCTCTAACTTTGCCAGGGTCGGACTGAAGAAGAGGAATATCGTCGGGATGAGGTGCTGTAAACATATGATGGGAAGGTGCCCATTTTGCGCTTCCAGATCCATGGAAATAATCTTCTTTGTTTTGTTCGGTAAAAAGAGGGAAATCAAGAGTCCAGGAAAAAGCCAGTTCGTTAGGATTATTTTTGTCTTTTCTCAAATCCGGTTTATCCGTACCGTATTTTTCCATCGCTTCTTTATGGGACAATCTCGGCCAAGGAGTTTGGGAAATAGTTTTTTCTGGGAATAATTCTTTTATCATTTTCGTAAACATTTCTTCTATTAAACCGAGTATTTCTTCTTGTGAAGTAAAGGACATCTCCATATCAAGTTGGGTAAATTCTCCATATGCTCTATCTGCTCTCGGATCTTCGTCTCTAAAACATCTGGCAACTTGGAAATATCTTTCAAATCCCGAAACCATCAACAACTGCTTGTATTGTTGAGGAGACTGAGGAAGGGCATAAAAATTCCCGGGCTGAAGTCTGGAAGGAACAATAAAGTCTCTTGCGCCTTCAGGTGTGGTTTTGGTTAAGATGGGAGTTTCAATTTCACAAAAATCTTTTTCCGAAAGGAAGTTACGAACAAAAAGAAGCATTTTTGATCTTAATCGAATGTTTTTGGTCATTCTTGTTCTTCTTAAATCAAGGTATCTGAATCTAAGTCTTTTGTCTTCGTCTATTTCATATCCGTCGGTATCCAAAGGAATTGGAAGTTCTTTTGAGGGAGATACTACTTCCAAATTTTCTATCTGCAATTCAACTGATCCGGTTTCGAGGTTTGGGTTAATTAATTTTTCGGGTCTTTTGGCGATCTTGCCTGTTATTTCGACAACGCTTTCCGGTAAAAACTTGGGAAGATTTGTTCCAACACACTGGATAATCCCGGTTCGATCTCTCAGATCGAGAAATGAAATTTTTCCATGATCACGAATTGAATGAACCCATCCGATGATTTTTACGTTTTCGTCGATTTTTTCAACCGTTTTGACAACTAGAGTTCTGTCCATAACTGTTATTTTACTCTTTTTCCTGCCTGTTCCTCAATCGCTTATTTATTTCTCTTATCGCCAATGTTGTAACCACAAATTCCAACCAATCCCTGTTTGGTTCATGAGGGTTTTTTGATTTAAGGATCTCCACCACCTGCCCACTGCTCAGTTTATAATCCAGGGGCACAATTTTGCCGTCAACTTTTGCTCCGGCAATAGAATTACCCAGTGCGGTATGAACCGCATACGCAAAATCAACGGGGGTAGCGCCCACAGGAAGATCAAAAACATCTCCATGAGGGGAAAACACGAAGTTGCGATGTTTTAAGGCATCAAATTTTACGGCTCTTAGAAATTCTTTTGAATCAGAAATTTCCTTTTGCCATTTTACCAGTTGCTTAACCCAATTTAATTTACTTGGTTTTTTGACTCCTCCGGATAGTTTTTCATCCGTTGTAAAATCCTGTTTTGCTTCACTATATGCCCAGTGGGCGGCCACACCACTCTCTGCCTGAGAATGCATTTCTTGCGAACGGATTTGAACTTCAACAATTCTTCCTTCGGGACCAAAGACTTTTGTATGAATGGATCTATATCCATTTGGTTTCGGTTGTGCAATAAAATCGGACACACCGATTCTAGGAACGGGCTTAAAATGACTGTGTACAATACCCAAAGACGTATAGCATTCAGATACTGAATTGACAATGATTCTTAAAGCAACTATGTCGTTAACTTTTGAGAAATCCCAATCGATTTCCGGCCTTTCCAATTTTCTCCAAAGTGAATAGAGATGTTTTTTTCTTCCCTGAATATCGGCAACGATATTTTCTTTCAAGAGGGCTTTATGAAGAATTTTTTTCATATCCAAAATATGCTCTTCTGCTTCTTTGTAATATCTTTCTGATTCTTTGATCAATTTCTTGTATGCCTCGGGGTAAACGTAGGGAAAAGCCAAATCTTCAAGCATTCCTTTAACCTTTCCCATCCCGAGTCTTTCGGCAAGAGGAGCATAAATTTCCAGAGTCTCTTGTGAATTTTCGATTTGTTTTTCTTTTTTAAGCGCATACATTGTTTCCATGTTGTGAAGTCTGTCTGCCAATTTAACCAAAACAACCCGCAAATCTTTTGCCATCACAAGAAGCATTTTTCGAAGATTCTCAACAGAACTTTGTTCTTTATTGCCTTTTAATCTCAAGTCCGTTACTTTTGTAACCCCATCCACAAGGAGAGCAATTTCTTCGCCGAATTCCTTTACAAGATCTTCTCTTGTTGCGCCACCGTCTTCGACCGTGTCATGCAGTAGTCCCACAATGATAGATGTCATATCGAGCTTCCACCCGGCAAGTCGAATCGATGCCTCAAGCGGATGATATATATAATCTTCGCCTGAAAGCCTTTTTTGACCGGTATGCGCCGCTTTTGCAATATTCCAAGCTTTATTTAATAAATTGAAATCGGCATTCGGACTATAATCCCTAATTTGCGATTCCAATTCGGTGAATCTTTGTTCCAATTTATTGTCCATGAATTCGCAGATCTTTCACCCTTAGCTGGGTAGTTGTCACTCCTTGGTAGGTATTTTCGTCCAAATTGAAAACAAAATCAAAACCGACATCTTCGGAAAACATTTGTTGATCTCCTCCGTATCTAAAGAATATTGCTTCAAACATGATACCTCCCTGTTCCAATCTCAACTTTAAATGATTAGAATCTTTTCCAAGCATTTTAAAGTCGACCACTTTTGCATTTTCGACAACAAATACCGGTGCAGGATTACCCATACCGACCGGTTCGAATTTCTTTAAGTTTTTTAACACTTCAGGTGAAATATCCGAAAAATCAATTTTTAAATCAATATTAATTTTTCTTGTCAACACTTCCTCCGTTAATAGATTGTCAGAATTCTCATTAATCATTTTTTCAAATTCATCGATATTTTTCGTTTCTATTGAAAACCCGGCAGCCATCGGATGACCTCCGCCTTGTTTGTAAAGTTTTTCCAATTTTCTAATAGCTTCGATAATATTAAAACCTGAAATTGATCTTGCAGAAGCTTTTGATTCGTTTTCGTTTTTCGACAAAACAATTACCGGTCTATAGTATTCCTCGACAAGTCTTGAAGCCGCAAGACCGATTATTCCTTCGTTGTATTTTTCGTCCGCTATCATCAATATTTTATTATTGTTTTCTTTAAGCTTTTCTCTTGCATCCTTATATATTTCTTCAAGTAAATTTTGTCTTTCGTAATTTACGTTGTTTAAATGTTTCGCCAACTCAATTGCGCGATCTTCTTTTCTTGTACAGATAAGTTGCAAGGATTCCATGGCGTGTGACATTCTTCCCGATGCATTAATTCTGGGGGCAATTGCAAAATTCATTTCAAATGTTTTAATAAACCCCGGCTTAAGACCCGCTTCTTTAATAAGACATAACAAGCCCGGTCTTTTTGTGTTGTTCAAGGATTCCAATCCGTATTTTGCAAAAGATCTGTTGGGGCCGATTAAAACCATTTGGTCGGCAATTGTTCCAATTCCGGCAAGTTCCAATCCGTTTCCGAAATACGGTTTAATATCCAAGTTTTTTCTTAACTCCCTTGCCAACACCCAAGAAACGGCTGAGCCACATATTTTTGTTGAATGAACTATTGTGTAAGCAGGGGGTAATTCTTTTTCCGGCTGATGGTGATCTGTTAGTATTACTTCAATACCAAGACTGTTTATCTCCTCAATTTTATCTCCCGATACTATTCCGTGATCAACTGTAATAATTAATTTAAGATTGGGGTACTTTTCTTTCAACTTCTTTACACTCTCAACATTAAAACCGTATCCTTCATCAAATCTATTGGGAATATATGGCATCACTTTTAAACCATATTCGTACAAGGTTTCCCACATAATGGCAGTACCAGTTATTCCATCGGCATCGTAATCACCATAGACAACAACTTCTTCGGAATTTTCTTTTGCTTTTTTAATTCTATCTATCGCCAGATTTACACTTTTCTTTTCAAGCCCGAATTCTTCGAGGGATATGTTTTCAGGAAAGGTGGGATTTAAAAACTCTTTTTTATCTTTCTCGGATTTAATACCTCTTATTTCAAGAAGGTTTTCAATAATATTTTTGTTAGTTTTTAATTCCGGCAAAATCCATTTATAGTTTCGGTTATTCATAGCAAAAGGATATCTGAAGTATAATGGGATAGCAATGAAAATTCAGCTCCCAGAATTCGCTTTAAAAATTGTAACCAAAATGGAAAATAACGGTTTCGAAATTTATGTTGTCGGAGGTGCCGTAAGGGATCTTGTGTTGGGAAGAATAATATATGATTGGGATTTTGCAACAAATGCAACTCCGGAAGAAATTATTAAAATATTTCCGGAGGGATACTACAACAATACTTTCGGAACCGTGGGGATAGTTGACGATAGCTCTCCTACTCCTTTTGAAATTACAACTTACAGGAAAGAATTCGGATATTCCGATTCAAGAAGACCAGACAAGGTGGAATGGGGAAAAACATTGAAAGAAGACGTTTCAAGGCGTGACTTCACAATTAACGCAATGGCGTTGAAACTGTCACCAACGGGAAAAGATTCTGCAGAAGCAAAAATAATCGATTATTTTGACGGTAAAATAGATATTGATCAAAAAATCATAAGGACAGTAGGGAATCCCAATGAAAGATTTTCCGAAGATGCTCTACGCATGATGAGAGCTATAAGGATTGCTTCAGAAATCGGTTTCGATATCGAAGAAGAAACAATGTCGGGAATCAAAACGAATGCTCACCTTATAAATAAAATTGCTAAAGAAAGAATAAAAACCGAATTAATGAAAATCTTTGCTTCACCCAACCCTTTTGAGGGTATGACTCTATTGAGAGAATCTGGATTAATGAACGAAATACTACCGGAAATGGAAAAAACTTTCGGTGTTGAGCAGAAATCTCCTGGAAGACATCATCTTTATGATGTTGGGACACACTTAATGCTTGCTTTAAAAAACTGTAAATCTCAAGATCCCATTACCCGGTTTGCAACTCTCATTCATGATATCGGCAAACCAGCAACTTATAAAAAAACCGAAAATGGAGTGATAACTTTTTACAATCACGAAATGGTTTCAACTAAAATTGCAGAGAACATAGCAGACAGACTACGTTTTAGTGCAAAAGAAAAAGAAAAACTTGTCACCCTTGTCAGGTGGCATCAATTTACCGTCGATGACAAACAAACCGATTCCGCGATAAGAAGATTCATTCGTAATGTTGGACTAAATTACATTGAAGACATGCTTGAATTAAGAACTGCCGACCGTTTGGGAGGAGGGGCATCGGAAACTTCATGGAGAACCGAAGAATTCAAAAAAAGAATAGTCGAAGTACAAAAACAACCATTCAGTGTCAGGGACCTTAAGATTAACGGTAAAGATGTAATGAATGTATTATCATTAAAACCCGGGCCAAAGGTCGGAGAAATTTTAGATAAATTATTTGAAGAAGTATCGGAAAAAGGTCTTTCCAATGAAAAAGAAGTATTGATGGAAAAAATTAAAGAATTTACTTCTTAATTTTCTTTATTATTTCTTCCCAAGATACAAGTATCGGAACGGCAACAAATGGAGACGAGTATGTTCCGGAAATCGTTCCCACCAATAGAGCAACAGCAAACCATTTGATTGTCGTCCCTCCCAGTAGCATCAATGCCAAAAGCATGAATATTATTGTCATGGAATTATTAATCGATCTGACCATTGTTTCGGTAAGGGCTGAGTTCGCCAATTCAATAATATCTCCACCGAATTTTTTGTAGGATTCTCTGATACGGTCATAGACAACAATCGTGTCGTGAACCGAAAAAGATAAAATTGTTAGAAAAGCAGTGACAAACATAAAATCGATTTCGGCTCCGTACAAATGTCCAAACAATGAAAATAGTCCTACTAAGATAAAGCTGTCGTGGAACATTGCAATAACGGCTGATAATCCAAACTTGAAACTTTTAAATTGATAAGCAATCCACAGCAATATCAAAGAAGCGGATATAACAACAGCAGTAATGGTCTTTTTTATTAGCTCCGGTCCGATAGAAGGACCGACACTTTCATAACGCAATTCATTTAATTGAACTTTACTGGTCTTTTCAATTGACTCTTTCAATAGGGTTTTTTCTTCTTGATTTAAAGGTGAAGTTTTAAAAATATAGCTGTTTTCGCCTGTCTTTTGAATAGAAGACACTTCGTATCCTGATTCTTCAATCGACGAAGAAATTTTGTCTAATTCATATTCTCCTTCAATTCTGTATTCAAGGATTGAACCTCCGGTAAAATCCACACCCAGTTTTAATCCCCAGCTTACAAGAGAAAAAATTCCCAATCCAATAAAAAAGAGGGATATCACTAGATAAAATACTCGATATTTCATCCAATTAATCATTTATTCTCCTCCTTAATAAATACTCTCAATAAATTTCTGGAAACAACTATTCCCGTAAATAAACTGATTGCTATTCCCAAAGCCAGAGTTATTGCAAAGCCTCTTACAGGACCAGAAGTGTGAAGAAAAGTAAAATCAAAAGGATTTGCCAAAATAAATGCAGTAACAAGTGTTGCAATATTAGCATCCCTTATCGAATCCCAGGCTCTGCCGAAAGATACTTCCAATGCGTCTGCAACAGGACGTTTCAATTTTTCTTCCTTAAATCTCTCGAAAATAAGGATATTGGAATCAACAGCCATTCCAACGGATAGTAAAAATCCTGCTATACCTGGTAAAGTCAAAACAACGGGAATTAATTTATACAAGGCAAGCGTAATAACACCAAAGATAATCAATCCCGTACTGGCAACAACACCGAATCGCCCGTAAACAAGAATCATAAAAAGTAAAACCATAGCAAGACCGATTATTCCTGCCGTAATTGATTTTTGTATTGATTCCGCTCCCAATGTTGCACCAACAGTTCTTTCTTCAACCAATTTAACCGGAACGGGAAGAGCACCGGCGTTTAATTGAATTACTAAATTTTTTGCTTCTTCAAGAGTAAAATTGCCGGATATCTGTGCCGTTCCACCGGATATTTTTTCCTGCACAACAGGTGTTGAAACGGGTAGACCATCCAGCACAATTGCCAAGGGTTGTCCAATTAGTCTTTCGGTAATCGAAGCAAATTTCTCCGACCCTTCGGGTGTAAATTCCAGACTTACTGTGGGTTGTCCTGTGTTTTGATCAAATGCAACACGCGCTGCCTTAAGATCTGCCCCACCGAGCTCGGTTGGTACTAGCTCGGCAACAGGTTCTTCCTCCGTACCAATATTTTTAATTTCGGCAAAATTTAGTTCCGCCACTTTTCCGATTAATGCTGTTGCTTCCTTGGGGTCACTCACACCAGGAAGTTCAACGATAACCCTGTCCTTTCCTTCAAATGAAGAAGTCTGAACATTTGGCTCCGATACTCCAAATAAGTTCACTCTTCTCTCGATCACTTCTTTAACGGCAGTGAGAGCATCTTTTTTTGATTCGTCGGGAACCTTGCTTAAATCGGTTTCAAATACCAGGTGTGATCCTCCGGCCAGATCCAACCCAAGTTTTAATTCAAAATCTTTTTGTATGTTTATTCTTCCAGACTGAATGTTAATTGCTGGTCTTTTTATTTTATCTATCTTTATTCCACCTATTTGCAAGCCCAAATTAATTTCTTTTGGCATAGAAATAATGGCACAAACAATCGTAAGGAAGAAAATTAGAATGAGCTTTTTTAAGGGTTTAGACATTTGAGGATTAGGAGACAAGATCGTCTTCATCTCCAATAATCATTATTCTGCTTCCAGACAGTATTCCCAACAAAAACGGATCTCTTCTCTTTTTTCTAAAATCATATTCTTCACGACTCATAACGGTATAATTAATTTCTTTTCCTCTTTTACTTTCCTCAATCCTTATTAAAGTAGCAAGCTCCGGCAGGACAATGTCTCCAACAACCAAGATGTCTACCTCATCGTCTTTCTTTCGATCTTTGCCTCTGGCAAATTTACCGGAAAACATGACAAACGATACTTTGCCGATCTTGTTTTTATTGCTGATTATTGTTCCACCAAGACCGGTTGTTTTTGCAACCATAGCTAGCAAATCACCAAAAAAGGGGTAGTCTCTTCTTACAAAATAATAAACACGGTTTCCTCTGGGTTCTTTTTTGAGCAACCCACAGCTTTCCATTTTTTCAAGCTCACGTCGGATTGCATTAATTTCTTCTTTGATTTCACGGACAATACCTCTTACGTGGTACATCTCGTCCATGTTGGACATAAAAAGTTCAAGAATTTTAATTCTTACCTTCGAAGTAATAATATCGTTTAAGTTCGCCATCTATACAAAGAGCAGGAGTTTAGTACGAAATTGTATTTCCTTCCGGAACAACCTCTATCCAAATCGGACCGGCAACAAAAGGAATTTCTTTTCCGCTATTGTCGGTAAATTTGGTTCTTGAGGTCCTTGTTGTTTTACTCCAATTGCCCTCAATTACCGTTCCGTTTTGGAATACTAACGCTTCTCCTTTTCCTTCCGTTGTATAGAACATGTGGAGTTCCTTGTCAACCGGACCCTCCTCTTCGGCAAACAGAATTACTATGTTTTTAGCCCAAAGTTGTTCTTTATTTTCCATGTCGGTATGGGGTTTACCACCGTTAAATCTCAAATATCTGTTATTTTCTTGATCATATTTCCAGGTAACATCATAGTCGGGTTTGTTATTCCAAAAACCAAAAGATATTTCCGTAGCATTGGGGGAAGAAGAAGCTTTATCTTTAATAAATGTCCATTTGGTAAAAGTGCTGTCCCACGCAACACCAGAATCGTCTTTATAATTAAATCCTCGTTTGTCCGCTTCTTCGTATATTTTGTCGGTCGATCCGACTTTTTGGTGTTCGACTGCCAAATTCATTCTTCTGTCGTCTGTATAAAGAGCCGGATATCCGGTATTTGCTGCACCATTCATGTCGTTTCCATATTGTCCGTTCATCCATCCGATTTGTTCAAGAACTTTATAAGCATCAACTCTTGGATCAAGGTTTCCTTTTGGCTTTACCCCGCCCGGACAATCATTACAAATATTGTTGGCTCCTCCCCAATGAACAAACAGGGGATCCGTTCCGTATTCAGAAGCATAATTGATAAAATAAACTCTCGCACTTCTTATCTGTCCTATCGTATAGTTGTCGGCAGATACTCCGCAGTAGAATACTCCCAAAAATCTTGTTATTCCTCCCTCTGCAACTGCTTCATAAACAACGTCTGCCCTGGATAATCCCGATTGAGGTCTGGATTCTTCATGATTTTCGATAATTGCGGTAAGAGGTCTCCTTTTTTCCCAAATATCCTTTTCCGGTTTGGTATAAAGCATTCCGTTAATCGGACAGGGTTCTGTTTTTGGTAAACTGGTATCAATTTTGGATCTTGATGAAGTTGGAGCTCCGGCAATACTATCCGGACCTATACCTATTAACGTAAATATTGCCATAGAAACCCCTGTAACCAACAAAAACAGGCCGGCAAATGAAATCCCGGTCATGAACTTCTTGGATGACATTAACTGAAGTAGTTTTTGTTTTAAATTATTCATCGTATTTTTTATTATGTCACAAAGCTTTCTCTAATGCTTTCTTTTCTTCAACGGAAAGATCGAATTCGCTCTTTCCGTTTTTAATGGCTTTCATGTACAGTCTTGTTCTTTCTCTCGTGTGAAGTCCGGTAATTAATATTCCGGTATTTCTTCCATCAAGAAGAGCCATCGAAAAACTGTGATCCCCACCTGTTTCCCTAAAAGGATTAAATCTGACCAAACCAATCTTCTGAACATGCAATTTTCCATCTTCATGCATCTGATGGATTTCTTTTATCAATCCTTCAATTGAAGATTTGTTTTTCTCTTCCTGTGAGATAATTTTTTCGAAAGTCTTCTTTAAATCAATTTGACCGGAATCTTTTTCTATCTTTTTAAATAATCTAAAAACCAAAAACCCAACAATCGACAATCCGATCAACCAAACAATAACTATTGAAAAAAGAACAATCTGTATTAAAGCCATCAATGTACTTTTACCTTAAAAAAAGCACCGCGTCAACGCGGCATATGAGCAAAATATACTCAAAATATTTTTACATCTTGATTTAAGAGTGTCAAGAAGATAGAAAGGTTATAATTAATTTCTTATGAGTAAAAGAAGAACTAGAAAAGACAAGGTTGAAGCAAAACATTATATGTCCGTTTCGTGGTCTCCAAACAAAGAAAATGAGCTTAATGTCAATAGGCAATCAAAAAACGAAGCTGAAAGAAAAACAACCTTAAGTAACAAAAACAAAAACGCCGAACAATCGGCAAAAGAATCACAAATCAAAGCTACAAAAAAAGACCTTCTAAAAAGCATCGTTATTGCCTTAGCCATAATTACGCTCGAATTGGTGTTATACTTAGCCTGGAACAAATGAACTTAACAAAAAGTATTTGTTCTGCCCTAATTGAAAGGGGGTGAGTGATAATGATGTACTGTGTAAAGTGCCGCGCAAAAAGAGAAGGTAAAGACGTTCAAAGCGTCACCATGAAGAATGGTAAACCTGCTACAAAAGCTGTTTGTGAAGTTTGTGGCACAACAATGTTTAAGATCGGAGGTAAATAATCCTGTCTTGAATATAAAGTACAAAAGGGCATCCCTATTTATAGGGTCCCTTTTGTCGTAACAATGAATAATTACGATAAAGTCTTCAAAATTTTCGAAGAAAATTATAAACTCGTTCCCCTGGAAGTATTTTCCGACGATCCCTATAAAACCTTGATTGCTACTCTTCTTTCGGCAAGGACAAAAGACGAACTGACTGTAAAAGTTTGCGATAAACTATTTGAAAAAGCACCCAATATCATCAAGCTAAACAAACTCGATCCTCAAAGCATAGAAAAACTAATATACCCAGTTGGTTTTTATAAAACTAAAGCAAAACACTTAAAGATGTTATCTAATATCATTATCAATAAACACAAAGGGGTAATACCCGACAGCAGAGAAGAACTTACAGCATTGCCGGGGGTCGGGAGAAAAACTGCAAACCTGGTTCTCAACCGTGCTTTCGGTATTCCGGCCATTGCCGTTGATACTCATGTTTTTAAAATTTCGAACTTATTGGGTTGGGTAAATACTAAAAATCCCGAAACAACCGAGTTTGCGCTAATGGAAATATTGCCAAAAAAATATTGGTCGGATATCAACAGACTTTTTGTCTCAATCGGCCAGCAACATAGAAGCCCAAGATTGCTTAGAGAATTCCTGGAGAAAAACAATATTATTCATAAATAATTGTTACCGGACCATCTAAAGTTGCTTCAATATTCATTAATTTACCAAACTCTCCTGTTTCAACTTTCAATCCCAATCCCTGCAAATGCTTCACAAACATCTCGTAAATCTGTTTCGCTTTAACTGACTCTTCAGCATTGACAAATGAAGGCCTGTTGCCGGCACTGACATCCGCATATAGAGTAAACTGTGAAACAACCAAGATTTCTCCTTTTGCATCTTTTAACGATAGGTTCATTTTATTTTCGGCATCCGACATTATTCTCAGTTTTGATAATTTTTCTGCCATTTGCTCTACCGATCGGGGAGTATCACCTCTTTTTACCCCTAGGAGTACTAAGTAACCATTATTGATTCTTCCGACAACCTTACCGGAATCAACCACCGAAACCTCAGCCTTAATTACTCTTTGAACAATAATTTTCATACACGGGTATTTTAATGAAATATTGACAGAAGATAAAGCATTTAAGATAATGCGGGGTAGAAGCAAACCCACAATGTTTCGCTTCTCCTCCTTTTAGAGCGAGAGAAATCTCGCTCTTTTAAAGGGATTCAAGACTTAGGTCTTGAAAACTGGCACTTTGCAAAAAGATTAATGAAGATAAAAGGAAATTGCCCTTTTAGTACTTTGTTTTTCATATATGGGAATCCGACAATAAAAAAAAGGGGGTCGCCATACCCACTCTCCTGTTGTTTGGATTCCCGCCAAACACAACGGGCCGGAAAAGGTCTTACGCATATCCTGCGAGACACTTACCGGCTCTTTTTATTCATTGATTTGAACCGGAGCCCCTTGTGAATTCAAACACTCGGAAACCATAACCAGGGGAAAATTATAATCTTCCAGGTCGGTACAAAAAGGACTTGCCTGTCCATCATGGACAATTATCCAATTTCCGTTCTTTTTTGCCGCCAAAAAGTATCCTCCACCCACTTCGGTATCGAGTTCTTTTATACCTCCCTTGGCATAATCACCTTCAATACTGTTGATTGTAATTGAAAGCTTTGTTTCATCACTTTCCATCTTTTCGTAAATAGCCTCTTTGATCATTTCCTCTTCTTCCTCCTGGGGAACAGTTACCGTGGGAGTAGCCTGGGTTGTGGATACTTTCTCCTCTTCACTATTTTGATTCTTCCCGTAGCTGTAAGCATAATACCCCACGAACACCAAGGTAACGATAAACAGGACAAAAAAACCTATCTTCCAAAAATTGTCTTCTTTCAAAAAAAATCACCTCCTTACTGCCCTCATTTTTATCCTAATTATGTGAATCTGTCAAAGCCTGTCAGGTTTGCCTTTTGAGTCCGAAAATGTTAGTATTGGGGCCTCTGGAGTAAGGATAATCGCCGTTTTCCGCTTCGTGCGGAAGATGGAGGAAAGTCCAGGCAGCAGAAAGCAGGGTGGTGGTCGCAAGGCCATACGGGAAACCGCTAGTTAGAGCAACAGAGACTATGTCGGCTTTTTTACCCTAAAGGTAATAGGCACGAGTGAAAAGAGGCAATCCTCCCCGCTGCAACCTCCGAAAGAGACGTTTGAGGTAGCTTTCCCAAGTCTCAAGGCGAGGGCATCAGATAGATGATTATCTAATAACAGAACCTGGCTTACTAGACTCCAGAGAATAAAAGGGCTCACCGTAAAAGGTGGGCTTTTTTATTGGATTATTTTTTGAAGTACGTTTCCTTGGCAATAATAGTTGTTGCAAGAACAACAGGCATAGAGATTACTGCACCGGCAACTCCGGCAAGTCGATATCCAATCGCAAGAGCAAACAGGGTAATGATCGGGGTTACTCCGGTTGATTTTTCCATTATCTTGGGCACAAACAAATAGTTTTCAAGTTGCTGAACTGAAAAAGCCAACGCTGCAGCCGCAAGACCCATAACGGGCGAGATACTAAGTCCAATCAAGATTGTGGGTATGGATGCAATAATCGGTCCAAGAATAGGTACTATTTCAAGAAGTCCCGCCAGTATGGCCAAAGGCAAGGCAAACGGAATACCCAATAGTGCCAATCCTATATAGGTCAAAAAACCAATCAATAGCATCAGTAAAAGTTGACCTCTCAACCATCCACCGAGTTTGGTTTCAATAATATCCAAAATTCGTCCAATTTCCCTGCTTTTCTCGTCTCCGAAAAAGAATGAAAGCTGTGTATCAAGCTTGTCTCTCATTACAAGAAGATAGAAGGCAAAGATAAGAACCGTTACTACTGTCAAAAAGTTGGACACAATCGAAACTCCCAGCTTAACGGCTTCTCCAGGTAGGGAACTGAGTTCACCCAAGATCTGTCCCACAACTTGTGGTCCAAGATAACTATCCCAGCCCAATCTGGAGATAAGGACCGGAAAATCGTTTACAAAATTTGTTGTTTGTTCAACCAGAGGAGGAACAATTCCTGCTATAGCACCGGCAAATATTCCAATTACGATTATGTATACCAAAAGCACTGCCAAACCGCGAGGTATTTTCCATTTAGCCAGCTTCGACACAAAGGGGTTCAGAACGGTCATAATCACGATCGCTACGAATAGCTCGAGCAACAAATCTCTGATTAGCCACAAAAAGCCCATCCCTAAAAGAAAGAGGAAAGTAAAAATTATTGTCCTATGGGATATTTCAACCTTTTTCAGCATCGGCATCATGATACCATTTATGAACAATTTTTTCCACGTTTTCGGGATATTCTACCCCCTTAACATCAAACCACATTATCCTCCCGTCTTTCTTGAACCATGTCATTTGCCTCTTGGCATATTTCTTCTCCTCGGAAATCCAGTCATTTTTAACCTGATCCAGACTCATCTTCCCTTCGAAATATGATTTCCACTGTCTATATCCGATTGAACTCAAAGATTGATCTTGCCAATCAAGACCTGATCTAATAAGACTTTTAATTTCTTCCTCTTGTCCTGCTTCAATTCTTTCTTCGACTCTTCTTTCAATCCTTTTGCCAATTTCGTCTTTATCCGTTTTTAATCCGATAAAAAGGGGAGTGGCATTACGAATTTTTTGGACCTCCGTTTTTTTTGGGTTATCAAGCAAGAATTGGGCAATTTCAATGGCTCTTATCAATCTGCGCGGATTTTGCTTGTCCGAGCTGTTCATGCTGGCAGCCTTTAATGGGTTAATTTTTGCGAGATGATCATATAGCTCCCCCACTTCCCTACTTTCCAAGTTTTCACGAAGTTTTTCATTTACGGAAATATTAGAGGTTTCAATTCCGTCAACAAGACCTTTTACATAAAGCCCTGTTCCACCAACAACGATGGGTAATTTTCCCCTACTTCCAATATCATCGATAATCGGAATTACGCTACTAACATAATCCGATACACTGAAATTATCTTTAGGTTCTACCAAATCGTACCCCCAAACATTAACGCCGTTTATCATATATTTAGCTCCCTGCTTTGTGTTATCCGGAGACAAACCCTTTGGAATATCTTTTCCTGTCCCTATGTCCAAACCTCTGTATACTTGTCGTGAATCACAAGATACTATTTCTCCATCTAAATCTTTGGCAATTTTAAGTGCCAATTTTGTTTTCCCTGAACCTGTAGGACCGACGATAATTAATACTTTTTTCATGACGATGCCGAACTGTATCTGGTTAGAACCTTGTTCCAGACTGTGATGGCTAGAATTATAAGTACAAAACCTATAAATAGCGAGATTATTACCCCTGACACACTAACTATTCCCATCAAGGCTCTTGCGGGAAAAGTAAACATTATTCCGACTGGAATAATGTATGTTATTACTCCTTTTAACGGTTCTTTGAAGATATCTATCGGAAACCTTCCTAAAGACGTTATCTCCCTGTAAATCATTATCGAATGATCGATTTCCGTTGATATAATCGCCATCGATAAGGCGAAAATATGGAATGCGGTTGCAATAAGAAGTCCATTAACAAGAAGGAGAATGAATAATAATATTTCGACAATTCCCGGATTGAAATTAGCTCCGATCACAATGACCGCAATCAATAGGGGTGGTATGGTAATAAGATCCAAAACATCCGCACCACCAAGAAGAGATCTGAAAAGTGCCGAAACCGGTTTGACTAAAATCAAATCAAAATTTCCTGTAATAATAAGAGGTCTAAATCTGTAAACTTCTCTAAATAAAAATTGGGAAATAATATCAATTAAGTTGAATGTGAGATAAAAAAATAAGACCTGATTCTGATTATATCCGGATAGCATTTTACTACCTGCCATTAAACTCACAAGAAAAAGAAAGAAAAAGGCGAAACGTACCACCTTCCCAACAACAAAGGATATGGCACCGATACGATGATTAAGGGCACCCAGAAATGAGTTTCTACTCATAATCCACCATATTTTTAGATATTTTTTAATCTTTTTCATCTATCTACCTTCCGATGAATATCTAACAATTCCCTTATTCCAAAAGTTTTTGATTAAGAAATATAAAATTACCGCCCAAACCGTTGATACGATTCCCCCACCCACCACTGCCGTCATGGTAAGTTTACCCAAATACACTTGTAGTGGAAAAAATATCAAATATGGAAAAGGGGATGCATGAAGCACGTTTACAATTAGTTTAGGAAACACATCCAACGGAAATACTCCACCCGATAAAAACTCAACAATGATGACCATAAAGAGAAATTGAGCAGACCAACCCGCTTCCGGCATCCAAAACGGAATCATTCCCGTTAAAAGAGCGAGTTCAAAAAATAATATTACGGATACTATTAAGGAGTAAATAAAAAGCAGAACCAAGACAATATTTTGTTGAATTAATATTTCCGGTCTAAATATAAGGATCAAAATTCCGATTTCGATTACGGCGAAGGATAAATTTAAAACCTTACTTGCTGCATCTCTTGCAAAGTAATACCTGAACACACCAATCGGTTTAAGTAAAAAATTTGATAAATCTCCTCTATTTATGTCCACCGCAAGCTCCATGACTCTAGTTGAAGTAACGATCGCTCTAACTACAAGAACACCGAAAACGTATGTTATTATTTTCCCTTGATCATATCCAAACAGCACGGTGTCGGGATTGAAAAAAACAGTTGTCCACAGAAAAAACATTAATAGTATCTGAACAACGTTTCTTACCCTCCACATAACAAAGTTCAAACGATAGGCAAATTCACTTTGAATAGATATTTTTGCAATCGAAAAATATTTTTGAAGGTTCATTTTTTGGTTATTTTGTAGTCGCCTTTAAATACCTTGCGAATAATTTCTTCAATAGGAACCTCTTCTATTGTCAGGTCTGCAACGGGAAAGTTCTGCAACAACTCGGCAGCGGCAACAGCCGTTACCTGTCTGTTAACGGACAGGGATGCTTCAGGAAAAGAAAATTTTTTTACTTTACCGATTTTTTGAAGTTTGTCCTGATCAACGTCACCAGAAAAATATGCTTTTATAATTTTTTCTTTTGCAAATTTGTTTTGCAAATCTTCAAAAGCTCCATCAAAAATCAATCTTCCCTTGTCGACAACAATCACTCTTCTCGCAAGGTTAACCAAGTCGCTCATATTATGCGATGTAAGAATAATCGTCGATCCTGTCGTTTTGTTGTAATCGTAGATAAAGTCTCTTAATTTTTGCTGAGCAATTAAATCAAGACCTATTGTCGGTTCGTCAAGAAAAAGTATTTTCGGTTTATGTATCAAGGCTGCAACCAGTTCCAATTTCATTCTTTGCCCCAAAGATAATCGTCTAACCGGAACATCCATAATTTTTTCGACATTTAACATTTGGGTTAGTTCCAACAAGTTTTCTCTGTATTTTTTTTCGGGTATTTCGTAAATAGCTTTGTTGAGTTCAAATGTTTCTTGAGCTGGAAGATCCCACCAGAGTTGATTTTTTTGACCCATAACTAACGATATTTGTTTTAGAAACTCCGGTTTTCTATCCCAGGGATTATAACCCAAAACACTGGTGAATCCCGATGTCGGAAAAAGAAGCCCGGACAATATTTTCAGAGTTGTTGTTTTCCCTGCACCATTGGGACCGATAAATCCCACCAACTCCCCCTCTTCAATGGAAAAAGAGATCTCACGTAAAGCCTTAATTGTTTTTTTATTAGGAGAAACTAACTGTCTAAATGCACCGGCAAGACCCGGTTCTTTTTTTGTGACTTCATAATTTTTGGATAGTTTCTCAACAATAATTGCTTTTCCCATGCCTAAAGTATACTACGAGAAGAATGCGGTTATTTGGAAACTTGTCTTTTTAGTTTTTTACCCGGGGTAAATCTGGGCGATCTGTGAGATTTAATTGTAACCAATTTTTCTGTTTTGGGAATTTTTACAGTTTTTCCTTTCATGGATATTACCCTGAAAGTACCGAATCCTGAAAGTACAACTTTTTCTCCTTTGGAAAGCACTCTTCCGATTTCGGACAAAAATACGTCAATCGATTCTTCTGCTGCTCTTTTGGTAAGATGCGCTTTTCGGGCAACAAGTTCAATTAATTCTTTTTTTGTCATTACTGATTTGGAATATTAGTTTAGATGATAAAAAATGTCAAGTCGACGGGATTTTTTAATTCTTAATAACTTAAGCTAAACAATTAATTATTTTGCTTTTGTCGTTTCGGTCACCCTAAATTCACGGATAACTGTTACTTTTACTTGACCAGCGTATTCGGCTTCTTTTTCCAGTTTTTGGGCCACTTCATGAGCCAAAACAGTTACTTCATCATCAGACAATTCTTCGGGTTTTACAACAATTCTTACATCTCTACCTGCTTGGAAAGCCATTGCCGAATCTACTCCTCTAAAAGAAGACGCAATCTCTTCAATTTTGGACATTCTTTTAACATAATTCTCATGAGGCTCGTATCTTGCGCCAGGTCTTGATCCGGAAATTGCATCGGCAGTCCAAACAACAACAGATTCAATCGAGGAAAATGGTTTGTCTTCGTGGTGTTCGGCTACTGTAGCTACAACTTCTTTAGGAAGTCCAAATTTCTTAATTGTGTTAACACCGATCTCAACATGATTACCTTCTTCTTCCGTAACAACTTTTCCAATATCGTGAAGTAAGCATCCCAATCTGACGGTATCAATATCTGCACCCAGTTCGTTAGCAATTGCAATTCCGATTTTTGTTTCTTCAATAGTATGGATACCCAGATTCTGTCCGTATGAAGTTCTAAACTTATATCTTCCAATTAATTTAACGAGATCCAGGGGAAGGTTAAATACTCCACATTCGTGGGCAATCTTCTTTCCTTCTTCGAGAATCGTATTATCCATTTCGGTTCTCACCTGTTTTACGACTTCTTCAATTCTGGAAGGCTGAATTCTAGCATCCCTAATCAATACTTCCAAAGATCTCCTGGCAATTTCTCTTCTTACTGCATCAAAAGAAGAAAGTCTAATTTCATTACCTTCGTCAAGTTCGATTTCAACTCCTGTTTCTCTTTCAAAAGCCCTGATATTTCTTCCACCCGCTCCAATAATTCTTCCCTTTACGTCTTCGTTTGGTACCGACACGGAAGATACTGTATATTCGGCAACATAGGAAGTTGCACCATGTTTCATGGCATCAGCTAGGATTTCTTTTGCTTTTTCCTGGGCATCTTCTCTTATTCTTTCTTCGGCTGTTTTTACTTTTTTAGCAATTTCGGAAGAAAGTTCCTTTTGGATTTCCTCGAGAAGCATTCTTTTTGCTTCGTCTTTGGTCAAAGAAGAAACTTTGGCAAGTTTTTCGGTCAATTCCGATTCGGAATCCTTCAATTTTTGAGCCCTTTTTTCCAGAATTTCTTTTTCTTTTCTTAAATCTTCGACTAATACTTTCAAATCATCAGCACTTGTATTCATATTATTTTGGGAGAAAATGAAGCGTCCTGGCCTTAGATTAAGGCTTTCAAGAAGTACGTATGATATGCTTCTTTTAACACTTGTCTTTACTCCTAACCTGGTATTTTACTCCAAAGAGGCAATTTTTTCAATCACATCCCAAGAAAAACCCTTCCTGGAAAGGAGACTGATAATTTTCCGCCTTCTTTCTTCCCGATCTATTTTTGCCCATCTATAGGAGTATTTTTCTATTATTTTTTTTGCCGATTTCGAATCGTCAATCTGGTAATTATCCACAACATCTTCTATGATTGAACCCTCTACACCCTTCACTCTTAATTCATTTACAAGCTCCCTTTTTGATTTGGTTTTGAACTCGAGTCTTTGACCAATCCACCATTTGGCAAATTCCGTATCATTAACGATTCCGATTCTGTTTAATCTTGCCAACAAATCGGAATGGAGAAACTCCGGAACTTTCTTTCTTTTTAGATAGTCTGTAATTTCTTTTTTTGATCTGGGTCTTAAAGTTGAATATTCAACCAATTTATCTCCTACTTTTTGGAGTTCTGCTTTTTTGACAATTGTTTCAATTTCCGCTTCGGTAAATTCGCTTCCAACTTTCACTTTTTCCGAAACCAAATTAACAAGATCGATTCCGAATGCAAATTTACTATCCAAATAAACGTTTACTCTTTTCCCGTTTTTTTGCGGTTTTATGTCCGTTACAATTGACACTTGTTGAATTATTCTTCTGCTTCAACCAACTCTTTGGGGAGCTTTTTACCGGAAGAAACTTCTTCTCTTATCTTCTTTTCCAAATCATCAGCAAACTTCTGATTTTCTCTCAGGAACAATTTAGTTCCTTCTCTACCCTGTGCCAATGGTTTTCCTTCATAATTAAAGAACGATCCGCTTTTAGCAACAAGGCCAAGTTCGACTGCAACATCAAGAAGCCCACCCGATTTGCTAATCCCCTCTTCTTCCATAATATCGAATTCAGCAACTCGTAAAGGAGGTGCAACTTTATTTTTAACAACTCTTGCCCTGTGTCTGGACCCGATTACCTTATCCCCGTCTTTAATTACTTCTACCCTTCTCAAATCCAATCTTACTGATGCATAGAATTTAAGAGCAAGTCCTCCCGGAGTTGTTTCCGGATTACCGAACATTATTCCGATTTTTTGTCTCAATTGATTTGTAAATATTAAAACCGTTTTTGATTTTGAAATTGCTCCCGTAAGTTTTCTTAATGCTTGTGACATTAGTCTTGCCTGCATTCCGACAACAGCGTCCCCCATTTCTCCTTCGAGTTCTGCTCTCGGGACAAGTGCGGCTACAGAATCAACAACAATTACATCAAGTGCCCCCGATCTAATTAATGTTTCTGTGATTTCCAACGCCTGCTCTCCGGTATCCGGTTGTGACATTAAAAGTTCATCCAGATTAACTCCCAAGGTTTCTGCTCTTTGAGGATCAAGCGCATGCTCAGCATCGATAAATGCGCATTGTCCACCTCTTTTTTGTGCTTCAGCAACAACTGCAAGAGCAACAGTTGTCTTTCCGGAAGCCTCCGGGCCGTATATTTCAATAATTCTTCCTCTTGGAAATCCTCCTACCCCCAAAGCCAAATCCAAAGCCAATGCACCTGTCGGAATTGCATCAATCTTGAATTTGTCGTCGGCTTGTTCACCAAGTCTCATAATTGAACCCCTTCCATATTGTTTTTCAATTTGATCCATTGCTATTCTGATAGCCTGAAGTTTTTGAGAAGAACCTTCCTGCGTTTTAACCTCGGGTAAATCTTTCTTTGTACGAGCCATATGATGACTTATAACACCCCAAAAATGCAAAAGCAATAATCAAGTCGCTTCTGTGGTAAAATATGGTGCCCATCGGGGAGTAGTTTACCGGTAGAATAGGCGCATGGGGTGCGTCTGGTCCGGGTTCAATTCCCGGCTCCCCGACTAAAGAAAAAGCGTACTCCTATTGGCCAACAAATATCATGGATAACCAAAA
>CAZTVZ010000004.1:104901-115114 GCA_964617045.1 uncultured Gammaproteobacteria bacterium | reverse complement strand
CATCGTCGGCGCTAACCCCAACCAAATCGACAAACCGATCGGCATGATCTTTGATGAATTTATAGTACCAGCTCTTGTCGTCGGGACTTGTCGAAAAAGCGTATATTTCAAATTTGTTTCTGTCGTGTTTGGAAAACAAACCGAACATCAAATGTCCTATCGCATGATTTCTGAAATCACTGGACAAATACCCGATTTTTAATTTTTCAGGTTTTGTTCTCGGTATAATATGTTCTCTTTTTTTGAAAATATTGGTAATTGACCTTTCGATCGAGTATCCCCATGCTCTTGTTAACAAATAGTTGGCATCGGGATCGTGTGTTCTTGAGATATGGGACAATGGAGATTCGGGAGGTTCAACTCCCTTATTTATCGATTCTCTGTTCATTCTATCGAGCAATTTCTCAATCTTTTTTGCCTCACTCCAATTGCAGGTCTGTATTAATGTTTCGTGATATCTTCCATATGCAGGATAAAAATTTGGATTTAGCTTTATTGTCTTTCTGTAATGTTTTAAACACTTGTCTTCTTTATGCGTGCGTTGATAATGATTTGCCAAGTTGAAATGAGTCAGAAAGTTATTGGGGTCCATTTTTAAAGATTTTTTGAGATATTCGATTGCAATATTTGGATCGTCACTGCTTTTTAATATCGCCAAATTGAGAAGCACCATAGGTTGTGCAGGGTTTAATTTCAAACCCAGCTCATAATATTTGAGAGCATTCTTGTAATCGGTGATTTGCAAATACAAATCCCCAAGCTTCACAACGGCTTGGATATTCTCGGGTGTTTTTTCCACCAGCTTAAGAAGATTGTTAATCGCTTCCTTGATATCTCCCATCTCAATACAGGTCACCGCTATGTTCTGGTAGATCGTAGGGTTTAAAGTGGAAAGAAGAAGGGCACTCTCAAATTTGTTTTTCGCACCCTTAAAATCTCGGTCCTTAAATAGTTGAATACCTTCCTCAACAAATTTGTTGTATTTTTCTTCGTAACTCATACTTTAATAAACCTCTGCATTATAGCTCTTTACTATGGTACTTGCTTCTGTGAAAAAACTAATTTATTATCTTTCTGAACATGCTCAAAGGAATTGGTACAACCGAACTGTTGGTTATTGCAGTCATCGTTATGGTATTCTTCGGCGGAAAAGCATTCTCCAGCTTTGCAAAAAACATGGGTAAAAGCACAAAAGAAATCAAAAAGGTAAAAAAAGAGGCAGAAGAAGCTTTAAGTGGAACTCCATTGGAAAATAAAAAAGGTAAAACTTCGGAAGGGGGTGTTAATTAGTGCAAGGAATCGGAGCAACTGAAATCATCATCATTGCCCTCATCATACTCGTTCTTTTTGGAAGCAAAAAGATCCCCGAATTCATTAAAGGAATAGGAGAAGGAATAAGAGAATTTAGAAAAGGTGCCGACGAAAAAGAGGACAAGGAAGAAGAGAAAGAATAAACTATAATTAATACATGGAATCTAGCCTGCAGGATACCATAAATAAGTATTACCCCTACTTGGCGGAAATAAGAAAACGCTTAATGTTTATTGCGGCCATATTTATATCCGCAACCGTATTGGGGTTTTTCTATTTCGAAAAGGTACTAAAGATTGCACTGGAATTTTTCAAACTTGAAGGATCAGTAGGATTTACGTCTCCTTTTCAATTCCTTGAGCTCTCAGTTAATTCCGGAGTGTTGGTCGGGGTTGTAGTAATTTTCCCCTTTCTTCTTTTTCAACTTCTTTCGTTTCTTAAGCCCGCTTTAAAAAAGAAGGAATACCGCATGGTTTTATCCTTTATTCCCGTATCGATTATCTTATTTATAGTAGGTTTTGCATACGGGGTTTACATCATGCGCTACGTAGTAGTCGTTTTCAAAGAGAAATCCGTTCAGCTTGCACTAGGTAACTTTATAGATGTATCAAAGTTTCTTTCTCAGATGCTCTCTACGTCCGCATTGTTGGGGCTAGCTTTTCAATATCCGATTATTCTTTCGCTTCTTATCAGACTTAAAGTTTTTACCCAAGAAACAATTGCCAAACAAAGAATGTTTGCTTATCTGGGATCTTTGCTTTTCGCAATAATACTTCCTCCAACGGATTTATATTCACTTGTTCTTTTGACCGTGCCTCTTGTAATACTATTTGAAATTACATTATTATTGAACAAGTTCGTCCGTAAGACGACTTAGTTTGGGGAAGGAGGTGAAATGATTTGTTAAAAGGTATAGGTACAACTGAACTTATTATTATCGCGATCGTTCTTCTTATCCTCTTTGGAGGCAAGAAGCTCCCCGAATTGGGTCGAGGTTTGGGCGATTCCATCAAGGAATTCAAAAAAGCCATGTCGGGCGATAAGAAAAAGTCCAAGAAATAAACTTAAAGCGTATAGCGTAAGGTGAATTTAATTTAAGCCGTGAACTATACGCTTTATTTATGTCCTGAAAATAGTTACTCTTTAGATATGCCCATCTTTATCGTGTTTGCTTTTGCGCTGCCGTTTCTTCTTTGGCCCCTGGAAATGATGATTCAATCTTTGGGTATTGGTTATATTTTTTTGATTGAAGAATTGGCCAAGGCAATTCTTCTGTTCTATGCTTTCAAAAATATTAAGAAAGGATTTATTACATACGCAATAATACTGGGTTCCGCATTCTTTTTAACGGAGACGATATTTTATTTCTTTAATATTTTCGGGTCGGGAAGTACAAACGCACTAATAATGAGAGTTATGTACACACTTCCCATGCATATACTTACATCTCTCTTTATTGCGGTTGGAATAATGAGGGGAAGTAAAGCCGGTATTACAATCGGACTGTTTTTGGCAACAATAACCCATCTGCTTTTCAATCTGCTGATCAAGAGATTGGGTTTATAAAATTGGGGATTAGACCCTTCCGGATCAATTATGGAGCTACTTCCGCGTATCTTGCGGATACCCACCCAACTTGACCATCAGGCAGTTCAATTTGAATCCAGCCGTTTTCTACAGCCAGAAGAGGGAAGGAATCTCCGGTATTCACTTTCGCAATTTCATTTCCACCTTTTTCTTCTCTTACTCTTAGCCATCCATAACCGCTCTCAAGTATTGTTACCGATCCCTGTTTCTCCGTTTCAATCTTTTCTTCTTCAGTTACTTTTTTAATATTTTTACTTTCAACCCAACCTTCACTAAATGAATTGTAAGGGTCTTCACTTGTGAAAATTATAAAACACCAATTCTCTACTTCTTTAATTTTCACAACTTCTTTAGTGGACTTAAAAGTGGTAATTATTTGGCTATCAACTTTGTTTTCGGTTCTTACCGCTACCGGTGAATCTTTACTGGCAAATACCCGTACAATTTCTTCTCCCCCTTCTCCACTACCATTAGTATTCGTTTCCTGAACTTCAATTTCAGTTGTGTCTTGTTCTCCCAATACTTCTTTGGAATCAAGCATGTTTTTTGTAATTAAAGAAGAAGCAATTCCAACTGCGGCCAATGCAACAGTAAAAGGTAAGGCAATTTTAATAAAAGGTGTTTTGTTTGTTCCGGCATCTTTTCCTCTATCGGAAATGCTTTTCTTTCCTCTGCCTCCTACTTGAATCATCTTCATGGAAGTTCCAAGCCAAATAAATCCTCCAACAATCACGATGATAAGTCCCCATACGGCTAGCGTTTGCGATCCACCGACAAAGCCGAACATACTTGATGCCGAACTGCCTTGAGCAGCCAATCCGGTAAGGCTGTCCAATTTTTCTTTTACCGAAAGGAGTTCGATTTGAGCTTCTCTGTAAGCTCTGATTTTTTCTTCGGGAGTTGAAGCAAGCTCTTGCAGAGAAAGTACTTTGTTTAAAGATACATCAATATCGCTTTTGAGAGTAATTCCTTGGGCATAAAATGCCGTACCTTTTAGTGTACCTGCGAGTTCTTCACCCTGTTTTTTAAGTCCTGCCACTTCTTCTTTGCTAATTACCCAAATATCGTTAACTCTGACCGACAAAGTTTTCGAAGATCCCGCAGCAATGGTAAATGTACCTTCCACATAGTATTGGTTTTTCTCGGTATCGTATTTGACGGTAAGACCATCATCTACTTCCAAAATACTTTCTTCTTTTATCTCGGGTGGCAGATAGTATTTCAAAGGAACTTCTTGGGATATTGAATTCGATGGATTAGTAATTAATGTCTTAAAAACCATACTTCCTTCTTCAATCCAAATGTTGGAAAAAGGCTTACCGGCATCTTTGGCAAGATAAACTTTATTACTCGAAATTATTCCTTTATACGCCAGGATCTTGTTTTTCATCTCTTTATCCGTTGCATTCGAACTTATACTGACTCCTAATACTGAAGAAAGTTTTGGTAGTTGGTTAATTGCAGTTACTCCCCTTCTTGCTTCGGCAATCTTCAATGCCTTGTCTTTACTTGATAATGTATTCCAAGATCCAAGAACTCCGGCAAGCTGCTCTTCTTTCTGATTTAAACTCCCTGCCAGTTCGGTTACTCTTTTTACATTACCGAACAACGTTTTCTCGCTTTTGGTATTACTAATGTCTCCGATCAGGTTTTCTAGACCTTTTGCATCCGCAACCAAAGCTTTAAGATCTTTTGTCGGAACAGTTTGAGGATTTGAATCCAAACTCATTTGTATTCTTTTAATAGTACTTGCAATGTTGCCGGTTCTTGAAACCATGTCTTTGGAAATATCGAATCCCCAAGATTTGTTAACCCAAACGATTCTTCCGTAAATAGAATTATCCGTTAAACTGTCGCCTTCAGAGCCGACCAAAGTGCCGAGTTCTTCAAGGGTGTCCGCAATTTCTTCCGCGCTTAAACTTTTCCATTTCGCGGTTAAAAGCGCCGACTTGCTAACCAGATACTCCGTGTTCACATACAATTGGCTAGCGGTAACTTTACTCTCATCGAGCTTTTTACCGAGGTCCGGTACTTCTTCGATAAAATTCTCGATAACCGGTTTGTTAACCAGTTGCTCAAGAAGATTCTTAAGATCGTTCATGTCGGACTGTAAATTTGCGATACTGGTATCAGTAGCAGTTCCCCCGCCAGTGAGGGTTCTACTCGAATTACTCCAGACATTGGATACCAAATCACCGAAACCAGACAGGGTTCGGCTTGAATTACCCCAAACATCACCGACTAAACTTCCGAACGAAGTTAAAGTTCTTCCTGAATAACCCCATACAGCAGATGCGATAGCGCTGGTGGATACTCCGGAAGAAGATTTGACCTCGAAACTTTTGTCCAAGCACATGTAGTCTGTACCAACCGTACAGCAGATTTGAGCTCTGTAATATCCTTCCGTACTTGGAGCACTAAACGAATATGAATACCATCCATCGGACGCACCGGTCATTGCTTGAGTCGTCAGATGCGCGTTCCCGTCGGGATCCTTACTGGTCAACGTACAACTAGCACCCGTTATGGGAGTGTAAGAATCATCGAAAAGGAATTCCCCTATCACACACGTACTTCCTGGATCACAAACCTGAGGAGCCCCAGCAGCAGCTCTAACGCTGGTAGGAAGCATTAAAGCTGCGGCAGTCAAAGCCGTTATTATAAGAACGGACTTTTTAGATTTGATGGCAATCGGGGCAGGTATCATATATTTCTTTACTCTTTGGCAGCTCTCTTGAATTCCCTAATGGAATCACCTATTCCCCTAGCAAATTCCGGGAGCTTTTTCCCGCCAAAAAAGACCAATAGAATAACTGCTATTACTAACAGTTCAGTTGTTCCTATGCCTTTAAACACTTTGGTCACCTCCTTTCATAAATATTTGTGGTGTAAAACAAATTGTTTAGGAGATTAGTAAAAATATAATTAAATTTGAAATTAATTGGTAATCTCCTTAACGCAATTCATTTTCACTACATATCCATTTTGCGTATATTTTTGATATATTGTCAAGGGGTATTTGATGACTAATTTTTCTTATCATAATCTTATCATGATTATTCATATTAGCCTCAGTTTCACGAAATTTATATAAAATTGACAAAATGATGTGATTATGATTAGATTTTCTTAATGACAAATTTATCCTACAATCTCTCTCCAAAACTGAATAATTATCTTGAAAAAATTGAGTCGTTACGAAAGCAAATTCTTCTTTCCCCCATTAACCCCAGATCTGAAATCAAACTCCGATGGGATGCTTCGGTTAATAGAGTTTTTTGGTCAATTAACTTATCGGGCAATCCAGTGGGCAAGCCAGAAACAGTTAAGCTACTGTCTCAATTGGGATTAAGAAAGCTAGGAAAAGATCAAAAAGAAATACTTAATTACAAAAAAGCGCTGGATTTCATTACCGAAAATTATCTTGTTTCAAATACCGAAATTGGGTTCAACACAATCAAAAAGATCTACGAAACCTGTTTTTCTGGAATAGCCACAAATAAAGGGTCTTTGAAGGCAGTACAAAAAGAAATAGATAAGATACTAAAATACATTCAATCCGGGAAAGACCATCCTGTTATCCAGGCAGGAATTGCACAAATTGAAATGATTAACCTAACAAGTAAAACGGATGGAAACGGATGTTTGGCCAGGCTTGCTCCCTATTTGTTTCTTTACAAGCACGGATATGACTTTAGAGGGATGCTCGTGATTGACGAATTTTTAAGAAGAGATGTAGTTACCCTCAGATCCGTTATTGAAAACGTTGCGAAAACAAAAAATATTACACTTTGGCTTGAATATTTTGCTTTTGGAATAGCAACTCAACTCACAAAAGCACTCGATAACATTCAAAAACAAAAAATATCGACTGAAGTACCTTCTTCTTTCTGGAAATTGAACGACAGACAAAAAGAGGTGTTAAGGATGATGGAACAACCCGGAGTAAGGATATCCAATAAAAATGTCCAAAAAATGTTTGGGATTTCGCAAATTACCGCTTCAAGAGATTTGACACAGATGACATCCTTGGGACTGATCTTTTCTCACGGAAAAGGAAGAAGTGTTTACTACACAAGAGTCTAAATACCGATACTTATTGTTATCTCAGTTTATATTATTATTTACTTTGATATAGTCTGTTTTGTGGACCGTGGGAGAATTGAACTCCCTTTTCCGCAATGCGAATGCGGTGTACTACCGGTGTACTAACGGCCCAAAATCTAATCGAAATTATATCATTTTTGTTCATTTGCCACTTGAAGCTACTCGCGCGCGCGTTCTATAGTTAAAAAGACTTTTCACTCGTGGAAAGGTAGGTTTTTACGAGAATGCTGCCCAAATACAAATATTCATCTAGCCAAAGGGGTGTTGTGGACCCTTTTAGTCTTATATCGTTGGGTTTTTTGGTAATTACCCTCCTTGTCGGTTCTGCGGCAGTATCAAACCCGGAAATGGCCTTCGATATTAGAAATCAAGCCAAAGAACTGATTGATGGAGGCACAAAAACCTTAACAACTCTGACAACTAAAAAATCATCGGGGGAATCATGCGGGAAAGGAAGTGAATGTAAATCCGGAACTTGTGTAAGGGGTGTTTGCACAGGCTCAAATATTCCAACTCAAGCACCAAAAAACAAAGACAAGGAAGAGGAAAAGAAAAAAACCCCTACTCCGACAAAAGAGGATAGCTCTAAAGATAAGGACAACAAAGAAGAAAAGAAAACCACAACTTCATCAAAGGAAAAGGCAGAAACCAAAACAATTGTTGAATCTTCGGATGATGTACCGGACCCAACCCCCACCCTACCTCCTCCCGAAAAAGACAGATTTGGCTATGTTCCAACCGAGGAGGAGAAGAAAACCGGCCCCAGCTATTACTCTGGCGATAAAAACTGTAATGACGGAAAAGGATTTATTTCAGGTACATATTGCACACCAACAGGAGAAAGACGGCTTGTCGGGAAGGCGGCAACGATTGACGCATATAACAAACATGTTGAAGCGGCAGCTCAAATATATTCCAATACAACCAGTGCTGATCTTCTTAAATATGCAAAAGACAACAATCTCTATAACTGCAAAGAAGGAGACAAAACTTGTGAGCAAGATGCAATTACAAAAGCCGAAGAGAAAAAGATGGCCGACCTTGTCATTATTGAACCCGAAGACAAAGAAATTTTAAAACAGATGAGGGCTCAAAAGGAGTCAATCACCAAAGAAGTAACTCAAAATATATCAGGAGAAACAGAACAGGTCATAGACACTTCCAAGCTGGATTCGATATATGCAGCCGCAACAAACCCTTTGACTACGATTACCGATTTGAAAAAGATCTTGTGCAAGGACGAGCCAGACAAAGCAGGTTGTTTACGGGAAACGATCGATGAAAAAACAGCAAGAGAAAATGTGATAGCACTTCTTCCCGCACAATACCGCGAGGAAACAAGAAACGCGTACAAACAACAATCCGTTTTATATGATTATTCGAACCCAACAGTTACCGATTCACAACTGAAAAAGAAATATTGTGGAGGCGTAGCGATCTGTGAAGCCTATTTTTCCAGGGATATGATTCTTACAAATCTTACTCCCGAAAATCAAAAAATTGCAGTCGAAGCATTCAAAACCAATTTCAGTAATCCCGAAGTAATAGCTCAAATTATAGATAAATATAACGAAGGGAATACTTCCGACAACTTAACAACGATCAATAAGGTTCTTCAGATTAACAAAAATGCTGAACAAGCCTTCTATGCTTTTAAGGCCGAGTATGCAAAAACGAGCCCTCTTACATTTGCTCAGATATCCGACGAAGAATTGGCAAAACAATTCTACAACCAAGTTTATGTAGATCCGGTTAAATTAAAAACATATTCGGATAACTACAAAGCCGATCCTCAAGCCTATAAATCATATGCAAGATCTTTTGGAACAGATACAAAAACAGAAGTAAACGCTGGTATTGTCGGCTATGTTAATCAGTTGATTGAGACCTCCCCTATTTCAGGCCTTACCGACAATAACGGAAAGCTGTTGGATATAAATTCCGTAAGTCCGGAAATAAAACAAAAGGCATTTGAAGCGGCAAAGAAAGACTATATGGCGGAGTGTATTAAAAATGCGGGAGTACAAAGTTGCGAAAGAGCATTTACCTACGATTCTAAAAACAACGCCAAGCTTGTAAACGATAAGCTTGTATCAAATGCCCAATATTATTTGAATCAGATATTGGAACAGGAAAGGGGTTCTGCCAGACTTAGTGCAAGCTTTAGCAACCTTGCTTCGATTGAAAACAACTACATCAGCCAAAAGCTCAGAGATGAAGCATTAAAAAAAGCAAAAGAAATGATTCTCGATCCAACGAGATCGGATTTGAGCTTCTATTCTGGACTTAGTGTTACCCGAGAAGGAGTGGTCAGCGATAAGGAAGCTCTTGCCGATAAGGCCCTTCTTGATCAAATACGCACAACTGGTACGGGAATGTCGACCGGTATCGGGAGAGTTCAAACCGTTGTTACTATTGACGAAAACGATCCGAAAACAAAAGCTTTAATCGAACAACTCGCAAACGAATATTTGGAAAGACAATTGGTAGACGAAACCTATGTCAGAGGAGCAGGTATGGCAGGAGCTTTGACAATGGGAGCTGCAGGAGCCGCTGCGGGAAGTTCCGCATGTATTGCAAGCGGAATAGGAGCTTTAGGATCGCCTGTTTGTGGTGTTATCGGAGGTCTTGTGGGAGGAATATCCGGAGCGGTATCCAACTTCATTCCCATTTGGGGACAAGCAACAAGTGAAGAAATTGCCAAAGAAAAAGAATGGATTACCACGAAGCTTGGAAATAACGATTTGGCAGGAACAATAACTCAAAGTCTTTATTCCAGCCAAGGCGCTGCCAGTTTTAACGTTGAAACAGGAAGTTTCCAGGTTGGGAGAAGCTCTTCGGCAATAAACAATCAATTCGCATTAATGGACAGTATTCTCAATCCCTCATCGGGCTTGTCCTTTGACGATCAAATAAGAATAGCCCCTCTTGTTTTGGACAAATGGGACGAGAGACAAGTCGTAGAACAAAAACAGGCTTACGAAAATATTGCCATTGCGGCAGGAACAGGAGCTTTGTTCGGAGGTGCGGGTGGAAATGTCGCAAAATCAATTGCAGCAGGCACTAAAAGCATTGCACTTGCACAAGGAGGAGAGGCTCTTTCGCAAACAGCGATCGGTTTCGGATTGAATTATGTTCAAAACAGCACTCAGTTCAATCAGAACCAAGGCAATATCGACCTTCTCTCAACTCCAACTCAAATTGAACT
>CAZTVZ010000004.1:85331-104801 GCA_964617045.1 uncultured Gammaproteobacteria bacterium | reverse complement strand
GTCGTTGATCTACCAATCGCCAAAGTCGAAACCGATATTCCCATAATCAAACCTGAACAACCCAAGACGGAAGTCAAACCTGAACAGCCATTGGTAACCTCCGCACCCGTTATTCCAACAACTGTCGCAAAACCGGATACCGCGGATGCAGTTGCGGCACCAAGCATAATCGAACCGATTCGAAAATTTGCAACCGATACGTTCAACATCGTAAGGGATTTTGTTGCACCCAAAAGAATCGCCGATACCTCAATCGATACTGCTCAACCCAAACCGGACACTTCCGAAGAAGTAGTACCCAAACAACAACAAGAGGAAAGTGATGTCGATCGTGCTCCCCCACCAGACGAAGTTCAGGAAAAAGGTCCGGAAGTCTCCAATGAATTGTTGCCTACAATTTCGATTGCTCCGATAGAAAGATCCGTCGATTTGGAAAAAACCCCAATCAAAGAAATAGACTTGGCTCTTGATTTGGAAACACTGACTCCAAAACCCGGATTCGACTATAAAACAGGAAAATTCAATGTCATAGAACTAATTAAAAACATCTTCGGAAAAACGTTCCGGGGAGACACAATGGCATTAAAAAGAGATATCGAGATGAACTTCATTACAAAAGAGGAAGCCAGATTGCGAGCTGTCGAAATATCTGGTAAGTACCTGGACTCGGATAATCTTATCGACACATATGTCAAATCGGTTGAATTAATGGCCGAAGAAAAAATAAAAGTAGAAGACGCTACCCCGCTTGCCGAAAATCAAATTGTTGAACCAGTGATTAAAGTCGAAGAAAATGCTCCGGAAGAACAACCTGAAATACCACTTCCCCTAAACGAATCCAAGGTAAGTTTTGAAATGTCCAGGGAAGAAGTTGAATTCTTCAACAACATACCGAAAGATAACAATCAAAATCCATTTACACGAGCAATTGTCGTAGGAGAGGCTTTCAAACCTCTAAAGAAGATTGAAGTTGACGGTAAAGGTTTCTATCTCAGTCAAGTTTTGGTAAACGGAAGATACAAATATGCAATCATGTATTCTCAAGATCCCTCAACAGGCAATTTTCTTCCAAGAGTGTTGTATAAATCCAACAGCGACGGTGTATGGAGAAGCACTCCCGGATACGATCCCTTGAAACAAATTTATTCCAAAGGAGAAGGGTATCATTACACCCAAGAAACCAAACTGAATTATGAAATTGCCAAGTTTTTGGATGGAGACAATTTACCCTCTTCGAATATCGGATCAGATTTAATTAGAGAAAAATTCAACCTAGTTAATCTTGAGATGCAGGGCGTAAACACATTCAAGAATGAAAGTATTAGATATAACGATCTCGGGCAACTAAAAGACATTCAAAAATTCAAGGCCGGAGTAAGATACCTTCTCGATAAACCCAACATTGTCGTTAATTCATTAAACAAGATACGCTATCCGGAAGGTTTTGTTCCCGATTTCAACAAAGGTCCAACAAAAACCGAAATAGGACACCATACTCTTTTGGGAGATATAACATACGAATTTTACGAAGGAAAACTTTCTCAAAGATCGACGGAGTGGATTGTTGCGTATGACAAAGAGGGCAGAGTGTGGATTGATTCGATTCATTTCAAAGACGGTGAAATAAATTCATACGGAACACCGACTGAAGTTATCGATTCGGGTGCACTCACCAACAAACCTCTGGACTATCACAGGATTACTTCTCCAAACGAAGATGAGGCTGTTAGACTGGTGGCAATGCGGGATGAATTGATGGCTGCAGGTTACATAAAAGGATTTGATAACAAATACAACGACATAACCCCTCTTCTTGCAAACTTAAAACCAATCCAAGATTTCAAAGCAGCTCTTGCGTCAAGAAATACAGAAAATAACGCTGTCGTAAAAACACAAACGGAATCGGATACCCAAAGCGTTATTAATACGGCTCAAAATGCATTAGGTAACGCCAGAAAAGGTATTATCACCGGTATCGCAGTAACATTAACCGCAGTTGGTTTATGGCTTGGTATTAATACTTCAAACATTACTCCCAAATTGCCTAATGTCGCATACAAGGCTCCTGCTGCGGAAGTAATTGTTGCCTCTCCAAAACAGGAATACAACTTGAATTTAGAAAAAGTTGTTGTCGAAGAGATGGCAAAACCTCAATATAAGGTTAACGAAACAGCAACGGAAATTGAATCCATTCCCCTTCTCGATCTATCCGCTTCATCCAAAGAATATATCGCGGATATTGTCGCGTTGCCCGAAAATGAAGTAATCAATTCCGTATTTCCTCTTTCCTACTTTGATCCCGAAGGTGAAGAGATCGTTCTTAAAATTACCGGTAAAGCATACAAGCATGATATTGAAGTATTTGATGAAGCAATGAAACTCTTGGGACCACTATCCGATCAACTTAACAATGAGATAGAGTTTTACCGAGTAAGCAATGGTTCTTTGGGAAATAAAATATACGGAGAAGCTTCAAGCTGGGTTGAAAAAGGAGAGCTTAATACAAGGATTTCCTACACCAACGAATACACAACCGAAAGCCATCTCTTGACCAGGCGGTCCGGAATTCCGGAAGAAGCGTTCACAAAAGGAAGCGTTGATGCAGCTTCCATGATTCATGAAATAACTCATACCATGAAGATGGAATGGAAAGACGGCAAATATCAAACCAGTGATTTTCTTATACATTACATGAATGTTTTCCATAAAGGAGAAGTATATTCCGGAGATATGCTTATCGACTTCAATCCTAAAGAAGTATTTAACGAAACCGCTCCCACAAAATACTCTCAATCGTACGAAAAAGGAGACAAATTAAGAGCCGCTTCGGAAGATCTTTCCGACGCCGTTGCGCTTTATTTTACAGCCCCCGAATGGCTAAAAGAACATCAACCCATCAGATACGCATACGTCGATTATGTGGTTAAGGGCGGAGATCCGACATCTTTCATTCCCGTTGAGGTAAACGGTTTGGGGCAAGCCGTAATCAAAGAAGCCTTTGAACCGATTGCCTCACTCCCCTTAGGTGGAAGTGATACCGGAAAAGCTTTTGCCGCTCTGGTTTTATCAATAGCAAACGAAAAACCAAGAGCGGTTGATTCAAAAGTATTGCCGGCAGTTGAAACAGGTACCGGACCGATTGACTATATTGCCCCAACCGATTTGATTGTCGGATCAAACAGTACCGGATGTTCGGAATGTTCGATTGTAGTCAAACAGATAAACGAAAGGGTTCAAAGTTCAATAGATGCGATTAACGAACTCATCGTAGACGGAAAATATATGGAGGCAAAACAAATGATAGACAAGCTTGATTTTGAGTTTAATCACAAAATGGACAACAAACTTGTCGAAACAGGAATAGAAGCTCAAAAACAAGCACTAAGATTGTCTCTTGAGCAAAACGGGGCGGAAAAAATACTCGCAATAAGGAAAATGAACCAAGCAATAGACACAGCGTTAATAGAAATGGAACAAACAGCTGATCCTGTTAAACAGATCGAAACGATGAGATATATCGAAGGGTTAAGGAAACAAAAAAGAGATATCGAAGCAACGATAGTAAACGATGCCAATTTGCTGGATCAGGTAAAAGTATTTGTCAGAGAGGTTAATGACTCGTTCCAGGAGCTTCTAAACACAAGAGAAGAATTTGTGTTTACCGAGGAAGACGTGGATTGGAAATACAAAGAGATAATGGACGACCCTTACGTTAAAAACGTAATCATACCAGATACAAACTCGGTCAAACAGGAATATAATCGCCCTTCGGTTTCGGACAATATTAACGAAAGCACAAAGGTGTTCATCGATTCCAGTTTGGACATTATGGAACGATATTCACACTACCCTATTATCGAAGATATCTTCCTGCAACACGATCGAGAGAGCGAAATATTCTCAGCCCGGTCGGAATGGCAGTATCAAAAAAGAAAGGAAATACTCGATAAATACGGTGAACAAAAAGCCGATGAAATGTTTAGATTCTTAAAAGATACCCAACTGGCCAGAAACAGAATAGCTGCGGTAATAACTGCTTTTTCCAATCTCGAATATTTAAACATGGATCTTATTACGCCCAAAGGAATGGAAATTTACAAAGACTTAATGGATAACTATTTCTCTCATAGCCCAAAGAAGAATTACGACACCGTACCGATTGAAGAGAAATACGAGGTTAATACGAAAATAAAGGAATTAATCAAAGAGACATACAAAGGAATATCCGAAAAATTATAACAAAGTAATGATAAAGATATCTTAACTACTGATCACCACATTTTGTAGCTCACGGAGACTGCTTTTACAATCTTGAAGACACCGTTAATTGCCCCGTCTTCAGTTGTTGCTTCAGTTTCAGCATCTGCTTTGCTTGTTGCGGTTGAAGTTGATGAAGAAGATGCTTGTGTAATGGATATTATTTTTCTAATCGGTTTTAGATTCTTCCACGCAATTGATCCTGCTTGTTTTTTTGCATCTTTCATTGCAAGGTCAAGTGCTCTTTGTTCCAAGTCATCTTTGTCTTCAACTGAAAGAACCGGCTGGGATACAAGTGTGACCCCACTTCCGTAAAGAGTGGCAATTAAATTATTAATATTGGCCACATTTACGGTTTTGGCCGCCATTGTAATTGAAGCAACATATCCTACTCCAGCCTGTGCCGTTGTGGCAGGAACAACAGTTACTTGAGCCTCTGCAATATCCGACTGGGATATTCCGGATGCAATTAGTATTTGTGTTACCGCGGTAGAGCTGTTTTTTACCTGTTCTATCGCACCTTGTGCAGTGTTACTGGACGCCTGAACCGTAAAAGATATTGTTGCTGCTTCGGCCGGAACGGTTACTTCCCCAATTCCGTTAACGGTAATAATCATCGGAGATGTTGCCCAAGTCCAAAGAAAACCGATTACAATTACGGCAACCGCCATCCCGATAACCCCAAACAATTTCTTTTTCAAATCCATATTTCCGAAATTATCCATAAAAGATGGTTTTTGAGGAAGTTGTGATGCAAAAGTTTGGTTTACGGCAGAGTCCATAGATTAAATATGATTTATATTGATCTACCTGTCAATGTCAGTTTAATACCGAAAGAGGGTTCAAATACGTTCCGTTAAGGATAACCTCGAAGTGCAAGTGGGTCCCTGTTGATCTACCTGTTGATCCCATTTTCCCTATCGCATCTCCTCTTTTTACCGTTTGTCCGGAAACCACATAGATTGTTTGCAAATGTGCATATAAGGTTCTGTATCCGTTTCCATGGTCAATTACGACTCTATTTCCGTATCCGTATCCGTCAGGCCATCCGGCAACGACAACGGTTCCCGAATCCGCAGCCAATACTCCTGGCCCTGCTTTGTTGGCGATGTCCAACCCTTTGTGATACCAGGCAAATCTTTGAGTAATCGTTCCGCCTGTAGGCCAGACGAAGTTTCCGGATGCAACAACCGTTCCGGCGTTGGGGGTAATTTGTTTTACCCTCGCCGTTCCCGACCATGGGATGTCTGCAGGCTTAACTCCGTCAGGAATAATTACTGTTTGGCCAATCGCCAATTCGAAGGTTTCATCATTGGAAAAAGAGTTGTATGGAAAATCTACGATACCCTGTGCAACTGTATCATAACGTTTAGCAATAGAATAAACCGTATCCCCTTTTTGTACCTTATGGGCAATTCCCGTAACGGGAAGTATATCAAGTTCTTGTCCTACTTTAATGGCTCCCTTGCTGGTTAAATTGTTTTGCCACCTGATTGTGTCTTCGGAAACTCCAAACTTTTGCGCAATCGTCGACACCGTATCTCCCGCTTGGACCTCATACTTGATAATTTGGTCTCTTATCTTATCCGAAACCATTGTTTCCGTTTGTGGATCTTCGGTAGTGGCAGACAAGACTGCTGTTGCCGAAGGAATATCCCAAGGATCGACACTTCTTCCGGGAAATTCTTGGGCAATTACGGGAGCAATAATCATGCCCACCGCAGCAACACCTGCCATTCCTGTATGCATTAGCCTTCTCGAGAGTTTGCCTCTTTGTTTATATAGTGCAGTTACAAAAACTCCCTTCTTTTCTTCCATTGTAATGAAAGAAATGTGAAGGTTACGAAGAATGTAATTTACGAATTCGTAAACGAATTTTTTAATATCGTTTGCGACAGCTTGAAGTTCCTGATAATAGTCTTCAATCATGTGCTACAAGATAGCATATGAAAAGGAGTCAATCAAATAATTTTATGCTAGTTTGAGGCTATCGAGGAAGTCTTTATTCGATTCTGCTTTAATAAGTCTGCCCAATAGCGTTTCAGTTCTTTCGTCTTCGGAAATCATATCGAGCATTCTTCTTAGAGTTGTTACTTTTTGCAAGTCTTCCTTGCCGTACAAAAGCTCTTCTTGTCTTGTTCCGGATCTGGTGACGTTGATTGCCGGATAGATTCTTTTGTCAGCAAGCTTTCTGTCCAAGTGAAGTTCCATGTTTCCGGTTCCTTTAAATTCTTCGTAGATAAGATCGTCCATTCTGGAACCTGTATCTACAAGACATGTTCCAATAATGGTCAACGATCCTGCATCTTCTATCTTTCTTGCGGCACCAAAGAACTTCTTTGCCGGATACAAAGCCATTGGATCAAATCCTCCGGAAAGTGTTCTTCCCGATGTGGGAAGAGCAAGATTGTATGCTCTAGCCATTCTGGTAATGGAATCAAGAACAATAACAACATCCATTCCCTGTTCGACAAGCCTTCTGGCTCTTTCCAAGGCAAGTTCCCCTACCCTTGTTTGATCTCCGGGTGCTTCGTCAAAGTTTGATGCGGCCACTTCACCCAATCCGTTGGTAACTTCTTTCATTTTTCTTTGTATATCGGTTACTTCTTCCGGTCTTTCACCGATAAGAACGGCCATCAAATGTACTTTTCTTTTCTTTCCCTTTCCGTCTTCCGGATAATTTTTGGCGATTCCTCCGATTATATCTTTGATAAGCCAGGTTTTACCTGCTTTTGGAGGAGATACAATCAACGCTCTTTGACCGAAACCGATTGGGGCAACAAGATCGACAACTCTCGTGGTCATTGTGTCTTTGTCCGTAGTTAGAATTATTTGCTCATCGGGATAAATAGCTGTCATATCATCAAAGTTCGGTCTTTCTCCTACTTCTTCAACAGGTTGTCCGTTTACTTTTTCAACCTTGAGAAGTCCCCAATATCTTTCGTTCTCTTTTGGACGTCTAGCTTGGCCTGCCACTAGATCTCCAATTCTTAGATTGAATCTCCTGATCTGTGAAGCAGAAATATAAATATCGTTTTCCGAAGCATGAACCTTTGGTCTTAATAGACCCGATCCTTCATTTGCAATATCAAGCACACCCTCTACCGGTTCGGTTGGAAGGTCTGCATCAGGAATACGTCTTTCGTATGAACCAACATATTCCCTGGGGGCCATGTTGTCTTTTCTTACGTCCACGTCTGAATTATCTGTATCTCTTTTGGGTAACATAAATTAAAAATTCATTTATCGTACTTGGGAGTCGTGAGAAGGAAGTCCTTCTCGGCAGTTACAGAAGTATTGTATGTGCATAAATAGATCCTGTCAATAATGAACATTGTGGGATAAAAAAATGGGGTGGAACCTAATTCTTTGTCAAAAAGACAAAAAACCAAGCCCACCCCACGGTGCTAAAACACTCTAGTTGATATATCCAAAGCAAATTTGTAAAAACCGGAACTCTTTGGAATAAAGCAAAGCAGCAGGTGACACCATTCAATGTAATTACGCTTTACGTAATAAAGAATGGAAACCCATTTCAATTTCTGTTCTTCGTTGAGACTGTTCCAGGATTGTTCCAATACGCCAGAAACGTTATCTGGGATTTTTGATCCCGATATGATCCTTAGAACTTCGTAAATTGCTGCATGCCTAGTCAAATCCTGTTTGTTTGATTCGGCAATGGACAAAATCGTGTTTGCCTCATTTACTTTCCAGGCCATAAGCAGCGAGAAAAACGGAAAACGATAGTCATTCTTCGAATAAGGGCTGTTGCCGAAATTCGAATCCGAAAAATTGCTCACATGCTTTAAAGCAGTGGGTTTTCCGGAAATGTTTCTGGATTCGGGAACCAGGAGTGCGTGAAGATATTCTTCGTTAAGCTTGAAGAATTTCCCGGCACTGAAATCCTGAGCACCCTCGACGTGGTACGAATCACAAGCTGCCAAAATATGTCTGGCTAATAGTGTCGAACCGTTGCAATCCAGCCTATCCGCAAAACGGGCCATATGCATTGCAATCCGAATCGGGTGACCTGAATTCATGATAGTGTCTTCGTATGTTTCCCGGACATACCCCTTAGGATTTTCAACCTCAATGGGTTTCAGGTAATGCGTATGGGCAGCAATTGCGTGTGCGGCAAGCAAATAAATTTTTTCGTGTTTTGGATCAATTTCATTGGCAATCTGGAAGAATAGCCAGGCACCAATTTCTCCGTGACCGCATTTATTTTTTCGATCGTGATATCGAAAAACAATACTGTTTCCGATGTCATGAAAGGCTGCCGCCATAATACCTGCCCATATCTCACTTGCAAACCTAGCATCTTTGATAAATGGGTCGTTTAATGCAAGAACAATACCGGCAAGAATATCTCGCACGATATGGCCACGATCATGTCCGGGCGGACATTTTTCGATAACAACATTCAACTCATCGAACAAACGAATCACATTTTCCTCGTTGAAAGTATCGACATGCAGTTCTGCCCAGGTACACAACGTGTGATATACACTGAATTCGTTCAAAGGTCTGATTTCCTTTTCTATAAAATCAGCGATCTCGTTCTGCATTGATTCCGATTGCAAATCATTTCTTAGACGATCAAAATCGCCACCCAAAATAGTAGCCATAATTCCCTCCTTCAGGGTAGAAAAAATAATTTTGGATAATAGAGTATTTAGCTTTAAAAGTGCAAACCACTGATACAAAAAAAGCTCCCTTAACGGAAAGCATTCTTCCCCCAGGAGCTCCTCTTGAGCAGTGTGGGAAATATAGCACATTATAGGGCTAAAGTCAAGTCTTACGGATAATGATCGAGGCTAAGATCAAAGCAAGAAGGGATATTGTTATTCCCCCTAATTCAAGAAGTTGTGGCCAAAAAACAAGGTAGTATTTCCCTTCCGTTCCTTCAGGAATAACCCAGCCATTCTTCCACGAATTTACCCTTACATGCTCAAATCCGGCTATTTCGGCACCAGGAGCCTCAACGACAGTCCAACCATCTTCGTATGCCTGGGAAAGCGTGAGCACACCTCCGCCCTTGAGGCTAACCGTGTAAAACCATGGAAGGATCTTTTTGGCTTCAGTTACCATCAAGTTACCCTGCAATTGTGCCTGAGCTTTGGATCCAAAGTGGAGATTGGTAATAAATTCAAAGGGTAGTTCATATACTTCCACTCCGGTTAACAGATTTTCAGCCTTAATACCCCCATATGACCTAGTTTCCACATTAAGGACATACCCAATCGATTTGGTGGGCTTAGGGAGTATGGGCAAAAAGACATCAAACTCACCTCTCGGCATCAGTTCTTCTAGCTCAAACCTTTCCAGTTCGGGGTTATACAGATACACTTTGAGGCTACGACCTTCGATATTTTTTCCTTTGATTCGCAACAGATATCCTTCGGAGTGCTCGAGGTCAAACATGTCGAGGTAATCAATGCTTGCTCCCCCTCCTGAAGCTGAATATAAAACTCCTCCTTCCTGGTATTCTTTGGTTACCGTGCCCAATTTTCCCAAGTCTCCGTTTGTAGCTTGAGCAAAGCCAAAAGGAGCTGAAAGCTTCTTTTCCAAAGCCAGTACTCTGGGTATTGAGAGGAAATACCCTTCTTTTCTAATCTCGATATTTTCACCGTTGAAGCTAAAGTTAATACCTTTGCGCGCATCCAGGTTGGAAAACGGAAAAGATACCCCTTCCTGGCTAAAATAATAATTACCGTTATTAGTAAAAACATTGTCTATATCAAAATAGGTCAGGTCAGCATCCGTTCCCAAAATTGAGTTCACGGCCGAGATTTTTTCCTCCTTAGCCTCAAAATCAACACTGTATACTTTTAACCCTTCGAACTCTTTTTCAAGCCTGATATATTTTGACATATTTAAGAAGTCCTCTTTTTCCTTCGATTCGGAAAAAATGAGATCAATGTCGTATTTATCCAAAGTACGCTCAAATGAGGCCATGTCCCCTACATACCAGGAATAGGACAATTCTCTGTAGGCACTTTCGTTATCTTTCCCCCATCTGTCGAATTCCCGGTCTAAAGTCGCCTGGGGTATGCCGAACCAAGTAAAACCGGCTCCTTCATAACCCCACGGGTAGAAATTCCATCCCCACATAGAGGAAAGGGGTAACTTGAGCACCCTTAAGCCGGGGTCAAGTTTATTGAAATACTCGAAGGCTTCAAAATAATATTCCGGTATTTGAACTTTCATTGCCTTGGATACAAAATCCCCTTTAAAAGCCGGAAGCATAAAAAATATTTGAGCTGAAAGCAAAACGGGAACAAGAAGGAATGAAAGCTTAATTTTGGCTGCTTTTTCCAGTAAGAAGTTAATTCCGTAACCGAAATATACGCTTGCGGGCACGAGAAGAATGATGGAAAACTTGGTAAACGGAAATCTTAAAGCCTCTCTGAATATACCGTACGATTCTCTTAGACTAGAAAATAACCCTGTAAAAGGAGGGTTTTCATTAACAAGAAAGAATATCCCCAAAACAAATAGAGGTAATAAAGCAACTCCGGATTTTGATTTTTTGAATATCGATACAATTAATCCCAATAGAACAATTACGGTCATAATATATCCGATTTGAATTACTCCGGGCCGAGACAAATGGTCTTTCCATCCGTGCAGCAAATCCACGTAAGAATTTGTTTCGAAATCGTAATTCCTCCAATTGAAAAGGAAATTCTTGAGAATAGATAAGTCTTTCAAACCTCCAAAGGATTTACTTTGCAAAAATGCTTCATCGGAGAAAACTTGATGAATTTTTGAGTTTGCAACTTCGGAATTATGGCTGAATACATAATAGATATTCGGTGCAAGCCAAAAAGCGTTTAGTAGTATTACAGAAATAACCAACAGTACCCCCCTCTTGATAACCTCCCAATTACTTTTCAGAAGGATATACACAAGGACAAACAAGCCAAACGAAAGTAGATATGCATAAAAGAGAGTTGCTGTATGAGCCATGGAAGAAGAAAAAACCGTCAATAATGAAAACCATAGAATATTTTTCTTTCCTTCCCTTAAGTATTTGATGGCAAACAGTAAGAGAAAAGGTAGTGTCGCATAGTGAACAGCAAACATTTCTAGAGGAACATAGAAGTGTTGTAAGGCAGCCAAATTAAGCATATAAAACGTGGATGCAAAAAATGAAGCTATCTTTGTTTTGGCGGTACTTACCTGCGATATTAGATAATTGGATAAAAAGTATGCTCCGAGCCCACCAAGCCCATAGCAGATAAAAAAGAACACATATCTCACAAGGTTCATCGGAAGAATCAAATCCAAAAGAAATATCAAAGGAAGCCTGGTCAATTCCGATGCGTGTGCTTGAGCGGCAACCGCACCCAAACCTTGGTGCTCCTGCCATACACCCCAAAATATTCTTTTCAGGTAAAGTCCAAAATTAAATTCCGGATGGAGAGTGTCCCATCCGGAAAGAATAGTGCCGGGAACATAATTAACGTAAGCCAAAAGTACGGTCAAAAGGATTATTAACAAAGGGAAAATATAGTTGGAGATCTTTTTCATTGCGGCAAGTCTATTCTAGAAGATTTAAGGTCGATAAAAAAGAGCGGGGGCAGTTTCTTGTCTAGGATTTCTCCTAAAAAGATTCTGCCCCCATTAAACAAAGAGACTTACTTGATTTTTTTCCACTCGTCGAGAGAGTCTGCCGCAACGGCAAATCTCATTTCGAGATGGGTGTCCACATCCAAAAGGACAACAGTGATATCGGAACATCCGAGTGCACCACAATTCGTATATCCTTCAGTCGTGGAGGCAACCATTTGGTCCCTGAACCAATCTTTAGACACATACGCGCCTTTTGGCATATGGGACCAGATTGCGTGTCCGGGAACAAATTCTGTGACCTCGGCGGTCATGTTACGGTCTGTATCAACGATAGCGTCATCGATTCTTCCGCGAATAAGGACAAGATAGTTATGTCCTTCCTTATACGGCAAATCGAGAGAGTATCCGTCGACCGTTATTTTGCCCTGACCCAAAGAATAGTAAGCAAATGCCCCTTCGGGAACATTCGAATACCAAGTATCCTTGGTTCCGGGAATCGTCCAAGCCGTGGTGTTATCCAATAAGACTCCGGGTTCGGCAATAAGCCAAGCTGAATCTTCGTTGAACACATCTTCGGCTTCTACCGGAGTAAGGAAAAGTTCCGTTTTCAACGGTTCATTGGGAACCTGTTTGGACTGGACTTCTTCTTCAACCGGAGCTTTTTCTGTTATCTCATCAGGTGCTTTTTGTTCAACCGCAACTGCGGCAACAGGCTCGACACCAATCTTTTTGACTTCGTAATTGGTTGCAAACCAATAGGTAGCAAAAATTCCGAAGCAAAAGATGATGATTACCAGAATCGCAACAATAACCCAAAAAATATTCTTTTTCATTTTGCACCTCCTCGAGTGCTTTTATCTGATATGTTGATTGCGAGAATAAACGACCAAAACGCAAGAAAAATGCGCTTCATTCTCTCCTCCTTTATTAGTCTCTTTGTTTTTTAATGTGCACCTTGCCTGGGTATGATCCTGGGTAAGGTTTGATCTGTGTCATTCAAGAATAGGTCGAAAAATGAACGTGACCTTCTAATGACTAAGATATAAAGCCTTTAAAGGCTCCAAAGAGAGGTTAAACATATAACCCCTCTTCGCAACCTTCAAATTATTGAAGTGTGCGAGCTTTCTTGGAAAGATATGCGAAGACTCCGGATACTCCCAAGAAGGCACCACCCAAAAGTCCGGGTGTAAGTCCTTCGAAAGCCGTATCAACGGTCTCGTGGGTTTTGGCTCCACAAACGGTTCCCACTCCACCTCCGTAAAGAGGGACTTGGACACAATTTGTTTCTTGAGCCATAACAGGCTTGGCCGTAAAAAGGGCCAAAACCATAACTCCAGAAAAGATTACTTTTCTCATAGCCTGGAAGCATACCACCCGGGTTTCCATTTGTCAAGTTATAGGGTAATTACATCCTGAGAAGTCTAGCGTATCGGAATATCTTGGCCGACGAATCCAGGGTCTCACAGGTATATAAAATGAGGTTGGCTGTGTAATCCGTAATCTCGTCCCCTTTTTCTTCTTTGTATATCTCGTAAAGATATTTTCTCTGCTTCCAAACAATCTCAACAGTATCTCCGACTTTTAGCTTGGGAAGATTGAAAAACGAATTCTGCCTTCGATAGGTGTTTGTCCAGGCAAGATATCCGAATCTGTGGGCAGCCAATATCGTCGGATATTCTCTAAGCTCGGGAGTTCCGAAATCAGGAACTCTCCATACGCCTTTTTTTAGAGCATCTTCGTGATTTTCGAGCGTTGTTTCCACTATCCCCGTATCGACTCCTATCTTGACTATCTTCAACCTGTTTTCCAAGGGCAAAGACGGATCAAATCGTGGCTGATAATCGTCCTTGACCAATATAGGAGGCTGCTTGGGCTTACCAATTGAAGCTATTGCTTCGGATAGTTTGTCCGCACTTTTTGTAATTCCATACCAGACTGAAGGAGCGAACTGAATCAGTAAAAGAATAATTCCGGCCAGAGCAAGCATTTTTGATGCTTTCCCCAAGAATCTTGAAACCTTATTGTCTAAACGCACTTCGGCTCTTTGAGAGGGCTCTTGATAGTAGGAGTGGTACATATCCATATCTTCATTTATTGTACCGCATCAGAAGTCGTTACAAACAAAAATCGGCCCCACAAGGAACGGGTAGTACGCCTGCCCAACATACCACCCGTCCCTTCTGGAGCCGAGGCTAGCACTCCAAATGACTATTGACACGTTCCCTTAACTGGGAATAGTCTAGTTTTTAGATTTGTCTTGCTTACATTTACCTGTCCTCAAGACAAGTCTTTAAATTAAAGGGCATTGCTATTCGTGGAGAGGTCATCTTCATCAAGTCGGTGATAACCCAACGGTAGCGATGCTCTTTTTTTATCTTCACAGCCTTCTTCTAAGGTCCTGCGAGCTCAATTTCTAAGTGCAAGAAAATACTAGCATTTCACAGTTTTAATGTCAAATCCTATAACTTCTTAAATGGCATAAAATTAACATCCCCATAGTTATTACTCCTTACAAATCACGCCTGATTTACGCTTATTTTTCGGGTCTAAAATTCATTGTGGATAACTTGGGGAGAAGTATTATTTCGTGTAAAAAGGGAGTTTTTATCTGAAAATAGCCTTGATTGCTTGGCTGATATATGGATACTTTGATTGTGTATAAGATACACCGAAACCCAACCTTTTAGCTTCTTTTACTCTTTTTTCCTCGGCGTTAACTTCTCTTATTTCCCCCAATAGACCCACCTCTCCAATGGCTATTCCGCTAGCATCTACCGCTTTATCAAAATAGGCAGAAGCTATGGACAAACATATTGCCAAATCGGCCGAAGGTTCTTTTACATTCAGCCCTCCGGCGACGTTCACAAAGACATCAAAATCATAAAGAGGAAGCCCACATCTTCGTATTAGGATTGCTAAAAGCATTTCCAGCCTTCTAGCATCGATTCCTTGAGTTGTGCGCTTGGGAAATGCCATTTTTGTAGGTACAACCAGGCTTTGAATTTCGACAAGCATGGATCTTGTTCCGTTCATAACAGAAGATACAACGGAACCAGGAATACCCTTCTTTCCTCTTTTTGTCAAAAATAGTTTTTCAGCATCCGCTTGAGAAACCAATCCTTTTTCCTCCATCGCGAAGATACCGACTTCGTCGGTTGGTCCAAATCTATTTTTTACAGCACGAAGCAATCTCAAGGAAAGACTTTTTTCACCTTCAAACCATAAAACCGTGTCAACAATATGAGCAAGAACAGCTGGTCCGGCCACGGTTCCTTCCTTGGTTACATGCCCAACAATAAAAAGAGGTACATTTCTGTTTTTTGCCGATTTCAACAGTCTGGAGGTGCACTCTCTGACCTGACCGACCGAGCCTGATAGGCCTGATAAATCGTCCGTATACATCGTCTGGACCGAGTCCACAATAAGCAGATCAAAAGCATTCTTTTCGTGTTCATTTTCGAATGCGGCGATAACGCTATCAACATTGGTATCCTCAATAAACAAAAGTTGTTTATTTATTACCCTCAATCTGTCGGCTCTTATTTTGACTTGTTCTTTTGATTCTTCACCTGAAACATAAAGGGTCCTACCGAGATTGTTGGCAAGCTCAAGAAGCAAGGTTGATTTACCAATTCCCGGCTCTCCCGCAATTAAAATTACTTGTCCTGGAACCAATCCGCCACCAAGGACACGATCCAACTCCGATATTTTAGTGAGTGTTCTTATCGTCTTTCTTACCGGAACTTGAGTTAGTCCGACAATCTTTGATGAAGCGGCAATTTCATGACCTCTTTTTGTTGTCGCAATTTCTTCAATCTGTTCAACCAAAGATCCCCAACTGTCACAGCTCGGACATTTTCCTGCCCACCCAACCTGCGAATAACCACATTGTTGACATACATATTTGGAACGAGACTTTGACATCGCAACTTAAGAAATACACTGTCTTGGAAGAATCGTCAACGACGAATAAAGAAGTTAATTATCTTATTTATACCCTATTGGTTTTTCGGTAAGTACCAATCCTAGGGACATTTTCTTGTTCTTTGAGTCAATTTCTTGTACATAACATTCTACCTCATCATCAACGTTAAATTTCTTAGTTGGAGGAATCGAAGTAACATGAATAAGTCCTTCAACTCCCGGTTCGACTTGGACAAATACTCCGAAATCGGAAATCTTGGTTATTTTTCCTCTGACTTGCATTTCTTGAGGATATTTATTTGCTACTTCTGTCCAAGGATCTTTTCCTGCTTGTTTCATTGAAAGAGACAACTTGCCTCCTCTTTCTCCAATTACTTTAACTTTTACTTTATCCCCTTCTTTGACAACATCCGCGGTTGTTGGAACTTTACCCCATGACAATTCGGAAATATGAACCAATCCTTCAATATCGCTTCCCTTAACATTAATCTTGACGAAACATCCGAAATTGGCGACGGTTGTTACTATTCCTTCGTATATTTCCCCTTCTTTGATGCTTTTCATTATTTCTTTGTTTTTCTTTATATCTTCTGCTTCGGATACTTCTTTTTCGGAAAGAACCAATTTATTGTTTAGTTTATCTACTTCAACCGGAATTGCTTTAAAGTATTTTCCAATGAGTTCTTCCGTATCTCCCGATATTTCTTTTCCAAGCTGTGAAGTCGGAATAAAACCAAGAAGACCTTCTACATCAACTGTTACTCCGGAGTTATTGGCACCTTTTCCATAAACCGCAACTTCTTTTCCTTCTTTAAAGGCTTTTTCCATTTTTTCCCAAATTGCATCATAAGCGGCTTGTCTAAGAGAAAGAAGAACGGTTCCGTCTCTGGTCTCTGGTATCAATACTGTTGCAGTTACTTCATCCCCAATTTTCAAATCTCTAATAAGATCTCTTGCTTCCACAAAAGCTTTTTCTGTAACAATTCCTTCAGATTTTCCCCCAACATCAAGGATTAATGCTAATTGTGTTTTGGCAACTACTTTGGCTTTTATTTTTTGTCCTGTGGAGAAACTCTTTATTTTGACATCATATTTGGCCATCAATTCGGCCATTGTCATTTCTTTAGCTGTGGTTGTTTTGCTCACTCATTTTCCTTCTTTCTTTTTAGGCAAAGGTGATTATACCCCGAAACAGGCTTTCGGGCAATACTTAAGGCAATAAAAAAGCGCCCGGTCTTTTTGGTAAAAGATAGGCGCTTTTAGGCACTACTCGACATTATCGGAATATCCAAAATTGTTTCTATCATTTTTCTGTGCTTGGACAAGCTGTGTCCTTTCGATTTTTTCAATCTCTTCACTGTTTTTGCTTGCCTGAAATAGCATCGGATACAAACCAAAAATTGATGCCAACATTACACATACCACCAAGGCAAACAAGAATATCTTCAGTAAAGAATTCATATTTGCAACAAGAGACATTACGTCAACAACGCCAAATCTTTTAAGCACATCAACAAATACAGAAACGAAAAGAATGGCAATAGCCCATACAGCAATGGAGACGACAATGTAAAGTAAATAGATCTTCCTCATATCTGCCTCCTTTAACAAAAAGCGTTAGAATCTGATTATTTGACCCTTGGAGCCGCTTCCCCTTCGACGGGTCTTTCCGCACTTTGTACATGTTTCCATCATTCCGGATGGATTATTGATCAAATACGTATGCTTTCCGCCTTTGGGGCAAGCATCGCTAGTTGAACACGGACAAACTTTGATATCCGGAGAGTTAATTTTTCCACAAACCGGACATTGCCATCCAAGTTTCATAGGATATTCACTCCTTTCTGAAAATTCCGATAATTTTAAAAGAACCCCGTGGCAAATCACGATTAAGGGTATTCTACTCTTTATGAGGTAAATATCAAAGAGATTTGTTGCCGTTTCCGTTACCGTTATGAAGAGCTTTTTCCGTTTCTTCTTTGGTCAAAACTCCAATTTTTATACAAAAATCTGCAATCCTTGAAAGAATAACTTTTTCACTGCACAATTCGTCCGGGTCATCATCCATCATTTCCATTTGAGCATTGTGAAGTAAGTTCTTTAATTCGTCTCCCGCCATCTTTCTCACCCTTCGAGGGGCAAGCTTTAATTCTTCTTGGAATATGGGTCTTTCAACCATTGTTAAAGATATTATTTGATTCTTTACATCATGTCAAACAGACACAAAAAAGCCCCGATTATTCGGGGCTTTAAGTTTCATTGAAAAAGATCTGGCGACGACGTATTTTCATGGTCAGTTGCCCGACAACTATCGTCCGCGCTAAGACGTTTGACTTCTGAGTTCGGAAAGGGATCAGGTCGTTCCATCTCGCTCCGGTCACCAGATCATTTTCAACGAAAAAGTGCAATCTAATTTGTAAATTTAAAACTGAAGAGAAAAGTTCGCAAGTCTTTCGACTTATTAGTACAGGTAAGCTTAACACCTTGCGGTGCTTCCACTGCCTGCCTATCAACCTAGTAGTCTTCTAGGAGTCTATAACGAATTCTGATCTTAGGGTGGGCTTCCCACTTAGATGCTTTCAGCGGTTATCCCTTAGGAATATAGCTACCCGGCGTTGCGACTGACGTCACAACCGGCACACCAGGGATTCCTTCAGCCTGGTCCTCTCGTACTGAGGCCAACTCCCTTCAAAATTCAACGATTCCACTGGATAGAGTCCGACATTATAGTTTTCCAATTGCTTGGAAATCGATAAATTTCGTTTTTCTATCGACGCCTTATGTCGCCATAAGGATCCGACCATATCTTGTATGAAAAATCATACTCTAGCGTATGGCCTGTGAGGGTTTCTGATTAGTATCAGATCTTCCCTGCTGATAGTCCGCATTGTAAGGATTTTTACTATATTTCAAGTACCTACAAATCCTCGGATTTCCCAGCATATAGCTAGATTTATATTCCTTCTTTACTTTCAAAAGACAAAAAATTAATTATTTTGATAACAGTTCTCGTTCAAATTGGTTCAGGGTCTAAAGGAAGAGACAGCTTAGTTGTCACCTTGATATGTCATCAAAGTCAACTGTCTCACGACGTTCTGAACCCAGCTCGCGTAACACTTTAACAGGCGAACAGACTGACCCTTGGCACCTTCTCCAGCGCCAGGATGTGTTGAGCCGACATCGAGGTAGCGAACCGCGCCGTCGCTATGGACGCTCGGGCGCGACTACTCTGTTATCCCCGGGGTAGCTTTTATCAGTTAAGCTCCGTGCATACCCATTACGCATCGGAGGATCACTAAGACCTACTTTCGTACCTGCGCGGCCCTTCGGCCTTGCAGTCAAGCTGGCTTTAACCTTTGTGCTTTCCCTACGATTTCCATCCGTAGTAAGCCAACCTTTGTACCCCTGCGTTACATTTTAGCAGGGTACCGCCCCAGTAAAACTGCCCATCTAACACTTTCCCCAAACCAGTATTCATGGTTCCCAGGTAAGTTTTGCCACAATTCAAAGAGAGGTGTTACATTGTCGATTTCTCTCCCTCCTACGCTAGACAATTAAATTGCACAAAACAATGTCAAACTACAGTAAAGCTCCACGGGGTCTTTTTGTCCAAGTGGAATTAGGCCGCGTCTTCACAGCCAACGCAATTTCGCCGAGTAATAGTTCAAGACAGTTGCTTGCTCGTGACGCCATTCGTGCGGGTCGGAACTT
>CAZTVZ010000004.1:0-85231 GCA_964617045.1 uncultured Gammaproteobacteria bacterium | reverse complement strand
GTAATAGTTCAAGACAGTTGCTTGCTCGTGACGCCATTCGTGCGGGTCGGAACTTCATACAACTCTCGTATTACTACAAGTACTGACTATATCTTCAACCTACTTAGAAGAAATCCTTTTGAATATCTTCGTGATCCGTTTAAATTCATCATCAAAGCTAAATTGATAAGTTTTTTCAAACCTTTAACAGATTTGTGCTCTCCTTTTTTCATCATCATGCAAATTCTTTTAAAAACTGCATAATCCTTCACTTTCGATGATAAAAGCGGATACTTATCGAAATGTGGTAAAACTGCATTAAGTAAAATATCTAAACTTCGTATTTCAAACTTTCTAGTATTATCGAACGAATTAAGCCTGATTGATCCGGAACCAAAATATGATTTCATAAGTGAAAGAACTTCACTTCTGTCTTCTCTTTGGCTCACAGAAAAACTTTGCCTAACTTCAATTCCTCTGGAAAGTTTTTCTCTAGGTGAAAATGAAATTAAGAAAGACCCTTCTCCATCAACATATCCTGAGATGTAATTTGGATCTATCATAGGTCGGTTGGCGTATGATACGAATTAAAAAATTCATATCTCATCTTTCTAAATAAATTTAGATTGAATCAGTCGATACGGGGTCAAAAGCATTTCAGCTTCGACTTCCCACGGTATTACCCTTGATTTAAATGTAAACCGAAGTTTACCCGAAATCAATAGGGCTTCACCGTTATAAGCCAACTTTAAATCCTCATAACTTTAATTGAGGATCGGTACACATCCCGCGATGTGTACTACATCGGGCTCGTTCTTACTTACCCGACAAGGAACTTCGCTACCGTAGAACAGTTATAGTTACTGCTGCCGTTTACTGGAGCTTGAGTTCAACGCAGTTACCTTGCGGCAACCACATCTCCCCTTAACTTACCAGCACTGGGCAGGCGTCAGCCCGTATACTGAAGCTTTCGCTTTTGCACGGACATGTGTTTTTGATAAACAGTCGACAAGCAAACTTTAGCTGAGGCCGTCTTGCGACGGCAACCCATCTCCCGAAGTTACGGGTAGTTTTTTTGCCGAGTTCCTTGAACTACTTTCTCTCGCTCATCTTAGTCTTCTCGACCAGCCCACCTGTGTCGGTTTGCGGTACGGCTTATTTCAGCTCTCGCTACGAAACTTTTCTTGCTAGCTGAAGTCTTCGAAATCGCCCTCCTCTCGGAAGACTTTACATCACTGCTTGATTAATCAGTTCAACGGATTTTCCAATTGATCCTACCTTACAGTTTGTACCAAGACTCACCTCCTGGCTTCGAATATCCACCCATGTCATTCCCTAGCTAATAACGATCTGAAACAAATAGCAGAATTTTAGCTGCTAATCCATCGGCTACGCCATATTGGCCTCACCTTAGGTACCGATTAACCCGTCGTGGACGAACCTCGCGACGGAAACCTCGGGCATTCGACGGAGTAGATTCTCACTACTCTTGTGCGCTACTCATACCGGCATTCTCACTTCCATACACTCCACCCACCCTTACAGGTGAACTTCACTGCATATGGAACGCTCCCCTACCACTTACGTAAACGTAAATCTCTGTCTTCGGCACTATATTTAATCCTCGATAAATCTTAGGCGCTCTCTCTCATCGACCAGTGAGCTGTTACGCTATCTTTAAAGGGTGGCTGCTTCTGAGCCAACCTCCTGGCTGTCTGAGAGAAAGAACTTCCTTTCAAACTTAATATAGATTTAGAGGCCTTAGACGAGAATCTGGGATGTTTCCCTTTCGCCGCATCAGCTTAGCCCGATGCGACTGTCTAGCTACTTTTACTTTAGAATAATTCGGAGTTCGGTTGAATGTAATCGCTTGCGCTCTCACACCCATTCGGTGCTCTACCTCTTCTAAAGTTTTAATAGCCACGGTCCCTATAGACCTTTCGGGGAGAACCAGCTATCTCCAGGTTCGATTGGTATTTTGCCACTAACCACAAGTCATCCCACCGGATTGCAACCCAGACGGGTGCGGGCCTCCCACTTCCAATTAAGGAAGGTTCACCCTGCTCATGGTTAGATCACCTGGTTTCGGGTCTGACCCAATTACCTTATTTTCGCCCTATTCAGACTTGGTTTCCCTACGCCTTCCCTTTAACAAGTTAGACTAGATAATTAGATCAACTCGCCGGTTCATTCTTCAATAGGCACGAGATCACACCTTGCGGTGCTCTCTCGGTTTGTCCGCGAACAGTTTCAAGTTCTATTTCACTGAGTGTCTCACTCTTCTTTTAACCTTTCCATCACTGTACTAGTTCACTATCGGTCCTTATTCATATTTAGCCTTGGGAGATGGTTCTCCCGGATTCCCACAAAGTATATGCTTCATGGTACTTAGGATACTTCTAGGGGAATTCATTGTTTCGTGTACGAGGCTTTCACTCCCTTTGGCCGGCTATTCCGAGCCGTTCCACTACTTTGAATTCATCCCACATTGAAGTCCTGCAACCCCTTGCGATACTCCTTGCGGAGTAAAGCTCGGTTTAGGCTGTTGCCGTTTCGCTCGCCGCTACTAAGGCAATCTCTCTTGATTTCTCTTCCTCACCTTACTTAGATGTTTCAGTTCAGGTGGTTCCCGTATCTCCCATTACTAAATTAACATAAAGAAAATTATTTGGTGGAAGATCACACTAAATGTGTAGGTTGCCCCATTCGGACACCGCTGGATCAAAGCTTCGTAGCAGCTCCCCAACGACTATCGTGGCTATGTACGTCCTTCTTCGGTGAATAAGACCAAGGCATTCACTGTTCGCGTTATTTAAAACTCGCGACCTTTCTCTTCAGATGTAAATGTACAAATTAAATCTGACTAATAGTCAGAGGACAGTGGCCACCTAGTGGCCACTCACCTCCACCTATTAATCTGGTGGACCCGGGGAGAGTCGAACTCCCTACCTCTTCATTGCAAATGAAGCGTTCAGCCAGGTAAACTTCGGGCCCTCCTTTGGCAGTACTTAATGTGCAATAAAAAAACCGGCTTATTTAAGCCGGTGAGAAGTACTCTACAGTTATCCGTTAGACACGCAAAAAGCGCGAATTGGTTTGGACTTTAGTTTGTATTCTCATCAAATGCTTAAATCAGCAAGGGTTATTATATGGGAAGCACTACCCCCCGTCAAGTAGCCTAAAAATAGGCATAAAAAAGGGGTAAATCTTTTTATTGACTTACCCCTTTAGCTGGTTAGGCATCAAATTCGATTGTCGAATTATATTAATGCCCTCTAGGACTTCCCCTGCAATTTGCCGAGAATGTCGAGCTTGTTAAGCTCAGGAAGCAAATCAACAATCTGGGCCATCAGTTTTCGGTCAATGTTTTCTGCAAAAGATGCATTAATCTGACCCCTTTCGTCAAAAAACAAAAAACCGATTCTTTTGTTGTACAAGGCTCCTTGCCTATTTATCAACACCTGATAATCCATTGGCGCCGTTCTATCGGTTTCAACCGCCTGGGCATACAAAACATCCCAAAGCATCGGCTGAAGAATAACCTGCAAGTTAACTACGGCTTGGAAACGAATGTTCATTATTACTCCTCCTAGAATGATATTTTAAAGAACAAAAACCCTCTAATTCAGGTTCGCATTGAGCCTATCCGGGGTTTATCGATCAGGTCAGCATAATAGCACAAAGGAGTCAAAAAGTCAAGCTATGGGGTATAATTGTGCTCGTTCCTATTTGTGATAAAATATCGTTATTCCTCAAAGGGTGAGTGGCTCAGTGGTAGAGCGCGTTCCTGATAAGAACGAGGTCCAAGGTTCGATCCCTTGCTCACCCACACAACGAACCTATAACATTGACTTTGTCCCCCATCTGGGATACACTCCCGTTACGAAATAATTTATCTATTATTTCCCGTACCTTAAAATACTTGCGAAAAAGGAGCTTCCATGTCCGAACTGGAATTGGCAAACACTTTTGAACTTTTCCTTCCGGAATGTATCGTGGCTATTCCAAGAAAAAACCAGGATAAGGAAATTATTTACTGGTCTATTCGATACAAGGAGTCAGCCAACACCAACAATCTTCTCACCGTTCCGATTGGAACATTCAGATGCGTTGAAGAGAAGATATATATCACTTTGCTATCTTGTCAGGAGATAGAAAAACGTATCCTCGATCAAGTTCGGGTAGCATCTCGCTTATTTGCCAACAAACATCCCGAACACTACGGCAATATCATAAATGCCTGAAAGGAGGTATGGATGGAGCTGGTCACTTTGATCTCAATTTTTAAAGAAAAATTGCCTCCAGATTATAAAATTCATCACACAAAAGGATCTGGCAGCAACAAATCACAATACGTTGTTGTTCGAAGAAAAAGACAAATTGCACGGTTGTTCTCGGGCGAAAACACCTCGCTTAACATAGCTGTTTTTGAGGATTCGTCCACCATGGTGGAAATGGCAATTATTAACAACGCTTTTGATAATTTCAAAGCTGTTTACCCAAATCTTGAAGGCATATTTTCAATCGAAAAGAGAGGAAAACATGGCGCAAATAATAACTGGCACACTGGAAAATTGTTTCGGTCAGTTTCTGACCAATCAATTGAGGGGTAGTGAAAAAGTACATATACAGTATTGCCTCGGACATGATTTTGATTGCAGGAAATATATTCTGGTCGAAGATGGCCCGAACACAATCAAGGCGAAACGAATAGCTTCTATATACCATTCCGATGTAGTCATTCTGATTGATGATTCATATCTGGATAAAATCAAGGCCCTGGCTGAGATGTACGAAGTTCAATTCCCTGAGCGGAAAGTAACAATCGTAATTCCAGGATAACGCAAGTAGATTCAAACCTCCCTTGAGACAAGGAAATTATCTCGGGGAGGTTTTTTATTGGCTTAATCAATAACCCATAACTTTGACTTTTCCGTTAATTTCGGAGTACAATCACCCAAGGTTGGATAAAGCTCCAACAGCTCTTTTACACTTAAGCGCAAAGGGAGGGTATATGAGTATCGCATGTACTTTTTTGGCAACTATTTTTGCTGTATTTTTCCTTATCGCATTCCATATCGCCACTCAGGCTACAACCAAAAGTTTGATTGATGGTTGGAAAAATCCTGAAAATCAAATGGTTGATAACTCATATCTAACCATAAGTGAAGAAATGGAGGTGTCTCTCAGAAAACATAACGCAATGTAATAAAACAAAAAGGAGGAAAAATGTTTTATATAAACCCAAAGCATTGGAGATACATCGATCCGATCCTGTTTATAGCACTCCTTGCAACAGGTTTTTATCTTCTGGATAAAGGAGATGACGTAAGCCGGCTTATCGCAAGCATACTATTCTGCTTAAGCTTGGCTGTTCTTTATTTCATGATTGATTCGATTCGAAAAAGGAATAAAAAATGATGTCCAATTCAGGAGTAATTTCTTTCGGCCAAAAATGGGCCTCAATCGAAAATGGCGGCGGTTGTTTCTCCGAGTCATACGTGGAGGAATATATCAATGTAATTAACGATAAAAAAGAAAAACTTGATATCAGAAGAGAAATATTAATCTCTTTCAGACAAGCCCCCTTTTTTCGAGTTAAAGAAATCCTGGAAGAACTTGAAAAGATTACATTTGATCCCGACGATCCCGGAAAAGATATTCTCTCCCAAGATCTGAGAACGATCATCTTTGCGCTTAAACGCTGTCGTATATATACGCAGTAAGAATTAACCCCCTTTGTGGTTTTATTACCTGAAGGGGGTTTTATTATGTTAAAAAACTGCAGCCACGCTATAATAAATATATGCAAGACCTGACCACCCTTCTTATTAAGCTGCCTAGGAATACGGAGATAACTCCTGAAGCAGCGAAAACATTCCTTTCTGCTTTGACCCAAATAAACGGAGTGAGTTTTTTCCAAAAACTTACAGGAACAAAAGTTCAACCATTAGCTCTCGAGATTTGTCTTTCAAATCAACAGATCCAATTTCAAATAACTTGTGATACGGATTTAATACCTTTTATTACGACTCAGATTCAGAGCAATTATCCTTTGGCAATAATTGAAAAAATAAACGATCCTTTAACCGGCCAAAATCTGGGGGTAAATACGTTAGTGCTAAAAAAAGGTTCGTATTATCCAATTGCCGATTATTCGAAATTTACGGAGATTGACCCTTTGTCTTCAATACTCTCTGTACTCGCCAAGGCAAGTCCGGACGAATTTGCAATTATTCAAATTGCCCTTGAAGGAGCAGGATCATCTTGGCAGGCAAACGGTGCAGCATATGCCGAAAAAGGAGAAAAGAAAGAAGACGGCACATATTCGCCCAGAAACGATCAGGCAATAATAAAAGAGAAAATTAGTTATCCGGGTTTTAAGGTTTCTCTAAGAGTGGCCGGAAATTCCGATAAAACAAGAAAAGAAATAATCTCGTCATTCGGTGTATTCACTCGAGCCGACGGAAACAGTTTTTCCAACAAGAAAAAATCCATACTTATGAAAGATAAATCTCTCGAAAAGCTTCTTTCCAGAGAAGTGTCGGATAATCAAATAATGAATATCCTGGAGCTGGCTACTATATGGCATCTTCCTTCCGATAAGATTAAAACCCCGACAATTGCCTGGGGTCAAAGTGTCCTTTCCGAACCACCAGAAACTCTTCCAACAGCCTTGAATGCAACCGATGAAGAAAAGAAGACAATCAACTTTTTTGCTAAAACCCAATTCAAAAATAGGGACACAATATTCGGAATAAAAGATATTGATCGCAGGAGACATCTCTGGACAATCGGAAAAACCGGAACTGGAAAATCCACGCTCTTGGTAAACATGGCAATTGATGATATGAAAAAAGGAAGAGGTATTTGCTATATCGATCCACACGGAGACGCCTGCGAAATACTATTAAATTATGTGCCTAAAAACAGAATTAATGATGTGATTTACTTCAATCCGTCCGACAAGGATTTCCCCATCACAATTAATCCTTTGGAGGTGACCAACAAAGAAGAGGCGGAACTCGTGGTTTCGGGAATCGTTTCTATATTCAATAAAATATTCGGTTTTTCCTGGGGTCCAAGACTCGAATATATTCTTAGAACTACTCTTCTGACTTTGGCGGAAGTGCCAAACGCAACCCTAAAAGATGTTCCGATGATTCTTACCAATCAAGCATATCGTAAAAAAGTGGTTGAAAACGTAAAAGATCCAACCCTTAAATCATTTTGGATGGACGAATTCGAGAAGATGACTCCCCAACTTCAGAAAGAGGCTATTTCACCAATTCTTAATAAAGTTGGACAATTTGTTACTTCCCCTCTTATCAGATCTGTAATTGGTTCTCCAAAGTCATCGGTAAAATTAGACGATGCAATGAACGAAGGGAAAATTGTTCTTTGTAACTTATCTCAGGGAAGATTGGGTGAAGACAACGCAGCACTATTGGGAGCCATGCTTATTACAAAACTCCAACTCTCAGCCATGCACAGGGTGGATATGGATGAAAAATTAAGAAGGGATTTCTACCTTTACGTCGACGAATTTCAGAATTTCGCTACAGGCTCGTTTATTAAAATAATGTCGGAGGCCAGAAAGTATAGACTCAATATCACACTCGCCAATCAATATATGGCCCAAATCCCGGAAGAGGTTCAAAAAGCCATACTCGGAAATGCCGGAACTATTATCACTTTTGCGGTAGGAGCATCGGATGCCGAAATCCTCTACAAGGAGTTTGCTGAGGTTTTCACGCAGAACGACATGGTCAATTTGTCCAATTATCAGGTTGCAATCAAGATGACTATTAACGGCCTTACTACCCGACCTTTCCTTGCCTATACTCTTCCCCTCCCCATATCTTCCAACCAACACAGGGAGAAGGTAATTGCCTCTTCCAGACAAAGGTGGGCAAGAAGATTTCATCAAAACATTCTGAATAAATTCACCAACAAACCCCAACCTATGGGCCATCAGTCACATTACCACCGCAACGGAGACTAGGGATTGATTTTGCCCTTATTAGTGCTATAATCTACACCGTACTTCTGAGAGACGTGGATGTATAGCCTTAATAATTGGTCGCTTATGGGCTATGCGGAGTCTAATAGCGAACCCACCCAAAGTACTTCATTTTGGGGGTGGGTATAGCTCTTCTGGGCGACAACCAAATCCCGATGAAAGCTCTTTAACAACGGGAGAATAATAAATCTAATCCGAGAGGAGGTGTTCTTAAAAAAGTTCAACAGTAAGGCTCTACACATGTGCATCCAAACTTTGTTGCACATTTGGTCAGTAACGCCAGAGAGGGCGGAATTTTAAAAGGAGGACGTAATGTCTAAGTTTAAGGTTTTCGCAGTTCTTATTGTTGTTGCAATGCTCTTTGCCGTGGTGACCCCGGTGGGAGCAACATATAATCCACCCAAGCCGTATGCAGAAGTCATCAAAAACGACTGCAAAGGTTATGAAGTTACGATCAAGAACGCCCCGGAACACTCAACCTGGTCAAATGCCAAAGGCTACTGGACTGATCCATACTTAACGGAAACCGCAAACGGCAAAATATTGCTCAAGTGGTACACCTGGGAATGGAAGTATGTTGGTTGGCCAAAGTATTGGGACTGGGTAAAAGTTTGGCACGAAACCAAGATCCCCTATTCTGTAACCGAGAAGGACAAATGCTTGAGAGAATTTGCTTCTGTCGACATTGAAGTTCTTTGCAGTGAAGAAATCAAGGGATCATGGATGGTTGTTTACATAACCACTCATCATGCCAAATTCATTATGGGTGATATTGTAATTGAAGGATCTGAGAAGTTAACCCTCAATAACCAGGAAGCCCCCTTTGAATACAAGGTGTATGCAGACCGCGGATATAAATTCGCCGACGGCAGTACCAAGTACAAAGGTGTTTTGGAACAACTGGAAAAATGCTGGGTTCATGGAACTCGCCGAACATGCCCCGAATGCGGACCGCATCAGGATGAAGTAGCGGCTGCTGAAGGCAATATTGTTCAAATCGAAGGTGCAATGGATTGTGTCGATTGTTTCTTTGGAAGCAACTATGGCTTCATTACAACCGGTGCATATCTATACCTCCGTGGTGACAGTCCGTTCAAGATCCTTGTCTCCGTTCCGGAACAAACGATGATCGATGCCGGCGTACCGTACGAAGTAAAAGAAGTCGGTGAAGCCAAAATCAAACAGGTCTTTATTGTTGCTCAAGCTTTTGAGGGACTCGACAAGACCTATTACCAGATCATCCAACCGAAATCGATAACCCGGGATAATTGGGTCGTCTTTGATATGGACGGAAATCGACTTGATGGATACGGCAATGACAAGGTCAATGATTTTGTTGCTTGTTCCGCATCATATGGTCCGTGGTTCGTTCAAAAAGACGGAACAATGACACTTCCGCAACTGATGAATATCAGTTCCTCGGACGTAATTGCCTGGTTAATGGCTGATGGATACTTCGACGACTTCGATAAAGCCGACGAATGGATCGATGCACTCTGGAAAGATGCAAAATCAACCGGTGTGATCGGCCCCCTGCCAACCAAGTAATTTTCTCGGACGATAGTGGGTAAACCTGCTGACCCACTATAAGTGATTATGGGAACACTGAATGATTCCATTTGGAATCAGCTTTATCAGTGTTCCCTGATTTAAATATTCTCCCGTTGTGTTAATTTCAATTGACAATTCCCTTCTACAAAACATTTGCTTTGTAGATAATTAATAAATTAGCCCTTTAACAACGAGAGAAAAGAAAAGGAGGTGAAATAAATAACATTTCTCGCAAGGCTGTATGTAGTCTGGAAAAAGCTTCTAATCTAAAACCCTAAAGGAGGTAATATGAAGCGTTCAATGTTGTTTTTGAGCTCAATTTTTATTGTGCTTACAATGCTTTTAGTTGCAGCACAACCGGCGGCAGCGGAATCCCTTCAAACATCTAATAAAACCGGCCAAATAGATTGCTCCAAGGTCATTATTTCCATTGTGAATAAGACCGGCTACGCACGAATGGCCTCTGGTTGGATCAAGTTGAACGGAATTGTTGTTGCCAGTAAAAATTCGTCAGGGCCAGTATGGGAAGACAGTAGCTTTACTGTTGAGTGGATCCCACCGGCGAATACCGTTGGAGATGTTGAAGCGTATGTCGAATTGCGATCGACTATGGGGTCTGTCAAGGATTCCCATAGCATAAAAGGTTCGCTTTTCTGCGCCCAACATGTTCCTGTCACTCTTTGTCATGCAACCGCAAGCCAGACCAACCCCTTCAACCTAATCACCGTCGATGACGACGCTGTTTTTAAGCAGGGTCACGATCAGCATCAGAACAATGGGGATATTATCCCGAGCTTCACGTATTGGGATAAAAATGGCCAACATACCTACCCCGGACAAAACCTGACCACGTTATATGGTTGGGGTGCGACCGGTGCGGAAGTATTGGCAGCAGGATGTGTTATTCCACCACCACCGCATTCCTATACAGTGGAAATCAAGGACATCAAAGAAAATTGTTCCGGATGGGAAAGATATTATCGAATTTTCGATAATGGAAGTCCCGTCACAATGTGGATTACCGTTGACAGCGGTCCTTGGTCCAATATTTGGATTCTTGAATCTACACCGGCAAAAAGCTATACGATTACACTTCCGGACCAAACAACAAAAACCCTTAATTTCCCAGAAATCACAGAAGCAGGTCGATGCCAGGCAACCCATTCGGTTGAATATGGTATCGGCGGTGATTGCGATAAATGGGAAGCATGGTATTCCATCGATAAGGGTAACAAGGTCGTTTATTCCTCGGGCAATTGGACTTTACCGTTCAAACTTGAGGACGTAACCGTTCCTGCATATAGCTTCCCCAAAAATCCGGGTGAGCTATACAACCTTTCTGAGATTCCTTCACAGGGATTAAAAGAAAGTGAAAAATGCCAATTAATCCACAAGGTTACTTGGAGAATTGAATCCGATTGTGAAAGATGGGTTGCCTACTACTCTATCGACGGTGTTGAAACCGCTTACGATAAAGGTATTTGGACAAAACCATTCGTCCTTGAAGAAGCAACAGCGGCAAGCATCAACATTCCATTAAATGATGGGGAGCTTTACGACAACAAAATCGTACCCGCTCAAAGTGTTAATGAACCAGAAAAATGCCAAGTTGCCCACAAGGTAACGTCGGGTGTCGAACAAGATTGTAAGGGATGGTACGCTTGGTTTGCAGTTGATGGAGAAGTTAAACAGTATGCATCGGGTACATGGGGTGACATTTATAAGCTTGAAGAAGCAAGTGTCGCTGAAGTATTAATCCCCACAGTTCCCGGAGAAATATACGATAAGACAAAAATCGACGCCTTCACAGTGAAGGAAGAAAAATCTTGTCTTGTTGTTCTCGAGCATCAGATTAACCCTCTTGTCGATAAAGACTGCAATGGATGGTCAATCGGACTTGAAGCTTCAGAAGGTGGAATTGTTACGGCAACTACACCCACAAGCGGAAATTGGATTGACCCATTTGTAACGGAAGGTGCAGAAGCATCTTTCCATGTAATTTGGCCAGACGGCTTTGAAAAAGACTTTACCTTCAACATAAAAGAAGATGAAGTCTGCCTTAAAGACCACCCTCTGGTAAAAATTACGGTCCAAGCATGTGCTTTCAACATGAAGGAAAGAATTTCCCATTCGTTGGTCACAATCGAAGTAAAAGGAGCAATCCTCGAACTCGAAGGTGAAACCTACGGTCCTGGAACATACGAAGTTGACTTTAAGGCCGGCAAATACTCCGGTACATATAAAGCCATTGAAGGGTTCTTGGGTGATGGTGAAATTTCCTTTGAAGTCGGAAGCTGCTACGTTAAACGACCGAAACCTCAGTGTCCGACATGCGGACCTCGCCAAGAAGAACTGGCAAAAGAACCTGACGATTTAGTCACGGTTGAATACGCCAGAGGTGAGTGTATGGTATGTCTCGACGGATACTGGGGAATAAAGACGGAAGGCACAAGCCTTTATATGCGCTCTATCCATCCGTTCTATATTCTTGTTTCGGTTGACCCCAAGGTTTTGGATGAAGCAGGTGTCGAATATCGACTGGTTGAAGTTGGTAAACACAAAATCAAACAGGTCTATATTGACGCCAAACCTTTCGAAGGATTTGACGGCACTTACTACATCATCGACCTTGAGAAAAAATACACTCACGACAATTGGGTAGCATTCGATGCATCCGGTGAGTTATACGAAAAAGTATGGGGTTACAGTTCCAGCTGGAGAAGTTGGTATGTATCATGCTCTCGTACTGTCGGTGGCTGGGACATCACCAAAGCAGGTGAATTTACCCGCCAATTCCAAGGGCCTAACGGATATGACTACGTAATGTATTTGGTTGAAAACAAATACATGTCATACGAAGAAGCCCAAAAATGGGTAGCGGAATACTGGAAGATTGATTCCGGAATAATGCTTCTGCCGCCCAAAAAGTAATCAGGTTGTAAACAATTAAAAAGTGGGGACGCTTTCATCTAATCATTGGTGACTAGCGTCCCCTACTTAAATCTTTTCTCTCGTTGTAATAAATTCTTCTTTCTTTCTTCAATTTATTCCCTCGTTATTTTCCCATCAAAAAACCCGCATTTTAGTGCGGGTATTTTTTTACCTTAACCTTCGAGATGTGACTGTGAACGGCGCCTGTTTTGAAACCCTCAAAACTACGGTCTTAAAAAGGGGGTGTACAAACTTTTTTTACATATCCGAAATACGAATATGCAAAACCCGTGTTGATACTCCTTAGAAAGGAGGTGATCCATCCGCACCTTCCAGTACGGATACCTTGTTACGACTTAATCTTCATCGCTAGTGTCACCTTCTGCCTATCAATAGACATTCGGGTGCCCCTAACTTTGCTGACTTGACGGGCGGTGTGTACAAGACCTGAGAACGTATTCACCGCGACATGCTGATTCGCGATTACTACCAATTCCACGTTCATGAAGGCGAGTTGCAGCCTTCAATCCCCACTGAGAAGCCGTTTGGTGGGATTAGCTCCGCATTGCTGCTTGGCAACCCATTGTCGGCTCCATTGTAGAATGTGTGTTGCCCCAGATATAAGGGCCATGCTGACTTGACGTCGTCCCCACTTCCTCCTAAATAAATTAGGCAGTTCTATATGAATATTCAACATATAGCAGGGGTTGCGCTCGTTTCCCTACTGAAAGGAACACCCCACGGCACGAGCTGACGACAGCCATGCAGCACCTGTACTATCATCCACTTTCGCGGATCAAAATCTGTTTCTAGAAATTTAAACGATAGTATGTCAAACCTGGGTGAGGTCTTTCGCTTCGTATCGAATTAAACCACATGCTCCACTGGTTGTGCAGGTCCCCGTCAATTCCTTTGAGTTTTAAGCTTGCGCTCGTACTCCCCAGGCGGCTCGCTTAACGCGTTAGCTTACGGAACTGATACTAAGTACCAATCCCTAGCGAGCATAGTTTACGGCTAGGACTACAGGGGTCTCTAATCCCTTTCGCTCCCCTAGCTGTCGTTCCTCAGCGTCAAAGATTCCCTAGTTACTTGCCTTCGCCCTTGGTGTTCCTCTCGATATCAACGGATTTCACTCCTACACCGAGAGTTCCAGTAACCCCGAGACCTTTCAAACCCAGTAGTATTAAACCCCTTTCCAAGGTTAAGCCTTGGGCTTTGAAGTTTAACTTTCTGGGTCGCCTACGAAACGCTTTACGCCCAATAAATCCGGATAACGCTTGCACCCTCTGTATTACCGCGGCTGCTGGCACAGAGTTAGCAGGTGCTTATTCTACGTAAAGCAGTGCTTTACGTTAAAAGTGGTTTACAACCCGAAGGCCTTCATCCCACACGCGGCGTCGCGGCGTCAGACTTTCGTCCATTGCGCACGATTCCCGGTTGCTGCCACCCGTAGGTGTATGGGCCGTGTCTCAGTCCCATTCTGGGGGGTCACGCTCTCACATCCCCTACCCGTCTTAGCCTTGGTAGGCCATTACCCTACCAACAAGCTGATGGGGGGTAAGCTCATCTCTCGGTGCACAGTTAAGTGCTTTCATCTTGCGATCTTATGCGGTATTAGCTCGTCTTTCGACGAGGTATTCCCCACCAAGAGGTAGATTCTTACCTTATACTCAGCCGTTCGCAACTAGAGTATTGCTACTCCCGTTCTACTTGCATGCCTAAGGCACGCCGCCAGCGTTCATCCTGGACCAGGATCAAATCCTCAAAAAGTGACGGTGATAGACATTTGACGATTGTCTATGCACGTCTTTATACATTCCCAGTCACATCTCGATTGTTAAGGTTCAAATTATGAAGTTGTTACCCTGAAGGGAAGTTAACCTCGCACCCCTGAGAAAGAAAAAACCGCCAGGAGGCGGTTGTAAACTGCCTATTCGGCCACCTGTAAATTAGGTTCTCATCGTGCGAAAGAAATTATATCAAAACGGGAGTATTTGTCAACCAAGCCAAAAGTGCTTATTTCTTCTTTTTGGCCTTTGAGTCTTTGGAGAAAACATAGAGATAAAGAATCGGTAAAATTCCGGCCGTGTTAAAAATCATCAAGGCTATAAACCATCCCAGAGAATCGTGCTTGGCCGCTTTCCACATCCCTTTTGCCTTCCAAAACAGATCCCAAAGAGCAATGATTATGACAAAAGGCATAAACATTACACCCAAAAAACCTTCAAATCTCGGATATCCCCAACCAAACATATATTAATATTAGTTAACAGGCACAGATATGTCAATAAAATACCCGCAGATATACACGAATTTCGCATATAACCTGCGGGTCTTTTGGGTGGGATCACCTAATAACTTTGCTACCGGATAAACTTGTTCCGATGTTTTCTTGATGCACAGGCTATACAGTACCAAGTAAACCCCTAAAGGGTCTTGCGGCAACAACCTTGATCGTTCCTTTCTTGGGCTGTATACAACTCATTGGAGGCGATAGTCGCCATTGACTATCCTTTACTGAGAGGCCGGCGGGACTCTTCGACGCATTGAGGATTCTCCCGAGCTTGTAACATCCGGTGGTATTTTTGAAGCAACCCCGGGAAACAACCATAAATTGCTTTCCGCGAATGCCCCTTTTAAGGTGCACGGAAATTATAGACTATCCGGCACCTCCTCCGCCACCTCCACCTCCTCCGCCACCTCCTCCGGAAAATCCTCCGGAAGATCCTACCCCATGTGCTCCATATGATCCAAAACTCGACGACAATCCCGAAAGACTTGATTCTAAACCTGCAAAAGAACTTCCGAGATTTCCCAAAGAACCTCCGTCAAAACTTCCTGTAGGGTATCCGATTACATAAAGACCGGAATGTTTATATGCCTCTCCAAATTTTATTGGAAGTTGGGATAGGGCTTTTAAAGAAATGCCCAGCGCCGCACCGTAGACCAAGTATTTTTCCCAAAGGATAACCGAGTCGATTGAGTAGTTCTTGGTTACGGAATAATCTTTTAACCATTTTTTGAAAGCCAACCACCCGGCATATTCTCTATTCCCTTTTTCAGTTTTTTTGTTCATAAGCGAACTGAAAACAATAATCGAAATAGCTGAAACAATCACAATAGGAAGCATAATCGCCCATACTGCCAACCCCGTTGTTCCACCAATCAAACTTGTTCCGGGAAGAACAAAAATATAGATAAAACCGAAGGTTAGCACCAAAAACAAATCCAATTTGGACTTGTTGGACATATCGTAAGATTCTTTATCGAAAAAGCCCAAATCAACAAATTCTTTGGAGGTATCATCCCTCCATTCTTTCCAAAAAGTATTTGCTTTTGTGGGTTTTTGCCTGGGTAGTTCTTTTACCTCGCTAAAACTGATTTTTTCTGAAGAGGAAAAGAGAAAGTCAATTAATTGCTTCTCCCTGGAAGAAAGACCTTTTGAATCGGTCTTTTTGAGAATCAGGAAATATTCTTCTTTGGCACCAAAAAGAGTCTTTTTGCCTTGCTTCTCATATTCGATTGCTAATATTTTTCTACGGGCAAGTTCCAATATTGTTGCCACAATAGATTTTCCCGTCGGAATACCGGAAAGCAAAGATTCAACCAACGCCGGTTCCAAATCGGACGGCGGTTCATGTAATGTTCCTGACAAGTTTATCTCCGGAACCTTGTTGTCTTTGCCGTACTTAAGCCATTTCATAAACACCCTGACCGCTCTCCATATGGGGAACAAACAAAGAAGAAAAATAATAATCGGTACGGCAAGTTGGGCTGCCCTTGTTCTGTCTCCATAACCTTTTTCTTGTTGCAGGATTTCATCCAAAGTTTTGGTTCCCGATCTTCCTGTAACAAAAGATTCATTTTTTGGAAATACAATCCTAGCCTCGGCCATTTTTCCTGAAGGGAGATTCTTTACAGAATAAGAGATGTCCGTTTCAGAAAGAATACTGACTTCCCCATTTAAAGGCCCATGTCCGTAAGCCCAAATATTTCCGTCGGTTACGGGATAAGGAAGTGTTATTGTTGCAAAAACATCGGAAATTCCTTTATCCCAATCCGAACCAATCATTTTCCAGTAGAATTCCGAGACATCTTGATGGTTGGTAACCGCGTTATCGATGGTATATCTTAAATCGAAAGTCTTTACTTCGTTTAAAGCTTTGTAATGCCACTTAAGGTACACCCTATCCGAAGATTCTTCCAGCTCATAGGTGTACGGTAATCCGGAATCGGATAATGTGTATGTTTTCTCTCCTTCGGCAATCGAAATATTGGATAATTTGTATGGTTCGCATGGTTCTCCCCGATCACAGGATGGAGAAAGCTCAATGTATTGCTCAGCCCAAGAGAAACTGCCGTCAAAATCATAGACTCTTCTCTCCAAAACGCTTGCCGAACCGTCCCGATTGATTGAATACTCCAGATACGCAGAGTCGATGTTATAGTCCTTCTCGGCATGCGAAACCGGTACAAAGACAAACAAAAATGACAATATTGAAGCAAAAATAGCCACGGTTTTTTTCATCTATTCCAATAATACCCCACTTTGGTTGTTTTTTGGGAATCGAAAATGGTAAAATAGCTACTTGCGTTACCTAGGTCTTTAATTTTTCGTGGCCCCATCGTCTAGTGGCCTAGGACACGAGGTTTTCAGCCTTGTAACCTGGGTTCGAATCCCAGTGGGGTCACACGGTCGATAAGGGCCCATAACTCAACGGCAGAGTGACTCCCTTTTAAGGAGTAAGTTGAAGGTTCGAATCCTTCTGGGCTCACAAAGATTCCTCTTGACGTTATATCCCTAAGTCTGATAATATAGGATGTACTGATTACATCACTAACAAGGCTAGCCTGCCTTTTTCTAGGGAGACCCCGATGGGTCTCTTTTTTTATGCAGAAAGGAGGTGACTTGTAATGCTTCCAGAAAGAGAAATTCAAGGAATGGTAAGACAAATTATGGAAAATACCGGAGCAAAATATGTTGAACCTACAGCCGAACCAACCGAAAAAATTATGTCTAGATTGACGGATGTTTACGGACACAGTTCGGTAAGCAAGTTTGAGCCTAAGGCAACAGATTTATCAATGGTTAAACCGGTAAAAAGGGAGAGAAGGAGAACGCCTTAATATATTCCTCCCCTTGAGAGAGTACTCCTACGCCCCTTGTTTCCCCTGTTGTGTAAAAAAGTAATTAAATTTGATAAAATAAGCACGCTTCCGATATATTGCGGGATCGTCTAACGGTAGGACACGGCCCTTTGGAGGCTGGTATTCTGGTTCGAATCCAGGTCCCGCAGCCAATGATTAAATTAGGATCACACGACTTAAGAACTACCAAACCAACACCGGAAGAATTAAAAAGTATTAAAAGAAATCCGGTGTATTTTGTGTTGGATAGAATAATTGATACCTACAATATCGGCTCTCTTTTTAGGCTCGCCGATGCAACAGGTGTTGAAAAGATATATCTTTGCGGAGAAATGGAGTATCCTCCTTCATCTCGTATTCACAAGGCTGCGGTAGGAACTGAAGAATGGGTACCATGGGAGAAAAAGGATTCAACCCTAGAAACGATAAGGGAATTGAAAGCAAAGGGTATTCAAATAGTTGCAGTTGAACAATCCCCTAAATCAATTTCATGGAAAGATTTTAAACCGGATTTTCCCTGTGCAGTTGTTGCAGGATGCGAAACAGGAGGCATGCCCGAAGAAGTACTCGATCAATGCGATGTCATCGTTGAACTTCCCATGTACGGAGTAAATAAATCTTTTAATGTGTGGGGGTCAATCGCAGTTATTACCTATAAAATATTGGAGTTTTTGAAATAACCTATTGAGCTGAAACCTTCGAGGAAGCCTCAAAAATTTTGTCATACATTTCCCAGAATTTGCCTTGTTCGTTGGCACAAAGAGATGCCTCTGCAAGTTTTTGTGCAGCTGGATGGAAATTCAAAGGATACTGTTTATATGCAAATTTTACTTTTCCAGAATCAATGTAATTTTGTTTTAGTAAAGGCCATGTATCTTGGTGGAATCTGGCACAAAAAGGGCATTCAAAATCAGAGTATTCAATTATTGTAAGTTTTGCATCACCTGATCCAATAATTGGAGCCGATCCTACTTCTGGTACTTTGTCCAAAAGAATTATTTCCCCATTGGTTTCATCTTTATCAACCAAAATTTTTACATCTTCGGTAGGTCTTTTCCAATCTCCCCCGTTAAGTTGGAAATCTATTACTTTTTGGAACCATTCGTATGGATATGCACCTGCTATATATGCATTGCCGACGAAAAATCCCGGAGTGCCGGTTACTCCGAAAGCCGAGCCTTCTGCAAACTCGTCCCCCACTCTTTGAGCAAAGTCACCACTATCGAGACATGCATTGAATTGTTTTGTATTCAATTTCAATTCCTTGGCATATTTTTTAAGACTATCTACAGAAAGAAGTTCTGCTGTTTGTGCTGTTACATTTACTCCCCCGTCTTCCATTGTTGTTACTTTCTTCCAGAGAAGTCCTACTGCGATACCAAGAAGAGCAACAAGAAGAAACAAGACAGATGTTAGTCTTTGAAGCGTAGAAGTCTTTAATCCTTCTGACATGGAGGTAATTTTCTTAAAAAAAGATATTAATGTCAACTACTAGATTCTTCTTCGAGATATTTAAGATCCTGCATCGCAGCAACGCAACCCAAACCAGCCGACACAATCGCCTGTTTAAACTCTTTGTCAAAAACATCACCGGCAACAAAAACACCAGGAACCGATGTTTTAAGATGAAAATCTTTATTTACTATGTATCCATTCTCATCTCTTTCCAAAATACCGGAGAATAAATCACTGTCCGGTTTGTGGCCGACAGCGACAAACACTCCGTCTAGTGTTATTTCTTTTTCGGAATTGTCTTTATTATTAAATACCTTTATAGCTTCAACCTTGTCTTTTCCGATTATTTCTTTTACTTCCGTATTCCACATTATTTCCACTTTTGGATTGCCGATAACTTTTGCCTGCATGACAGGAGCGGCTCTAAATTCGTCTCTCCGATGAATGAGATATATCTTGGATGCATATTTTGTTAAATAGTGTGCTTCTTCCATGGCAGAATCTCCTCCCCCTACAACCGCAACAACTTTTTCCTTGAAAAAAGGAGCATCGCAAGGCGCACAAGTCGACACACCTTTTCCAACCAATTCTTTTTCTCCAGGTACACCCAACCATTTTGTCAGTGCTCCTGTGGCAACAATTATGGATTTTGCCAAATATTCTTTATCGTCCGTGTACACCTTAAGCGGCTTTGAAGAAAAATCCACTTTAACAACATTTTTTTCAACAAACTCAGCACCAAATCTTTCAACCTGACTTCTCATCCTAATCATAAGTTCTGGCCCCATTACTCCTTCTGGGAAACCTATGTAATTATCCACCATTGAAGTCAGCATCAATTGACCTCCCCACTTTTCTCCTCCAAGAATTAGTGTTGAAGCTGCTCCTCTTGTGGTATAAACCCCTGCAGAAAAAGCGGCGGGACCTGATCCTATTATTATCACGTCCCAAATTCCGCCTTCCTCAGGTTTTTTTGCAAAAACTTCGGTGTTTGTCATATCTTTTATGCTATTGGTGCAGGTGGAGGTGTTTCTCCTCCAGGTGTAACCTCTGGTGCCGGTTCTGGTGTCGGCATTTCCGCGACAGGTGCCGGTTCCGGCATAGCAGGAGCTTGTGGCTCTGGTGCTGGTTGTGGAACTGGTTCCTGTACTGGTTGGGCCGGTTCTGGTGTCGGCATTTCCGCGACAGGTTGAACTGGTTCAACCGGAGCTACTGGCATAGCAGGAGCTTGGGTTGGGTCAACTGGTGTCATTGGGTTTTGTTGTTGATTTGGATCCAAAATAATCTCACCTCCTTCTTGTTAAATATTAGCTTTTATTAAATCTTCAAATCCTTGTTTGCCTGAAAAACCTACCGTCCTTCCAACTTCTTTTCCTTGTTTGAAAAGTATTGCTGTGGGAATAGACATTACACCATAATTTGCTGGTATTTGATTTTCATCGACATTTACTTTGGCAATAATCAATTTATCCGCATACGTTTCCGAAAGTTCTTCGAGAACCGGTTCTGCCATTCTACAAGGACCACACCAGGGTGCCCAAAAATCAACAAGTACGGGAAGAGAAGAATTTGAAACCTTTTCGGAGAAATCACTGTCGGATACATTTATCGTTGCCATATGACCTACAATATACCTGTCAAAGCTAAAGCTCGTCAATATCTAAAACACGAAAGAGAACAATAAAAATATACCGATATTGATAATTAAATATGCTTTTTCACTAATATTTAATTTTATTGGAAAATCCTTAAACCAATTTGAAATTGATTTTGTTTCAATAAAATCGACTATCTGATCGATCAATAAGTGCAGCAGCAGCCCAAGTACTATTCCCCTTCCCAACACACTTCCCGATGATGTAATTACTAAGACTGCAAGAAGAGTAAAAATAATTTGAAACATTGCGGAATGAAAAATAACTTTGGTTCTTTCGTATCTTGTTACAGCAAGTAGTCGAAGAGTGTTCAAATAATCCTTCTGGTTAATCAAGTGGCTTGCTCTTTGCGATGTTAATTCATGGGGTCTTAAGAATAGAATGTATATCAGATGATCCAAGTCAGGCAAAATAGTACCTATCAAACCACCGACCCAATATGGCCAATATGAAAGGTTCACATATCCTTTTACAAGCGAAGTAAGGATCAAAAAACCAATAAGAAAACCAAAATGATAGATAAATTCTTTTCTCATCAATTAATGATACAGCAATTTAATTGGTAAATATCTGAACGAAGATCTTTCCGTCTCTACCATTATCAACAACTCCTATGCCGACTTTTTTGAATCTTTTTTCCAGAATATTCTCCCTGTGTCCTTCCGATTCCATTAGGCCTTTATGGGCAATCTTGACTGTTGGAGCAAGTGCCAAATTTTCTCCAACATAAAAGAACCCAATTCTTGCTTCGGTTACTCGATCTTTTACACTTTTTCCTTCAGGTGAAATATGTCCAAAATATTTTCTTTCCCACATATCTTTAGCATGCTCTTCTCCGACTTCAACCAAACCCTCAGACCATTCCAACTCACCAATCCCTTCTTTTGCTCTTTCTTCATTTATCATCTCTAGCATCATTTTTCCCGATTCTTCATCTTCTTTTAGGTTTAATTTTGTAACTTCAATATCAATTCTTTCGTCACTGTCAGGCTTAACGGTGAGATAAGTAATCGAATCTTCAATTACCCCCCCAAACACCCTATTAACGGCAGAGTTCATAAAACCTCCGTACCTTAGAAATATTCCTCCGATTTTCGATTCTTCAATGTCGTTTTGGATCTGGGGCTTAAGAGGAACCGCTAAAGCAACAGTTGCAAAAAACAATACAATAAGCATTCCTTCCAATAATCCCGGAATTATTCCCAAAAACCTGTTGACCCAACTTTTCCAATACCTCTCGGGCAACTTGGCAATAATGTGGGCAAATATATATCCCAAAGACATCTCGATTATTGCTGCAAGAATAATAAAACCAATTACATTGGCAAATGAATCAGGTAAAGAAAAATTGGCTTTTAGAAGTTCGGCAGGATATTTAAACAAAAGAACCGAAGCCCCCAGTGCAATACCGAAAGATAACAAATCCGAAACAAAAACCAGAAGGCCATGCTTAATGGATTCGATAATAAAATACCCTAAAATAAGAAGAATAATAAGGTCAATGTAATTTCCGTTAAGGCTTAGGCTGGGCATTTTTGTTTTTTAACTCTTCTTTTAGTTTACCTAATTTCCACATAAAAAGTCTTGGTTTGCTTTTTGCATTATTCGCATCTTTGACAAAATTTCTGGCAGTCTCCATTAAACCCCTCGGCACCTCTTTGGCAAATTTAATATATAGTGATTTATTTTTCAGATCTCCCAGTTCATCGGCCAAATCGTATCCATATTTTTGAAATTCATAAGATATTGACTTATCTTTATCTTTTTCGAATCTATTTAAAATATCCGATGGTCTGGAAAATCCTTTAGTCATTAAGGTTGTTTATTATCTCGCCTTCTATTTGCGGGAATAATCCCTGAAGTATTTTCAGTTCTTCTTCCGAAAATTTTTCCAGAACATATTTCTCTCCCGGAATTCTATTGTCATTATCTCTTGCATCAACACCAACTCTTATTCTCCAAAAATCCGTACTTGAAAGTTCGTTTTCTATTGAAAGGATTCCGTTGTGAAGTTTGGGACCTTTTCCTTTTTGAATTTTATAGGACCCCAAAGGAATATCCAGATCATCATGTACTACACATAATTTATCCAATTCCAATTTATAATAATCCACCATTTTGCGAACAGACAAACCGGAATCATTCATAAAAGTGTCTGTCTTTGCCGCAATTATCCCTTGGGGAATTTCCTTTTTCTTTAAGTAATCCACGAATATTGCACCAACATTGTGACGAGTTCTTTCGTACTCTTTTCCGGGATTACCCAAACCTACAATCAGTTTCATCGACTAATTGTAACACCTACTTATGCTTTCTTGGCCAAATTTTTGGCTATCTTGCCCAAGACCGGTACTTCCCACTGTTCTCCTTGCCAAGCTTTATATATACAAACCAACCATATAACAAAAGACAAGATTGCAATTATGGGAGAAAGGAATAACAGTACCACTGTAAAAGGTAAAATCCAAGACAAAACCCAAAGACCACCTAAAGCAACGATGGATTGCATCGCATGGAATCTAACAAAAGGATCTTTTTCAATAACCAAAAGAATGACTCCGGTAATTGGACCCAACAAATATGCTAATGCACCTGCAGTATTTTTCTTTAAACCTGTTGACATCAATAATCACCCCCTACCTACATTTACAATTTTTTCACATAGTCTAACCCAAGGTCAATATCCTACTTTATCTCAACTGAGGAAAAAAGTAGCCGCAACGAAGAAAAAATACAAAACAAGCAACACCGCCGCCTCTTTGCGTTCGATTCTCATCTTGGATTTAATAAAATACCAAAAGAGTCCAAATATAAGAAGGAAAGAAACTGCTGCCACAACCGACTCAATAGGACTACTAAGCCTGATTGGATATATTAATGATGTTAGACCTAAAACCAAAGTTGAATTTGTTATTATGGATCCGAGAATATTACCAAAGTACATCATGGGCTGATTCTTTTTTAGAGATCGTATTGAGAAAGCCAACTCAGGCAAAGTTGTTCCCATTGAAAGAAGTATTAGTCCTACAATAAATATCGGTATTTTGGCTAAAACAGCCAGATTGAGCGCGACATCTACGGAAACACTCGCAACAAGTATCATAAAACCGATACTAATAAACATTTTTAAAAGTTCTTTCCAAACAACAAAATCAATATTAATTTTCTTCGGAGATATCCCCGATATGAATCTATGGGCAAACTGATCCGATTTTACCGACTGTGCAATTTGTAAAAATCTGTCTTTAAAAAAGCTCGCCGTATAAACAATGTAAAATAAAATGAGAAGTATTCCATCAATTCGAGACAATGAGCCGTCTGATACAAGAAGTAATGGAATCAGTGCAGCCACCGCCGCAGTAAGTACCTCTCTTTTAATGTAGTTGCTATGAATTATTACTCCCCCAGCAATAAGGGCAGACAGTCCGGCAACCAATGAAATATTAGCGATGTTTGCTCCAATTACATTTCCCAATGTAAGGTCCGGGGAATTATCAATTGCTGAGGTTACTCCAATTACAAGTTCGGGAAAGCTGGTAGCCATTGCCAAAAGAATCGAACTAACAACTACCGTTTTTGCATGAGTAAGCGTTGTAAATTTTCTAAGTGAATCCACAACCAAATCCGCTGATTTTATCAGGAGATAAATGAGCGCCAATAAAATTAAGGCGTAAAAAATGATCATTTGGATAAAACTTTTTGCATATCAAACAATTTATTAAGTTCGTCTAATGAAGTAACATCTTTAACACTTTTTTCATCTCTAAACCTAATTAACCTTGGGAATCTTAAAGCATACTTTGCTGTGTGGATTGGGCTTACGGTAATTTCGTCTGCAAGTATCTCAACGATAATCGAAGGTTTAATCCAAGTGTCCGGTTCCAAATTTTTGTCTACAACATATTCGATGGGTTTATTTTTTGTTTTGACCTTTTCCGATCTTAAATATAATTCCCTCCATTGTTCATCTGTTAAACCGGTTCCGATTTTTGAAACAGAGAGAACTTTTTCTCCATCCCTTACTCCAACAAGAAAAGCTCCGGCACCAAAACCTGAGCGTTTTCCTTTTCCTTTGTTAACACCCAAAACCAAACAATCAATCGTATCGGCCAAACCTTTTTCAGTTGTTTTTTTGTACTTAACCCAATGGTAACCTCTCCCCCCTGCTTTGTAGGGTGCATCGATTTTTTTAATCATAGCTCCCTCCAAACCCTCAGATAAATATTTTTTAACAAGATCTCTAATTAAATCGGGTTTGTTTATTGTGTCCTGTCTGGTTACAAATATGTTTCCATTTTCTTTTACAGTGCTTTCAAGTATTTTTCTTCTCTCGTTAAACGGTTTCTCCATTAGATTCTTGCCGTTTTTAGATAAGATATCGAAAATAAACAATTTTAACGGAAACGTTTTTGCCGCTTCTTCAATTCCATGCTTTCTTTTTCTTTGTATTGTTTCCTGGAATGGAAGGAATTTGTCATTTTTTGCATCATATCCGATTGCTTCGGCATCAAAAATTGCACTTTCAACTTTAATTTCTTTTGCATATTCAACAACATCCGGAAACATTTGTGTTGTTGCCTCCATGTTCCTGGAAAAGATGGCCACTTTCCTTTCTCCATTTTCTTTCCAAATATGAACCTGGGATCTGAAACCGTCATATTTCGGTTCTACATATACATTGGTTCCAACTTTCTCCATAATCTTTTCGGCCGAGGGCAATCTTTCTGCAAGTGAAGGCCTTACTGGAGTACCGGGAACAGGTTCGGCATGAAGTTCTTTTCCGCTTTTTACCATACGCGCTATTTTTCCGATGTCGACAGATACATTAAAGGCTTCTTCGATTCTTTTTCTGTCGGACTTGTCTCCTTTTGTCATTACAGATAATGCATCGAGTATTGTCATATCGGAAAAACCTAGTCGCAACTTTCCAACAGGTATTCGTGCAACATATCGGGCGCTTAATTTGTCCAAGTTACCCAATAGTTTTGCCATCATACTTACTTTTCTTTCTTGCGATCCGGACCCTCCATCTTCTGCAATCTCAATTAATTTATTAAATACATCGACTACGGACAAAGAGGATTCGCTGTTTTGGGAAAGGAAGTAAGCGACATTACCCAAATCACCTTCTTTTTTATACATTTCTTTGATTTTTATTTCTTCCGTGTCATATGCTTGAGCAAGTATTTTCCACATCATTCTTTCTGCAATGTTTAGAACAATCCCTTTATAATTCGGGGCTAGTTGTCCAAGAACTAGATAGACAATTTTTTCGATTTCTTCTTTATCGGACTTTGCAAAAAGATCTGCCAAAATAGAAGTTATTTCGTTGCGCGAAGAAGTCTTTTCTAGTTGTTCTAAATATATTGCGAGAGATTTAAATTTCATACGGTAGGTTCAAGATATACTTGGAAGAACAAATAGGCAATAATTACTCCGGTAATAAACACAAGACCAAAAATTAAACTTATTAAACCTGATTGTTCTTCGTGTACCAATTTGTTAATTCCTTCCCCGACCAAAGTAAGGCCAAACAAAGATGGCAGAATCATCATCATATATATAAACTGCGGGTCGGATGCACTCATTTTGCAATGATATATCTGGAGGCCTTGGTACTTCCCTCCTTTTTAATAATACCCTTATCGAGCATGTCTTTTAAGTCCCTAAGTATCGTATCTTCGGAAACCATTGGTAAAACTCTTTTTAATTCCATCATTAATGCGGAACCTTGATCGGAAATATATTCTATTAATCTCATTTGTCTTTCCGAAAGCGATATTTGTTGTCCGATTTTTACCTTCAATTTGGTATCAATGGACAATTTTCTAACCTTTTCTTTTATTTTATTGAGTTCAACGGCAACGGTTTCGGTAAAATATTCCAACCAAGGAGTTAAATCTCTGGCAGCAATATTGGTCGACTGTTTATCTACGCAGGAAAAAGCCGCATAGTACGCGGCAGGGTCATTGTCAAAATGTTCTTCTAAAGAAAAAAACTTTTTAATATCATACCCTTCTTTCATTAAGACCAAATTGGTAAATGCACGAGAGCTCCTTCCGTTACCTTCGACAAAAGGATGAATTGCAACAAGAATGTAATGCGTTATTCCGGCTCTTAAAATTGGATGAATATCCGTTGATTCGGAACTGTTTAACCAGTCAAAAAAATCGGTAATCAAATACGGAACTTCCACGAAAGGAGGCGGTTGAAATATAATCTCTCCGGTTCCGGCTTCTTTTATAACAACCTGGCTTACCCTGAATACTCCGACTTTTTCATCGGGTATCAATTTTGTTACCGTGGATCGATGAATATCCTTAAGCATTTCCTGGTCGTATCCTCCCCTTTTTGCGGCAAGCTGGTCAAGGAGCGAAACAACATTTCTATAGTTAATTACTTCCTGAATATCTCTCGCTCTTCCATACACTTCTTCTCCCTCAAGAACCTTTTTTGTTTGAATAAGAGTAAGATCGTTTCCTTCAATATGGGTGCCGTGATAAACAGTTCTGACAATTGCATCAGATTGAAATTGTTTTTCAAAGGAGGGTACCAAAGGAGCGTTTTCGATTACCTCTTTGGCAGCTTCAATTTGTCCAATATTACGCAGTATTTTATGAGAAATAAGAAACTTGGGCGAATACATTCTAACCCGATTATCGCAAATACTGCGGAAATTGCAAAGGCTATTTTGTAAGTTCTCTTGTTACTTCCGGAAGAATATTGGCAAGGTCATCGGAATTGTAATTGATTCCTACTTTTTCATAAAGTTTATCCGCCGCAGCTTTGGTCAGGTAGCTTGCAGCACAAGCCGACAGTCGAGCATCGTTTTTCGCAAATAATGCCACCGCCAATCCGGCTAAAGTATCTCCCGTTCCTCCCTTGGTCAAACCGGGGTTCCCATTGGTAATTTCTATATCCTCTCCTCCATGATAGACATGTGTAACAGGCCCTTTAACGATAATCGTTATGTTTTTTTCTTTAGATATTGTCAAAGCATCTTTGTCACCATAAAGCATTGCGAATTCTTTTTTGTTGGGTGTAATAATTGAACCCTCAGGAATCCATTCGGGATCCATAACTTGCAAACTTCCAGCATCAATCACCCATTTTTTCTCGGGATAATTTAGAAGCATTCCTTTTGTTACTTCTTTTGTAAGCCTACACGCATCGTCACAAAGATGAGTTCTTTCTTCACTTGAAGTTTTTTCGCTTCGAAATCTCATAAATCCGGGTCCAACCAAGATGGCATCTGCTTTTTCAAGATATTCGTTAACGTCATCCCAGGGAATCCAGACAAAAGATAACAATTTTGATTTCAAATTCTCGGCAATCATACCAACAGATTTATCAGGGCTAGCAAAGAAAACCATGTCTACAATTCTGGAAGCAACTTTCATCGCCAAAAGCGGTGCACCATGGAATAATTCAGACCCTCCGACAATTACGACTTGTCCATTGTCTTCACCCGACGAATTGTGGTCAGGCGAATACAATTTTTTTAATTCGGAAGTATTGAACACAGCCATTTGGTATAATAATTATATGGCAAATAAATCATCTTTAAAGAAAGAGATTTTAAAACAAATGTTGGGGCTATCAATTTCCGCCTTTGGGGTTGTAGCTGCCCTTGCCTGGAATTCTGTTATCACAGAACTCGTCAGTAAATACATTCAACCTTTAGTCGGAGGTTCTTCCGGAATAATTTCTCTCCTTATTTACGCCGTCGTTGTTACAACACTTGCGGTGATTGTTACATACAATCTAAGTAAATTGGTAAAAGAATAATTAATCGTCTTTTGCTCCACCCATTGGTCTCCCTGCTTCTTCAAATTTTTTTGCGGCGTATTCTCCTCGTCTTCTATCCCAATCAAAAACACTTTCCCCGGGAAGCCTTGGCACAGGATCTATATAGCTTGGTTTTACCTTTTCTTCGGAAATGTTTTCAAAGGAATGTGAATCCGGTACTTCTTCGAGATTATGCTTAGGATTCCATTTCCAGGTAAGTGGATAGTTTTTATCCACATGTCTGCTTTCAACAGACCAATGTCCTTCTCCATGTTTTTTCTTTGGTGGTTTATAAGGGCTGTACTCAATTATTGGGCCCTGTGGTTTTTCTCCTGTTTCTCCCATATTGCTATTCTACTTACCCAGTTTTATTTTTTCCACTTTTTTAAAATCTTCGATAAAATGTTCATCCGCTGTCGTAATAATAGTCTGTTGTTTTCTTGCATATTCCATAACAATTTTCCTGTGTTTGTGGTCAAGCTCGGAAAATATATCATCCAACAGAAGAACCGGTCTTTCTCCTGTTGTTGTTTCAATATAATTTAATTCATTTAATTTTGCCCACAACACTCCCATTCTTTGCTCCCCACGGCTTCCATATTTTGCCAGATCTCTTTTTTCTCCAATATAAAATATTATGTCGTCTCGGTGAGGGCCAACCAAAGTGGTGGCCGCTTGGATTTCCTCTTCCTTATATTCTTCCAGTCTGCTTTCCGAAATTGTTGATCTGTCGTACTCGATATTAAATATTTGGGAATCCAATTCAGGAGAATTATTCATAAATGTAATCAGTTCTTCTCTTTTGTTCATTATGTAATCTCCATTTTTAATAAGAAGCCTATCCCAAAACAACAATTGAGACCTGTTCAAACCCTCTTCTCTTATCCTGAACAAGAGTCTGTTTCTTTGTTTTAACCCTTTTTCGTATGAAATTAGTGATCTGTGATATTCTCTGTCGGTTAAGATAAGAACATTGTCCAGGAATCTTCTTCTTATACTTGGTGATTCTGTAATCAAATCCATATCCCATGGGCCAAACAAAGTTGTTTTCAACTTGCCCGAAAAATCCAATAGTCTTTTGCCCATCCCATTAACAAGGAGTCTTTTCCTCGCCACTTTTTCAGGAGCACTTTTCCCGATATCAATAAAACCGCGAGTTAACACAATTTCCAGGTCGATTGACTCTTCTTCATCAAAAACCCTTCCCTTTACCCTTGCGATATCTTTTTCCAAATTAATCATTTCTTCTTCAACTTTTGCTTTAAAACTTTTTCCAGTCGATAAAAGATAAATACTTTCCAGGATGTTTGTTTTTCCCGAAGCGTTAGGTCCCACAATTACGGTAACTTGTGGAGATATTTCCAAAATCTTTTCTTCAAAGTTTCGAAAATCGGTTAGCTTAATTTTTTGAAGTATCATTTGTCTATTTGGCAGTGCGGGCAATAATATGTTCCCCTTCCTCCAAGCGACATTTTAACAAACTTTTCTTTTTTACACCGGGGACAAAGATCCCCTTTTCTGTCGTATATCAAAAAATGATTTTGATATTTTCCTTCCGTACCGTCGACTTTTACATATGATAGTTCGCTTGCTCCCCCAACTTCAATTCCTTTCGTAATTACAGTATTTATCGCATTATACAAATTTTTGATTTCGATGCTTGTCAGCTTGTTTGCCTGTTTTTTAGGGTGAATTTTGGCAAGATAACATGCATCGTTTGCGTAGATATTCCCTATTCCCGCTATCTTGGATTGATCCATCAACAGAACTTTGATTGCAGTTTTACTTTTTCCGACAACCTCTTTAAAAACAGAAAAGCTTAATCCGTTAAGAGGTTCGGGTCCCATTTTTCCAATCAAATCGTGTTTTTCTATCTCCTTGCTTTCGACAACCTTCAATCGACCAAATTTGCGAACATCGTTGTAATACAACACCCCTCCTTTATCCAAATGCAATATTGCATGTGTATGTTTTCCGGGAATACCTCCCGAAACTTTTTTACTTAAAATACGTTTTTTCAAATTAGGTCCCCTGTATATTAATTGGCCCGTTAATTTGATTTGAACATAAAGTGAATATCCATTATCCAAATCAATAGATATGATTTTTCCGTATCTTCGAACTGAATGAATTTTCCCTTTAAGAAGACTTTTATCACCAACAAAACACTTGGGATAATTAATATCAATGTATTTAATTGAATGTCCTTTTAAGTATTCTTGGAGGCCTCTTTTTATTGTTTCAACTTCTGGAAGTTCCGGCATATTTTTGAACAGTCCTTTTTATTTCCTTGATAAACCTATCCTTGGAAAACTTATTTGCATGCTTAATTATTTCTTTTGGATCAAAGTATGTTTTTTCAAATTTTCTTATAACTTTCTCGAGAGAATTGGGTGTCGGTTCATCAAAAAACAGTCCCGTCTTACCTTCCACCACCGTTTCTAAGGCCCCTCCGGATCTGTGAGCGATTACAGGTGTTCCGTAAGCCATCATCTCAACATTTAGCATTCCGAAATCCTCATCTATTGAAGGAGATAGGTACGCTCTTGCTCCGGAAAATAATTTCTCTTTTTCCTCTTCTCTTATTTCACCAAGGAATTCTATTGTTGGCCCCGCCATCTCCTTTAATTCTTTTCCATATCCGGCAAATTCTCTTCCGAATATTTTTAAGGGTATTCCCATTTTGGTGGCCGCTTTTACGGCAACATCAATTCTTTTTGCCCTTGCCAGTCTTCCCCCGGCAATATAATATCCCCTATTTTTAATGGAGACTGGTGTTTCTTTCAATTTCGGCGTTTCTATCGGAGGATTGATTACTATTGAGTTTTTTCTGTAAAATTTCTGAATTCTTGATTTAACTTCATTTGAATTTGCTATATATAAATCAACATTTTGGGAGGCATAAAAATCTTCTATTCTCAGAAAATGATTTGCTATATCGGCAAAAAATTTGATTATCTTATTTTTGGTCAGATCCCTTGCGGTCATATATCCATACAAATATCTGGGCGGTGTATGACAGTAACAAATCTGTTTTGCTTTTCCTTTAGTTATCTCGTTGGGAATATATGCTCCCGTTGAGGAAACAATCACCAAATCGTATTTATCAAACTTTATTTGTTTAAATACTTTTCCGGCAATTAACCTAAAAGGGCTAATTAATTTTGCATTGAATGGAATATTTTGAAACCAGGTTGGAATTATTTTCATCTTCATGAATTTTTCTTTGTTTGGTCCCAAATACTTTGGTAGAAATACCGATGTATAGATCGGAGCTTTGGGAAAAATATCATGCAAGACTTCCAATACTTTTTCTGCTCCTCCGTATTCTTTGATGTAATCGTGAACTAATGCTACTTTCATATGAGTTTCATTTGTTTTTCTTCATCCAATTTCGTACCCATCTTTTTTACTCTCTCCGTAAGGGTTTTAAACCCAAATTCCTTAAATAAAGATAGCACTTTTTCGTTATCGATATCCCATTTGGATGATTCGTTAATTTTAAGTTTACAGGGAACCTTGGTTACAATTGTAGCCAATTTGTAGGAAAGCATCGCATCTTTCTTCCCTTTTTCCAATTTTTCTTTCAATTTGGGATTTAATTTATCTAGATTGTTGTAAATATTCTTTACATCTCCGTATCTGTGAATCAAGTCTATTGCCGTTTTTGGACCAATACCGCTAACACCAGGATAATTGTCGGAGGGGTCTCCAACAAGAGCTTTGTAATCGTTAATCTGTTCTGGTTTTACACCCATTTTTTCAATTACTTCTTTTTCTCCAAATATTTTTCCCTGAGACATTCCCGAAATCGGCATAAATACCTGAGTATTCGGACCTACCAGCTGGAATATGTCCCTATCCCCCGTAACGATGATTACTTTCATTTTGTTTTCAACTTTTTTGGCAATTGTACCGATAACGTCGTCTCCTTCATATCCGGCACAAGAATAAACAGGAATGTTCATAGCCTCCAAAGCTTTCTGTGCTTTTTCAATTTGAGAAACAAAACCTTTGTCTGCCTTCGGGCGATTCGCATGATATAACTTGAATGCTTTTTTTCTGAATGTTTCTTCTGGCCTGTCGTAGCAAACTGCAATATGAGTAGGTTTTAGGTCGGTAATTACTCGCAATATCATTGATACCAGCCCGTAGACAGCATTAATAGGCGAACCTCTTTTGGTGGTTAATATTGGAAGAGCGTGATATGCCCTGTGCAGTATGGCAAAACCGTCAATTATTACAAATTTATCCATTACTTTTTCCCGACAATTTTTTCAAAATCGTCACGATCCAGTGTTTCTTTTTTCAAAAGCTCGGCAACAATTTTATCCATTGTCTTTCTGTTTCCGGCAACCAATTTTGCTGCCTTTTGATATGCCTCATCGATTATCTTTTTAACTTCAGTATCAACTTTTTCCTGCATGGCTTGAGATACTTGCGGAGGCTCGTACCATTCGGTTTGACCGAATTCTCCCATATCATATTGTGGTCCGAAATTTATTGGCCCCAAGGAACTCATTCCGAAATCCACGACCATTGCTCTGGCAAGCTGGGTTGCTTTTTGAATATCGTTTGAAGCGCCTGAAGTCATTTCTTTAAACACAATTTGTTCAGCTGCACGACCACCAAGCATTGCAGCAATGTTATCAAGAAGTCTAGATTTCGTTTCGTGTGACCTGTCGGCTGCCGGGGGGATCAATGTGTGACCCAAACTCATACCCCTAGCAACGATTGAAATTCTTTCAACGGGATCGGTATCGTGTAATTTGTGAGTTACTATTGCATGTCCCGCTTCATGATATGCAGTTATTTTCCTGTCTTCTTCCGATTGAAGCTTTTTCTTGGCAGGGCCAAGTTTCACTTTTGTAGCTGCTTCTTCAATATCTTTCATTTCAATTGAATCTTTGTTTTCTCTGGCCGCCAAGATTGCTGCTTCATTGAGCATGTTTTCCAAATCCGCACCAGAAAATCCTACCGTTCTGTCGGCAACTTTCTCCCACTTTATTCCTTTAACAAACTTCTTTCCTCTTGCGTGAATTTTTAGTATTGCCTGTCTTCCTTCTTTATCCGGCATGTCCAAAGTTACTCTTCTGTCAAATCGTCCCGGTCTCAAAAGTGCAGGATCCAATAAATCCCCTCTGTTAGTTGCAGCAACAACAATAACATTATCGTTTTGGGTAAACCCGTCCATTTCTACAAGGATTTGATTAAGGGTTTGTTCTCTTTCATCGTGACCTCCAATCATTCCCCTGCCTCGCTGTCTTCCAATTGCATCGATTTCGTCAATGAAAATAATTGAAGGTGCAGAAGTTTTTGCTTGTGCGAATAAATCTCTGACGCGGGATGCTCCAACCCCCACCAGCATTTCCATAAATTCACTTCCGGCCATCGAGAAAAACGCAACATCTGCTTCTCCGGCGACTGCCCGTGCAAGTAACGTTTTTCCAACACCGGCTGGTCCGAAAAGAAGAACTCCCTTTGGTGTTCTTGCTCCAATTTTTCTGTATTTGAAAGGATTTTTCAGAAAATCAACAATTTCTTCGAGCTCCTTTTTTGCATCATCGACACCGGCGACATCTTTAAAAGTAACCGATTGTTTTCCTTTTGCAAAAAGTTTTGCCCGACTTCTTCCGAAGGAGAAAATATCCTGGGCACCTCTGCTTTGTGATTTCAAAAGCCAGAAGAAAAAAGCAGCCATTAGTATAATCGGAAGCACTATTGATAGAACACTTCCCACTGCTTTGGCAACCGTCTGGTCAGAAATTGTGTAGTTAACCTTTTTGGGATCGATTTGATATTTCTCGAGAACATCCAAAAACGAATCATTCGATTCCTTGTTTGATACTTTAACCGATCCGTCTTTGTAGGTAAGAAGTAAACTGTCGTTTTCAACAACTATTTTCTCTATTTTGTCTTCCTTAATATCGCTCATTGCCTGAGTTAGCTCAAGTCTGGTTGAATCCGTAAAGTATGAAAAAGCCGAGGTCACAAGCGGAATAACAAAAAAGAGAATCGCCAATACAGCGATTACTTTTAATGGAGTAATCTTAATTTGTATCTTCTTTACCTTTTTCTTCATTAATATACTTTTGTCCCTGGGGCAATTTCTTTTTCGGGGGCAACTAATACACAGTTTCCGTCTTCTTCTTCAGCAGCAACAATCATCCCCTGAGATTCTTCCCCCATGATTTTCTTGGGTTCCAAGTTTACTACAAAAATGTATGTTTTTCCTGTCAATTCTTCCGGTTTGTACCATTTTTTGATTCCGGAAAAAACGACTTTCGTACCCAATTCTCCAAAATCTACTTCAAATTTGATCAGTTTTTCCGAAGCTTCAACATCCTCTGCACTCAATATTTTCCCAGCTCTGAATTCAATCTTTGCAAAATCGTTATATGTAATAATGTCCATTTTTATTTTAAAAAGTCGTAACAAAGACCCATTTTTGAAGATACCTCTTCAACAATACCGTGGGACACCTCGGTGGCCTTATTATCCCCTGCTTTAATTATTTCCCTTACCTTTTCGGGATTATTCTCGAAATACTCTCTTTTTTCTTGAATCGGTTTTAGCATTTCAAAAATCGCTTGTGACAGTTTTTCTTTGTGCTCACCATATCTTATTCCTTCAGACAGATATTTCTGTTCCAAATTTTCTCTTTCCTTTTTTCCCATTACCAGTTCCGTAATTGTAAAAAGAGAGGCAACTCCGCCTTCTTTAGGAACGGTCTCTCCACTTCCCGAATCTGTCGGAATCTTGGCAATTTTACTTTTAATCTCATCCAAACTGTCAGTTAAATAAATCGCACTTCCTTCGATACTTTTGCTCATTTTTCCCTCTCCCGTTAGAGACGGGACATATCCGCCTTCTGTCTCGAATCTTATTGGTTCTGGAAAATTTGTACCGTATTTGGAATTCATTTTCCTGGCAATTTGCCTGGATATTTCCAAATGTGGCTCTTGGTCTACTCCAACCGGAACAAGATTTGCTTTGTAAGCCAGAATGTCCGCCGCCATTAGAACCGGATAATACAAAAGGGAAAGACTCGCATCGTCAGGATTTTCTTTTAGCTTATCTTTGTAAGTTGGTAGGTGTAACATTCTTGCCACCGAAACTTCTGTTGCCAGAAGATAAGCAAGTTTTCTGTGTTCACCGGTTTGAGATTGAATAAAAATAACCGATTTTTCAGGATCCAAACCTGCAGCCAAATAATCCAGAATTACTTCTTTAACCTGCTCTTCCAGTTTTTCTTTCTCATATGGGGTTGTTAAAGTGTGCAAATCGGCAACCATATAGAACGTTTCGTAGGCAGGATCGTCTTGTAAAGCCAGCATTCCTTTGACCGCACCTAAATAGTTTCCCAAATGTAGGCGGCCCGAAGCACGAATTCCTGATAATACTCGTTTAGCTGACATACCCTGGATTGTATCACTTTTGAGGCTAGTATTGAAGCGTAAAAGGTGTGCCAACGACAGGATTCGAACCTGTGACATGTCGCTTATGAAACGACCGCTCTGCCGCTGAGCTACGTTGGCAGGTATCGTGTTGCGGGGCTAGGAGTTGGACCTAGTCTGCAAGATTATGAGCCTTGCGTGCAGCCGTACACTACCCCGCATGTAGTATCTCCAGAGGTATATGTTACCAGTTTGAGCTCAGAAACTCAATAAAAGAACCTAAACCACATTTTCCAGGTAGGATCGGGGAGAATCTCTTCTTCGTATACAATTTTAGGTGAATATTGTTTTAATATGCTCGGTTCAGGCAGAACCACCACCATTTCCCCCTCTTTTGCCAATCCCAATTTGTCCCTCAACTGCTGTTCAATAAACGCTTCACTCTGTGAAAGAGCCAGTTTGTTTTTCAGAGACTCGTTTTCCGATTGTAATTTTTCAACCCTTCCCCTTGCTTCATCGATTTGTTTTTTTGAACCGGTAATCTTAACCAGGCTCCTGATTAAAGAAATTAAGAATAAAACGGCAAACAAAATAACGATGTATTTTGTGAATTTGCCGAACACATCGGATAATTTGTGTTTTTTAGCCTCCTTCATACCTTATAATGTTGACTTATCTTATAATCCTGGTATCATTGTAAGTCTGACCCTCATATTATGACACAAGAAACACTTAAGAACCTGCTTCCGAAGTTTATCGAGAGCCTTAAAGAGAAAGGTCGTTCTCCGGCAACAATACTTGCCTACAGAGCCGATCTTGAACAGCTTGTTCAATATTTGACGCGTAAAAACAAAGGCCTCCCGGAGCAAATAATTGCGTCCGATCTTGAATCTTTTAGAGATCAACTTTTGGCCGAAAAATATACTCCAAAAACAGTTTCCAGAAAATTAAATGCTGTAAAAACATTCTTCAGATGGCTAATATCCGAAAACCATTTAGCTTCGGATCCATCACTTTCCGTTGCACATCCCAAGATCGAAAGTTCACTTCCCAAGTTTCTCTCTCCTCTCGAATACAGAGCTTTGCGCGACGTTGTCAGGAGCGACATTAGAATTGCTGCAATTGTTGAAATAATTCTCCAAACAGGAATTAGAATTTCCGAAGTAGCAAGCCTTAAACTATCAAACCTAAAAGGAGACCACATGAAGATAGAGGCTTACGCAACGCAGCCTGAAAGAACCATTCCCTTAAACAGAGCCGCAAAAGAAGCAATTTCCAGTTATTCAGCAACAAGGCCCAATAAAATTGCCTCCGAATACCTTTTTGTATCAAAAAACGGTAAACCATTGGCTGTAAGAAATATTAGGGCAGCAATCGACAGATACATGCAAAGAGCAGAAATGCCAAACTATTCCGTAAATGATTTGAGGACTACTTTCATTGTTGAAAACATTAAAGCCGGAGTGGACATCGTTCTCCTTTCTCAGGTTTCCGGACACAAAAGACTTTCCACAACCGAAAGATATTTGGAGCTTGCACAGGTTAAAGAACCCGGCAAAAAACAACTTCTTATTGAACTCTGAAAACCTAAAAGTGTGGGTCCTAAGGGAATCGAACCCCTGTGTCGACTTTATAAGAGTCGTGTCCTGCCATTGAACGAAGGACCCGTTGAGGCTAAATTATATCACCACAAACCAATTTTCTAAAGCTTAGCCCTTCTGGTCATTTCTGCTTCAACTAGACGCTCGTCTCTTCCAAATTTTAGCCTGCTCATTTCTTTTACGATTTCTGCTACTCTATGATTTTCTGCTGCTTTTTGGGCAGCAATATCTTTGGTCAAATCCATTGAGAACGGGGGCACGGGTTCATTGTGAACTATCGTTTTAATATAAGCGTGGTATCTTTCTATGTTCAAAAGGTCATCTTCACCGAAAGTTGGAGTAAATTCGTGAGCAAGGTAAGAAGCGTCCGTAACACCAACCCTAAAGGCAATAATTGTTCCCACATTTCCAAATACCGCATTTTTCACCTCTTCCTCAACCTGTCCGATAAACTGGTTGGCAACACAAAGGTTTAATTTGTATTTTCTTGCTTCGGAAAGAATCTGCGCAAAATCGGGGGTGGCAAAATTTTGGAACTCGTCAACATAAAGGAAGAAGTCACGCCTCTGGTCTTCAGGAACATCTTGTCTACTCATAGCAGCCATTAAAATTCTGGGGACCAAAACAAGTCCCAAGAAATTAGAGTTTTCCTCCCCTATTTCACCTTTAGCCAAATTAATTAAAAGAATTTTCCCTTCATCCATAATATTTCTGAAAGAGAATGAAGATTGAGATTGTCCAATTATGTTTCTAATCATTTTATTGGTAACAAATCTTCCAAATTTGGAAACAATGTAGTCCAAAACTTCCGACTTATGAAAATCGGCGGTTTGAGCTATTTGATCTGTCCAATACCTTCTGATAATCGGGTCGGTTACTTTGGGAAGAAGTTCTTGAACAAAATTGGCATCGGTTAATGCTCTCATGACCTCAACGAAAGTATTACCCGGTTCTGCCATTACGGTTAGCATTGCGTTTCTTACGGCATGCTCGAATCGAGGACCCACGATACCTGTCTTATAAGGATCGAAAAGCTTGTACATCATATTAATAACGGATGTTGCAACAAAATGTTTTTCATCTTCCGTTCTTGCTTCAAGAAGATTTAATCCCATCGGCCTTTCGGTGTCACCGGGATTAAAATAAATCACGTCTTCCGCTCTCTCCGGAGGAATCTGTTTTAAAATATCTTCGATCGCGTCTCCATGAGGATCCATAAAACATATTCCACGACCCGCTTTAATGTCCTGCAAAATCATATCTTTTAAAAGTTCTGTCTTTCCTGTTCCTGTTTTTCCGATTATGTATGTGTGTCTTCTTCTGTCTTCGTCGGAAATGTATACCGATCTTTTTACCCCTCTGTAGGCACTAATTCCCAAAAACATTCCTTCATTTGGAATATCGGATGGTGCAGGAGCGGTTTTTGAATATATCCAATAAATGTGGGGTGTTGTAATTTGTTTGTTCGGAAAATGGAATAGTGTTGCCAATTCCTCAGAATTTAAGATCGAAGAGCGATTCCCAAATAAATGAAACATTGGTTGATACCGATAAAGAAAATCTTCAATAAAAGCTCCTTTGTTGCGAATTTTTCTTGATCGGAATTTGTTGGTATCCGAACTAAATTGTTCAAAACCTGCTTCAATGTTGGTCAGGTGCATTTTTGCAATTTCTTCGGAAGGAGCAACCGCAACGATTCTTATCGATACTTCAAAACCGGGTTTGGAAGTCTTGCTCTCAATTGATTCAAGAGTTTTTCCCGAAGTAGAAAAACTGGCTTTTTCCGGATTAGATTCCTGTTTTTTTGTATCGGAGATATAACTACCCCCTTCTTTTTGCCAAGGGATATCGGCGGGAGAAACAACTATTTGGACTGCTGCTGCCTCACCGTCCCCCATCTTTGCCATCGAAGAGGTAATCGCAGCCAAAGGATCGGTGGCCAAATCCTTAAAAGTCTTGATCGGGTAGTAATTTTCTTTGGAAAGTTGCAGCGATTTATAAGCAACTTTGCCCGATTCGTTAAATATGTTGTATTCGGATACCTCCAAAACTTCCGCATCAGGAAAAGCTCCGTGTATTTGTTTTTCTAAAAGATCTTTATATTTTACCGGTGTCCAGATATAGAAACGAATATCTTCCTTTCTGGCCACAATTTCGAAAGATATCGTAGGTTGGAATGAAAACTTTTGCCAAAAGCCTCCTTTTTTCAAGGAAGAAAGAGACGAGAACATTTGTTCCATTGCATCAATTTTTGTTTCATTTCCTCTTGGAACTGCTATTTGCATGAGTACTGATTCCAAAGATTTCTCCTCACGATTCCTGTGCCTAATAAAGATGAACGCTACATATCCAATTACAAACAATCCCAAAACAAGAAGTCCCAACAAAAGAAGTGCTAAAACGATTGCGTTAATATCAATTATTGGCATTTTCCCTCCTTAAAAATATTTGTTTCCCAACCAATACCGCTTTTTTAATTGCCCTCAACCAAAATTGACTGAACCAGGTTAAAGCATCGCCGGCTGAACCCTTTGCTCCAATTTCCAATTGCTCCTTAGGTTTGGGAATTACAATTTTATTTTCTTCCCTTTCGGAGGTTGAAATTAGCGGTTTACCTCTATCGTCTTTAACCTGTGCTTTAAATTGGACAGGTGTAGGAGTTAAGGCAGTCTTATTTTCAATTTCTAACGGAATTTCGGGAAACTCTTCCGGTCTTTCCTGTACAGGAAAACTCCCCCGTTCCGGAGTCATGGTCATAAATCATTTTAACATTATTATTTACGCTTCCAAGACTCCTCTTTAATTCCTTCTTTCAAATTGCTGTATCTTGCGAGGGTATAAACATAATCCGAGAGCCTGTTTACATATACGAGAACACTTGCAGGAACCTTTTCTTCTTTAGATAAACGAACCAATTTTCGTTCAGCTTTCCTTATTAACGTTCTTGCCATAAAAAGATGGCTTCCCGTAAATCCACCTCCAGGTAGAATAAACCCTGATAATTTTTGAAGTTCTTTATCCATGGAGTCTATTTCGTTTTCCAAATACTCGATTTGTTTATTTGAAATAGATAATTTTGCACCTGCAAGAATTCCTCCAACGGTAAACAAAGCCCTTTGGATAATCACGATCTTCTTGTGAAGATTGTTGTTGGGACAGTCCGCACATATACCCAAAAATGAATTTGCCTCATCGACAGATCCTATCGCCTCGATTATTGGTGAATCTTTGAAAATACGGACAACCTTGTCTTTGGTTCTGGAATATAAGCCTGTTTCTCCTCCGTCACCCTTTTTTGTGTAGATAGACATTTTGAAGATTATAACTCACAAGTGGAAAAACCACAGTTCTTGCACTTCAGACATTTACCGTCTTTAAAAAGCTTGGTGGAACAAGTAGGACAAGTTTTACTGATCTTTCCAACAGAAGACGAACTTTTTCCAAATTCAAATACTTGGTTTTGTTTAGTCTTATCCCTGTAAACGGTTAAGCCTTTGCATCCCAGCTTCCATGCCAAAATGTAAGCTTCTTTAATATCTCCCGGCGTTGTTGATGAAGGCATATTTATTGTTTTTGTAATTGCGTTATCTGTCCATTTTTGAAATGCAGCTTGCATCTTGATGTGATCTCTCCAGTTAATATCGTGTGCAACTTTGTATATTTTTTGCATATCCTGTGGGATTTCTTTAATTCCCTGAACAGATCCGTGATTTTTTATTACTTTCTCGATTATCTTCTCTGAATACAAACCTCTTTCTCTCAACTCTCGGACAAAAAGAGGATTAATATTGGTAAACCTTTCTCCTCCCAAAACGTTTTGTTCGTAGGCAATTGCGAATAAGGGTTCAATACCATATGAGGTCTCACAAAGCACCGCGTTTCCGCTTGATGGAGGAAAAGTTATTAAAGCAACGTTCCTTGGTTTCCTTTTTGCATTTGCCCATATTGAATCTTGAACAAGAGGAAAAGGTCCTTTTTCTTTTGCTAGCTCGCAAGATGTATTGAAAGCAGTCTGATACATCGTTTTTGTTAATTCTTCCGCGAATTTGTAAGCTTCGCTACTGTTGTAAGGTATGCCAAGCATAATAAGGGTTTCCGCCCAACCAACAACCCCAATACCCAGTCTTCTGTGATCACGAACCGCCTTTTCCACTTCTCTTACCGGGAACCAAGAAGCGTCAATTACGTTGTCCATTAACCTAACAGCAATCTTCATTACTTCTTTAAATCTTTTGTAATCAAACTTTTTTCCAATAACAAATTTCGTAAGGTTTAGATATCCAAGATTGCACGATTCGTAAGGGTATAAAGGTATTTCACCACAAACATTGGTAGCCATTATTGGACCCTTCTTTTTGTATAACGGGTTTGCCAGTTTGGTTCCCCTATTGATTGCAGAAAGGTTGATTATACCCGGATCACCTGTTGCCCAAGCCATCTGTGCCATCAACTCAAGTATTGAATTTGCCTCAACTTCGCTGACAATTTCCCCGGTTCTCGGACTTTTTAGTTGCCATGTTTTATCTTTTACGGCAGCATTCATAAATTCGTCGGTTATTCCTACGGACAGATTGGTTTTTGTCAAATAATTTTCATTTTGTTTGGCCGAAATAAAATTAAAAATATCAGGGTGATTTGCGTTTAAAATTGCCATATTCCCACTTTCATATTTCCCCTGTTGTTTAAAAAGTGATGTCATTAAATCGAACATTTCTATCATTCTCACAGGTCCCGCTGCCAAACCTGGAATTCCACTAACAAGATCGCTTTCGGGTCTAATCCTGGTAAAGTTATATCCGCATCCCCCTCCGTGTTTTTTTATCAAAGTTGATTTGTGAAGTGTTTCAAAAATTCCGTCTATATCATCTTCCAGGTCGAAAACAAAACAGTTTGCCAGTTGAGGATTACGAAGTCCCGCGTTAGCCAATGTTCGGGTTCCCGGCAAAAACTCAAAAGAAATCATGATATTCATAAATCTTTCGAACCATTTTTTCTTTTCCTGATCGTTTTTCTCCACAGAAGACAAACAATTGGCAACTCTCTCGATTAATTCACGGGGTGATTCAATAACATCTCCTTTTTCATCCTTTTTTAAATATCTGGATTTCAGAATATACAAAGTGTTATACGAAAGACCTATATCGTCGTTAACCCCAAGCGTTTCTTTGTCCTGTCTCAAGTGTTTTTTGTTTTCCCTGAATAAGATATATGCTTTGGCTGTTTTTGCATGTCCTTTTTCGATTAATACTTTTTCGACAGCCTCTCCAATCAAACTCGATTTAATTTTTTCTTCTCCGTTTAAATGTTCCAACAAATACTTTTGAACTTCTTTGGATAATCCTTCTGAGAGTTTCTTATCTTTTCCTCCAACGTTTTGTGCAGCATACCAAATACTGTTTTTTATTTTTTCGAGGTTAAAATTTTCTTCCGCACCTCCGGCTTTTACTACTTTTTTATTTAAGAGTATTTTTTCTTCCATCTATTAGCACTCCGAATGGCCACAGGCGTGACATTTGGAACATCCCTCCTCATAAACAAGAGCGGAAGCACCACATGCGGGGCAGATATCACCTGGTTTTTCCATTGTTTCGAAAGAATAATCTTTTACTTCATCTTCCGTTGGTAAAACAATTTCTTGAATGCTTTCGAGAGTTTGAGCCGAATGTCCATTCGTATAATGTCCGTTGCCGTTTGAAGCGCCATTAGAGGCGGTCGAAGCCATTGTGGGGCCGGGATAACCCGTTGGGGTTTGTTCTACCTGGGCAGAACCCACCGCCTCCATAACAGCACCGGCCGCTTTTAGTGGCGCTTCAGCGTGGCCGTTTCCGTTAATTTTAAAACCGTAGTGCATTGATAATGCCGAGCTGATAGCATCCGGTAAAGATCTTACTTTGTTGGGTCCAAACCCCACAGATCTTCTTCCACCTATTCCGGATAATTGACCGGCAATTTCTTTGGCTTTTTCTTTCGGCCCCAAAGACCCTCGGAATCTTAGTGCAGTTGATATTGTCCTTCCCAAAGCTTCCGCCATTGCCGCAACATCACTTCCTGCTTTACCTACATTGATAAATACTTCCAACGGATCTTCGTTTTCGTCCTGATTAATAGTGATAAATGCGCTTCCAACGGGAGTGTTCATTTTATAAGTAGCACCGAATACTTTAGCCGGCCTATCACGGAGTGGAACCCCGGTATTATCGATATTTGTTTTATCCTTTACTTCACCCAAACCCAAATTTAATACCTGCATATCTTTACAACCGTCCCTGAATACGGTTATCCCCTTGCATCCGGTGTCCCATGCCAAAAGATATGCTTTTTTAACATCATTAATTGTTGCATTATGATCCAAATTAATTGTTTTACTGACTGCATTGTCCGTATATTTTTGGAATGCTGCCTGCATTTTTACATGCCATGATGGAGATATTTCATGAGCAGTGCCAAATAATTTTCTGATATCTTGGGGGATTTCTTCAATTGCTCTCACTACTCCTTTTTCCTCAACCATTTTTCTTATTTCATCTGTCCATATTTCTCTTTTCTTTGCCAACTCTTCAAACTTAGGATTAACGAAAGACATTCTTCTATCCAAGTGTTTGTCTTTAACAATATGTTGGTATGCGATAGCGAACATCGGCTCAATTCCCGAAGAGGCTCCTGCAATAATTGAAATTGTTCCCGTTGGAGCAATAGTTGTAAGAGTTGCATTTCTTCTTGGTTTCAAATGTTTATATATTGATACCGGATACATCGGAAAAGGCCCTCTTGTTTTTGCCAATTCTTCAGATTCAGCTATCGCTTCCTTATTAACAAATTTCATTACTTTTGCAGCCAATTCCAAAGCCTCTTCGGAATCATACGGAATACCCAACTCTATTAGCATGTCGGACCAACCTCCAACACCCAATCCGATTCTTCTTATCCCGAACGTTGTCTGTCTGATTTGTGGAAGGGTGTATGGATTTACTTCGATAACTCCATCCAAGAATCTAACCGCAAGTCTTGTTACTTCGGATAATCGTTCCCAGTTAACAGATTTCTTCCCGTCTTTTTCTTTTACAAAATAGGTTAAGAATATCGATCCCAAATTACAGGAATCCCAAGGATAAAGAGGTTGCTCGCCACAAGGATTGGTCGATTCAACCGGGCCCATTACTGGAACCGGATTTGCCGTTCCCCTATTTAACCTGTCGATGAAAACCAAACCAGGATCACCCGATTTCCAAGCACTTTCCGCAATTTCTTGGAATACTTTTCTTGCAGACAAACTTCCTGTCTTTTCTTTTGTTTTGGGATTAACAAGATCGTATTCTTCATCACGATCATATGCCTTCATAAACGCATCCGTTATCCCCACGGAAATATTGAAGTTGGTGATTCCCCCATCTTCTTTGCAATGGATAAATTCAAGAACATCGGGGTGGTCGACCCTCAAAATACCCATATTGGCACCTCTTCTTTTACCTCCTTGTTTTATTTCATTTGTGGCAGAATCGAATATTCTCATAAAAGAAACTGGGCCTGATGCAGTCCCTTTACTAGAACCAACGACTGATCCTTTTGGCCTTAATCTTGAGAAAGAAAAACCTGTTCCACCACCAGTTTGATGAATAAGTGCCTGGTATTTAATTGCATCAAATATTCCCACCAAAGAATCTTCTACTGGTAACACATAGCATCCGGAAAGTTGCATATGATTATTGGCACCGGCATTCATTAATGTTGGAGAATTTGGCAAAAACTCGTGAGAGGAAAGAAGCCGGTAGTATTCTCGTGCAGTATTTATTACTTCCTCTTTTGTTTGTCCCCACCTTACCCCAGTTGAAGCAATTTCCCATGCGACTCTCCAACACATTTGCGAAGGAGTTTCTATTATGTTTCCTTCTTTATCTCTCAGAAGATATCTCTCGTTTAAAACTTTCAGAGACTGTTCGGTCCAATTGCCTTCGGTAAGATCGGTGGGCATTGCAGGTTTATCTCCGATCTTATTGATAATATCTTTTTTAATTTCCTCATATGAAGGAAATGAAAAAGAATCTAATGTTATTTTGTTTTTCTTTGTCATACTTTATCTATCGCTTTCTCAAAATCTCCAACATCCTCAAATTCAAGATAGACACTTGCAAATCGCAACCAAGCTACTTTATCCACTCTTTTTAATCTTTTCAAGACTGCATTTCCTATTAATTTGCTCGGTATCTCTTCTTTTCCGTTTCTCAATAATTCTCTCTCTATGTCGTTTACAATATCTTCAACCAATTCCAGAGAAACCGGTCTTTTTTCTATCGCTCTTAAAATTCCTCTTTTTACCTTTTCTCTGTCGAAAGGATCTCTTTTCCCCGATTTCTTGATTACCCACAAAACCGTGTCTCTAACTTTCTCAAAAGTTGTAAACCTTCTGCCACATTTGATACACTCTCTTCGCCTGCGCAAAGCTTCGCCTTCCTCCACAATTCTGGATTCTAAAACCTTCGTATTTAGGTGTGCACAAAACGGACATTTCATTTTGACCTTTCTTGTTTCACATATGGAAACAAAAAGCGCTATGGGTAGGTTCGAGAAACATAATCTAACACTACAGTTAGATGGTCAACTATTAAGTTTTATGTCCAAATATATCAACACACGCATGAGTTAAGGCTATAAATAGTGAGTTCTAAATTGCTCGCGGAAATATTACGGAAAATACTGCAATAAGACAATCACAGTCCAGGGTATATTTTTTATACAATATTATCTTTTAGTCCTAATTAAAGGGGTTTTCAGGAGCTTGCTTTCCTCGTTCCAAAAGAGAAACCCTACATCTATTGAAGACATCGTTGGAATAATTAAAGGAACTGATTATCCCCGGTCTTGCATCCTCCGGAGCAATCGTTATCAAATAATTCATATACTCTCTGTGCTTAAGTGCCGAAAGTGCAACTTTATATGAAATCCCTTTTTGGTCCTCCTTGCCGTTCCAACAATCACCTACTTGCCTACTTGCTTCCTCTAAATATTTTTCTGCTTTGGTAAGGGTGGTAAAACCAATTTCAGCTTTTCCTTTTTCAAATAGACTTTTTGCAGCCGCCATTCTTTTATCCGCCAAAAATAACAGTACTTCGGCTTTTTTATCTCCCGATAGGGTAACAGTCAACCAAGCTCTGTCTCTAAAAGCCTTCAAAGGCCAAAGCGGGCTATCGGGCAACATACCTGGATATGGAAAGTTGTACGGAATAGAAATGCTTTCATCTCCATTAGGATTCACTTTTGACACTTCCCCCGTGAATGCACAGTCAATTCTTGCCGAACGAAGAAGGGATACTCCAAGGATTGTTACCGCCAGAAGAACAAGAACACCAATTCCGATATACCGTTTCATTTATGTAGCTTAAATAGTACTTCTTTGGTGCTAAATATGTCAACTTAGCCTCGCATTATCGAAAAAGAATTAGTGGCCATTCCCAGACCACATGTAGGAGGATTGAAGCAAATACATTTCCCGTACGGGCATACACAAAATTACTTCCCATTCCAAATAATCCGGTTATAAGTAAATAAACAAGAGCAGATCCAACAGTCCAATCTCTTACAAAAATCACGATAGGAATGTGAATAACGATCCACATTGCAGTTGAGATCAAGCTTGCTTTCCATTCATTATTGAGTGCATCTCGCAATCTTCCGAAGATGTATCCTCTAAAAGCGATCTCTTCCGAAAAAGCCGTAACAAGAGATATAAACACTGCAATTAATATTGTTTTATCTCCGATATTGCTACCCAGGTTCAAACTTCCATATTTGAGAAAATTTATCAAAAGAGCCTCTATCGCAAAAACCGCTCCAAGTCCAATTACAAAATACAAAGAAGGAAACAGTTTTTTTACAGTCAACCCCAAACTGGACAGTGCTTCTTTTTCTCTTTTTAAAAGTATTAAAAGAGGAAGCAACCAAATTAGGGGTTTTATAACCAATTCTTCGATTTCTTCAGGAAGTTGAATCAAATATCTGTAAAGACCCCAAACAATAAGAAGATAAGAGAAGAAAATAAATACGTTTTTAACTTTAAGCTGATTATTTGCTTTGGTCATACTTTATATTACACCCTGCAAAGCAGTTGCTCATCGTATCGATTATTCTGGCAACTCTCTCCCCTGCTTCATTTAAGGTCACCGTATTTTTTTCGTCTGGAAACCAATGAAACAATATGTTTCTACAAAGTTTCCATGTTTCCCAAAGTTTGTCGGCAAGTTCTTTCTTCTCCGGAGAAATGGCTATCTTTCTATATACACTTTCGTTTTTGAATCTTGGATCAAGACTTGGATTAAGGGCTTTACCAATCCTGAATCTTTTTCCATAATAATCATCCTTCGAAATAAACCCTCTTTCGTAAAATATTTTTTTCAAATAACCTTCGTATGCTTTTGCAGCCGGAAAAACGACGAAAGAATAGTCAATTAGTTTTTCATCCCACGAAGAAGCTTTTTCCATCAAAATACTGCTCGTTATCAACAAGCTTTGAAGGTCTTCCTCCAAGAACTCAAACCAGGCCTCGTTTTGATACTCGTCCCGCTTCATTTATTTGCACCGTACATCAAGGTAACGTTTGTCTTTCCTCCGTCACCCTTTCCTACTCCGATCGTACCTCCTTCCTCCATTTCTCCTTCACTTTCTTTTTCAAAGGTAAAGGTCATTGTGTCATCCGCAGAGAAAGTTGCAGTAATTTTAAATCCGGCATTCTCGATCGCTTGTTTATAGCTTTCGTAAATACTGTCTACTGAATCGGACACTTCCCAGATAACGGAAATTCCGACTCTTCCATCGGTTGTACTTGACCAACTTGTTATTACTTTGCCGTTCTTGGGTTCAGGAATTGAGCTTGGATATTCTTTAGGAAGTTTTGCTCCTTCACCACCAATCGTTATTTCATTTCCGTCTTTGTCTTTAACGGTTACTTCATCACCGGTCAAATTAACGTTTGCTTTTCCACCAGTTAATGCCGAGAGAAATCCGCCAGCAGCTTTTCGAGCCATATATTGGGAAGCAATTCTCCCTACAATTCCCAATCCTACGAGCACGACAACGGCTATTACGATGATCATTATTGTCTTATTTTTTCCTGATTTTTTTGTTGTTTCTTCTTTGTTTGCCAAAATAATCACCTCCCGTCGAACTTAAGCATAATAGGAAGTAAGTTTTAAAGTCAACTTAACCCTTGTATAATTGTGGCTACATGGATAAAAATTCGGAAAACACAAAAAAGAGAAAAGGCATGTTTGCCAAGATAAAAAGAATTATCAAAAAAAATCTTAAATGGATTAGGTTGGGGGCTTTAATCATAGTCGTATCTCTTCTTGTATATATCTATTGGGATATTCCCCTACCAACAAAGCTTACTTCAGATGAAATTCCTGTTTCTTCTAAAATATTCGACAGAAACGGAAAACTAATTTATGAAATATACACCGACCAAAGAAGAACCCCCGTTGATGTTAACGAACTCCCCAAATATCTGAAAGACGCCACTATCGCTATCGAAGACAAGGACTTTTACAAGCATCACGGCATATCGATAACCGGAATGGCTAGGGCCGCATACAATACTATCTTTAAAGGAAAACTCCAAGGAGGATCAACTTTATCTCAGCAGTTGGTTAAAAACTCACTACTAACACAAGAAAGAACGGTTAGGAGAAAAATAAGAGAATTTACTTTGACAATGATTGTCGAATCAATTTATACAAAAGAAAAAATACTGGAAATGTATTTGAATCAAATACCTTATGGTTCAACTGCCTACGGAATTGAATCTGCATCGGAATTATATTTCGGTAAATCATCAAAGGATTTATCTTTGGCCGAAGCTGCCTTATTAGCTGGCCTTCCTCAATCGCCTACAAGATATTCACCATTTGGTGCAAACCCTCAATATGCAAAAGAGAGACAAGCAACTGTTCTTAAAAGAATGGTCGAAGATGGATATATCTCGCAAGAACAAGCTGATGAAGCGGCAGCTGAAGAGCTGAAATATAATGTGATATCCGCGCCGAAAGCGCCCCATTTTGCACTTTGGGTAAAAGAACAACTAGCCGAAAAATACGGAGAACAACTTGTGGAAAAAGGCGGACTCAGAGTAACAACGACATTGGATTTGGAACTTCAGGAATATGCGCAAGACACTGTTGCCACAGAAGTTGCCAGATTAAAAAAATCCAAGGTCGGAAACGGTGCTGCGCTTGTTACAAGACCCAAGTCGGGTGAGATACTTGCGATGGTAGGATCAAAAGACTATTTCGCAACAGACGAAGACGGAAAAGTGAATATTATTTTTGCAAAAAGACAACCCGGTTCTTCAATTAAACCTTTGAATTACGCTTTGGCCGTAAAGGACAAGAAAATTACCGCAGCAACCGCTTTTGCCGATGTACCAACTTGTTTTTCGGTACTGGGACAACCAAAATATTGTCCGGTTAACTACGACGGCACGTTCCATGGACTTACTCAAACGAGATTTGCTTTAGGTAATTCATACAATATTCCTGCTGTCCGTACTTTGGCTCTAAACGGACTTGAAAACTTCATCGATTTTGCAAGACAACTTGGACTTACCACTTTTGAAGATCCGAAAAATTACGGTCTTTCGCTAACCCTGGGAGGAGGAGAAGTTAGACCAATCGATATGGCACAAGCATTCGGAGTCCTTGCCAATTCCGGAGTAAAATCCCCAATGATATCGATCCTTAAAGTTGAAGATTGGAAAGGTAAAGTTTATGAAGAAACCAAAATTGATGAAATAGTTGACGAAAAAATAATGGATCCGGAAGTTCCGTTTATTATTACCCACATGCTTCTTGATAACAACGCGCGATCGGCTGCCTTCGGAGAAGGTTCATACTTAAATGTTGCTGGTCATTCCGAAGTCGCGGTAAAAACCGGTACAACTAACGATAGAAGGGATAATTGGACCATCGGATACACTCCCCACATAGTCACGGTTGTATGGGTGGGTAATAACAACAATACCCCAATGGGAGGTGCAGTATCGGGTGTATCCGGAGCATCACCCATTTGGAATCGTGTAATGCGATTTGCATTAAACAAAGCCGAAAAGGGAGAATACAACGAAGAAGACAAAGGCCACGCTTGGATGCAACAACCATCGGGGGTGATCGGAACTAATATTTGTAATGTAACAGGTTTGCTACCACCGGGCCCTGACGGTACGGGTTGTGCAACAAGATTTGAATATTTTCTAAAAGACACGGTGCCAACAAAAACAGACGGAGAACGGGTTGATTTGCCTGTAAATAAAACGAACGGACAGATAGCAAGACCAGATACTCCTCCGGATCAAATTGAAATGCAAAATCATCAAATATATTACGATCCTTTGAAAACAATATATTGCGTTGACTGCCAATTACCCACTGATCCAATCGTTGTAAATTACCCGCTTTAAATAGCCTCATTTCTTGCTAAAATACCTTTAGTGGCGAAGGTCACCCATCATGTTAAAACTGCCCGTAAATTAAAAGCAAAGACCCGGCCAATAATGGCACGGGTACTCTCTTGCGTCGGTCGTCCTTTCTTCTTTGTTTTTTATTATCTTGTAACAGGAGTTTTGTTTGTCTTTTTCGTTGTCTGGAAAGGAATATCAAAATTTCTAGGCAAGTTATATTCGATTAAATTCGTTCCCACAAAAAGAATTAAAAAGAAAAAAATCAAAATTAAATTTGTAAAAGCAAAAAAGAGGAGGGTCGGAAAATTAAACTATTCGAAGATAATAATTCCCGTCCTTGTTGCCGGATCAATTATGCTTGCCATCTGGTTTATGATTTTCAGAGATCTACCCTCTCCCAAAGAGTTGTCTGTCAGGAACCAAGAAGTATCGACCAAAATTTACGATCGCAACGGAACTCTACTATATAAAATATATAAAGACAAAAACAGAACTCCAATTAAGCTTAGCTCTCTCCCCGATCACGTAATAAAAGCAACTCTGGCTGCCGAAGACGCTGAATTTTATCAACACTTTGGCTTTTCCATAAAAGGAATTTCAAGGGCAATCGTGAGGAATCTAAAATCGGGAACCATGGCGGGAGGATCAACCATTACCCAACAACTGATAAAGAACACTCTTCTTACTCCGGAAAAAACATTGATCAGAAAAGTAAAAGAATTAGTTCTCTCGATTGAGACAGAAGTTGTGTATTCTAAAGATCAAATTTTGGAAATGTATTTAAATGAGGTTCCGTACGGAGGAACGGCATATGGGATAGAAGAAGCATCCCAGATGTATTTCGGTAAAAGTGCGGTTAATCTTACCCTTCCCGAAGCTGCATATTTGGCAGGACTACCCAAATCTCCCTCAAAATATTCACCTTACAGTGATCCTGTTTCTGCTAAAGAAAGGCAGCAAACAGTGTTAAACCTTATGGCTGTTAACGGATATGTATCCCAAAACGAAGCAAACTTTGCAAAATACGAGGAAATTAAAATTATTCCCAACAAGATCGAAATTAAAGCACCTCATTTTGTAATGTATGTAAAACAAATTCTTGCACAGAGATATGGCGAGGAAGTAATCGAAACTGGAGGGCTGGAAGTTGTAACAACTTTGGATTACAACATCCAAAAGAAAGCAGAGGAAATAGTAAACAAAGAAATTAATTCTCTTAAAGCGTATCGTGTAGGAAACGGAGCCGTTATAGTTCTTGACCCTGAAACGGGAGAAATACTTGCCATGGTCGGATCAAAAGACTATTTCGATTCCACAGTGGACGGACAATTCAATATTACAACTTCCCTAAGACAACCGGGTTCTTCCATAAAGGTTGTTAACTACGCCTATGCTTTAGGAAACGGGTACACTCCCGCAAGTATCATCGATGATTCACCGGTATCTTTTGTTACTCCGGGTAGCGAAACATACTCACCAAAAAACTATGACGGCAAATTCAGAGGGAAAATCTCATTAAGGTCGGCCCTTGCCGAATCAAGAAACATTCCTGCAGTAAAAATTCTTGCCAGTTATGGAGTAAAAAATATGATAAATCTTGGCACCAAAATGGGAATAACTTCATGGAACGACCCCGGCAGATTTGGTCTTTCCCTGACCCTCGGTGGTGGTGAAGTAAGATTAACTGAACTTGCAATGGTTTATGCAACAATTGCCAACATGGGAGTTAAACCGGAACTTAACGACATCATCAGCGTTTCCAATTATCAAGGAAAAGTACTATATGCCAACACCTGCATACAAGATAACTTCCCACTCAAGTCCCCCACTCCTTCGTTTACGGTCAATCCATTTGAGAAAACATGCGAAAACAAAGGAGAACAGATACTCGAAGAAACCGTTGCATATCAATTAATTGATATTCTTAAAGACAACTCCGCAAGAGCTCCGGCATTCGGATTGAATTCTCAGCTTGTTATTAAAAACCATCCTGAAGTTGCCGTAAAAACCGGGACAAGTAATGACTTGAAAGATAACCTTACTGTTGGTTTTACCAAAGACTATCTCGTTGCAGTATGGGTAGGAAATAACGACAACACCCCAATGAGCAGAATTGCCTCCGGTGTTACCGGAGCTGCTCCGATATGGAATAAAATTATGTCTTATTTACTGGAAAACAAACAAACCTACAACTGGGATGTTCCCGAAAAGATGGTAAAAGTTAAAATCTGTTCCTACACAGGAACACTTCCTTGCGAAGGCTGTCCTTCAAAAGAAGAGTGGTTTAAAGAATCTGAAGTTCCCACAAAACATTGTTCAAAAGAGTCCGTTCAACAAATTATTGAGGAGAACAACAAAATATTGGAAGGTGCATCAACCGATATTAATTCCCAATTCCCGAGTGGATTGATGAGACAATTTGAGGAATAAACACCTCTCCCTCTTTATCAAGTATACTTTTTGACATTACCGCCAAAACATACGGCTCTTTCCCGAAGATTATTCCGGCGTCATGAATAATATGAAGTTCTCTTCCGTATTTATGTGCAATTCTTATATTGTCATTAATTCCGGCCGGGATAACACTCTCGTATATGGTGCTTGTAATTGAATCGAGGATCATATCTCTTGATTTTTGACTTACCAAATCCCCTTTGTACAATTTGTAAAATAGTTCGGCCATATCGGAAGCGGTTGTTTCCCATTTGGAATAATCTGTGTTGATCATTCCGACTTCTTTTATCACGGCTTTAATCTTTTCCTCTCCGATTTTTGAAGACACTATTTTCATTGCCGTGTTGTCAGATTCTTTTCCCATTAAATAGACCAATTCTTTATAGGTAATTTTTGTTCCCGCAGGTTTACCCGACAAAGATCCGGATCCTGTCTCTTTATCGGTATTTGCTAGTACATGTTGTTCTTCCAAATTTACCTCTCCTTTTTCGTATGATTTGAAATATGCAATCAAAACAGGCATCTTCATTAAAGATGCCGCATTCATTTTTACAGAATCATTTAAGCCAAAAGAAAATCCGTCGTCTAATCTGATGTAGCTAAACGCATATGTTCCTGATAGTTTCTTTGACTCGATATTTACTTCGTCTTTAATTTTTTGTGCCGTCTCTCGGTCTTCTTTGTTAACAGTCAAGACATCTTCGTCAGGTTTAAAAGTCGGAAACCCTATTCTTGGAAGTCCGGGTAATTTCCAGTCAACGGAAAAAGCAAAAAGAATAAGTGCAGCAATTACCGTTCCAAAAAAGACACCTCCAACGAGAATTCTGTCTGCTTTTGTCCATGGTTTTACCGGCTCTTTTCTTGACCTTTTATTCTGAGGGTTTAAGTCTTTTAGTTTTCTTTTTGTTTTTCGAAGCTCTTCTTCTTCTTCGAACAACTCTTCTTCCAGTTCTTCTTCACTTTTTCTTCTGCCGAAAAGTCCCATTTTGTATTCAATATCCTTTCGTATTAATTTCGGTTTGTGAAAACGTTAATAACTTTTTGAAGTTAGCGTATATATTATTGTTCATTATTATCTATTTTCGCCTATTATTCCACACTTCTTCATTGACTATGTTGGTCGGCATATTACCTTTTAAGGTCGACAATATTCCTTCAACCGCCAATTCAGCCATTTTATATCTTGCCTCTTTTGTTGCACTTGCAATGTGGGGCGTGAGGATAACATTTTCCATTCCAATCAGTTCAGGATTAATATTCGGTTCATTTTCAAAGACATCAAGAGCGGCTCCCCCCAAATGGCCGGATCTTAGATCTTCAACCAAATCGTCTTCTCTAACTACCGGGCCTCTAGCTGTATTTATTAAGTATGCCCCTTTCTTCATTTTTGCCAGGCTTTCTTTGTTCATTAGATACCTTGTTTCATCGCAGAGAGGAACATGCAAAGACACTATATCCGATTTGGAAAGAAGCTCGTCCAAAGTCGCAAACTGAACACCCAATTCTTTTTCTGCTTCCAAATCCGGTGTGTGTTTATTGTAAAGAACCGTCATGTTGTATCCCCTTGCTCTTCTTGCAACCATAGATCCGATTCTTCCCATACCGATTATTCCCAAAGTCTTACCGATAAGGTTGGTTCCCAGAAAAATATCGGGTTCCCATCCTTTAAAAGCCCCTCTTCTTGTAGCTTCATCTGCCTCCACAATTCTTCTTGTTAAAGTAAGCATCAATGCCCAAGTGTGTTCCGCTACCGCTTCGTTGACTTCGTCACAAGGAGTATTGGTAACAACGATTCCCCTGTCAGTTGCGGCTTTAACGTCAATGTTGTCATAACCAACTGCATAATTGGATATTACTTTCAACTGAGGCCCAGCGATATCCATTAAATCGCCATCAATTCGATCTTTCAAGAGAGACAAAATAGCATCGGTGCCTTTTACTTTTTCGATTAATTCTTCCTGGGACAAATCTCTGTCGAATTCGGAGATTTCTGTTTCATTCCCCTCCTTAAGCCTGTCAAGACTATCCCCTGGAAATTTTCTTGTAACAAATATTTTTGACATTTTAAAAAGTTGTAACGACTACACCAGAACTTTTTGCTCTATCAACCCATTCTTGCATTTCGTTACTATGCAGTAAACCCTTCTGTGCACCCACATATGCAATAACAGAGGCACTATTGACCGTTCCCCATATTAATGCGTCATTTATGGTTTTTCCCTCAATTACGGCTGACAAAAAACCGCTGCCAAAAGCATCACCTGCTCCTGTTCTTTCGTACGCATCCATCGGAAACACGTTGCAATGCAAATAATTAGCTCCGTCGAAAACATAAGCTCCATTTTGTCCATCGGTAATCACACACACCTTAGGGCCAATTTTTGAAAGGTTGGTAATAAGGTCTCTTTCCTTACCATGAGAATCACCCATCGAAGTAAGTTTTTCTGCTTCTTCTCTGTTCACAAAAATCAAATATGTGAGTTTTAAAATATCCCCTATTCCCTCCATACCTGCCCGTAATTGTCTTGATCCCGGGTTGTATGCAAGTTTTACTTCAGGATGTTTTGCCATATAGTCCGCAAGGTGGTTGTAAAACGGTCTGAATGATTCACCCATTGATGTTAAATATATCCAAGGAATGGATGGTAGTTGAACAGGAAACTCATAACTCCTTGGGGCATGATATGTAAATATCGTTCTTTCTCCCCCGTATGTTATTGCTGTAGAAAAATTGCTGGTTGTCGATGGTTGTTGTATTACCATCGAAAGATCAATATTCTCAACTTTTAGGCTTTGGATTATTTCGTTGCCGACAATATCATCGCCAAGAGTAAGAAGAAGTCCCACATTTACCCCAAGTCTTCGACTTCCAACAGCGTTATTTGCAGCATTTCCTCCTACTGACCATTGCATGTGCTTGACAGGTATCTTGTCTCCGTATGCGAAGCTCACAACACAATCCTTTTTATTAATCGAGCAAAATGTTTCTACCTCTGAAGGAGCCAAAAACACATCCATCGATGCGTCACCAATGGAAAGAAGATCGATTTTATTTTCCATAGATAATATTCGCCAATTCTTTACTCATACCTATCGGATCGTCAGATTGCCAAACGTTTCTTCCAACAGCGATCCCTGTCGTCCCAACGGACATAAAATCTTTTACATCTTTCAAAAACTCTGTTTTATCTTTCTTCACTCCACCCGAAACAAGAACACGTGCTTTACCGGCAGATTTTACTACCCAGGAAAAGCTTTCGGGATCACCAGTGTAAGGTATTTTAATAAAATCGGCTCCCAATTCTTCTCCAAGCCTTGCAGCATAGGCAACAACATCTTTACTGTTTTCCTTTCCCTCGACACGTTTACCCCTTGGATACATCCACGCCGTTACTGTTAAGCCCTTGGCATGTGCTTCGTCTTCAATTGTTGAAAATTCCTGCATCATTGTTGCTTCGTGTTCACTACCAACATAAATTGTGTAGCCAACACCGGATGCACCGATTCTTATTGCTTCGTCAACGGTACAAAGAAGAGGGCTATATGGTTCCTCGCCGGTATGGAAAGATGTTTTACCGTTTAACTTAACAATGAGGGGAGGATATTTATTAGAATCGATTCCGCCTATCGGATAATATGATTGAGCAATTCCCTCCTGAAATATTACTGCTGTAAAAACATCGCTTTTTAAGGCGATTTCGAGAACCTTTCCCGGATCAATAGTTTCTTCGTTGAAATCGGTTGGGCCATGTTCAAATCCATGATCGTAAGCAAGGAAAATCGCTTTATCATTTCGAAGAAATTTGTCTATGTTGATATCAGCCATGGCAGGTCATATAAATTTAACATAAATAAGGTCAATTAAGAAGTTTTTCGTAGAATTGCTTTTTTAGCTCTTTCAACAATGTTTTCTCTTTTTAGTCCGTGTTTCTTTTTTAGTTCATCCGGTTCTCCGGATTCTCCGAAAGAATCTTCAACCGCAACAATTTCCATGGGAATCGGACCATTTTGAGCAAGAGTCTCACTAATCAGAGATCCCAATCCACCGGCAATTTGGTGATTTTCTACCGTAACCAAACAACCGGTCATTCTTGATACACGATTAATAAGATCGATGTCTAAAGGTTTAATGGTGTGGATATTCACGACAATCGATTCAATTCCTCTTTCGTCAAGGTCTTTAGCGGCCATTATTGCTTCGTAAAGTGATGATCCAGTGGCAATTATTCCAACTTGGGGATCTTTCGATTCCCACACGATTTGTCCCTTCCCTATCTCGAAAGGCGTCTCTTTGGTCGTTATCATCGGTGTCTCAAATTTTTCGAATCTTATATATGTGGGTTTTGGATCTTCCGCCATGGCAATTACGGCTTTTTTGGTTTCTTCGTAATCACAAGGAGATAATACTCTCATGTTGGGAAGGATTCTGGTCAAACCAACATCTTCCAAGGATTGGTGCGTAGAACCGTATGGTCCGGCAGAAAATCCGGCGTGTCCTCCGACAATCTGGACCGGTACATTATTTATTGCAACGGATACTTTCAAGTGTTCCCATGTCCTCCCCGGAGAAAAAACCGCATATGAGGCAGCAAATGGAATCTTCCCAGATACGGCAAGACCCGATGCAACGGAAATCATATTTTGCTCGGATACTCCCATCTCAATAAATCTTTCGGGGTATCTTTCAGCGAATTTGGATAATCTCATCGAATCTTTCAGGTCTGCAACAAGAGCGACAACATTCTCGTGTTTTTCTCCTGCGATAAGCATCCCCTCCCCGAAACCATCTCTGGGTGCTTTCTTTTCGACATTTGTTTCAAATAGTTCCAAATTTAAATAATCTTTAAGCATTTAATTCCTCCATTGCATTATCGTATTCCTCTTTTGTTGGCACCTTTGCATGCCATAATGGGCTGTTCATAAAAGATACACCTTTACCGGCAATTGTGGTCGCAATAATTGCTGTCGGTTTTTGTTTTTCTTCCTTTGCTTCAACGAAAGCTTTTTCCATTTCTTCAAAATTATGCCCATCAATTTCTAAAGTGTTCCATCCAAATTCCTTATACTTAAGAGCAAGTTCTCCCAAAGGATTTACCTCTTCCGTTGTCCCGTCAATTTGAATTTTGTTCCTATCGATAATTAAAACCAAGTTGGAAAGATGTTTTTTGGCAGCAAACATTACTGCTTCCCAATGTGATCCTTCATTATGTTCTCCATCTGAAGAAAGACAATATACACGGTAGTCCTTTCCGTCCATTTTTCCGGCCAATGCAATTCCCGACGCTTGCCCCAAACCCATACCTAAAGATCCAGAGGAAGTTTCTATTCCGGGTATTTTTTCTCTTTCCGGATGTCCTTGAAGTCTCGTTCCGAGTTTCGCATGAGTATTTAATTCTTCCTTGGGAAAATATCCTTCAATACTTAAAATTGAATAAAGAGCCGGACAAAGATGACCTGCCGAAAGAACAAATCTGTCTCTATCTTCCCAATACGGATCATCGGATCTTTTCTTCAGCTCAACCGAATATAAATAAGTGAGGATATCGGCAGAACTTAAGCTTCCGGCAGGATGTCCAACACCGGATTCGTAGATCATTTGTAACACCAGTTTCCTAACTTGTCTGGCTTTATCGGGCAGATTTTCCATATTTTTAAAGTTGAAAAGCCTTTTCGTCTTCACTCACTTCTTCTCTCTTGTGAAGTATTTCTTCGAAATAATTGAGGGCTTCAAACGCTTCTTCGGGTGTTTTGACTATTCTATACACCTTCAATTCTTCAGATCTAATCTTCATATTTTCCATAAAAGAATTAATTATATTGTTCCAGAAGTCTCCGTATAAAATCAGTGGTTTGTGATGCCCAAAATATAATCTTCCCAATCCCCAAGCCATTGCGAATTCGGAAATCGTTCCCGTACCTCCTTTGAAAACAATGTACGCATCTCCAAGTTCCAAAAGTTTTAGGGTTCTTTCCAAATAATTTTTGGTTTTAATTTCGATATCTATCGGATTGCCCTTGTCCCTTCCTTCAAAATTGGTAATATCTTTGGGATAAAAAGTAACCCCTATAGCTGTTCCGTTAGCCTTTTTTGCACCTTCCGATACCGCACGCATTGTACCGGGGCCACCACCATTAATTGCGGTGAAACCTTTTTCGGTTAAATACTTTGACACTTCGTATGCTTCTTTATATAAAGGATCGTTGGGGTCGGTATCCGCAAATCCGAAATATGCTATTTGTTTTATTTTTCTTTCTGTAAATCCGTCAACCATTATTGATTCCCCCTCCATGATAAGGTTATCGGATCGCTGGGAGCCAGTTTTGATCCGAGTGAATTTCCCACTCTGATTACTTGTTCCACAAGCCTGTTCGAATAGCCCCATTCGTTGTCGTACCAGGCGAATATTTTTACCAAAGTGCCCGCAATTACCTGAGTAAGGCCCAAATCAACAATCGCGGATTCACTTCTTCCCACGATATCCGAGGAAACAACAGGATCTTCGGTCACGCCCAGGATACCTTTGTACAAGGGAGAATCTGCGGCTTCTTTAAATGCGTTGTTCACTTCATCAATTGTTACCGACCTTTTTGTAACAATGGCAAAGTCAGTTAAAGATCCTGTTCCTACCGGTACCCTTAGTGCCATTCCATCAAAAAGCCCCTCCAGCTCCGGAATGGTTTCTGTTGTGGAAATTGCCGCACCGGTGGACGTAGGAACAATATTTTGAGCAGCTGCTCTTGCTCGTCTCAAATCCTTGTGTGATCCATCCTGAAGATTTTGATCATCGGTATACGAATGTATCGTTGTCATTGCAGCTTTTTCTATTCCGAACTTGGAATGCATTATTGCAGCAACAGGTGCAACACAGTTGGTGGTACATGATGAGTTTGATATAACTTGACCTCCCCCTTTGTATTCATTTACGGATATTACGTAAGTGCCCACATTTCCCCCTTTGGAAGGAGCAGAAATAATAACAACCTTAGCTCCTCCAACCGAATGTTTTCCGGCTTCTTCTTGAGAAGTAAACTTTCCAGTCGACTCAATTATTACATCCGCTCCGTATTTTCCCCAAGGAATTTTCTCCGGATCTTTCTGGGCAAGAATTGCAATTTTTCTTCCATCGATTAAAAGATATCCGATTAATGGATCTTCATCTGTTGCTTCTTCTGGTTTTTTTACTTCTTCAAAACGAACTTCTTTTTCGAACTTGCGATACGTTGTATCGTAAGAGAGAAGATGTGCCCAACCGGATACGTTCATTGAACCGGAAGTATTAATAGCCACAATATCCATATCTCCCGAATGTTTTAAAAGAGCAATTCGGGTTGCCAATCTCCCTATCCTTCCAAAACCGTTTATCCCTACTTTTACCATCTTATTAGTTTATCAACGCCTCTATCCCCGGTAAAGTTTTCTTTACCAAGAATTCAAGCATCGCACCTCCTGCAACAGAAAGGTAATCAAATCTTTCCTCCAATTTAAATGTTTCGATTGCCTGAATAGTATCTCCGCCACCTGCAATTTTGAAAGCATTCGAATCGATAATTGCATTGACCACTCTACTTGTCCCCTGTCTATGACCTTCTTCTTCAAATTTACCCATCGGACCGGCAAGTAAAATGGTTTTGGCTTTTCCGATCTCTTCTTCAAATCTCTCAATTGTGTGAATCGAAATATCCTCTTTATCCATTATCAAGTTTCCGGGAACAACCTTTTCCGAAAACGGTACGGATCGAACACTACCCAAATCACCCATATAATCCGGAAGCCTTCCACCCACAAGTACCTTGTCCGAAATTTCTTTAAGTCCTTCCAGGTAATCGAGTTTGTCGTTTTTGAATCCTCCCAATACCACTACAAAGGGCCTATCGGGATTTTCGACAAGTTTTGAAAGATTGCGAACCTCTTCTTGGAATCTCAATCCGGCATAATGATTCAATTTTTGAGGGACACCTACGATTGATGCGTGTTTTCTGTGAGAAACCGAAAATGCTTCGTTTACGTATATGTCTCCATACGAACAGATTTTTGAAATAAGTTCTTCGGAATTTTCTTCTTCTCCCTTTTCAAACCTCAAGTTTTCCATCATTGAGAACGAACATTCAGAAAACTGCTGATTAAATATGATTTTCTCACCCAGCAGTTCGGATAATTTAGCGCAGACCGGTTCCAGACTCATTGAATGATCTTCTTGCCCACTAGGTCTACCTTTGTGTCCAATTATTGTAGTTAAGGCCTTGCTTTCGGACAATAGCCGAAGCGTAGGAAGAAGTGATTTTAAGCGAAAATCAGATTCTTCCGGGTCAACATCAAGATCCGCTCGAAGAATTACTTTTTTTCCGGCTGCAATTTCTTTTGTAATTGTGGGCAGATTATCCATCTAATTATTCGCTTCAATTTTTTCAATCTCACTTAACCTTCTTTCGTGTTTAATTTCTTTTTTATATTTAGTATTTAAAAATGCTGTTATCATTTTTTTTGCTTCTTCAAAATTCGTAAAATCAGAAGCAATTACCAAGATATTCATATCATCATCTTCCCTCCCCTTTTTTACCTGTTCCTCGGATAGCCCAATTGCCGCTCTTATTCCGTCGAACTTATTGGCAACAACTTGGACACCAACTCCAGAACCACACAGCAATATTCCTTTGTTACCTCCCTTTTTGACCAAAGAGGCCACTTTCTGTGCATATTCAGGATAATCATCCGAAGGATCATACATGTGAGCACCCTCATCCTCAACCTTTGATTCACTATTTTTAAGCCAAAGAATTATTTTTTCTTTAAGTTCAAATCCTCTATGGTCGGCGCCGATATAAATCATTTAAAAACCCTCCGCCAGGTCAATAAGCTCTGCTCTCGGATTTTCGGCTTTCACTACGTCCGTAGCAACCGCTACTCCGGAAGCACCCAATTCAATAGCAATTTTCACATCGTCTTTGCAATTAACTCCTGCGCCCACAATCAACGGTATCCCCGCTTCTTGGGCAATTTCGGAAGCTTCTTTAACAACTTCCGGCTTAGCTCTGGAAACCGATGTTTCCGTTGATCCAACAAGCTCTTCAGGTTCATACGCAACATAAGTAGGTTTTAACTGAACCACTCTTTTTAGTTCCTCTGTATCGGATGCAAAAACCAAAGTTTTAAGATCAACTTCTCTACATCTGAGAACCGCCTTTGTTAAATCTTCCCAATTATCGAATTTATGCTCCGAATGATTCAAAAAAACTCCTTTTATTCCCACTCTCACTGCTTCTTCAGGTAATGTCCAACCCGTATATGGACCGTAAGAAACCGGATCTATATGCTGAATCCATACGTCCAAACTGGTCGAACCGGCAATTAGTTCTGCATTGAGTATCTGAACAACGGGTACTACTTTAATATGGGTTTCGTGAGACACTTCTTCGAGAACTTTGGTTAATTTTACCCCTTCTTGACCTGCACCCTGAGCGTAAGCTTTGTAATTGATAAATATCATCCCTGCACTCCTAGCGTTAGATTTAATTTTCCTTTATCAAAACCGATGATGGTTTCAACAGTTCCATCATCTTTTTTAATGTATATAAAAGGAACACCCAAAAATCCTCCCGATACTTTAGACATTTCTTCCCTGTCGGTTTCGTTTTGATCAACCATCTTTTCAACAAATTGAATTTGTTTTGAAGACAAATATTCCTTTAGCATTTGGCAGTATGGGCATGTTGTTGTCGAATATATAATTATCTGCATCTATTTCACCTCCAAAGATCCTGTCATACCGAGTGCGGCATGATTCCCTATAGAACAATAATATCTTAACGTTCCCGATTCCGTAGCAACAAATTCAACAGTATCCGATTGGCCTCTCCATACACTTTTTGTGGATATTCCCAATTCGTCTATTACCAAGTTGTGCGGGATTTTCCCTGTGTTTCTGAAAGTTAGAATTATTTTATCTCCTTTGTTAATTTCGATATTTGAAGGGGTAAAAGAATATTCGTTACCAACAATTTGAACTTCAACTGTTTCTCCTGTCGTACTCTCAACGATTTCTTCTTTTCCTGTGTCTCCATTTGTGCTTTCGTTTTGTTTGATTGGCTTGATCGAAGTTAAAGCCATACCGACAAACAGTAAAGCAATGGCTATTCCAATAAATAGATAGAGAAGCTTTTGCATTATTCTATTTTACCCTAATGGGAAATGAATTTGTGCAAGATAAAAATAATACCCAAACCGAGAACAAAAGGAACAACGACGATCCATCTTCCATGGGCATGTTTGGTTTTTGTAAGTTCAGGCAAAATATCGGCAGTTGCAATATAAAGGAACATTCCCGAAGCTATCGCCAGAAGAGGTGCGATTAACCCCTCCGAATTGTTGTAAAAAAAGTAGGTCAAAAGTGCTCCTGCAAAAGTTGCACAAGCTGAAAAAAGATGCGCCAAGAGCGTCTTTGTTTTGGAAAGCCCGGTTGAAAGCATAACGGCAAAATCCCCTATCTCCTGAGGCACTTCATGCAAGAACGTTGCAAAGGCAACAACCAATCCCAAATTAACATCTATCAATACGGCTGCCGCAATCACAATACCGTCAATAAAATTGTGAATCGTATCGCTGACAATTAAAAACGGGACAAGCGGTTTAACCTTTTCTGAATGTTGTTCATGGTGATGATAATGGAGGAAAAGATCTTCAACAATAAAAAAGAGTACAAGGCCAATCATTACAAGAAGAAATGTTCCTTCCCCACCTGCTTCAACAGCCTCTGGAAGCATGTCCAAGAAGGTAACCGATAAAATCACTCCTGCCGCAAAAGAAATTAAGGGAAGGGAGAATTTTTTGGCAAAATTCGCTTTCCAAAGTAGCAGTAACCCTCCGATAAGTCCGGCAATACTACCTAAAAAAGACAATCCCAATATTTGTGTTAAGTTTCCAGGCATAATTCGATAGATTATATGCTTAAAAGCAAAAAGTCAAAGATTATTTACCGCACATTTAACGCACTATTTCCGAACGATCACTTCCCTTTGAAATAGAGGCCAAAAACCGAAAGAACTGCGGCCACAAGCATCCATTGAGTAGATGCAAGCCAAACATCCTGATATGCATATCCAATGGCAGCAAGAATAATAGCTACAATAGCTAGATAAATTAAAATAATCGACCAGTTTCCGGATTTAATCTTTACCATAATTCTCACCCCCTTTTAATCTAATTAATATTAACCTATTGACTTCGATTATGTTAAATGCATAATGAACATACCGATTGTGTTTCAAGGAATTCGGTGTAAATCCGAAGCTGTGCCGCAACCGTTAAAGCCGGAAAACTAACGATCGAGTATTCCGAGCAGAAATGGCAGAAAGATTAGCTTTAAACATCGGCAATTGGAAAGATAAAGATCAATCTCAAATTGAGAGTGATTTTGCTTCATACCTTATCGAAAACAAAAAGGCTCCCCTGGAAGAAAAAATAACTTATTACGAATTATTCGTTGATCGGGAAGGAAAACTTGTTTCAAATGAATTCGGAAGGATACTTGATGTGATAGAAGTCCGTACCGAACAGGATAAAAAAGAATACGAAGCTTCGGAGAAACTTGAAAAATGGGCAAACGAAACAAAAAATGGACAGGCAATATGGATTTCTCCCCCATCAAAAGACTATTCTGAATCCAGATTTGTAATATTCGAAAAGAAAGGAAAACAAATTGCTTGCAGGGCAATATGCGGCAAAGAATCGGCAGAAGAATGTCTGCAAATAGCTAGTTTAATGGGTAACACCAAACAAAATAATGTTGAAGAGGTAAGAAGTAATATATTTCCGTTCGAGGGAAAAGGTGGAGATTGGATAAACCATTTAGAGAAAATCTTCGGAAAATCTGAAGTATGGAACAGAATAAGGAAGAAGGATGACCTGAAAGAAAAAGTCGTAACAACAAAGATTGCTTCGGATATTGTCGAAAAATACTCCAGAGAACTCAGTCTAATAATGAATAATTTTCATTATCAACTTATGCTCGGAGCACTAATTGAAGAAGAAGCAAAAAAATATGGTTATTACATATCACCAAGCGGAAGCTGCGGAATATCCAACGTCGCAGCCTTGGGAATGGTAAGTGCTATAGATAATTCTCCTTTTGACAATTTCTTTAAGGGAAATTGGAGTCAGGAAAGATTCTTTTCCTGTCCAAAATGCGGTGGGAAAATACCCTCCGGTTTTGGGATAACCACGTGTCCACATTGTGGTGCTAAAAAAGAAAATTACGGAAGCTGTGTATAAAGAAGATTATTTAACTTCGAACCAATCTATTTCGGTTTTGTCATCAGGCTCTCCGTTGTAGTTGATTAAAATCTCTTCACCTTTTTTAATTGGTTTAATGGCCGTATAAATCATTTTATTGGTATGAAAGTTTTGTTTCCAATCTGCATTTGGTTCATATGAATGGTTATAAAGGGAACCATATCCAAGAACAATGGAGGCACTTCTTGTGCTTCTCCATGGATACATATAGAAGTTAAGCATCGTTTTGCTGCAGTGTTGCCTTTCTTTGGGAGAGAGGTTTAGTACCGGACATCTTTCGATAACATCTCCTTCTTTGAAGTTTTTTAGAGCGTACACTCCCCGGCCCTTTCCTTTTGTCGATTTAACAATTACGTATGATTTCATTACTAAGAATAATTTTTAAACTATACACGAATTAATATCAAGTGGTTAATTATATTTCTGAAGCAATATTGAACATAATTGGATGAACAACATTCAATATTTGTGGTTTATTAAAACTTTTCAATTTCTTGTTTTTCGCAAGAACACTCTTTCGAACATAAAATAGTGTGTTTTGTTTGTACCAAAAATCAACTTTGGGATTGTCCCACACCAAGGGCCGTACAAGGTCAATCGGTACAAAACCTCTTTTATCGAATTCTTTTGCCCAATAGCTTTGCCACCTTTCGTTTATATGTATTGCTCCAGTTTGTCCCGGAACAGCAGCAGAAAATAGTACGTAGGGAGATGCGTTGGTCAAAAAATCAATTATTTTTTTTCCATAAATGTCGGGTAAGTGCTCCAGTACTTCCATGCACAAAGCAAGATCGTATTTCTTCCCGATTTTTATCTTTTTGGTTAAATCCTGAAACACAAAATGATCTTCGGATAAATATAACGAGCTGTCTTTTACCCACTCTCCATCGATACCGGTAAGGGTGTCTACTCCGCTTTCCTTGAGGACTTTTAACCACGTCCCGACACCGCAACCAACATCTACCGCCGATTTGGGTGAAATATACGTTAGAAGGATTGAGATAATTTCCTTTGCCGATCTTAATGAACCTTCGCTTTGATTTTCGTAAAAGGAATTTGCGTAAATATTTTTAAGCCCATCCATTTTCGAAATAATAACTCAGTTAACGATTCTTTCCAACAGGTGTGTACCAAATCATGTTTACACCATAAAAACTTTGTAGGCTACTCAGTCTAAATCCGGGAAGCAAATACTCACTGGGATGATAGTTTGTTATTACTCCTAACCTTCCTTTAATTTCGGGAATGGAACCCACGACATCCCCCTCCTCCATCAAGCTCACCCCCATATACGAAGGTAGTATATTTGTAGTATAAATCGGTGTTTTATATCCGTAATATTTGCTTTCAAACAAATGATTGGAAATGTCGCCGTAGGTTACAACAAAATCATTTTCGGTTGCATTTTCTTTGGCAAACATAATTGCGCCCCTTGTATCCAAGCGCACTCCTTGTGTAACTTTTGGGAAACTGAAGTAAATAAAAGCTCCAAAAACAACCAGTAGTAATGGCCGGGTAATTTTACCGGCCATCAAACTTGCAAGAATAATAATTCCTGCTGAAAAAACAATTAAGTATCTTTCAAAGAAAATCGGTGTCGAAAATAGTGATATCAATAAAGCCGTAAAAGGAGAAAAGAAAAAGATAAACATTAGCTTCCACATTTCCCCGGAAAATTTCTTCCAATCAGCTGAAATAATAATTATCAAAACGATTATGGCTCCCGCAAATTGATATTCGGATGGAATTCCACCCGACAAAAGGTATCCAAAAACCCTAAACACTTCATTCAAGTCTGGTCTAACAATCCAAAAAGATTCTTCCACCTGCTTTGATTGACCAACAAGATGGATCATCCAAGGAATGAAAAGCGCAAAGGAGAGTATAAATGGAGAAACCTTTTTGAATAGTCCACGTATCCTTTTTGTCTTAAATTGTTCCCATAAAACCAATACCATTTCTCCCAAAACGATAAATAGACCAAAATAATGTGTATAAAGAAGAATCGCGTTTACGAGAGTGAGAATCCGGTCTTTTTTCTCAAGAAAATAGTAGATTGAAACAAGAGACAGCAATAAAGTTAAGCTGTACATTCTTGCCTCAAATCCATAATAGATAATAAAAGGAGAAGAAAGAACCATTAACGGAGCTACTATTTTGGGAAATATTTCTTTGGTGAACCTTCTTACAATTTTGTAAACAAAAAAGCACGCACCAAGAAGAAAAATAAATGATGCAAGTCTCAAAGAGATCTCCGAAAAACCAAATAACCTACCCCACAAGGCTCCGAAATAATAGTAGAAAGGAGGGTGCACATCTCCCAGAAGAACGTTCCAAATATCCCCCACGGGCATCTTCATGACAAGTGCCGTGAATGCTTCGTCTGCCCAGAAACTTTCTGTTAACAACTTAATCATCTTTTTTTCTGTTCCATATTATTCCGTAAACAAGTAACAACAATATTCCGAATAGAGTGATCAGATTTCCTGCTTTCTGTTGATTGGTCATTTTGTATTGATACTTTATTCCATACTCGCCTTTTACCAGGTTGCAGGCAATAAATCCTGAATCATCGGTTTCTATCTCGCTTTTTTTGGTGATATAGCATCCTTCACTTGGGCGCAAAGCCTGAGGCATTTGAATATTTGTTTCTTCTCCATCGATAAATATTTTCCAACCGGGAAAGTATGTACTGTTTATCCTTATAACACTGTCTTTTATTGCATTTATTTTGTATTCCCTCAAGTGAGATAGTTCCTGAATTTTTTCCACCTCGGCTTTTCCGTCAATTACATTTATCGTTTCTTCGAAATCAAACTTAAACCTTGTATTCCTGTAAATCGGCACATATTCCCCTTTATCGTCTCCCGTGTCATATTCAAAGAAACTCAAATCCTGAGTCCAGTAATCAGGATGCTTAATGCTTATCGGAAGTGTTTGAATTGTCAAAATAATAATTACGGACACTCCCACCAAGTATTGGTACTTACTCTTTAGTTTGTGCATTAAAAGAGCGCTAATAACGCTAATCAGAAAAACAAACAGAAACAATAATCTCCAGGGGTAATCGATAAAGTTAGAAAGAAACAGTATCGAATAAACACCGCTTGATATCGGAAGCATTAATAAAATTCCCAGTAAAAGCGATCCTCCCAAAAAGATTTTTTCTCTGCCTGGTTTGATACCCATCTGCCACTTGTCGAAAAAATAAACAATAAATGCAACAACAGTAATTATTTGTATTAGACCCAGCGAAAAAGACATGTAATCCCCATTTCCGGGCATCGAGGCTCCCCATCCCCATTTTGAACTTATCAGTTGAAAGAAAGTCGGAAAATGTTCTGTTGGATTTGATAGTGCGGGAGAATAATGTGTAAAACCGGTTAATAATAATGTTGGAACCAAATTGAAAGACGACAAAAGAATTGAAAAAATAAAAGCCGTTAAATACTTAATAAATATTATTTTCCTTTCTCTTTTTTTATAAAGGAAAAGAATATACAGAGGATAAAAAATTGCGAATATTGCACTTGCCAAAGGATGCGTAAGAATAAGCCCTATCCAACCAAAAAGAATCCAATAAAACGACTTTCTGTATAATCCCAAAAGGATCATTGGAACAAAAACAAATGCCAAAGCTTCCCCAACCGCTCCCCTTACCAATATGTCGACCATTCTATATGGAGCAAGAAGATATATCATGGAAGCCGACAACGAAGTTATTCTCCCAAAGCGATGCCTAAGAGCAAAATACATTACTATTCCGGAAAGCAGTAGTGACAAACCCAAAGTCAGTTTGTAACTATCCTGCATTGTTATACCTAGCTTTACCCAAAGCTCCATCAAGTAGTACGGAAATTGATAAGTAAGCATTAATACGGGAGATCCGATACCACCCATCATGTTTTTTGCCCACATGGGAGGAAATACACCCTCTTTTAACCCCGTATCAAGGGCAACAAGTCTGCTTAAGTGAGGACTTGAATCGTGGAACATGGGAAGACCGGGGGCAAAAAGGCTGCGCATCATAACCAAAGATAGGATTGTTATTAATATTACCGAGATTATGTCTTTAATATATTTTCTCACTGTTTATGGGGTTCTTATTGGTAATTATGCTTTATGGGGATACATCTGACCAGCCTCTTTTTTAATATTATCTCCAACTTTATACTCATCCCACATTTGTTTCGACAGTCCGATATTTCTTTCTCCTCCACCTTTCAGCTTAACTTTTAAGAAATAGAAAGTTTCCAAACGATTAGTGTCAAAATCTCTTTTTGTATTGAGTTCTTTTCCGGTAACTTTTCCTTCCCATGATGACTTTTTTGCATTTAAAACAAGTTTAAGAACCAGAAGCGTAAACGGGATTACTATAATTCCGAATAGAATTAAGAAGAATAGCTTAACAGCTACCATTAACCCAATTATATGATTCTTTGGGCAACTGTCAAACAAAATCCAAAAGGTAATTTTTATTGTTACCTTATCTGGTAAACAACTTTACCAACCATCCCAAAAGACTGCTCTGACTCTCTTCGACATCAAGCATTTCCTGCAAAGACGTATTTTGCAGGGTTAAAGCTTCTATTGTCTCTTGAACAACGGAAATATCAGATTGATTAGCAAGTTGATTTTGTAATTCCTCCAATCTTTGGATTCTTAACTGATTTTGTTCCATTTCTTTTCTAACACGATTAATGGACACATAATCAGGTCCAAGTATGGTTTTCAAAAAACCACTTCTTGCCTCAATCTTTTCCAAATCTCCCTGAATCTTTTGCTGAGAATTTCCTTGTTCCTGAGCAACACCTCTAACCTGATCTCCAATTCCTCCGGATGTTCTAATCTGGAGCATTTCTTGTACTTTCTCTGCAACCATGCTCATGTTCTGAACAGCCATTTGATTTCGAATTTGAAGACCTTCACCTTGACCCTCTCCCAAATTCAATTCTTCTTGATTATTAATTTGAAGTTGTGACCCTTCTCCTTGATTGTTTATTTGATTTTGGTTTCTTACAGCAGTACCCGTAGGAGAAACAACAACTTGTTGGCCACTTCCTTGATTTCCGTTACCCCCTATCGCATATGCGGGGGTTGCAAAAAGAAACATCATTGGGATAACAAATAATAGTTTTTTCAAAATAATCACCCCCTTTCGATATATATTAATTGTAGCAAAGAATAAAACAGGAGAGTTATTCGCAAAGATATTTTAGTTTAGTGAAAGGTTTAATAATGTTAACGAATGCAACCACCGCGACAACGACCAGGGCGAGTTTTAATGCAAAATATACAATTGTGTTCATACCCGTCCACCCCACCATTTCAAAGTTAATAGGAGCTATTTTTATAAAGTAATAAAGAGACAACAGTGAAAGAATATCTTTTAATACGATCAGTATTCTGGTAAAAATCCAGGGCACCCTGCCGATAAAATATTCTACAAACGATTTAACGGGAACAATTGTGTTTGCTATTGGAAGAAAAGCCAGCCAACTACCCGTGTCAATAAATGGCCAACCCCATTTGTAAATATTGTTGTTGATATAAAGAGCAATCGCCAGTCCCAACAGGGTACCGAACAAGCTTTCTTTAGGAACATTGGGTGGAATAATTGTATTGCTTATATAATTCTTCTTTACTTTTTTCGCCCACTTCTTTGCTTTTTCGATTTCCCCCTTAACAAGAGGTCCTTCTTTGCCTCCTACAATGAATTTTTCCGGATCAATAATCAATCTTCCTCCACGCTTAACCAACGATTTGGCCATTTTATCCGAAGCTGTTCCGGATATAAGCATTGCCACTCTCGTATCGAATGTCGCAACTTTCTTTCCAGATATTAATTCTTTTGGAAGAGAAGAGAGATACTTCTTCATTTTTGCCGTTGGATTCCAGGCTTGAATTGGAGAACCGACAACTACTAGGTCGGCAGTTTCAATATCTTTATTTTTCGCCTTATCTATATGAATTGCTTTAGAACCAAGCTCTTTGGCAATAGAATCGGAGATGGTTTTTGTATTTCCAAACTGGGAATCGTAAAGAACAACGGATTTCATATTTAAAAATTATATATTAATTTGTTCCACAACAGATACTTTGGAATCTTGCACCGTGTTACCGTCACCGAACACAAATCCTCCACGGACACTGTTTCCTTCAATTACTTTAGGAAGCCACAACTCGTCGTCACTCCACATCTCTTTATATGGAATGTCGTTTATCTTATACCACTCTGGCTTCATCTCTTCCGATTCTACTATCTCCCCTTTCCACTCTCGACAAAAATAAACATGAACCTGTTGGTTCCAATTTTGATCAACAGGGGCCGAAGGAAAAAAGAAATCAAGGACAGCTTTCTTTTCAATCATTCCCAACTCAACACCAATCTCTTCTTTTGCTTCTCTTCTTGCAGCACTTTCGATTGTCTCTCCCGGATTAGTCTTTCCCCCAACTCCATTCCATTTCCCCACTCCAAACCCTCTTTTCTTCATTGCAAGAAGAATCTCGTCGTCTTTGAGTAAAAACACCAAAGTTACTTTCCTCAGATTATCCGAATATTTTTCCCTGCATTCGACAACATTCATATATGAAGTAATTTACATCCGCCCGGAGATTCTGGCAACCTGCTATTTCTTTTTAACAGAAAGGGATATTAACGTGAAGATAAAAACAGCACCCAATGCTCCCACTGTCAACATTATCAGGGGGTAGCTTTGGTTAAAATACTCGGGAGAGTAATGTTTGATAAATATTCCCAGATATGCCCAAACAAGAACCATTCCGTAAGCAATATTCCTGTCTTTCAACATCCTCCATGTTCCAATTGCTGCACCGACGATTAATACAATAATTGTCCATATTTCCGCAGATATTCCGAATCCGTTCCAACCCAAGCTGACAAGAAGGGTTGTTACATTAGCAATCGTAGCAACAGTAATCCAACCAAAATAAACACTGAAGGGACATCTAACAAGAAGTCTTTGTTTCATATCAAGTTTAATCGTATTAGTAATATCTGCAATTTTTATAAGAAGGATCAAAAGCCCAACCATCAAGACTAACGTTAAACCAATTTGATTGTAGTGCCATGCAAATATCCAAATCGAATTTATAATCGATGTTCCGATAAAATACTTACTAATCTTTTTAACTGCGTCACTTACTTTTTTGTCTTTTTCTTTACCCAACAAACCCAGTTGATACAAAACATGTGCACCAAGAAGTAGATATATTAATCCCCAAATGGAGAATGTAATCCCTGCCGGGGCAAATAGATTGGGATAGGAATCAGATACTCCCCCGGTTGTTACCCCATTAATCGGTAATATATTTGCCATTGCATTAACGGCAACCATCCCCAAGTATGTAAAAGTGACAAGAAGTTTGAGTAACATTTCTAAAATAATTATGTCACAAAAATAACTATCCTCCAATATATACATAGTTGTATAATTTGGGTGTGGCTAAAAGAATATCGGCAATTATCCTAATAGTCATTCTTTCTCTAATTTCCGCATTTTTCCTTATGTTTATGATTGGTGAAGTATTAAGTGGAGATCTTTCCGGGTTAAGCCATTTCTTGCAGGCACTGCCTTTTCTAATCCTAATTTATATTATTTGGAGATTCTGGTTGCGTAAAAAACCAAATAGTAATTGAGCACGAATCTTTAGAAGTTCCTCTTTCCTCTGTTATTTATCTGTTGAATCCCGTTTACCCTTCCAGGATAAACATTTTTATCTTCAATTTGTTGATAAAACTTTCTCATCGCACCACGCTGGGACCATGCTTCATTAAGACCCGTTTTGTCCACAACAAATGCCGCGACAACAATCGATAATACAAATCCGAAGATAATCAAAGGAAAATTCTTCTTGTAAGAATAATCATATTTTTTCAAAAGCCATACGCTTACAAGAACGCCGAGCATTCCCAAGGGGATAATCCACCAAGGAAAATTTTCAATTATTGCTTCCAGTCTCCATTGCCCCATTGGGCCATGTTTTCTCAACAGAAAAAACGTGAGATTTGTCAGATATATAAGACCAATACTTATACCGACCAAACTAAGCCACCCGACAACGGATCCGACAACAAAATACCATTTAGGCTTCATTGATATCTCCCCTGACAATATTTTTGTCATTATTTCTTTCTGAACACTTACTGATTTTTCTTTTTTTATTATTTTTTTATTTTTTGACATATTTTTTTCATTAAAAGCTTTGCCCTGTTTATTCTTGTACCAACCGTACCGGTGGGTATTCTCAAAATATCACTTATTTCTTCATATGATTTATCTTCTAAATAATACAGAGACAAAGGTTCCCTATAAATAATCGGCATACTTCCCAGACATTTGTTTGTATGAGCCACAAGTTCCTTTTTAATCATATCTTCCTCTACATTTACACCGCTATCTATCTCAATGTTTTCAAACATTGGAATAATTTTGCGATTTTTTCGCAAAACACTCATGGCTTCGTTGTGGGCAATTCGATATATCCAACTTGAAAACTTCTTGTTTGCGTTATATCCATTCAAATTTACGAAGGATTTAATAAAAGTCTCTTGAACAATATCAGCCGCCCTGTCCTGATCTCCTACTAAATATTCCGCATATCTCAGGAGCTTGCTTTCATATCTTTCAATGATTTCCTTAAACGCTTCTTTATCTTTTTCTCTTATGTATACCGTTAATTTTTCGTCCGAAATTTTCGATAAATCTTTCATTCGTTTTAATATTAACCGAGATTATATAATCCATCTTGTTTTATGAAAAGCTAAAGCCCCGCGTTATAAAGCAGGGCATCAGCTTTTGATAAAAGGTTATCTGTTTCTTCCGTACCCTTTACCTTGACCTGAACCGTTATTTAGACCCAATCCCAATTCGGCTCTAATTTTTCCGGCTTCATCCTTGTTGCCTTCAAGCATCAAATTGTGAGCTTGGGCAAACCTAGAGAAGTTTCCTTCATTAACGACTTGGGTTACTCTTCCCTTCCCCTGCATTAAGTTTTTCCATGCATTGTAATCGTTTTTTTCAAACGCCTTGGTCATTGCTTCATGCCTTTCGGCAGTGTAGTTGGGACCTTGAACGTTAGGATCTCCTCTGTATGCCATTGCGCTAGATACTGAAGTCAGTAAAACTCCCGTACCTAAAACTAATGATGCAATTGTTAATATTTTTTTGTTCATTTTTGATTCACCCCCCTTCTTTTAACTCGATCTACCTGTTATACGCAAACAAGTAGGTTTTTCTTTCATTTGAGTTTGAATCTCAAATAATTGGAGGCTGAAAATCGCTAACGACAATTAATTTGCTATACTAATTTTATGAAGATCTTACGGCATCTTCTATTCGGAATCTTGCTCCTGATAGCATTTTTTTGTCGCATCTCCCCTTCTTGCCGCATCTCCAACTGAAATAAAAGTTGGAATATAGGACAGCAGGCCTAAAATATTCACCGACAACGAAGGGAAAGCCCTTGGACTGTTTGCAGACGTTGTCGATTTTATTGCGAATAAGGAAAATTGGAAAATTGAATATGTATATGGAACCTGGGAAGAAGGGCTCAGCAGACTACAGAAGGGTGAGATAGACATTATGGTTGACGTAGCCTTTTCCGAAGAAAGATCGGTTCAATTTGATTTTACTCAAGAAGCAGTGCTCAACAGCTGGGGCGAGCTGTATGTAAAGAAAGATTCCCTCATCGACTCGATCTTGGATCTGAAAAACAAAAAGATCGCGATAACAAAATCAAGTGTATACGGTTCTGAATCCGAAGGTATTGAAGATTATTTGAAAGCATTCGGCTTAAACGCAACAATAATTGAAGTCGACGAACATATACAAGTTTTATATCTGGTAGATACCGGAATGGCAGATGCGGGAATTGTAAGTCATATTTTTGGAATGGCACATCAGAGTGAATTCTCCGACCTGGAAGCAACAAAAATATTTTTAAAACCAACAGAACTAAAATTCGCACTGACCAAGAATGGTCCAAACAACAAGTATTTAATTGAAAAACTGGATTATTGGACCAAAGAACTAAAAGTTGGTTATGAAGGCTATTACAACAAATCGCTTATCAAACATGGATTAGCAGAACCTCAAGAATCACAATCCCAAGAAAAATTCGGTGGTTGCTCCTCCGTCTGTTATATATCAACTATTTCGAGTATCCTTGGAACGCTAGTAATTTCTGGACTTCTTTTCAGGTATTCCAAGCCTCTACAAACACTAATATTGAAAAGAAGAAAGACAACAAATCCAAAATAGTTCTCTTTGCTTACAAAGGCAGAAGATTGGAAGAAAAAGATTAAATCAAACCCGAGAAAAGAAGTGCCAAGGCAACAATCGTAATTACTCCAAAAATAGCTACGGTTTTAAGAAATAAATTCACTGCTTCTTTTTTCTTTCCTTCAATAAAAAGCAAAAGTGGTTGATAAAAAAACAAATAAGCCATTACAGCAACCGAGAGTGTGAGAACTAACAACATAATTATTGGGGCACCAAATGTATCTGGTTTATTGCTTAAAGGTTTTGTCACAAATGTCATAACGGACACAACCAAAACTATGTATAACGAAGCACCAAAAGCATTAATAATGGGGTTTTTGGTCATAGGTTAATTATAAACCAATCTGGCTCCGGCGGCAGGATTCGAACCTGCGACCTTGATCTTAACAGGATCCCGCGCTACCGCTGCGCCACGCCGGAATGTAAGGTGCAAGGTATTATACCAATTCACCGTTTGTTTGGAAACTCTAGTGTTTGCCAAATTGTGTTTCACTCTGTAGAATTTACTGACATGAAGAAATTCCCCATTATCATTGGCCTTACCACTGTTCTTCTTCTCATCATCGGAGTGCTTCTTTTTTCGAAAAAATCCGAGCCTATTGAGCTTCCGACCGTACTTGAATACTATTGGGGAGAAGGATGTCCACATTGCAAAAACGTTGAGGATTTCATGTCCACATGGGAATACAAAGATCAAATTGAAATCGAAAAACTTGAAGCATGGAGCAATGTCGAAAATGCAAGAAAATTGTCAGACAGGTTTAATTATTGTCGCGTTCCAAATGCAGAAAGGGGTGTTCCCCTACTCTTTACTCCGGAAGGGAAATGTTTCATTGGAGATACACCAATAATTGACGAATTAAAAAGTATTGCTTCCGAATCTGCAGAAACAAAATGAAAAAAATAATTACCTTTATCTCGTCATTTGCAGTATTTAATCTTTTCTTTACCGTTAAAACCTATGCCGTGTGTCCTGTCTGCACAGTTGCTGTTGCTGCAGGACTAGGGCTCTCTCGTTTCTTGGGAATTGACGATACGGTATCCGGAGTATGGATTGGAGGATTAACACTTTCCCTTTCTTTCTGGTTCATTGATTGGATGGAAAAGAAATGGCAACTAAAAAGTAAGTTCAAATACGCAGGCCCCATTGCTCTTCTTGCCATGTTTTCCCTGGTATATATTCCATTAATTGTAGCTGGAATAATCGGACATCCTTTTAATACCCTTTGGGGAATAGACAGGCTTGTTTTGGGAGGAGTATTTGGAGTAGTAGCATTTCTTCTCGGTATGTTTGCTGACAAAAAGGTGCGGGAAATAAAAGGAAAGCAATTATTTAACTTCCAAAAAGTTGTCTTTCCAGTCGTTTCGCTTGCAATTGCAAGCTTAGTGTTTTACTTTATAACCAAATGGTAGACAAGAAAAAAGTTCAAAAGCTAATGGACAAGGTTGACCTTGTCAAAAAAGACAATAAATTAGACCTATCCTCCGGTGAGGATCTGTCGGTAGGAATAATGAACTTAATATCTATCGAGGAACATCTGTTTTTCTCGGCCAACAAAACCGGAAACAAAAAATATATAGACCTTCTTGATGAAGTCAGAAGAATGAGGACAGAGCTTCTAAAGGAAATAATAAAAGATTATGAGGGGGAGGTTTGGTGCATCAGCAAACATTTACTGGCTGCTTCAATGAGGATAATGGAGGTCGGAACAAAAGAATTAAAAAAGGGAAACAAACAAAAAGCTTGGGATTTGTTCCAAAAAAGCTACAATCTCTACAATCTTTTCTGGGGATTAAACCTGGATGTGGTTAAAATGAAAGACCTGAAAAGGAATTCCGACGATGTTTATCTTGTTGATGAAAAAGCAAAGAAATTCGAAAAGGTGTCAGTGTTTACCAAACTCGGAGACTTCATAAACAAAGCAATGGATTGCTGCAAAGAATGATTTAATCCAAATAATCCTGGAGTTTCTTTCTTCTTGACGGGTGTTTTAGTTTTCTCAAAGCTTTTGCTTCGATTTGTCTAATACGCTCTCTTGTAACACCAAATACTTTTCCTACCTCTTCCAAAGTCATTTGTTTTGTCCCCTCAAGGCCAAATCTTAACTTTAGTACTCTTGCTTCCCTATCCGAAAGTGTTCCCAAAACTTCGTCCAAGTGATCTTTCAAAAGCTGTTTACTTGCCGCATCAACCGGTGACAATTGAGATTCGTCGGGGATAAAATCTCCCAAAAAACTTTCCTGGTCTTCTCCAACAGGTGCTTCAAGAGATGTTACTTCCTGTGCAATCTTGAAGATTTCCCTTACCCTGTCGGCATCCAGTTCAAGTTCTGCCCCTATCTCTTCGGGTGTGGGCTCTCTTCCCAATTCCTGCATCAATCTTCTTGATGTTCTGTATAGTTTGTTGATTGTTTCGACCATGTGTACCGGAATACGAATTGTTCTGGCCTGGTCAGCAATGGCACGTGTTATAGCTTGCCTAATCCACCAAGTAGCATATGTCGAAAACTTGAATCCTTTTCTCCAGTCGTACTTTTCAACAGCCCTTATAAGACCCTGATTCCCTTCTTGAATAAGATCCAAGAGAGACAATCCTCTTCCTATGTACTTCTTGGCTATGGAGACAACAAGCCTCAAATTGGATTCTGTCAACTTGTCTTTGGCTCTCTTTTCATTTCTCTCGTATCTCTTTGCCAGTTCAACTTCGTCTTCGGCATCAAGCAAGGGAACTCTTCCGATTTCTCTTAAGTATTGCCTAACAGGGTCGGTGGATTCGATTCCTTCCAGTTTGGAGAGAATCTCAATCTCCCTATCCAATTTTTCCTGGGCTTTTTCGTCTGTTTCGATTTCTTCTGGGGTAACGGATTCAAATACGTCGATGTTCTCGGAGATCAATTTATCATAAAGATCGTCAAGCTCGTCAACTCTCTGCTCTGCATCCGGGAATACCACCATAATGTCGTCTTGGGTTAAGAATCCCTGGTCACGACCTTGTTTTATTAAATCCTGTACGGGTTTTCTGATCATTTTTGAGTAACGAAAATAAAGACCTACTTTTTAGGCCTCACTTAGAATTATACCTTGTTTTCCTTCTTCTACAAGCTTTGAAAGTCGAGTGGTTAATTCTCCGAACTTTCTTTGCTCTTTCTCCAGTTTATCTTTTTCTCCTTCTTCTTCATATTGCCTAATTTTTGCCCCCGTTTCCTCAAGTTTATGTCGTAATTCCATCACATTCAGTTCATGTAAAGTCATCTCCAATTCCTGCTCCAGTTGTCCCGGAGTCGAAGTAATATCCTCTATGTCTTTGAGGACCATTTCGGTAAAACCGTTAACCAGCTCTTTGGGCAGAACCTTGGCAAAAGATGACGGAGAATATTCTCCCCCGCTTTTCTTGAATTTTTCGTATTCCTCAATAATCCTTGATGGAAGAGGTGTGGAAAATAAACTTCTTATCCCCGGTCTGTTTAAGGTCTCTGGGTCTCCCTGAAATGCCAAAGTCAGAAGCCTCTCCTCAATTAGCTGTCTTCTGCTTTTTTCGACACTTGATGCAATAATCTGTTTTTCGACTTTTACTTCCCTCTTCTCGCCCGCATAGTTATAAACCTCTTCGCTCACGGCAGATCCAGGAACACCTAACTTTTTGGCAACAACCTCAACATAATGTGCCTGTACAATTTTGTCGGGAATTGTAGTTAGGATTGGAACAATTTCCAAACTTACTTTTCTTTTTCCTTCACCCGAAGAAAGATCAACCTTTTCGAACACCGAATCGATAATAAAATCCCATACAGGAACTGCGTTGTTTAATGTTTTCTTGTAGACTAACGGGTTTTTACGAATTGCCTCGTCTGGATCTTTGTAATCCTTAAGTTTTACCACCCTTACTTCGAGGCCTTGCTTCTGGGCAACTATAATCCCCCGTCTTGCAGCCAAATCACCTGCAAAATCCGAATCCAATGACATTATTATTTTTTTTGTAAACCTTCCAAGAAGTCTCACCTGATCTTCGGTTAAAGCTGTTCCTCCAACTGCGACAACATTTTTAACTCCACCCTGGAAGAGAGACACCATATCCATTTGGCCTTCCACCACAACCGCATATCCCGCATTTTTTATTTCTCCCTTGGAGAGGTTAAGCCCAAAGAGGTTTGATGATTTATGATATGTAGGACCTTCCGGAGAATTGACATATTTCGCTGTGTCCTGCCTTCCTCCCGGAAGTATTCTTCCCGTAAAACCTGCCACATTCCCTCGATGATCAAAAAGAGGAAATACAACCCTTCCCCCATATCGGTCATATCCCTTACCGCTTCTAAATATAAGTATTCCAAGTCTTTCCAGGTCTCTGGGGTCATATTGTTTCTTTCCCACAAAATAATTCTTTGCGTAATCAACAACATCGGGTGCAAATCCAATCATGAAAGTATTGATCGTATTCAAGGAAAGACCCCTTTCCTTGGTCATATAGGAAAGTGCTGCTTCCCCATAACTGTGAGAAGTCAAAATATAGTTATAGAATCTGGCTGCAAGAGTATTAATTTCGAAAAGTTTTTCTTTTTCCCCTTGGATACCAGGTTTAAAAGATTCCAACGTAATTCCGACTTTGTCCGCCAGATATTTTAAGGCTTCAGGAAATTCCATTCCTTCGTATTTTTCCAAAAAAGTAAATATATCCCCTGATTCTCCACAACCAAAGCATTTATACATCTGAAGTTCCGGTGAAACCATAAAAGAAGGAGTTTTTTCCCCATGGAAAGGGCAATTGGCTTTATAGTTTTTTCCTGCTTTTTTAAGAGTAATATGTTCTCCGATAACGGAAACTATGTCTACCTTTGCTTTTATTTCTTCAACTTGATCGGCCATACCTGTCCTTTTGGGGCATTATAACAAATAATAAAACTATAATATTTCGGATTTGATTAAATTATTTTTTCTTCTTAGAAGAGCGCACTTAACGAGTCCGAAAACAAGAAGTGCAAAAGAAAATGCAATTAGTATCCACCCCGTGGATATACTTATCTCATTTCCGATAAATTTCATCAAAGATACTCCGACAACGATTATTGTTAAAGAGGTACGAATATATGCAAGGAGGGTTCTATCAATTGCCAAGTCTGTCCTTTGGTGCGCAAGAATGTTTCTGTCTATCTTCCCGTTCTTCATTACTTAAGAGGTTTTCTGGTATTCAAATATATTCTTCCGTGGTCTTCTTTGAAAACTACGGTATTACTGTTCTCTCCGTCTTTCCATGTTAACCTCTGCTCGGAATCATAAGCTTTAAGATCGGTTTTGTCCGAATACATCTCTTTGTACTCTTTATAAAAATCGGTCAACGCTTCTTTTACCGTTAGTTTGGATTCTTCGAGATAATTACTCCTTATTTCATAGAAGGCACTGTATTCGATCTGTCCTCCAACCTGATTAAGTCTCCCATAACCGTTTTCGTATTCGATCCAATTTGAATTTACGGTAATGGTTTCGGGGTAAGACGAAAAGAATTTATTCGTTTCACTGAATTCGCTACCGGGTAAGTGAACCTGGAGATAAACATCTTCCGTATCTTCTCCGTAATGGGAAGCTTCAACCAAATATTTTCCGATCTTGCCTACCACCCTGTTTGAATTTGAAAATTCACTACTTGTTTCACTCATTAGAGATTTGTAGTAAGCAAGAATCGTTTCGGCTGATTTATCTGTTTTATATACAACATTGTAATAATTCATTTTTAAACCAAAATATCCTCCAATATTTTGGGGGTTTTGATTTACTATGTATTTCATCGCCGATATCTTGGTGTTTTCGAAAAGAGGAACTTCTTTCATCGGATAACCGTCCAAAACATATTGCTCATCCCCCATTGATTGTATGGTTTCAGAAGTTGTTGAACCCTTTCCGGTGAATTTGGGGTAAACAAACCACACGAATATCGCACCAAGGATTAAAAGGAGCAGAAGTAGTATTGTTTTTTTATTTTTTTTCAATTTTAGTTTGTGCGGTGTGCTTTCGAAAAAATTCGAACCGATTTCGCCCAAAATATGTAGGGCGGGCGGAATTCCCCCCCAGACCCCCCTTCCGCCCGCCGCACCTGTCCGCCTCTGGCGGAGAAGCGACCCTTTCGGATTGGACGATTTCAAGTTTTTCGTTCCGCTTTTGGCGGAACTCTGGGCTTCGCCCAGTTTGGCGGCAAATTCTTTTTAATCTATTTTTGTTTCAATTATCTTCTTAAATTTCTTTTCTAACTCTGGCCTTATCTCTTCTCCAACTTCTTCGTAAATTTTAATTAAATCCTCAAATGCGCCTGCCCCACCAAGATAATCCCAGAAATCTTTTCCAATAAGAAAATCGTTTCCTTTGTCAAAAAATTTAATACATGTCCAGCGTTGGTATTCTTCTGGTGCATATGGATTATAATACATGCCTAGAAATATTTTTACTTTCTTACCCTCTTTTGCTTTAATTGCATAAATTTCTAAAAGATCTCTTTTTGCAGCTCTCATTTCGTTTTTGTTTGACTTTGGTCCCTTGATTTCAAAGTAAATTTCTTCGCCATTGTCGCGTTCAAGAAATAAATCAACAGTTTGAATTCTATTAACCGAATTTTTATTACCCTGACTCGCAATATAAATTTCTTCTGATTCTTTTTTGTGGTTCGGCTCTCTTTTTACACTATCAAGATCGCTGAGTATATTTTCAAAAGTTCTCTGTGCATCATTGGTTATTTTTCCCTCCAATTTTTCAGTTCCTTGTAATTTTTTTGCTATCTTGAAATTTTCCTTGGCAATAATTTTCGCAATTGATTCATGCCAATTACCAAGTGCGGTTTCGCAACCGTGTATAAAACCCTTTGCCAAGTAGCCCTTTTTTGTAAAAAGAGCATATTGGAAAGGTTTTGCTGAGTCCTCGTCACTCAAATCGTATTCCTCAATTTTTCTTAAAATTTTCTCTTTAAGAAATTGATAAACTTCGTTTTTTAAATTTTTTGATAATGCCATATTATTTATCCTTTAAGTGAAAAATTATTTCCGAATAGGGCGACTTATCCCTTTCGGTTCTATTTAATACTGGTCTTTTGAATTGATTTACAATCTTCATCCCTGACTGCTCTGCGATTGTAGGATAAAGATTATATTTATCATTGGCAACTAGAAAAACATCAAAATTAGTGGCTAAAAATTGACGGCAATTTCGTAAGACACTTGTAATGCCGTCCACATAAGATTTTCTTGCTTCTAACCCCTGACCTTTAAATAATGGACCAATTTCTTTTTCGTCTTGACGCTTAAAACCAAAAAGATCATAAGCGTAAGCATGTTGCTCGTGATAATCAATCTGTCCAACATAAGGAGGGGAAGTAAAAATACCTTTGATTTTTTGTTTTTTTAACATCCCGCCAAACTTTTTGTTTCTCTTTTCTATTTCATCAAATATATCAACCGTTCGAGAATCTGTTGGGAGAACAGCAAAATAAGAATCGGTTTTCAATTTAGAAAAATATTTTAGACGATTTACGGTATCTATGGCATATCTGTCAAACCATGCTTTTATCGAAAAAAGAGGCTTACAAATTTTTTTGTGTTTCCAGCAATAATAAGTTGTAATTTGAGGGTCTTTAAGAGTTGCTAAATCTGAGTGTGTAGTTGCTCGACATGATCGTATAGTCCGACTCAAAATTACAGCTAAAACTTTTTTATTTTTAACATCTTTAATCTTTTTAATCTGCTCAAAGGCAAAATTAATTTCTTTACGAACATTTGCAATATACCACCTGTCTAAAAAGTTTTTTGCAGTAAAATGATTTAGCTCAATCTTATATTTTTTAACAAGATCGTTATAAATTTTTAAAAACTCTTTTTCTTTTTCAATAGAATATTGCTTTTCGTTTATTTGGCCTTTTTGAACCTTATACTTGAATTCTGGGCTTGGAAAATGTTTATTATTGAATTTCGCCATTTTGGCCAACAATTCATTTTCAAAAGTGGTGATATTGCTATCATCTTCATAGTTTGCGATTGCCTGCCTTAATTTTCTTACATCATTCTCAAGAGCCGGTAAATCATATTCGAGTAATTTTGTTTCTGTTATCATGCAATTAAATTGTGAAATATCAACACCAATTGCATTGATTCCCATTTCATGGGCTTGAACAAGCGTAGTACCCGAGCCCGAGAAAGGATCAAGAATAATATCGCCTTTTTTAAAATAGATATTCTTTTTGAAATTGTCTGTATGCTCATCTACAAAATATTCGACAAGTTGTGGAATAAATTTGCCCTTATAGGGGTGCAAACGATGAACATGCTTAGTTGTGTCTTTTTCTCTCAAATTATCAAAAGATAGTGCCCAATTAAGATCGTTTCCGAGCTTTTTTTTCCAATCAAGCTCACGATTCCCGTTGTATGAATCATAATATTTTTGCAAATCATCAATATCAACAAAAACGGAATTGCCCCCGTTGTGTTTTTTAACTTTTCCGTATTGGACAAGGTATGAAATGTTAGATTCGCTAATTTCGCGCTTTAAAAAATCGCTTGCCCAAACACTAGCTTCTTTTATTGTTAAAAGTTGTTTTGTTTGTTGCATAATCTACTTTATTAAACCATCAATTGTAATACCAAGCCCATTGGCTATTTTTACAACTGTTTGAATAGACGGCTTCGTTATGACATTGCTTTCAATTTTGGTCAGAGTGGTATAAGGAAGATCGGATTTTCTCGCCAATTCGTCCTGCGTTAATCCCTGCTTATTTCTAAGCTGTTTTATCTTATCCCCAATGGTTTCGTTATTGTTTTGATTTTTCATAGTTTCCTAAGTATGATAGTATTAGTATGGGTGCGTATCTAACCTTTCATAAATATGATAACAAATAAAATTAATTTAGTCCAATTAAAAATGAGAGAAGCCCGCTTTTGGCCCAAAATGAAGTTCGAGCCGATATTTTTTCAGGTTCTTTGGCAGTTTTTCAATCCGAAAGGGTCGCTTCTGCGGGCGGGCGGAAGGGGGGTCTGGGGGGAATTCCGCCCGCCCTACAAATTTTGGGCGAAATCAGTTCGAATTTTTTCGAAAGCACACCGCCAGTTAGGAAATGTCTTTGTTGGCTCGCCCTCTGCGAGGGCTCGCCAGCCGATTTTAAGCGCAAATTGGAATTTTTTATCTTTGCCCCGAAGGGGCTGGCCAAAAGCGGGCTTCCCGAATTTTCATTTTTAATTTTTAAGGAGTAA
>CAZTVZ010000003.1:0-126241 GCA_964617045.1 uncultured Gammaproteobacteria bacterium | reverse complement strand
CACCGCCAATCTGCTTCTTGCATTAACCCTTCTTCTTTTCATATTATGTCTGCATGGAGCGTGACAAAAATGTAAGGAGGTGCGAAGCTCCTACTCACTCTCCAGGATGTAACGGCATTGCAACAACTGTTGACCATTTCACTCCCGAATGTATAGGTAAACTTTGGGGATGGACCAAAGAAGAAATTAATGCCGCAGAAAATCTGCAATACCTTTCCCACCAATGCCATAAGGCAAAAGATTCGACAACCCAGGCGAGACTTGCCCTGGCAGCACTTCAGCAAAAGGGGGAAATGGTATTTTTCGGACAACATCAGGAGTTGGAAAGGATAAAAGTCAGAAGCGAAATAATTAAAAAGTATTCCAGGCTAATAAGAAACGGTGATATTAATCCTCCCAAACACGAAATGAACGTGTTTAAGTTCTTGTTGGCTTTGCGATTACAAGACCCCAGACTTGCTTAAACCCAAATTGTTTTAATATTCTTATCCCCTCTTTCAAGGTCGTCCCCGTTGTCCAAACATCGTCAAGAAGTATTACCCTACTTATTGTTTCGAAATGCTCGTATTTGGGATTAACTCTCAAACTTCCATAAATATTATCCTCCCTCTCCTTTTTCGACAAACCAACTTGAGATTTGGTTATCTTTGTTTTTTCAAGTAAATCGGGAATATGTTTCCAATTCTTTCGCAATGCCAACAGTTTTGATATCTCTGCACACTGATTAAATCCTCTTAAATTAAATTTCTTCCTGTGAATCGGTAAGGGAACCAATAGATACTTCCCCTTTATATTTTTTAGCCTGTCGTTGACAGAATCAACAAGGCTTCCTGCAATGTCAAACGCATATTTATACTTCATTGTATGTATCGCTTTTCTTACCCATCCTTTATAGGGCAAGGAAATAATAAGTCGATCGGGAGAAGATTCGGACCTACATCTTTTGTGGGTATATCCCTTTAATGATTTTCTTTTGCATACCGGACAAATTTGCACTATTTCCCCCATATTTTCCATACAACTACCACATACATAGCTGCCAAATTTGCCGCACCCGAAACATTTTCTGGGGAAAATAATGCCCAAAAGGTCCATTAGCTTTATAATATAGCTATGGCAGTTACAAATAAAAAAGCAGCTTATATTTATAAACTCGGCGACGACAAAATAGAGGCTGGAATAATGCTCAAAGGAGGAGAGGCAAAAGCCGTAAGAAACGGGAGAGCTGATCTTTCTCAAGCGGTAGTAAAAGTTGTAGACGGAGAGCTCTATTTGGTTAATGCGAATATTCCTGTTGACGGACAAATAAAGTATGCCCCTACAAGAATGAGAAAACTTCTTTTACACAGACAAGAACTCCTCTCTCTTCTCACTCTGGCAAAACAGCAAAAGTTGAATTTGGTACCCACAAAGCTATATAATCGGGGTCGCTTCATTAAGTGTGAATTAGCCTTGGGCAGGCACAAATCCAAGTTCCAAAAGAAGGAAGCCCTGAAGCGTAAAGATATTGACCGTGAGCTTGAGCGTGAGTTCAAGCTAAGATAAACCTGGGGACGACCGGTTTCGACGGGAAGTACATTAAAAAACTGCAAGCCAAGTTTGACCTACACTTGTAAAAAGGGGTCAAAATAAAGCGTCAACTCACAAAGTTACGCCGTAGCCTACGCCTAAAAACGTTCTGACTACTGTCTTTAAGGATGCGTTTCTCAAACCGTACCTTAAGGGCATCAACCCTGTTTGAGATGCCGCGATGCCATTAGATTTTGGGTATTCGAATAAGCCGGTAAAATCTTACCTTGGGGATTTCGTCATCTTATTTAACCTTGGGACATTTAAAAGATGTCTAAGCTTGTAGTAGTTTTTTATTGCTATTTTTCGGACGCGGGTTCAATTCCCGCCGTCTCCACCTATTTAATTTCCAGGAATTGAAGTTTTCCTGGAGTCAAAAACACAATCTTTTTATCTTTTTCCGAAACAACAAGATCAAGTGCTTCAGATAAGTCGTCGGATATATATTGTGCTTTATATTTTCCGTCTTTGCCAAGTACAATTATTCTTTTACCGTTTGTATCAAGAACATATACTCCTTCCAATGTTTCATTGGTGTAGATAGAATCTGCACTGGTTATTTCAGGAACGGTTCCTGTATTACTCATGTTTTGAGGACTACCTCTGGTAAATTTGAATATTTTTCCGGAATCGCTTAGTGTCCAGATTGATCCATCTATGGTAATTGCTTTTACTCTTGAAAAGTCGGCAGAAATACCTGGTGCCAACCAAGAATTTTTGCTACCAAAACCACCTTCCGCGGCAGAATATCTCCAAATATTGTTTGCAGTCTTGTCCAGCAAGTAAATGTTGGCTGCATAAGCATAAGGCAATACTTCACCGTCCCAATCTTTGTCTATTAAAATATCCTCTCCGGTTTCCTTAATTCCTTCGCTGTTCACAATGTATGTATTGTCCTCATAGGCAAGAAATGAAATTACGTCCCCCACTTGATCTGGACCCGCAACTACTTGCGTTTTCTTGGTTCCGAATACCACGCTGACAATCTTTTTTCCCTTTTTATCCAAAACGTAGAATTTTTCAGAAGATCCGACGATATCATCACCAGAAAAACCGTCGCTTAAAATTGATAGATCCAGATAAGTTTCCGCACTGAGTTTGTACTCACCTAGTATTTTCCCCTGGTTATCGTTAATTTTTGCAATGAGTACGTCCAAATCCTTATCTTTTATTCCTTCTGAAACCAGGGCATCGGCTATTGATTTGCTGTTTCCAAATAGTTCTCTTGCCCGAGCTTCATCTACGGAAGAGAGGGTGATCGCTTCTTCAATTTGAGTTTGGGCGGTTGTCAGTCGGTCAATATATTTGGACCTACTTTCCTTCAAAGATTTTTGTCTTATTCCGAATCCAATACTTACAAGAAGTATTGCAAGAAGAAGTATCCCCACGAGTGCGGTTCTTTTTCTGGCTGGAGAAAAACTTTCCTCTTCCCCTCCTCCTTTAATGTATATTCTTTTTTCGGGCAAGGTTCCTACCAACTTCTTAGTGATATCGTATTTAATTTTGTTGAATGTATTTTTAATAAAACCTGGAACTTCAACTTTGGATGGCATTAGAATTTGGTTTGGCACTTCCACCTCTTGTTTCGGAGCCGTAAAAGTTGGAATTTCTCGTTGTGGTTCTTTACTGAATTTGGCAACAACCAATCCCAAAGCACCACTATCCGTTAAGGTAAGTACCTTGGGAGCAAGAGTCTCGGCAATTATTTGAGGTTCCAATGCGGATAGCGCTGATTTAATAATTCCCAAGGGTATCGATTCCATCAATTCTTTCGTGGAAAGGATAATAATATCGTTCTCTTTGGGATAACCGGATGCACAAGCAACCTCTCCTCCACGACTGTCAATTATTGTTGCAGTCATTCCATTTCTATAAATAAGTACTTGCCCACCACCTCCGGCTGCAGAATAGACAACATCCCCCAATGAAACCATTGCGGATATTTCCACCTCACCCCAGTTTTCTTTAAATTCGGAAATTACTTTTTCCAAAGCGGATTTCAAAACATTAAAAGGAGTACCTTCTTCTTTGCCGTAATATTCCTCATGAAGTCGGGAAAGAATCTCCCTTCCGGTTGCAACACTATCCACCCCTTGTTCATTTCTTGATGTTCCAATTACGGCAAATAGGTGTCCTCTGTTTTGTAATTTTTCTAGATCTTCCGGTAAATATTCATGAACTTGAGACCATCCGGTAGGGTCCGGGTTTCCGGTTATTTTTGCAGATATGATATTGAATTTATCCACTGACTTATAAAACGGTCAGGGCAAGTATCAAAAGAATTAAAGCACTTGCCAAATGAATATATGACAAAATTTTGATTATTCCTTCAAAACCCAACTCCAACGTATCGGTCATGAGTTTTGCTTGTCTTACAACAACAAGAGAAAAAATGGTAAACATAACGGTACCGATAATCACAAAGATCTTTATTATCGTCCAAATAGAAATTCCGATTATGGGTATCATCTTATTCTCCCCTCCAAAGCTTCCTGCTGTTCTTCAATTCTTAATTCCTGCAATATCTTTGCAATACGATTTGGATCCGAAACGGCCTCCATTTTAAAATTTGGGACTTCGGAAGCGGTTTGAATTTCAACATCACCATAATTAAAAACTGTTCTTACAACCCCTCCCATTTTGTATGTCACATCCTGAATTTTATCTATGTTTGCGTCACTTACCTGCTTGTAAATTAAATTGGAGAAATTGACGTCGACAATCCTTTCGTCAGTAACGATATGGACATTGTAATACCATCCCAAAAAGCTTTGCAAAGCGTATGTAAAGATAAAAATGTACCAGGCAATATAGGCGAAAAACTGATAGTTGGCAGGAAGCAAATCCAAAAGACCCAAAGATTTAATTATTGAAGGAGCAATAAATAAGGCGAGTGTTACGAGAATCCAGCCAACATTGGTAATTGGATGCCTTCTCAAAAGAAGTACTACTTTTTCTTCGTTTTCCTGAGATTCAAAATTTACATGCTCGGGGAAATAATTAAACGAAGAAAGCGGATTATGTGTGTGGCCGGGTAATGATTCCAGTTCTTTTTTTGTTTTCGGCTCTTCAACAGGATCCAGATTTTCCTCATTTTTTCCCCGGGGAAGATTCGGGCTTTCTTTATTAATGTCCTTATTTATAAATATATCCGGCATTTTCTGACTGATTATAGGTATATAAGCTCAAAAACGCAAAATATTAAAGTTTTTCAATATTAAACAATGAACTTTTTAAACCAATGTATCCTGGTGCACGTAAATTAAAGGCTTCTTTGAACTTTGCTCCTGACAACTGAATCGATCCTTTATTGGTGGATAAAGATACGGATTGTGTTGCCCCGTCATTGCCATATACGATTGAAACGCCGGAAACCGAAGTGTACCCACCGATAGATCTTAATTCTGCCATCGAGTAAGGATTTCCTCCCCAACATCCCGTATCTATTGGGGATATTCTGGAGCTGTCTCCCCCGTTACCATCCAGTACATATCTTGCGTTTAGGATATCCGCCATTTCTTCGGAAGTTAACCAGGGATTACTTCTTCCACAAGTTGAACCACTTCTGCTTTTGTACCAACCTTTGTAAAACCATGGGGATCCCCCCACTTTTTCGTATGCTGTTGCCGGCCAATCACCCGATGCGTCTTTGATACCTGACCAACCCCATTGGGATATTGTCCATCCTCCCGCTGTCGACGCAAAATAGGTTTTTGCTGGTGATCCGTTAACCGTTAAAACCCATCCTCTTGTTGCCCTCACCGCTTCCGCCCACTTTCCTGTTTTTAATTGAGGCTTATAGACTTGACAGGATTCAGATGTACAGATTGTTCCCGCTCCATTATTGGTAACCGCCAGTGCGTAACTTCTTGCAGCTACTGCCTGTGCTTTCAATGCTTCAAACCCACCGTTGTCTCCCCAGCTTTCGGGTACTTCGTAAATACCCAACAAATAATTGTCTTCAAAAGATACCCTCCCAATTCCGGAAACACCTATCGTGTCGGGGACAGGATAGCTTTTGTTCAAAGATCCCCCTTGATAATAAGCGGACAGTATCGTTTCGGCATTTTGTCCCGACTTGCTTCTTCCGTATGCTCCGTATTGACTCATTCCGGTTCTGTGAGGAGCTCCAAAAGAAAATGCAGCAAAGGCAGGCCTGAAACCCGGATCGCAGAAATTACTTGAACCCGGTTGTCCGGAACAAGGTTCCGATGTTGTGGGGGTTTCTCCAACAGATGTTGAAAAACCTCCTGCTTTTAAAGCAGCAAGTTCGCTTTGTTTTGCAGTTAAAGAAGAAATATAACTTTCCACTTTTCCAACTTCAGATTCCATAAACTTATATTGCTCGTTGACCGATTTTTGTGCCGATGCCAACGAAGCCTTATTTTTTTCCAAAGAATCTTTGTCTGTTTTGAGTTTTGCCAAATCTTCAGCATATTCATCCATTGTTTTCCTGTCTTCGTCTGCGGCTTTTTGTCTGAAATTTAATTCTCTAAACGCACTAACTGCATTCTCGGAAAACAAGAATGGCATTAAAGGATCATATAAACGTATGAATTTATAGTGATTGTTTGCTTTCTCTTCAAAAATCGTTTGTGCATAAGCCAGATCCTCTTCCCTTGCTTGGGTTTCTGCTTCAACCTGTTTTAATTGGGCAGACAAAGAAGTAATTCTCTTGTTCAAATCATCCAATTGTTTTTTTAGAGAAGACAGTTCGGTTTTATTTTTTTCGTGAGCCGGAGATAGAGCATTAATTTCTTTTTGTATTTCATTTATCTGACAATCATAATCAGAGGCAGGACAACTCGAAGCGTTGATTGTTGTGTCAATTCTGACAACAACAAGAGAAAGAGAAATCACTATCAAAAGATCTCCAATGAATCTGATAAATGAGTTGAATTTCATAGACATTTTATTATACCAGTGCAAGTCCGCTTTTCCTTTTTTCATATTTAATCTAAAATATGCATATCTATGAAAAAATTCTTTGTTTCTTCTGCCATTTCTTTGTTGGGTTTGTTTTTTAAGACTCAAACAGTGTTGGCTGCAACAAACGGACCAACAGCCGGGTGTAAAAGCGACAGCGAAATCAATACGGCAATTGGATGTATTCCCTTTGGAAATCAGAATGCTCTTATCAGCTGGATTTTAAGATGGGGTTTTGGAATAGGAGGGGGAATTGCCTTTATTTTAATTGTAATTGCATCTTTCCAGATAATGACTTCGTCAGGTGATCCAAATAGATTAAAGGCGGGGCAAGAACTACTAACATCCGCAATTGCAGGATTAATAATGCTCATTTTTTCAATATTTATTTTGAAAGTAATCGGTGTTGATATACTTAGACTACCAGGACTCGAATAATATGGCGGCCATAAACTATTCCGAATTACTAAGAAATTCCGCGCCAAGCGGTGGTGTTTTGGATATCAAAAACGGCTCAATCGGAGAGATGATTACCTCCCTACTCCCCTGGATCTTTACAATATCTGGAATTGCTCTTCTTGTATTTTTGATTATTGGAGGCCTTTCTTATATGACGGCGGGAAATGATCCCAAAAAGATGGAGGGGGCAAAAGCAAAAATATCTTCCGCACTGGTTGGTTTTGTCATTGTATTTGTCTCTTATTGGATAGTTCAAATTATCGGGCTCGTATTTAACATTCCTTCCATACAAAGCGTTTTCAAATAAATCTGATAAAATATGGCCATGAATCAAATTGCAGTTAATATCGGCGACACTTTCGGTTCCCCTTTTGGGGTAACACAAAATATCGGCAACCTTGTTACTATTCTTCTAAACAGCGCTTTTGCTGTTGCGGGAGTTATTCTTCTTTTTGTTTTCATTACCGCCGGTTACTCCATAATTGCGGGGGCAGGAAAAGACAATTCCGAAGAATTGGAGAAAGCAAAGAAGTCCCTCACTTCGGCCTTAATTGGATTTGGAATAGTCTTTGTGGCATACTGGATTGTACGCATAATTGAGATCATTACAGGTCTTAAACTGCTAGGAGCATAAAGATGAACGATATATTCGGAACAATTAAACCACCCGCACAGATTGAACAACAATTCGGCACAGTTGAAGGAGGAGCTATCGGAAATCTCTTGAACATGGTATTTAGGGCGATGGTCGTTGGTGCAGGAATATTTACTCTTGTGAATCTTCTTCTCGCCGGTTATGCATTCCTTTCCGCAGGAGATGATCCTAAAAAAATTGCAGGTGCTTGGGCAAAGATATGGCAATCACTTTTGGGTTTGGCCGTAACTGCAGGAGCCTTTGTTCTTGCCGCAATATTTGGACAATTACTTTTCGGTGATCCGATGTTTATACTTAAGCCGTCCATTCCGACACCATGAAATATTTAGCAGACATTGATTTAGCACCATCCGGAGGATTCTCTGGTTTTGGTCCTTTGGGAAATCCTGGAAATAACGCCGTTAATACTTTCTCAAGTTTTCTCTCCTCTCTCGTGGGTATCGTTACAATTATCGGGATTATTTGGTTTTTAGTTGTCTTTCTTACCGGAGTAGTTGGAATGATCGGCTCTGGTGGAGACAAAGGAGCTTTGGAGACATCCAGAAAAAAGATTACCAATGCAATAATCGGTCTTGTTGTTCTGATTGCTGCCATCTTTATCATTGATTTGATTGGAACAATTTTGGGAATACCGGATATTCTTGATTTAGGAAAAATGTTTAAGGCTGTACAAATAAGATGAATTATTTAGCTCAAAAAATAACTAATCCCGCCACACCCCAACTAAGTGGTAAAACCGGGGTATCTTTTGTTCAATCTCTTATCCCCGCTCTTGTTGGTCTTATCTTCGCGATAGGAGCTTTGGTGTTTTTCTTCGTAATGATTACCGGAGCAATTCAATGGATAACATCGGGTGGAGACAAAGGAGCACTTGAAGCGGCCAGAGGAAAAATATCCAATGCAATTATCGGTATTGTTGTTCTTTTGGCTACTTTTGCAATCATCAAGCTTATCGAAAACTTTTTCGGTATCAATATTCTCACTCTTGATATTGGTCCTTTGCAGATTAAATAAGCTGGGTCTTGACATGAGTTTAGCTTTAGACTGATAATACAAATAGAGATGGAAAACTTAATTGCAGCAGCAGAAGTAAATTTAAAACCGGGTGGTCAATTTTCCCAACTCGGTAATCTTACGGTTGGAGGAATAATCTCAGGTGCAATAAGGTTTGTTTTGGTTATTGCAGCTTTGGTTTTCTTTTTCATTCTTGTTGTAGGTGGAATTAAATGGATTGCTTCAGGCGGTGACAAAGCACAAACAGAATCTGCTAGAAACCAAATAACAGCAGCTTTGGTTGGTTTGGTTATCGTATTTGCGGCTTGGGCAATAGTGCAACTCATTAACACATTCTTCGGTGTTAACATTTTTGAGCTTACACTCCCCACAGCTCTTTAAGCTTGTACCTTCTTCATCTTTCCTTTCTTTTTTGTTAAACTCTATTTGTCATGAACAGCAATATTCAGACTAAAGACGGTGTGGCAACAATTCAAGGCTTGGAAGGATTATTTTCCAACGTAGTATCAGTCATCTTGGGCTTTGGAGGGATCGTTTTATTCATTCTTCTTCTCGTCGGAGGATTCAACTATCTGACATCTGGCGGAGATCCTAAGAAGATTGAGGGTGCAAAAGCAACTCTTACCTACGCAATAATCGGAATCGTCGTTCTTGTTCTAGCCTTCTTGATATTAAGACTCATAGAAACTCTCACCGGTGCTAAAGTAACCGAATTCCAAATAATAGGAAAATAATTAATATGACCTCATTTGTTAAAAATGCCATTTTCTTGATGGCTATGATTTTCTTTTTTATATTAGCTTCTCCGTCGGAAGCTCAAGTGCCCTCAAATTCCGTTGATTGTACCGACACTTCATCAAAGGAGTTTCATTCTCTAAGGCCATATCAAAAAAGCGCTTGTGAAGAAAAGGTCAAAGATACTGCTCAGTTTTGTGGAAATGCACTTTCGGTAAGCGATTCTGTATCCAGCGCTCAATTGATTGCTCCTGCCGTTGCCCCCAATTGCAAATCCATAGGCAATGGAAAATATAAGTGTGAATATTCCAAAAAAGACGTTAACAGGTATTTCAATATCGACGTATCGGATATCGAATTCCCGATATTGGGAAACACCGAGGATGTAATCAATTCAACAAATCAAAACGAGTCGTTGGATGATGCAGAAAAAATGAATGAATATGTAAGCTGGTATTTAAACGGAGTAAACGGAAGAGCTGAATATCGTCCCCTATCGGACAGTGATGAAGATATAAGAAAAATTGTTGATTTTTCAGGACCATTAAAAAAACTTCTACCCTTGGAAATAATAAATGACGCAAAAATTGAACAAATTGAAAAAGCAGGCAAGCCAGACGAAAGGCATAATCAAATAGTCGGTTGTTATTACGGCGTTAGTCTTCCTGTATATAACCCATTCACCGGAGAAAATATTGTCGTTGGAGGAATTCCGGTCTCTTGCTATGGAGACGGAATAGCCAACAATTTAAAAAAGGAGTTGAGGCTCTCGGATTGGAACAGCGATTCCAGAAAACCACCAAAAGCATCGGATCCTGAGTTTGACGATTTGCAAGATTATTTAGTTGCTTATGAAGAATGGAGAGGAAACACTTGTATTGCCCCCACAATTCCCTTTTTCGGAGGGGTAAAGGTTGTAATTTGTATTGACAATTTTCTTAAACCCAATTATTACTCCAGACTCTTCCAAAACATCCCTCTTTCGTCAACCGAAGACAGAAAAGGAGCCCTAACAATTGATTCCAAAAATGTCACCGCAAGTGATCCGGATGTAAAAATTGAAAATGTAGACTTGATTGTTGAGAGAGCCCCTCTTTGGTTTTCCCACACGGAAGAAGTGGTCGGAACATCCAGCCTTCTACAAAAAACGTATGTACCCCATGGCCAATCCGGAGCAGGTTCTTCCACCAACACGGTAGATCCACCCGAAAATGAAGGGTGTAACCTGCTTAATGTTAGAACAAACCCGGGAGAGGAAACCTTTCCAGGAGCATTGGAAGTGGATATTACCTATGACATCGAGTATTCATGTACATTTGAAGCGTATGAATACGGAGTATGTAATAAAGGGGTAACAATAAATCTTGGCACAGCAACTGAAACACCCCAAATTGAAGAAATCTGGGAAAGACTAGTCGGGGGTCCCGCATCAATATTTAAAAAGATATTCCCGAAGATTGGAAAAGGTACTGATTTTGGTGCAATCTTGGATATTCCAGGATCGTCAAAGGTTACATACACGGGAGACGTGAACCAAACATCCGAAGTTTATTTCCCCCACCTTGGAGGAATGGATGAATATTTATTAACTGGAATCCAAACACTACTAAGACCTAAGGGATATGGTGAACAAATCTCTTGGGGTTCTCCAGACGAGATTACATCATGCGGAACTGGCCTGAAAAAACTTAGTCCTCCGGGAAGTTCAACCTCAAAAGCAAGCGATTACTTTAAACGATATATTAAGCCAAAATTAACAGACAAATTGATGGATATTTATGCACAAGCTGAAAAGAAAACCGGAGTTCCTTGTCAAGTTCTTGCTGGTGTACACCATATGGAAGGATCAAATAATTTGAACCAATCTTTGCAAAACGGAGGTGCATTGAGCGGTTCTTTACTGCAATCAGCAATCCAAGCCGGCAATGAGATAAAAGCAAAGGTGGGAGGTAAAATTTCAAACTGGAATCAATTAATCACTGCTCTTTCCCGCTATAATGGAGGAGGAAATAGAAATTGCGGAAGAGGTCTTGGTTATACGGGGCCATGTCCACCTCCGGAAGGGATAGATGATCCATACCCAACCGCATGGTTGGACTCAAGACACCTAGAGATGTGGTTAATATATTGTGCCGACCATACACAATGTACACCCTATCCCCCGTTCGAAAGACCTGGCGCATTGTCAGTTGCCATAGAGGTAATGAAATCGTCGAAATGAAAGAATTTTTTATTAAAAGAAAAGGAATATTAATTATTGCTCTTATAGCAATCGTCGTGGTTGTTTTATCTTCCATAAAAATATACCTGCCTCAGGAAGAAAAAGAAACGGAAGAAACAGAACAAGATACACAAAAAGAGTCTGATGAATATATATTCCAGGGCTCTTTCCTTCTTCCTGTGGGAATAGAAAATCAGGTCGATGAAAATTCCTCACAAACAAAAAAAGCAATCGAAACAAAGAAAAAGCTCGAGTCCTCTCTGCCAATTTATGTGGAGAATTTTAAAACCAGCAACGAAAGACTAACAACCCTTAATGTATATACTATACCCGAAGATCCCGAGTACCTTGTCCATATAGAAATATATGGAATTGACTATCAAATACAAAATTCCAATCCTTCTGAAAATCCCGACGCAGTAGCTTTTATAGATTCTTTTAATGAAATCAAAAACAGATTGTCTTCGAAGGGTGTTAATGTCAAAGATCTGTATTTTGTCTTTAGCGGAAGAGAATATATCCAAGAAACCGCCGAAACATGGATCAAGGAATTCCAACTGTTGAAATAAAGAACATTGTTGATTTAATGAAGCTATTGTAAAATTAGGGAATGCTCAAGAAATTTCTGTTGTCTTTTTTTGCTTTTTGGGTGTTTGCCATGTCATTTTTGCCTTCGGTTACCTACGCCCAATCCCAAAACGGAACCTGGTATAACCAATCTTTTCAGGAATGGTACAAGAAAGTAAACGATTCCCCTTCAGATGAAATATTCGGAGAAAGATATACCGCAGCTCAAGTACAGTGGGTAATTTACGGACTTTTCTACTTCATTTTAAACTCATCTTCGAACGGAAACGGTGAGGCTTTTAGTTGTGTAATGTCCAAGGATATTAAGGATTGTACAAAAAGCATTAACAATCTGCTTCCAAAGAATTCTATTTTAAGCCAGGAGACAAATACCACATTCCTTTCAGCGGTATTTGCAGACAGACCTTTTTCCGGAATTACTTACATAAAAAACAATCTTGCTGATCTGAAAATTATTCCTTCAGCCCACGCACAACAAACAGGTTTTGGTTTTAAAGCTTTGGATCCAGCATTAACTTTTTGGAAGAATTTCAGAGATATGTCTTACGCTTTGTTTGTTTTTGTAATCATTGCATTTGCTTTTATGATTATGTTCAGGGTAAAAATTTCACCTCAGGCGGTAATATCCGTTCAATCAGCGCTACCCAAAATTGCAATTACACTTATTCTTGTTACTTTTTCTTATGCGATAGCAGGACTGTTGGTTGATCTGATGTATTTGGCAATTGCGCTCATTAGTTTGTTCTTCAGGTTTCCAGGTTTAACTGGCATAAGTGGTTCGCCCTTAGGAACCTTTACCATGTTAACAAGTGGCTTTGCAGAAACTGGTATTTTTGGGTTACTGCTGATTTATATTGGGGCTTTTTTCTTAGCTTTAATTGTTGTAATTCTGGGCAATAATGGAATAATTTCTTTAATATTTGCTTCGATTTTTCCAGGAGTTACTGCAGGAGTAATAGGGTTTGGAATTATTATCACAATTTTGTTGTCAGTTGTATTATTTATTGCATTGATAAAAATAGTATGGGTTATGTTGAAAACCTACGCAAACATAATTCTAAATACCATCTTTGCCCCATTTATAATTTCCTTGGGAATGATTTCTCCTTCCGTTGGTTTTGGAAGTTGGCTCAGAGGAATGGTTTCAAACCTTGCAGTATTTCCTACCGTTGGATTGTTGTGGTATATTTCAATGTATTTTTTGATCGGAGGTTTGGCTACCGTTCTTATAACAATAAAAAACCAGGTTTCATTTTCCTGGATTAAAGATTTTAATCTGATATCTGCCAACTCCTCTGATGGTTGGCCCCCTCTGTTAAGCGGGGTTGGAAACACAAACAATCCTGCCGCAGGAGACCCCTTTATGGCGTTTCTGTATATAATCGTAAGTTTGGTAATTTTATTGATGATTCCAAAAGTGGTACAAATAATTCAAGGGATTATGTCGGGCAAAGGATTTGAATATGGAACCGCCATCGGAGAAGCTATTGGACCAGTTGCAAAACCGATTGTAGGATTTACCGAACCTGTTATAAACCAAGGTCGAGCTGGATTAACGTTGAAGGGTGTTGAATATGCCGCTGGTAAACTAAAGGTTAACCAAAGTTCTTTCTATAAAGAAAACATCCTTCCTGGGCTTCTAAAAGCGGCGGGAATAGACCCATCAAAGAGGTAGCATTCTCTTAGACAGACTGTGTAGGCAACCCTACACCCATCGAATTTAAGTATTCTTTCATTTCGTCATACTCATCTTGTTTCTTCCTTATGTCTTTTTCTGCTTTAAGGCTTGCCATCCTTGCATATATGAATCCATAAAACCGAGTCAATCTATGCATTAATAAATTAAAGTTTTGTATACCGTCTTTTTTACTAGTCACTCCCCTCATTTCTTTTAGCCAGCCAGAAAGATCTGCTCCCCAAGCTTCTTTTGTTCCCGATGCCTTCCATTGTTTTCCAACAACACCAAGCATCTCGGCTCTTTGAGCAACAACCAACATCGGGATAGTCATTAACATAGAAATTCCTGTCGGTATTCTCTCGTCTCTTTCTCCCAACTCTACTCGTTTGATAAATTCTGCCAATTGATCGGGTTTGCCATAAAAATCAAGGAATTGGCCTTCGTTACCTTTGTTCATTTTATCTTTGTATGTCGTATAGTATTTTGCTTTTTGGCTTATCGTAATTAGCCAACGATAAAGGGCCTGGTCACCCATGCTTTGCCAATTTATCTCGGATAGCTTGGTTTTCAATCGAAGTTCATCCCAAATTGTTTTTTTATCTGCTACAACCTCATAACCACCTTTGTTGTCAGAAACCATCTTGTATTTTATCTTTTGCCCCTCTTTGCTTAAAGATATCGTGTCCAAAAAATTTATTGATTTGTTGTATGGCAACATAAACATGGGCAGATACACATTCTCTCCATTATTTAATTTTAAGGATGTTTTATATCCCCACATGTATTTATCAAACCACGCTTTAACTTCGGGAGGGAAAGAAATCGTTTTACCTTTATCCGTAAAAGGTTTCCATACATCTTCATATGCTCTTTTCATTTCAGGGTCTTTATTCATATCAAATTTGGCAAGTTCATATGGAGATCTCTCTTTTGTATCCAAAATAAAGTCTTCTGCCGGTGATGGCAATAATCCCCCGGGCCACTCTTTACCCCTGGTTGTAATATCATTAAAAGCCCAAAAATGAGGAGTATTGCTGTCAGTTGAAGCAGTTGTTCCTCCTGTTGTTACTTCTTTTTTGAGTTTGTACGTTTTTTGTCCATCCACTTCTTCTTCTGACAAAGACCAGTCATATCCCCATGCCATGGGCGCAGAGTTCATGTTTCCCCAGTCGTAAACAATACCCGATTTGGCCACAACTCCGGAAAGCATTGTGTCGTAATCTTTTTCAGGACTAAACCATTCAGCCAAAATGTTATCTCTTCTTTTAGAGACTCTATCCTGCAAATCACTAAGGAGGTTTTCATTGAAACCCCTCGATCCGTCTGCTTTTTGTTCTTCACATAGATCCAAATTCTCCCTTGCGTTTTCAATCATCAAGGCTTGCATCGTTGCAATATATTTTCTCTTCAGCTCCTCCGAGCTAGACATGGCATGCCAATTCATTACAGTTTCAGGAATCCTTATTAAATTTCCGTTAATTTTTACATCGATTAGGCCACTACTTCCAGGTTTTGAAGGAAGGGCAAAAAGTCCTTCGAGGAACCTTCTTTCTACGGGGCTTATATCCATTAATACAGTTCCAAGTTCCTCGGGGGATTTTGCTCTGGATAAATCCTGAGGTTTTGTGTAATCGTATTGATGATATGCAGAGACTGCCATTCTCCAATACATTCCGTCATCTTGATACCTAATAGCTTTTTCTCTCATTCCTTCGGATGCTTCTCCTGAAAGAAGTTTTTTCGCCTCACTATCAACAGCAAGGCCAGGAACATCCTTGGAAAAAGCTACCTCAAAGTTGCTGGCAACAGGATCGCTTCTAAATCTATTTCGCACCCACTCCGAAATCATTGCTCCTCCGTCGAAAAATCTGTCAAGAGCACCAGATAGTCCAACCAGCAGTTTTAAACTATTGTCTCCCCACGCAGAATCTGCTTCTATTCTTTTTAACCATGCTTTTGAAACAGGCTTTTCTCCCCACTCTTCTCCTCTGGCTTTATCAATGTACTGATTCATGTTTTCAAACCACCCGGAAGCGGATCTTGTGTCATAAGGATAGGGGTTTTTAAATTTAAGAAAGTGATCGTTAAGCAAAGAGTCAATCTGTTTAAGCTCGGCAACAGCAATCCCTTCCCAATCTTTTTCTAATTCTTTTTTCTGTTGCTCATTTGGTTCGCCTTCTATGCTTTTGAGGTGGTCAACCAACGAAACGAAGCTGCTATCAGCATAAAGAAATTTTCTGTCCAAATCTTTCTGCTTATCGATTGGTAAAGATTTTTCTCGTAGTATCCTATCATTCTCCTGAGCACCATCCTCACCATCTTTTTGAAAATATGTACCGCGATTGCCAATAAACTCTGCCATAGCATAATTTTATCTTCAATTAGTGCGAGTTTCAAATACGACTTGTGAAAAGGTGAGCCTCTTGCGTAACTTTCTTCACGCGGTAACCTAAATCTAAGGGTATCAAAATACTCCTTACTGTCTATGGAACAGCACGCAATACCACAACAGATTTCTTCTTACCAATTCAGGTTGGTTGGAGACATGACTTTAAAACAGTTTTTTCAGCTTGCGGGAGGCTGTTTGGTCTCGCTTCTTTTTTATGCATCCTCCCTTCCAGCTATTGTTAAATGGCCATTAATTATTTTTTTTGCGCTTCTTGGAGTTGCGCTTGCATTTCTGCCCTTTGAAGAAAGACCTCTCGAAAAATGGATTGTTGCCTTCTTTAAATCAATTTATTCGCCGACGATGTTTGCGTGGGCAAAGGCACCTGCTCCCGAAAAATATTTTCAGGACGAAGAAGTTCCACAACAGCAAACCCCTCAGCAACAGGCGGGCTATGTCCAGCACCCCACAAGTGGATCCTTGTTCGGCAAGTTTGAATTAGCTGAAAACAATTTTCTAAATTCAATAACACAACTCTTTGCAATACCAGGAACACAAAAGGTGGTTGAACAAACACAAGCAATCGACAAACCAAAAGGTCAGATTGGAATTCCCGAAAACGCTCCCACTCAAGTGTTGGGGAATAACTACAAACCCAACATTGTTGTTGAAGAAAGAGATGTCCCTCAACCTGCACAAAATGTTACGACTCAAACCCATACCGTTTTACCGACAATGCGATCCCAAATGTCACAAGGCGTAATCCCAGCACAATTTTCGATGCATGCATCACCTCCCACACCTCCCACACAGCCCAACACAATTGTAGGTCAAATATTTGATAATCAAGGAAAGATTTTAAATGGTGCTATCTTGGAGATCAGAGACTCCGCCGGAAGGCCAGTAAGAGCACTCCGAAGTAATATGCTCGGACACTTCATGGTGGTTACTCCACTCATGAACGGTAGGTATGAGATTATTACGGAGAAAGATGGCTTTATATTCGATCCTGTGACGTTTGACGCTACAGGAAATCTGATTCCTCCGATATTGATTAGAGCAAAAACTGCAGAAAAGATACTTATGGTTGAAGAAGTATCACAACAACCAGCCATTACACAATGAAAATCCCTTATCTATCAATACCAGACAAACCTTTAACAGACACTTCTCAGCATCACCTTCCTGTTGTCGATATTGTTGACGATGTCGTAATTTACAAAGACGGCGGAGCCGCTCTTGTAATGGAATCGACTTCGCTTAATTTCGGTCTTTTGTCGGAGAAAGAGCAACAAGCCGTAATTGCGGCATACGCAGCACTCATTAATTCCCTCTCCTTCTCAATGCAGATAGTAATCCGAACCCAAAGAAAAGATATAACAAACTATATGAAGTACTTGGACGAAGCGGAAAAGAAAATAACTGCACCAAAACTTGCATCTTTAATGCAAGGATATAAAAAGTTCATTTCTGAATCTATCAAAAAGAAAAATGTTTTGGGGAAAAAATTCTATATTATTATTCCATTCTCGCCCCTAGAGCTGGGAATATCGAAATCATTTAAGGCAACATTTAATCCCGTGAGAGGACCTCTTCCCTATTCGAAATCCTATGTTGTCAAAAAAGCTAAAGTAATACTTCACCCCAGAAGAGACCATCTGATAAGACAGGCGGGAAGATTGGGACTTAAGCTCCGACAATTAAATAGAACTGCCCTTATGGAACTGTTTTTTGACATCTACAATCCAACACCTCCCGCTGTTAGAAAGGACAACTCCCTTTAATGCCCAAGCCGCAAATTGCAAAACAAACAGTCGGTCTTCCTTTAAAAGACATGTCAGTTTCCGATATCATTGCCCCCGAATCTTTGGAAGTTGATTTTGATTTCGTAAAAATTAACAACGTATATTTCAGAACAATATTTATTGCGGGGTATCCAAGATTTGTTGCCCCCGGATGGCTTGAACCGGTGGTTAATTTTGACAGTTCGCTGGATATTTCTTTCTTTATTTACCCTGTCGAGGGAAAAACAGTGCTTGATGACTTAAGAAGGAAAATTGCCGAGATGGAAGCAGAAATATCAACCGATCTGCAAAGAGGCAAAATTGTTGACCCTGCAACACAAGCCAAGCTTGAGGATGCCAGGTCTTTACAGGAACAACTTGTTAAAGGAGCCGAAAGGTTTTACGAGTTTTCGTTCTATATTACAATTCCCGCCAACAGTGTCGAAGAACTCAACCATATTACAAGACAAATCAAATCCACACTTGGGTCTCTTTTGATTCTCTCCAAAAACGCGACATTGGATCAAGAATCAGGGTTTGTTTCAACAGTTCCCTTTGGAATCGACAAACTGGCAATAACCAGAAACATGGACACTACTTCGTTGGCAACTACATTTCCCCTCACCTCGGCTGAACTTTCTTCGGATACGGGTATTCTATACGGAACCAATTCTGAGAACGAATCTTTTATTATTTTTGACAGATTCTCAATGGAGAACGCAAATATGACAATCTTTGCAACTTCCGGAGCCGGTAAATCATATTTTGTTAAGCTCGAAGCCTTAAGGTCTCTAATGCTTGGAACCGAAGTAATTGTTCTTGATCCGGAAGCAGAATACAAAGCTCTGGCGGAAGCCGCAGGAGGACAATACATTTCATTTTCATTTAATTCTCCTTCAAAAATTAATCCCTTCGATTTATCACAGGTATATGAAGAGGGAGAAAATCAACTTGGCCTAAAAATCCTTTCCCTGCATTCTCTTTTTAAAGTAATCATGGGTCAAATTACTCCCACGCAGGAAGCCTTATTGGACAGAGCCCTTGTTATGACATACCGAAACAAGGGAATAACACAAGACCCGGCCACTCAAAAACTTGAACCTCCTTTGATGGAAGACCTTTATAAAGCACTTATCGGGATGGAAACTCCCGATGCAATGGACCTCGCCGCCAGAATCGAAAAATTTGTAAGAGGATCTTTTGTGGGTATATTCGACAAACAGACTAACATCAATCTCGATAATCCGTTCACCGTATTTTCGGTAAAAGATCTCCAAGATGCTCTTAGGCCAATTGCAATGTTTATTATTCTCGATTACATATGGACCAGAGTTAAGAAAGATTTAAAAAGAAGAATTATGATCGTTGATGAAGCTTGGCACATGATGAGATATCCGGATTCGGCACAGTTTCTTTGGTCCGTCGTAAAAAGGGCAAGAAAATATTTCTTGGGACTGACAACCATAACCCAAGACGTAGAAGACTTCTTGGCTCAAGATATTGGAAAAGCCATTGTTACGAACTCAGCAATGCAGCTTCTTCTTAAACAAAGCCCGGCCGCAATCGACAAAATAGCCGACGTTTTTTATCTTTCTCAAGGAGAAAAACAACTACTACTGGGTGCAAATGTCGGAGAAGGAATCTTTTTTGCTGGACCACATCATGCACCAATAAGGATTGTCTCCTCTGAGGAAGAACACACGCTTATTACAACAAAACCGCAAGAAAAAGCAACCTTAGGAGAAAGTTATGACAAGTGAATTTAGTTCCCCAAGCCAAAAAACAATCGATTTTCTTTATAAAGGAGTAATCGCTTTTTACCCCGATGTCGCAAAAAGTATATTTCTATTAGGCAAAGCCCAACTCCCCTATCTTTCTAAATGGGGTGGTTTTGAACGACTAGAATTTCTTGATCTGGTCCTTAAGACAACACAGTCTGACAGTATTGAGAATGCTGCTTCAGTAATTAAAAACTGGCATGACGGAAAAGGATTGGACAAAACTATTCCTTCTAACCTGAACGAACTGGTTGAAGATTTGGACAAAGCTAATCAAACAAAGAATGAATACGAAAAAAGATTAAAAGCCAAACAAACACTGTTTGAAAGTGAAAAAATTAATATACAACCCAAAGGAGAAACTCCGATCGATGGTTCCTCAAAGCAGACAGACATACCCGAAGTTGCAGTTAAAGAAGCTTTTCAAGACACAGTATCTTCTTCACAAGGAAAAGATCAACCCAAGATAGATAGTGCAAGTAAAGCAACATCTGAATTGAAAAGTGATTCGATTAATGAAATAAACAATTCCGATGAATTTACTTTGGGAATTAATATTGCGAAATCAGATGAGCCGGATCCTCAAGCTTTTCAGTCTTTTGCCCCACTCAGATCCAATATTTTTTATGCAACAAAAGAAATTGCAAAAGATTCTGGAGGTACAGTTGCAGCAGGTTTAAACTTATGGGCTCAAGGTATATCCGCAACACAACTTGAAACAAAAATTCAATCGAAGTTCCCTGAACTCGATCCCAAACATGCAAAGAAGATTGAAAATGTTATTAAGGTAATTCAAGGGCTTGAAACAGATCCAATAAAAACAAACCTTGCCAGGGCTGCCTTCCCTGTTAAAGATATCGATATTCTTCTTTCGTCCAGATCCGGTGTAACGCAAACCGAAGTGGCCGTATTCTTTAATCCGGTTAGCGAAGGTTCAAGCGAAGACGGAATAGTGTATCAACAAGGTGGTTCATTTTTTAAGAATTTAATCTCCTCTGCCGGTCAACAATTGTTCGGGTTTGTTGCCAAGAAAAGTACTGAAAAAGCATTAGGAACAACACTTAAGGCAGCTGCTGCAAAGGTTGCCTTAAAAATAGGAACTAAAGTCGTCGGGCAAGCCGCCGCCACTGCCGCTGCTCCGGTTGTAGGCAACATCATTGTTTACATCGGAACCGAGATCCTTGAAAAAATTATCTCCAAACTTAAAGACCTCGTTTCAAAAATAAAAGAGAATTCAAAAGAATTTGTAATTGCAGGAATTGCCCTTTTTGCCGGAGGGGCATTTATGGGAAGTGCCGCCCTGATGGGAGCAGGTGCAGGACTGGGGGGCCTCGGAGCTGTTAACGGGGGTTTGTCTGGAATTAAGGGGGTCATATCCGGAATAGGATCTTCAATTGCTGGACTGTTTTCTGCAGTTGTTCTTCCTTCAGTAGGAGTACCTCTTCTTATCGGAATAATATCGATACCAGTATTGGTGGCAATTTTACTTTTTATTATCAATTCCGGAGCCTATATTGTTCCTCCAAGTCCATCAACAATTTCAAGTGCAGTAGAGTCACCTTATATTGGAATCGAGAAAACCGTATCCACAGACTGTATGAACAAAGCAGGGTGTCCGTCATTTGGCACAGTTACATATAAAATCAAAATAACTGCAAAAAAGGGCGTATTGTCAAATATCAAACTAAGCAATAAATATTCAACGAGTTGTAGGTCTGGTAATAAAACTTTTCCGAATCCAAATGTTCCCGAAATCAGTAGTCCCCCGGAAACAATTAGTCCAACCGGCTCGTATGAATTCGAATACACTGCAGACATCACTAGTAGTTTCGATAATTGTTTAATAATAGACACCGTGGAAATCACCGCAGATACCCCTGAAAAACCAGCTGTAACAGCAGCAGCGTCTGCTTCCGTTTCCGTCGGAAACCCTCCGGAAGAATGTCCCAAGGGTTGGCCAGTAGATGGAAGTTTCCCTCTTACACAAGGACCTGGTGGAAGCTTCTCCCACCGAAATGCTGAAGCCATAGATATTGCTACATATCCAGGTGTGAATGTAAAAGCAACTCACAGCGGTACGGCAAAGGTTGTATATACAAACGGAGCTTATCGACCGGCATACGTTGACGTTATCTCTTCTTGCGGAGGAAAACAATTCACAACCAGGTTTGCACATTTATCAGCAGTTAGCGTCAGAGACGGACAAAGGGTTACAATGGGACAATCAATCGGAGCAACCGGATCGGACGGTACAGGTCCGCACTTACACTACGAATTTAGAGGGCTAAAGATGACAACACCATATATTCCAAAAACGGTTCAGTACGGTTGTTCGGGAGCATGCGGATCCATACCATAAACTAAATGATTAAAAAGAAAAACATAATAATAATATTCTTTATCGGAGTGGTAATAGCCTTAATCTACCTACTTATCACGAACAGATCAGGAGAAGGCGGTGTTGTATCAAAAATACCAAAACCTAAAATTCAATATTATTCAACATCGGGTATCCAAATTGAATCAACGATCACCGAGTCGGATTTTAATTTTCCTTCTTCTCTCCCCGCAATCGAAACAAGCAACAAAGAACTGGAACTGAACTATATACAAACCCTTGCTCAAAAATTAGGATTCACTGGAGATCCTAATAAAGCAGAAGATATCGTCAATGGTTCTGTTTATTACTTTAACAGTGACGAATATTACATGGTTGTATATCCTAGAATTAGAAAGATAAAATTCGGAACCACAGGTTCACCCTACGATAAAGCTGCCTCCGCTCAAAACAAACAATTAAGCGACAGAGAAATTCTAGCAATAGCCGACAAATTCCTTTTTGACAGTCTTGGAATAAACAAAAGTGATCTCAGATATAACGAAACAAAATATTTAACAGCTGATAGGCAAACAGAAGTATTCCCTGAAACAAATAAAGAAAACTCAAATGTATTTCAATTAAATTATTCTACATCTATCTCAAAGTACCCTGTGATAACCAGCAATCCCCTTCATTCGACTTCTTATGTTCAGATATTAAAAGACGGATCTTTGTTAAACGCAGAGATATTTATCCCGAACAATGAAAAACTAAGCGTTGAAGAATATTCGATATTATCTTTTGAAGATTATCAAAATTCATATTCGTCAGCGATTCTTGTAAGCATAGACAGCACAAATATTAATCTCCCCGATTTCACCGAAGACACCAAAGGGAAAATAAGTATCAATAAAATATCATTGGCTTATCTACTTGACGATGAAATAAGTTCAATTTATCAGCCGATATATGTACTTGAAGGTACAGCTTCAATCTCCGATTTTGGAGACAATAAAAAAGCCGTTCTTTATCTACCTGCTTTTAAATAACTAAGATTGAATCCTCACAGGCATTATCAAATGTAGATATGCAGGGTCATTTATATCCGTAAAAAGCCCTGGAGCATTGGGGTTGGATAAACATATTTTTACAGACTCTCCTTTTACACTATGCAAGAAATCTTCAAGGAACTTGTAATTAAATGCAATTTCTATTTCGCCTCCTTCAATTTTTGCATCGACATCCGTTTTCTGATCACCCGCATGAGAACTTTCCGCTGTTAATGTTACTTTGTCCTTTTTAACAATAAATTTAACAATATTGGCTGAATCCCTAGCAAATACAGATGCCAACCTGACCGCCCTTAACATTTCTTCTTTATCTGTCTCTATTGAGATATTAGTTTCTTTAGGCATAATCTTTTCAAAATCAGGATATTGTCCTTCAATTACCCTGGAAGATAAGACTGTGTCTCCCATCGCAAAAGATATCTGATTATCGTTCTCTTTGAAATTGAAATTAAGTTCGCTTTCTTCCCCAGAGTACTTTGATATTTCCATAAGAATAGATTTCGGAATAATCAATTTCGAGACATCGTTCACGCTGCTTCCCTTGATCTTTTTCTGAGACAATCTAAAACCATCTGTTGCTACGATTACTGTTTCGTTTTTCTTGAACAAGAAAAGGACACCTGTTAGTACAGGCCTGGTTTCATCTATAGATGATGAAAAGATAACTTGAGAAAGCGCCTCTTGTAATTCGTTTTTAGGAAGAGAACTTGCAGATTTAATATCTATTTTTGTAGGAATAGGGGGAAAATCTGAGGCGTTCATTCCAAGGATGTTTAACTTACTCCCCTGAGATTCAATTTTTAATTGTTCTTTTTCAACTTTTAGATTAATCGCTCCAGGAATTAAATTATTTACTATTTCCGTTAATTGCCTTGCGGGTACCGTAATATCCCCTTCTTCGTCTATTTGGGCACCTATTGATGTTGAATAGGATATTTCCAAATTTGTTGAGCATATAAACAATTTGTTTTTCTGAGTTCTTAAAAGAATATTTCCAAGTACAGGCAGTTGCGCTTTAGCATTTGCAAACCTACTTGCTGAAGACAATGCCTTATTGAGGTTTTCTTGTAGTATTTGTATTTTCATTGCGTTTTAAGAATACAGTATTTTTTTATTAATAAAATAGTAGTTATAGTAGTAGGTATTGTTGATAAGTGTAAACTCGGGCTCGATTAGGTTCAAAGTAAAATGTTTAAAACATGCATGGTGAATTGTGGAAAAAAATGTGGATAATTGTTTATTGATTGTTGATAAGTTGATAATCATAAATAGATATCCTCAAAGAGTGTTTTTTATCCCCATCAAATCCTCTCTTATTTGCACATCGGTTGTGGCTAATTGTTGTATCTTTTCCACAGCATGCATTACAGTAGTGTGATCTCTTCCTCCGATTAGTCTTCCTATCTCTTCAAGTGGAAGTCCAAGTTGTGTTCTTAATATATACATCAGTATTTGTCTTGGTCTGGCAACAGGCCTGGCCCTGCTTTCTCCTATCAAAGCTCTTTTTCCAATTGAATAATATTTGGATACCCCGTTTATTACCTCTGCCGGACTAGCTTTTGTTGGTTTAATATCGCTTGGACCACCTTTACTTAGAAGCGAAGAGATAAGCTCCTCCGTAATGTCCACATTCCTTAGTCTTGCTTCAGATCCCAGCCTGATAAGGAATCCTTCCAATTTTCGAGCAGAATCAATGTTTGCAGCTATTAATTGAATTAGGTCCATTGGGATGTTCATTCCTTTCTCGTTAGCTTTTATCTGTAGAATTGCACACCTTAGTTCAAAATCTGGATTCCCAATATCAACAATTAAGCCGGCTTCAAATCTACTTCTTAACCTCTCTTCCAATTTTGAAATTTCTGAAGGTGGTCTATCAGAAGTTAGAATTACTTGTCCCCCTGCGCTGGTTACAGCGTTGAATGTATGAAAAAATTCTTCCTGAACGGCATCTTTTCCTGCGATAAATTGGATATCGTCGACAAGCAGCCCATCCAGCTTTCTATACTTTTCTCTGACATGTTGTGTGGATTTATTTCGTATCCCTTCCACAATGTCATTAGTAAATTCTTCTCCGGTGAAAAGTAATACTTTAGCACTGGGATTACTTTTTAGGATGGAAAAGCCGATAGCACTCATTAAATGGGTTTTACCTACCCCTACCCCGCCCCAAATAAATAAGGGGTTATAAGCATATCCGGGGTTTTTGGATACTGCCTCTGCGGCTGCCCAAGCCATTTGGTTTGTTGTAGAAACTGCAAAATTGTCAAAGTTATAGTTGGGTCTTAACTTGCTTGACCTTAATTTGTCTGTGAAAATGTTTTCATTCTCACTATCTCTGTTAAACAGTGGTGCCGAGATGTCTTCCTGTCCTGTCTCCTTTTGTTTTACAGTAAAAGACAGTTCACAAGGCTTTCCGATGGTTGCGATAATAGTGTCTTGAATTAATCCAAAATATCTGTCTTCAAGTGTGCCTTTAACAAAAGAAGAATTGCAGCCAATAACAAGCGTTGATTTTTCATCTGTCTCATTCATTTCAACTATGTGTGTTTGGGAAAACCATGTAGAAAATATGGCAGGGGAGACTGACACTTTTATGCTTTCCAGAATATCTTTCCAGAATATGTTTAAATCGTTATCGCCCATTTGATTATTGGAGCAGGAGATACTGGCATAATATTGAAGTTATCCACAATCCGTCAATCCCCAAAAAGACGATTTTCACTGGAATTTGGTAAATATTTTAGATATAATTCCTAATATGGCAACAAAGAGAACATATAAACCAAGCAAGCTTCATAAAAAGAAGACGCACGGATTTCGTGAAAGAATGAAAACCCACGAAGGAAGAAAAGTACTAAAAAGAAAAATCCTCAAAGGAAGAAAAAGGCTTACTCCTTAATAGTAGATTCAAATTATGATCGCTAAAAAGTATACTCTGTCAGGGAAAGAGAAATTTGACGAAGTCCTGAAAAACGGTGAAATGTTTCAATCGGAATCTTTTGGTCTTGTGAAATTTAACAGGGGAGACAATGATGTCTCAAGATTCGGATTTTTAGTTTCCACGAAAGTTGCCAAAGAGGCATTTAAAAGAAACAAAGTAAAAAGGGCAATGTCGGAAAGTGTTCGCTTTTCTGTTTCCAATTCTGTACCAGGCTATAATGTCGTTTTTCTGGCAAAAAGCAGAAGCGCAACAAAAGGGACGGATGAGTTAATGAGAGAAACAACGGAAGCATTAATAAAAGCAAAACTTGTAAAGTGAAAAAGATAATTATTCTTTTTATTGATATTTATAAGAAACTTTTCTCAGGAATAATATTATACTTATTTGGAGGAGGATGTAGGTTTACACCCTCATGCAGTACTTACTCGCGTGAAGCAATTGAGAAGTATGGAATAATTAAGGGAAGTGCACTTTCGGTTAAAAGAGTGATAAAATGCAATCCGTTGTCAAAACCTGGTTTTGACCCGGTACCGTAATAACAATGAACATATTTCAAGTATTATTAATTCAGCCCTTAACAAATGGGCTAATTCTTTTTTACAACCTCCTTGGAGGAAATCTGGGATTGGCAATAATTGGTTTCAGTTTGGTTCTTCGTTTCATATTAAACCCATTGACTAAACCATACATGGAATCAATGAAAAAAATGAAAGAACTGCAACCACAGTTAAGTAAGCTTCAGAAGAAATATTCAAACGATAAGCAGGCACTTGTTAAAGCCCAGGCAGATTTTTACAAGGAAAAAGGAGTCAATCCCGGATCCGGATGTCTACCTTATCTTCTTCAGATTGCAATACTAATTGCTTTGTTTAACGTTTTTACAAAAGTTCTTGCTGGCGACATGAATGTTTTAAATGGTTTACTTTATCCTGCACTTAAGTTCCAAGAGAATGTAGCGTTAAATACTGTGTTTTTAGGTTGGAACCTTTCGGTTCCAGACACAATAACAATCCCTGGTATTCCTTTTAAATTGCCTGGAATTATTATTATATTGGCCGCCGTGGTTCAACTTTTCTCCTCAAAAATGATGTCGCCTTTGAACAAGATTGATCAAAAAGTGGCACAAAAAACGAAAAGCCAGGCGGATGATATTCAGGCTTCAATGCAATCATCAATGACATACATGTTCCCGATAATGACATTAATATTTGGACTGAGTTTCCCCGCAGGACTTGCTCTGTATTGGCTCTTGTTCTCAATTTTTCAAATATTCCAACAATATCAATCTGGAGGTTGGGGAGGGTTAACCCCTTGGCTTTCTAAGATTGGTTTGATAAAATCAGAATCCGAAAATGGCAAAAGATCTAAATAAAACAATTGAAAAGAAAGTTACCGAGCTTTTTGAGCTGATTGGAATAAATTCCAAAGTTGAGGTTTTGTATGACTCGGAAGAAAACACTGCAAGTATAAATATTGAAGGCGGAAACGAAACAGGACTTCTCATAGGGCATCACGGGCAAACAATAGGTTCCCTTCAAAGTGTTATTTCTCTAATGGTCAAACAGGAGGTTGGGGAGTGGGTCCGAATAATTGTCAATGTAGGTGATTATAGAGAAAAACAAGAAGAGCATCTTATCCGACTTGCAAATGAAACCTTGGAAAGAGCAAGACAAACAGGGGAGCCTCAGCCAATATACAATTTAACCCCAGCACAGAGAAGGGTTGTTCATATGGAATTGTCCAAAAATGACGATGTTGTTTCTGAATCTACCGGAGAAGGGGATGAAAGATACTTGGTCGTCAGTTTGAAAAAGAGTGAATAAAATAGGAAAAATTCTTCTTGCCCTATTAATACTTCTTATACCCATACAATTCGGTTTGCATCTTTGGCCAAACTTTGCGTTTATCAAAGGTGTTAGAGTCGACTATCTTTCTCCCACTATATATGCAACCGATATTTTACTGATGCTCCTTGTCCTTTTTAGAATAGGTAAAATTAAAATAAACCCTTCGTTCGTTGGCGGTTTTGTTGTTTTTTCGATTATAAATATTTATTACTCGATAAACAGAGATATATCATTTTTGAAACTTTTGAAGATAGGGGAGTTGTATTTGTTATTTGAAGCGATCAGGTCCTTTACAAAGACGGAACTTAATAAGCTAATTTATAAACCTTTGCTTTTTTCCATAATACTATTTTCCCTGATCGGGCTTTTTCAGGTAATAGAAGGTCAAACTCTTGGGGGACTATTTTATTATTTAGGAGAAAGAACTTTTTCAAAGTTTTCTCCGGGTATTGCAACTGTAGTATTGTCTGGCGATACCTTGCTAAGGGCTTATTCAACTTTTTCCCATCCGAATTCATTCGCGGGATATATCCTTGTATCAATTTTTATATTGCGGCATTTATCAAGAAAAATCGACAGAAAATCTACAGCTTATGTTATTGGAAGAAACCTTTCCATGTTCACACTTGTGCTTACTTTTTCTTTGGGTGCATATGTTTCAATGGCTGTCTCCTATTTATTGACCAAGGTTGCTAAAACTTTTAAATCACCAATGGTTATTTTGGTGTTACTGTTTTTACTTAGTTATTTTCTAATGTTGTTGGCCGACACAAACGTTGGTTTATCAATTGGCGAGAGTATCGACCAAAGATTGGAATTGACTAAAGAGTCTGTGAATATCTTTGTTGAAAATCCTTTTACTGGAGTAGGGGCCAATAATTTTATAGTTGCAATGTCAGACCTAAACCCCGGAAGATATTTTTGGTTGCTTCAGCCAGTGCATAATATCTATTTATTAATTCTTTCCGAGACCGGATTAATTGGATTAGTTATGTCGTTTATTTTACTTTTGATTATTCTTAATAAATCTCATAGACATAAATATTTAAACTATGCAATGTTTACGATATTGATAACAGGGTTGTTTGATCACTATAGTTTAACCTTACAGCAAAACCTTCTGATCAATACTTTATTGATTGGTCTAATATTTAAAGAGAATATTTGATAAACTTCGATTATGGAAACAACAATGAAAGTATATTGTGATGGTGGTTCAAGGGGAAATCCCGGTCCGGCAGCGTGCGGTTATGTTATTGAAGAGAATGGGAAAGTTGTAAAACAAGGCGGCCGTTATTTAGGGATTGCAACTAATAATGTCGCCGAATATTATGGAGCGATAGAAGGCTTAAAAGCACTTAAGGAGATAAAACCGTTGCCATCCACAGTTACTTTCGTTCACGATTCCGAATTGATAGCAAGACAGTTGATGGGTATATATAAAATTAAAAACGAAAACTTAAGACAGCTTTATCTAACAGCCAAAAATATTGAGAAGAATTTGTCTGCAAAAATTACATATATATCTGTCCCCAGATCTCACAATAAAATTGCCGATTTTTTAGTTAATAAATATTTGGACGAAAATCTTTAGTAGAAAACTTCTTGTTTAATTTCACGTTAGTCAAAATTTATAAAATCTTCTTCCACAGGAAATCCTACAGAGTTTTCTCAAAGTAATGTGGATTAAAATTGAGAAGTTGCGGTAATTCAAATATGATATTAAAGATGAGTTCAAACTTTAACTTACCAACCCATAGACCTGTCGTAACAATATTTTCAGAACCAAATTCACTAGCCCTTTCTTTGGTGGAAAATCTGTTGTCAAACTTTTGCAATGTAAACATCGTTGGATCAGATTATTTTGTTTGGAAATCATTAATCAAACACCTTGAGCAAAGTGGACATGTTATCGTTTTTAATTTAGACAATTACTTACCGTCGGCGTCGAACTACGTTGTCTCTTTTGGAGACCATGATATTCCAGACGAGATTATAAGAAAAACCTCGAATATTAATAACTCAAAAACTATTACCTTGTTGCCTATTAAAAACACTAATAATAAAGGGACTTCCTCTTTAAACATTTATTATGGTGATTTGTTGGGACCCAGAATGGATTTTAGAGAAGGCCTTTCTTCCATTATCAAAGACATTCTCACAACAAAAACCATAAGTATTAATACCAACGAAAATTATTATCCAACATTTATTCCTGACCTTTCGAAAGAAATTGTTAAGATAATGTTTTCTTTTGGTCCACCTGCAGAAAACATTTCCATATATTCTGAAAAATTGAGCGCCTTGGATATTCATAAGTTATTATTACAAAAGTTCCCAAACAGAGTATTTGTCTTAAAAGACGGGAAAAAGGTTCAAGAAAATCAAAACGAGGTTGTACTAAAAACACAAAAAATTATTGATGGTGCATTAAATGAAACATTCGGCTGGTTTGCTGCTCATCCTCCTTCTTTTGAAAATAAACAAAAAGAAATAATTAATACACCAACAATTGAAGGCCCTGTAGAAGTAAAGCCAAAAGTACAAATGCCTATTAAGAAAAGAGAGTGGGCATTCCCGAACATCGATTTTCCCCGAATCAATAAACCAAAGGTTGCATGGCAAGGTGGTTTTAGAAAATATCTAAAAGTGTTATTGCCTGTAACATTGATATTTATATTCCCATATTTGATTGCTGGAATTTCACTTATTGCTTTCAAGTCCGGTGTAACGAATATTAAAGATCAACATTTTGAATCAGCAAATAATTCATTTAAGGTAAGCCGAAGTATTGCTTTGTCCGGTAAAAACATTTCCCAACCGTTATCTGCAATTCCTCTTTTGGGATTTGTCTATTCTCCCTCCTATGATATTTCTTCAGCTGTATTCTCTGGATCTGAAATTGGTTCGGAAATGCACGTTGTTTTTCAAAATGCAACAGATCTTTTTGATAAAGTGTTTGGAGATTCACCATACGACATAAAACCTTACACCTCGGAACTTTCACTTGGACTTGATGATCTGTATAGACGAATTTCATTTTTGGAAGGGGAAATAAAAGCATCTAAAGTATTTAAGGTCGATTTGTTTAAAAGATACATTGAAAGCGTTGATATAGACTCCGTAAAAGAAGGGTTGCTTTCTGGTAAGACGGTGGTGGACAGAATGCCGGAATTGTTGGGAGACAGGGAACAGAAGAAGTATCTGATTGTTTTTCAAAATAATATGGAGTTAAGACCAACAGGGGGGTTTATCGGCTCGTTTGCGATTGTTCATTTTGAGAAGGGTAGAATGACCAATATTGATGTACAAGATGTATATGCCGCAGACGGACAATTAAAAGGCCACGTGGAGCCGCCAAAGCCAATTAGAGAGGTCTTGGGAGAGGCCAACTGGTATCTGAGGGATTCGAATTGGGATCCCGATTTCCCGACTTCCGCAAAAAGGATAGAATGGTTTTTGGAAAAAGAGATAGATGTCAAAGTAGACGGAGTAATATCGATAGACCTTGCTGTGGCAAAAGAGTTGGTTAAGATAACGGGGCCAGTTACTCTGACGGATTTTAATACCCAGATAAATTACGACAACTTGTACGAAAAAACCCAACTCGAAGTTGAAAACAACTTTTTCCCCGGATCGTACAAAAAGGCAAATTTTTTAAGTGCACTTACACAACAACTAATAACCGAAATTACATCTTTGGAAGGAAAAAATATTTACCCGCTTGGCGAAACCCTTTTATCTCTTCTTGGAGAAAAGCATATTCAGCTGTTTGTTCATGACAGGGAAGTGCAGAAAGTAATATCTTCTCAGGGATATTCCGGTGAGGTGTATATTCCAAAATGCACAGGAAATTGTCAGGCAGATTTTTTTGGACTTGTAGACGCAAACTTGGGTGTAAATAAATCTAACTATTTTGTTGAAAGAAGTGTGGGGCTGGACACAAAATTTGACCAAGGTTTTATTGATAAAAAACTATCGATCGTATACAAGAATAATGCTGGTCAAGGAATGGGATTAACGGGTGTATATAAGAATTTCTTAAGAATAATTGTCCCCAAAGATGCTGTGTCCGTGGAAGCATACCAGCTTAGTGGTGAAACGCGAATGCCCCTTGATGTACAAATTGATGAAATGTCCGAAAGAGAGGAGCTTGGACTTTTGCTGGAAGTTCTCCCTTCACAGAAAAAAACAGTAGTTGTATCCTGGAGATTGCCTTCAGTGCTCGATTTCACATCGCAAGGGGAATATCGTTTATATGTACGCAAGCAGTCTGGAACCGATGAGGATACAATAAATCTTACATATTCGCCTCCTTATGGACTGAAAGTAAACACCTGGCCTTCATTTGCCTTGACCCGAAGTGGGTTCTACGTATATAATACGAACCTAGCACGAGATCTTTTTGTCAGACTCGGCTGGTAAAAATGGATAAAGTAAAACTTACAGCTAAAGCAAGGACAGTTGCAGGAAGGAAAGTCAAAAACCTTCGAAAACAAGGAATTCTTCCGGGAAATGTTTTCGGAAAGAATATGGATTCAATTGCGATTGAACTTCCTTTAGATTCTTTTAAAAGTATATTCGAAAAGGTAGGAGAAACAGGACTTATTGATCTTTCCATAGAAAACGGAAAAGAAACAAACAAAGTTGTTCTAATATCTAATCTTCAAAGCGATCCGCTTTCCGATGAGCCCATGCATGTTGATTTTAGAGCTGTTGATTTGACAGAGAAGATTTCAGCAAACGTACCTGTTGAAATATCAGGAGAATCCCCGGCCGAACAGCAGGGTATTGGAACAGTTGTATTGTATTTTGACGAAGTAGAAGTGGAAGCATTGCCTGCAGACCTTCCGGAAAAATTTGTTGTAGATATTTCTAATATGGCCGAAGTCGAACAAACGATATTTGTAAAAGATCTTTCTTACGATTCCTCAAAAGTTACAATTTTAACAGATGTTGAAGCTGTTCTTGCAAAAGTAGAACCACCTCAAAAAGAAGAAGAAGCACCAATTCCTGCTGAAGGTGAAGAAACTGAAGCAGAAGGTGAGAAAAAAGAGGGAGAAGTATCCGAAACAGCCTCTGAAGAAACACCTCAAGAATAATATTATTTAAACACTTCTTTATAAGGCATTATTTTACTGGAGTTGGGAGATATTTCATTGGCTTTGTCGAAATATATTCTTGCTTGGACCGTATCCCCTTGTTCAAGACTTATGCGAGTTAGTTCAATCCACCCGTCCAAATATCCGGGATGTTCATCCAAAAATGATAACCAATATTCCTTTTGGTTTTGAAGCATTTGCGGTGTCTCGTCAATTATTTTGTTGTTTGCTCCCAAGACATTGTTTGTTTTTACAAACTGATTCATGTTTGCTGTTGTGAGAAGTGCAATTAGGATTACTGCACAACAAGAGCATAAATAGACGATCTCTTTTCTAAAGGATATTTTTTTACTGACTTTTTTATTCTTAGATTTTTTGGGCATAAGAAATCTAATAAGATTATGAATTAAGCCTCTTGGTTTATCAAGCCAATTATTTCGGCCACTTGGCGGTTATAAGCTGGGGAGAACTGAATCTTTCTTTTCCTTGTTGCCATATTGCCTCGGTAACGAAAGGCATAAAAGGATGAAGAATTATTAAAGTACTTTCCAGCACTTTTTCCAATGTGTATTGGGCCTCTTCCTTTCTGTCTTTAATCTTTTCCAAATATTGGTCGGCCAATTTTTTCCATGTAAAATCGTAGAGAAGTTCGGCTGCTTCGTTTAGTCGATATTTTTCAATTAATGACGATACTTTCCTGGCTGTTTTTTTAAATTCCGATAATATCCATTTATCGTCCTCATTTTGAATTGTTTTTTTACCCCGCTCATTCATAAACACAAATCGGGAAATATTCCATATTTTATTAGCGAAATTTCTTTGACCTCTTATATTGTCTTCGGATAATGCAATATCGTTTTCTATAAGAGTTCCCCAAACCAGACTCATTCTTACGGCATCTGCGCCGTATTTATTTGCCATGTCTTGAGGGTCAATCACATTACCTTTAGATTTGCTGATTTTTTGGCCTTCTTTGTCTCGAACAAGTCCGTGAAGAAGAATGTTTTCAAAAGGAACTTTTCCTGTAACGTAAAGTCCCAACATTAACATCCTAAGTACCCAGAAGGGGAGAATGTCATATCCAGTTTCCATTACGCTTGTGGGGTAAAAATACTCAAAATCTTTTTCGCTCCACGATTTTAACGTGGCAAATGGCCACTGTCCCGAAGAGAACCATGTATCAAACGTGTCAGCATCTTGAATAAATTCGGTTCCTCCACAACCGCATTTGTTTGGTTTTTCTCCTTTGGTAATTATCCATTCCATACATTTTTCGCACCTATATGCAGGTATTCTTATTCCCCAAACGATTTGTCTACTGATGTTCCAATCCCGAAGATTGTTTAACCAATGTTTTGCAATTTTTTCGTATCTTTTGCTGGCAAACCTTACTTCTTTGTCAGCAATTGCTTTTAAAGCTCTTTTTGCAAGAGGCTCGACTTTAATAAACCATTGTTTGGAAATCATGGGTTCCAGTATCCCCCTGTCTCTGTAACACACGCCGACGACGTGTTTTAATGGTTCGATTTTGACCAACACTCCAGCTTTTTCCAAATCTTGAACAATTTCTTCTCTGGCTTTTTCCACCTTCATTCCGATGTATTTTTCGGGAGTGTTAATCATTCTTCCTGTTTCATCAATAAGAGAAATGATTGGAAGGTTATGTCTTTGTCCTATTTCAAAATCAGCCTGGTCATGACCTGGAGTAATTTTTAAAGCTCCGGTACCAAATTCTTTTTCAACCATTTTATCCGCGATGATTGGTATTTGGCGACCGATTAGGGGAATAGTCGCACTTGAACCAACCAGTGTTTTATATTTTGAGTCCTCGGGATTAACAGCAATTGCCACGTCAGCAAAAATTGTTTCAGGTCTGCTTGTTGCTATTTTGACTGAACCGTAGTCTAAATAATACAAGTTGTCAGTTCTTTCTTCTGATTCAACTTCAAGTTGTGAGAATGCCGTTCCGCATCTGGGACAATAATTTACGATTCTTTCTCCACGGTATATAAGGCCATCTTTATGGAGTTTATAAAAGGTATCGTACACAATATTTACTATATCTGGATCTAAAGTAAATCTGTTTCTTGTCCAATCACAGGATGCCCCCAATGCTTTTAGCTGCCCTTCCATGTTGTCCTTGTTTTCGAAAACATATTTCCAAATCATTCGATATAATTCCTCTCTTCCGAAATCAAACCTAGACTTGCCTTCCTTCTTAAGTTTTTTCTCAAAAACAAATTGTGTTTCAATTCCGGCATGGTCTGCGCCGGGAAGCCAGAGAGTTGGAAACCCTTTTAATCTAAAATATCTTGCGAGAGTATCCTCGATAGTTATAAATCTTGCATGGCCGATGTGAAGATTGTCGTTGGCGTTGGGGGGAGGCATTATTATTGTGTATGGCCTTTTACCCTTTTCGATTTCTGGTGTTAACGCTCCGCTTTTTTCCCAAAGGGTATAAATATCTTTTTCAAATTTTATATGATCGTAAAATTTCTCCATGGCTTGATTATATCTAACAATCGAGCTTAATTAAACTTGCCCGGTTATACTCAGGTCGGCGGTTGCGTCTATTTCGAAAGGATCTGTTTCTCTTTGATTGTAAAAAGCACAGGATGCAATATATGCGGCATTGTCCGTACAAAGCTTAGGAGGAGGAATGAAGAAATTGGTGGATTTAATATTTTCGGTTTCTTTTCTAAACCTGTCGGCAAGTCTTCCGTTGGCTGATACTCCTCCTGCCAACAACAAACTTTTAGGTTTGTATTCTTCAACAGCTTTAATTGTTTTTCCGACAAGAACATCAATTATTGCTTCCTGAACTTCTGCTGCCAACTTCCTATTATCCATTATTTTTTTCTCTGATTCTCTTAAAACGGCTGTTTTTAATCCTGAAAAACTTAAGTCATAGTTATTGTCTCCCAGCAATGGGCGGGGAAAATAGTTCAATTTGTCATTGGGGTTATTATCAATATATTCTTGGGCAGATTTCCCTATTGCCGGTCCTCCTGGATAGGGAAGTCCCAGCAATCTTGCCGTTTTGTCGAACGCTTCTCCCGCAGCATCGTCTCTTGTTCCACCGATCCACTCGATGTCATTATGGTAATTCATCATAATGATGTCTGTGTGACCTCCTGATACAACCATCGCAACTGCAGGGAACTGTGGTTCCTCTCCTTCCATCAGCCAATTTGCGTAAAGGTGCGCTATTAAATGGTTTACGGGGATGATCGGTTTATTCCAGATTAGAGAAAGAGTTCTGGCAGTTTCGATACCCACAAGAAGACTCCCAATTAATCCTGGACCTGTGGTAACAGCAATTTTGTCTATTTGATTATGGTCAAGACCTGCCGATTTTAGTGCTTCCGAAAGGACAGGTATGATGCTGACAACTTGCTGTCTTGCTGCCTGTTCGGGAATAATGCCTCCTGTTTTGGCATGCATATCAGCAGAGCTGGCAACGATATTTGCAAGAATCTTTCTTCCGTTTTCAACAATAGCGACGGATGTTTCATCACAACTGGTTTCTATTGCGAGTATTTTCATAAAGCGAATTATATCTTAAATTGCAGGTCCGGTCCCTCTGAGATATACCGCCTGCCAGGGTCGATAATTGGATATGAAAGTTCTGTCTATTAGCTTTTCTCCGTTTCTTGTGACCTTATAGGTAAAAGTAACTTTTGCGCCCCAAGCCTTATGTTCAATCTGTTTTACTGTTCCGGCAGGGAGCGTGGGGTCGTCAATATATAAGTCTTCTGCTGGAGCCGACTGGTTTGTTATTACCGGCTTGCCTATTTCCGATATTCTTCCGTCATCTGTTCCATAAATTTCAAATATTAAAGAATAGTTTTTCAAATCGATTATTGGTTGTATCAAAATGTGACCAGGAGTATCGTTTTGAAACTTCAAATCGGGATGTGGAGAATAAACGGTAGCGTCAAAACCCGGTGCAGAACCTTGTTCATAATAACCAACCCTGTAGGCATGTGCTTGTCTTTCAACAACCGGAAGGCCTGCATCGAGTATTGCCCTGAACAAAGTTGAAGATACTTGGCAAACTCCACCTCCGTCTCCAAGCACTGTTTTTCCTTCTTTTATCACATATGCCTGTTTGTATCCTGTCATTTCGGAAACATCTCCCAGTTTTTCGTTAAAGGAAAAAGTTTCTCCGGGAGCAATAAGAATCCCCTTAAATCTGGAAGTTGCCAGGTTTATATTGTGAACCCTGTTGGGAATAGACCCAACATATTTTGAAGTTCCTCTTCCAATTAGCTCATTAATTCCAAGATTGTTAACACTGTCCGTTCCAACTTTTGGAGATGTTCTTTTGACAGGTATTTCAACTTCAACGGAAGAATCTTCTCCTGTTTCCAGTAAGGTAATATTTCCAATAATTAAGTCAAAAAGGGATTCTTTTTTAACGGACACACCATCTCTGCTGGCGGCAAAATCCTTTACTCGTCCTTCTTCAAAAACAAAAACAGGTTCTTGAGGATCCCTGTCTATCCCCGAAGATACCTCTTCAATATATGCAATTATTTTTTCCTGATCGTGTATTTTTCTTGCGTCAAGGAATGAAAGAAGGAGATTCCCCTTGATGGAATAATTCGAATACTCGAATTTTAAATTGATGGCTTTGTTTATTAGTTTTTCTGCTCTTGATCTGAGAGACTGTTCTTCTTCTTCATTAAGCTTGGTACTAATGAGCCTTGTCTCGATATTTATTGGAGAGTTGGACAGATACGTTATATTTTGGCCTATTTCCAGACGCGCTTTCTCCTTGTCAACAATTGTTCCGTCTTTTCCTTGAACAATTACCACTGACTTATTTTCAACAGTAGCAATTGGGTATATCGGTTCGCTTCCAATCTTCTCTGAAAAATCATCAATTATTTTTTGTAGCTTTTCCTCGTTAACCGATACTCTTAAGCCCAGATTAGGTTTATTTTGTAGAATATTTATTCTTGTTCCAATGTCATAAATAAAATTTCCTGTCCTGGTATATTCATATGCCGCCCTTATCGTTTCCGGAAAATCATATTCGGTATCAATTTCTTTCAGGGGGATATCTGTAACTGTTTCTTCATGAACAAGTACTACTTTGTCCAAAGGTTTAATCGAGTATCCAAGCTTTTCTATCGCTTCTTGAGGGGAGAGTCCTCCAACGGAAATTCCTGCTACAAATATGTTGGGGTATATTTTCCCGGAATAGTATAAAAAGTATCCCGAGAGGGTTGCGATGAATAATGTAATTATCGTCAAATAGGGAAGCATTTTTTTAAAAATTCCTTTAAGCTTAATTTTCGGTTTTTTAAGTTTAAACATGTATGTCTGTATGATAACATTTATATTGTAGAATTGAGCTAAATCTCTATCAACATTATGGAAAATCAAGCACCTCAAAATCCACCGATTGTGCAACAACAAATACCGAGTCCGGTCACTGTTCAGTCAAGTGTGGGTATTAACACTCCACCTCCACCCAAGAAAAATAATTCCAAGTTTGTAATTATTCTAATTGCCGTTCTTGCCGCTCTTGGAGTGATAATCGCGGGAATATTTTTGCTGGGAAAGGGAGTCCCCGGTTCGGAAACAACAATAACTTGGTGGGGTTTATGGGAAGATCAATCCATTGTTGCTCCAATTATTGCCGAATATGAAAATGAAAATCCGAAAATTAAAATAAATTATGTAAAACAGTCTCATCAGGACTACCGCGAGAGACTAACAAACTCTTTTGCCAAAGGAACGGGCCCGGATATCTTTAGATTCCACAACTCTTGGGTGCCTATGTTTAGGGGAGAATTGGATACTATGCCTGCTTCCGTTATGTCGGCTTCGGAATTTGCAACAAATTATTATCCGATCGCAACATCCGATTTGACCGGCAACAGTGGAATCGTGGGAGTTCCTTTGATGTATGACGGTTTGGGTTTATATATTAACGAAGATATTTTTTCTCAGGAAGGGAAAAATCCTCCTGCAACATGGGATGATCTGAGGGCCTTGGCAGTTGAACTAACCCAAAAAGATGACCAAGATCTCATTGTAAGGTCAGGGATAGCAATGGGAAGAACCGAAAATGTAGATCATTGGCAGGAAATAATCGCGCTTTTGATGATTCAAAACGGGGTTAATTTGAATAATCCAACAGGAAAACTCGCAGAAGATGCTTTGAATTACTTCACCGTTTTTTCTAAAACGGATGGAGTGTGGGATTCCGCGATGCCTCCCTCAACTGTTGCTTTTGCTGCAGGGAAGGTGGCAATGTATATTGGACCCTCGTGGAGAGCGTTTGAAATACGAGAACAAAATCCTAGTTTAAAATTCAGAGTAGTAAAAATTCCTCAAATTGCAAAACAGTCCCCAACGGAACCCGACACGGGTTATGCAACTTATTGGGCTGAGGGAGTCTGGAGTAGAAGTAAAAACAAAGAAGAAGCCTGGAAGTTTGTTAAGTTTCTTTCACAAAAAGAAACAATGGAAAAAATGTATCTAAGTGCAGCAAAAACCAGACAATTTGGTGAGGCATATCCAAGAAGAGACATGCAAGAAATGTTGAAAAATGACCCTGTGCTTGGTGGCATTGTTGAAACAGCGGTTGATGCACAGAGCTGGTATTTGGTATCCAGGACTTTTGATGGGAACACGGGAATAAACAGTTTAATCTCGAAATATTTCGAAGATGCAATAAATTCTGTTAATACCAATAATCCAACAAACAAAGCACTTGAGACTGTTGCCCAGGGAGTCAAACAGGTATTATCTCAATATGGTTTTGCAACAGGTCAGTAAAATTGGAGATATTGTTTCTCCAACAACGCTTGCTTCTATCGTCTATCACAACATTTTCGAATATCCGTTAAGTTCCGGGGAGTTAATCAAATGGGAGGTTTCTCCAAAACTGATTAAACCATACCATTTACCGAAGGACATCGGTTATCAAAAAGGATTCTATTTTATTAATGGCCAGGAAGGACTTCTTCTTAAAAGAGCTTTAAGGAAAAGATTATCCGAGAAAAAACAATTAATTGCGAAGAAATCTGTCCGAATACTATCTCTTATTCCTTGGATTACAGGGGTCTTTTTAACCGGATCTGTAGCAATGGGTAATGCAAAAGAAGAAGGAGATATTGATTTGATGATTATCGTTAAAAGTGGAAGACTGTGGACTTCCCGTCTTTTGTCTTTCCTTTTATTAACAGCAAGTGGATTTAAAATGAGAAGACACGGAATTGTGGACCAGAAAGACAGGCTTTGCATGAACATGTGGTTGGATGAATCTAGTCTGGTTTGGCCGGAGAAAGAAAGAAATATTTTTTCTGCCCACGAAATAATACAGGTCAAACCACTACTTAACAGAAGGAATGTATATGAAAGGTTTTTGTCAGAAAACATTTGGGTAAAAGATTATTGGCCCAGTTCGATTTCCATTAACAAAAGAGAAAACACAGCGATAAGGGTACAGGCGGGGAGAATAGAAAAAATGCTTTTTAATCTGCAGCATAAATATATGAAAGATAAAATTACCAAAGAAATTGTCAGGGAAGACAGGGCAATATTTCACCCCACAGATTTATGGCCGGAAATATTGCGTCAGCTTAGGGGAAAAGGATTTAAGTTATAACTTCTTAATTAAAACTATTGACAATTGAAAAAACCCTGGCTAAAATAGCACTCACTAAGCTAATTTGCTAACCAGATGAAAAGCAAAAAAGAAAATAAAATAAATATTATTCCCACTCCGGGATATGTGCTTTTGGAACCTCTTGAAGCGCAAACAAAAACCTCATCAGGAATATATCTCCCCGACAATGCAAAAGAAAAACCCACAATGGGACTTGTTATTGAAGTTGGAGATTCTTCAAGAGAAGACGGGAACGAAAACAAATCTCCCGTAAAAAAAGGTGATAAGGTCTTTTACAAAGAATGGAGCGGAAATAAGATCAAGTTTGAAGGAAAAGAATATCTTTTTGCAAAGTTTGAGGAAATATTAGGAGTAATAAAATGACACCAAAACAGCTTAAATTTTCGGAAGATGCAAGGCAAGCTCTCTTAAATGGTATTCAGGTTGTTGCCAAAGCAGTTGTAACAACCCTTGGACCTAAAGGAAGAAATATTGCTTTGGATAGAAAATGGGGAGCTCCAACAATAGTACATGATGGAGTTTCTGTTGCAAAAGAAATTGAACTCCCCGACCCTTTTGAAAACATGGGGGCACAAATTGTTAAGGAAGCTGCCAGCAAAACCAATGACAATGCCGGTGACGGAACGACAACGGCCACTCTTTTGGCCAGAGAAATGACCGAAATGGGAATGAAAAATGTTACTGCTGGAGCAAATCCAATGATATTGAAAAAAGGAATGGAAAAAGCTGTTTCTGCGGTTGTGGAAGAACTTAAAAGAATCGGAAAACCCATTAAGAACAGAGAAGAAATAACACAGGTTGCCACTGTTTCTGCGGGTGATTCCGAGATAGGAGCAAAGATCGCAGAAGCTTTAGGAAAAGAAGACAGGGTTGTTACCGTTGAAGACGGAAAAGGACTAACGATCGATATCGAATACAAAGAAGGAATGGAATTCGATAAAGGATATTTTTCTCCATATTTCGTTACCAATCCTGACAAAATGGAGGCGGAAATTGACAATCCTTATATATTAATAACCGATAAAAACATAACAGCCATCAGTGAAATACTTCCTTTTTTGGAGAAATTTGTAAAAGTAGGTAAAAACTTGGTAATTATAGCAGAGGAAATTGAGGGTGAAGCGCTTGCTACCCTGGTGGTTAATAAACTCAGAGGAACTTTGAATGTTCTTGCGATAAAAGCTCCGGGGTTTGGAGACACCAGAAGAGGAATTTTGGAGGATGTAGCCATACTAACCGGAGGGGTTATTGTCAGCAAAGATGCGGGTAAAACATTTGAGGATGTTGAGGTCGAAGAACTTGGAAGAGCCGATAAAGTATGGGCCGATAAAGAGAGGGCAAGGATTGTAGGGGGAATGGGAAAGAAGAACTTAATAAATGCCAGAATTGCAGCAATTAAGTCGCAGATTAAGGAAATAAAATCGGATTTCGATAGGGAAAAATTGCAGGAGAGATTGGCAAAACTTACAGGAGGTGTAGCACAAATTAATGTCGGAGCGGCAACGGAAGTTGAATTAAACGAGAAAAAAGAAAGAGTAAAAGATGCTGTAGGGGCAACGCAGGCAGCTATAGAAGAGGGTATACTTCCCGGCGGAGGAGTGGCTCTTCTTAGGGCAAAGAAAGCTTTGGAAAAAGTTAAGGCCGAGAACGAAGACGAAAAGATTGGGATTGAAATTGTCAGATACTCTCTTGAGCAACCTATCAGATGGTTGGCAAAAAACGCAGGGGAAGATGATGGATATGTTTTGAGAAAGATTGAGGAAAGCAAAGATTTGGATTATGGATATAATGCTTTAACTGGCGATTTTGGTTCAATGACAAAGTTCGGAATTTTGGACCCACTAAAAGTAACCAGATCAGCACTTCAAAATGCCGCAAGCGTAGCAATGATGGTTTTAACGACTGAGGGCTTAGTTACCGAAATACCCCAAGAGAAGAAAGAAACACTTCCCGAACAGTAAGCTTAACCTGGGTTAACAGGTTTCTTAACGAGGCAAAATCAACAGTGGATTAACAGGAATGCCGTTATCTCTGATTTCCAAGTGCAAATGGTCTCCAAAGGATCTACCAGTGGCACCCATTTCACCAATAATTGTGTTGGTATTGACCTCGTCACCTTCGGCAACCAAAATTTTGCTCAAATGAGCATATAAAGATGTAACATTTCCTCCGTGATTAATAATAATGGCGTTTCCGTAGGCATATTTAGATCTGCTTATAGCCTCAACAACACCCTTTTTGATGGGTTTGATCGGATCTCCGGTTATTCCGTCAAGATCGATTCCGGGATGGAATACTTTAAATCCTTGGGTAATAGAGATTTTTTCCACAGGATACTGTACAACCTTTTCTGTGGTGAAAGGTCCGTTTGATTCGGCAATAACAAAGGCTTCGGAACTTGCCTCGACGTCAATTTTCCCAGGTACAAAAGATGTGGCAATTAAGGCTACAGCCAAGTTTGCCCCAAGCACTTTTTTAATGTTTTTGTGCTCAAAGATGTGCCTGAAATAACGAGAAACCTTGCTTCCGGATTTCGTATTTTTGATCTCATCAAGATCGGGAAGTAAAGGTTTGTCTTCATTGGAAGCTCGCCTCTTGATCAAATTGATTTGAAGGCGATATTTAGGCAGATTTATGTTGAATTTAGTCATAATCCCTTGCCTCGGCAGCCCGCAAGGGGGGCTTTTCAATGGAAATCCAAAGAAAAACAATGCCCAAGTTTTAAGCTTGGGCAAGGCCTATACTTTTGAGCCTAGTTTAAGGCTAAGCACAAAAAACTCGCTTTTTAGCGAGTGGCCGATTATACCCTACAAAAACCCGAAAAGTCAAGTTTGGAGGGTCTTGGCAAACGACTCTTTTCAGGCTAAAATGTGCCTAATGAAAGTCAAAAAAGCAGTTATCCCTGCAGCCGGTTTTGGCACCAGATTTCTTCCTATCACAAAAACAATACCCAAAGAAATGCTCCCGGTTTTAGACAAGCCTATTATTCAGATTGTTGTCGAGGAATTGGTTGACGCAGGAATAGAAGAAATAATAATTGTTACAAAGGGAGACAAAAAAGTGCTGGAGAACTATTTTAAGCCTAACCCCAGGCTTGACAAGCTTCTGAGAGATTCTGGGAAATCCGATATTGCGGACAGCCTTAAAAAGATTGAGAAATTGGCCTCTTTTCGGTTTATAAAACAGAAAGGTAAAAGCGGTAATGCTGTCCCTATCCACAACAGCCTCAAGTATATTGGAAACGAGCCTTTTTTGGTCTTCTGGGGAGATGATTTCGTTGTAGCCTCACCTTCCAGGGCTAAGCAATTAATCAAGGCTTACGACAAATATAGAGGCGTCGTTCTAGGTGCAATCAGAACCAGCAAAGAAGAAGATACTCTCAAGTACGGATATGCTAAGGGCAAGATGGTGTCAGGGCATGTAATGGATGTCGAGAGCGTTATTGAGAAACCCGGTCCGGGCAAGGCTCCGAGTGAGCTCGCAACAGTGTCTGGATTTTTGATTACACCGGAAGCTAAACCCTTTTTTGCCAAGGCCATAAAAGAGGTTGAAGGAAGAGAGCCTTGCTATCTGGATGCAATTGACAGAATGCTAATGGCAGGCAAAGGGAAGTGCTATGCTTTGGAATTATCCAACGCCAAGTATTATGACACGGGGAGTAAAATTGGATACCTGGAAGCAATAATGCAATTTGCCTTGAAAAGCAAAGAATACGGATTGGAGCTTAAAAAAAGGTTAAATCTGTGAGGCCTGGGCGGGAATCGAACCCGCGCATAGCTGTTTTGCAGACAGCCGTGTTTCCACTTCACCACCAGGCCACAACTTGGTAAGGCTTATTTTAAATCATTTGAACCTAATCTTCAAAAGAGGTTGCCTTGCCTAGGTAAATATGGCCATGATAAACTTCCCCTGCTGATGAATAAACTTAAACCCATCCTTATTGGTATAGGCACCTTTTTGATTCTTTCTTCAATCGGCCTTTATATAATGGGTTCATCCGCCAGAAAACCCAATGCCGGAATCAGTGTTAATTCCGAACCTATTTCGACTGTATATATAAATGGTGAAATGGTTGGGCAAACACCATATAAGGCTGAATTGAAAAGTGGAGATTTGATTGTTAAGTTAGTGCCACAAACGACTGATAAACTTCTTGTTCCGTATGAAACAAGGGTTCGACTGAGCTCGAAAATCCAAACAATAATTGAATACAAGTTTGGTGAAACAGAAGAATCCTCTGAAGGAGCAATTATTTCATTTGAAAAAGCGCCGGGAAAAGAAACAAGCCTAGCAGTTATCTCAAGACCCAACAACGTGCCCGTATTTGTAGACGGAAAGTCGGTAGGTTTTTCCCCCCACAAAAGTACTCTTTTTGGACCCGGTAAGCATGAACTGAAAGTGTTCTCTCCTGGATATACGGAAAGAGTAATGGAAATTAACTTGATTGAGGGGTATAAATTGACCGCTGTTATTAAACTTGCTCCAACCGGAGATGTTCTTGCTACTCCCACACCTACGGTTACAGAGGAAGTAAAAGTTACGGTTGTCGAGATACAAGAAACACCAACAGGATATCTGAGAATAAGGGCTACGCCATCCGCTTCGGGAGAATTATTGGCAGAAGCAAAACCTGGAGAAAGATTCCGATATTTGGAAACAGATTCGGGAACGGGTTGGTATAGAATTGAATACATGGATGGGAAAGAAGGTTGGGTATCAAATCTTTATAGTAGAATCATTGAAGACGTATTGATTTCTCCTACCCCTTCGATTACCTCGGAAACGAATTAAAAATCTGCGGCAATGCCGCCATATAGAACGAAGATAACCAAACCAAGCCATAGGAGAACAGAAATAACAAGAGATTTGTCCGTAAGGAGTACTTTTTCGGGTGCTTCGCTTTTTCCTCTAAAGATAAGGCTTTGATATCTCATTATTCCAAAAATAACAATTGGAATAGTAATCATCATTAATTTATTTATTGTTGTTGTTTTCGAAATTTCCGAAAGCAACAGCCAAAGGGGAGTTGATGCTGTTGGTGATTCAAAAAATGAAAAAAGAGACCAGGACAACCATGCTGCACTTCCAAACATCGTGACGAAAGAATTCAGAAGCTCGGTGTCGTATTTTGTTAAACTTTCTCTTGTGACAACTGTTGTTTTTTGAATAATATTAAGTTCAGCTCTTCTTTTTCCTGAAGCCAAAAACAGAGCTACGGAAATTACACACAGCAAAAACCAAACGGAAAGATGGGCATCAATAACGAAAGCTCCTGAATATACTCTCATAATAAAGCCGAAAGCAATGATAAGAATATCTACGATAGGTACTTTTTTAAGACCCAAGCTGTATAGGATTTGAATTGCAAGATAAGAAAGAACCATAAAAAAGAATAAGGAATTTAAATTAACAGCAAGATAAAGAGAAGCCAAAGATAATCCGAGAGATAGTGCGATTGCAACGGGAATAGACATTTTTCCTGAAGCGATTGGTCTGTTCTTTTTAATCGGATGAAGTCTATCAACCTTTACATCCAGTATGTCATTAAAAACATATGTTGCGGATGTTGCAAAGTTGAAGGCTATAAAAGCCCAAAATACTTTCCAAAAAAGAATCGGGTTATACAATTCACCCGTAAATAGAATTGCCGCAAATAGCGACAAATTTTTTATCCAGTGAAGAGGTCTTGTTATTTTGATGATTTGGGATGGTAAGTTAGCCACAAAATTAATCCTCCTACAAATATTGCTACTCCGACAATTGTATATAACTTATTTGGGGTATTCAAATATAAAGCAATCACTCCAAGGATTAATGTAATGGTCCAATAAAATATTGCAACCATAGGCTTGCTCCAACCAATATCCAACAATTTATGATGCAAATGGCCTCTGTCTCCCCAAACAGGGGATTTGCCTGATAATATTCTCCTGACTATTACATAACCCGTGTCCACAAGGGGAACCCCCAGGACAATGATAAGAGTGCCTACTTTGGTGGTGGATAGAATAGAAAGAACCGCCAGAAGATACCCGGCAAGCGTGGCACCACCATAACTGGGCATTATTTTTTGAGGGTATACGTGCCAAGGTAAAAACCCCAAATATGCACCCGACATAATGGAAGCGAGAATTATTACGGGCCATTGAGTGATGTCTGCCGAAAATTTCATGGAAAGAGCGGCAATTGTTGCGGCTGCAACAACAACAACCCCAGTCAGCTGTCCATCTATACCTTTGGCCCCCATGTTGAGCATGTTCATCATAAATACAATCCAGAGTAAGGCAAACAAATCTGACAGTAACCAAAGGCTTCTTGTTTCACCCAATAGATTAAATGTCAGTTGGGGTTGAGAAAGATCGATTATTCCGCCTAATGGATTTGAAAGAAAAGCTATTCCGATTCCGGAAGCGATTGGCATTAATGCGGCCAACGCTCCCAATCCCAAACGCAGATAAGGGTTCAAATTGTATTTATCATCCAGAAAACCCATGATTGCAATAATTGTTGCTCCAAGAAGAATCCCCTGCATGTGTTTATCTAAGGGAAGGAAGATGATGGAAGCAATTAAAATTGAAGCAAAAATGGCCATTCCTCCTCCTCTTGGAATTGGATAAGTATGGATCACTTTTTCATGCTTGTTTTTATTTGGATCGTCAATCAAGCCGAACTTGTTCGCAATTTTTATTGCAATAGGGGTAAGTGCGAAAGAGATAGCAGCACCAACAATACCCGGCCAGAAAGATAATATTTTAAAGTTGTCCATGTTTAGAAACTTCCGACCAAAAACACTATTTTAAATACTGTGATTGATGCGAAAAAGGTTGATATTAATCCCGCGACAATTAGTATTTTTTTATAATAATCCTGTTTAATATAAGAGGCTATTGCGGAATTTATTATTAATATCAACAGAGAAATCGAATTGGGAACAAACAGAAATATGGATTTAGCTATTTGTTCTTGCCCTTCGGCTAGTCCGTAATAGAGAGGTATTTCTGGAGGAAGTAAATTCTGGATGAGAAAAGTAGTTCCGATAATTAAAATATTAATAATCGATGCGGCATAGATGTAAGTCAAAAAGGGTAGCTTTTTTGTATCAATAAATTGTTTAGAAGGAAACTTCATCTTGCGTAATTTTACTCTAAGTGAGTTCGACTGACAATTATTTTAGAGGTATTCTTCTTATTCTCCATATTTCCGAACCGTTAGTGTCGGATATTTGATAATAATGTTTCTTTATTTGGGAAGTAAGTTCTGGATAGGGTCTGGAGTTGGAAAGAACGATAATAAATGAAGGCTTTGCATTGATTATGATGTCTGCTTCTTTCTTCATGTCGGCATAATCGAAAAAGTGATAATCGGCAACGTATTTCGATGGCGGAAGTCTTCTGGAGAGAGAATAGATGTTTGGACTTTCTGGACCCCAAACAAATATCTTTTCGTCAGGGGCTGTGGCATTTCCAATAAAATCGGCTAGCTCGTAATTATGATTAACATATTTCCCAAATGAAGAAAAGTATTCGGCTCTGTTTTTTATTCCTAAAGAAAATTTAATAAACTTGGCATAGTAGGAAGTTGAGGGATAATACCAGAACTTGTAGATTACCGGTACGGAAAACGCTAAGAGTAAGGGAATAACAACAAGACTTTGTTTTATTGTTTTATCGGCAATAAGGATTCCCAAAAGGAGAGATATTTCCGGAACAACTTGAATTAAGTAATGCGGATATGGTCTTTCGGAAAGAGCAACGGCAAAAAGTCCGAATAGCAGCCAAATACAAATAAACAGAAATTCTTTGGATAAAATTTTTCTTTTAATATACAAAACTAAGATTCCAGCAATAACAATTGAACCTCTAATAATAAGAGGAAGATTATTAAGAAGTGATCCGCCTTGTGAACCCTCTCTCCAGCTGGATAAATAACCGAAGTTTTGCAAATAGGCAGCAAACAAATAATCCAAAACTGCACCTTTGAAGAAGAAATAAATAAAGGAACCGATCAGCGGAATAGCAAACCCAATCAGCAGTAGTAAGGTGTCCTTTAAGGATTTTTTAATACCTTCCTTTGTAAAACCGTTCGTGATAAGCCAAAAGACAATGATTGCAGGTAAATCAAATGCTGCGGGCATTTTATAAAGTGCTGCAATTGCAAAAAGAACACCCGCAATTAATTTGTTAATCCAGGAAGATTTTTCTTTAAAAAGAAGAAATATGGCTAAAATAATTGGACCAATCATGAATAATTCGGCATTGGCAATATTTCCTTCAAACATAGGTATGGATGTTAGAACGCCGAAAATTATTGTTGCTATTTTTATAATTTTTTCTTTACCCGAAAAGAATAACTTAGATAAATGCCAGAAGATAGTTACCGTAATCATATTCCAAAGAAGAAGGATTGCTTTAAACCAAAAAACATTCCCTGCGATTGCCGCAGTCAGATAAAGAAGGGGAGGTTTGTTGTCATATATTTGTTGATAGAGGACTAGCCCTTTTTTTATTCCGTTTCCCAAAGTCAGATATATTGTTTCGTCACCATAGTAAAAAGGTTCAAAAAGAGAGGGGATTCTAAGAACAATTATTATTCCAAGCAGTATGGCCAACCACTTTGGTATTTGTGTTTTTCCAATTATTAAATTCAAGTGTTCCCGAAGTTTATTCATGGGATTCTTAATTAGTATAACTTAGTTGTGAGGAAAATATAAATTATACTTTTTCAGTAACTTTGTATTCAATGTATTTTCCAAGCATAAGTCTTGTGTGAGCATCAAGACCGGGAAGAGCCGAAAAGAAAAATCCGGCGATGGGCATCAATACAAATTCAAAAGGCACAAGAATCGCTCTCCACAAAGGGAATCCCTGCGGTCTTTTCGGCTTGTAGATATAGTCGATTATCAGAGTGACAACAAGGAAAGCTAAAGCTACGGTTAGGATAAAGGATGACAACTTGGGAACCGTATAGCCCAATGTTGTTCTTCCAAATGCAGGATTAAGGAGGGTGGGAATTGTAATACCCAAGGTGATGATGAACCAGTTTACAGGCCACAAGAAATGTGCCCACAGTGCTGTAAGAAGTCTCATTGTTTTATCCCAAAATGGAATTTCGGGTGTGGACAAATAATTTTTGATTATCCAGGGATCGTCGGATACGCCCCAAGCCCATCGTTTAAATTGTTCATACTGATTCTTAACTGTTTTCCAGAAAGATGTTGATTGAGCTGCGTCTGCATGCAAGGGAAGATAAATCGGTTCGACTTCTATTCCTCCTCCTGCTTTATAAAAAGCTTTGAAAAATATGTTCCAGTCTTCAGGGATAATGCTTGCATCCCAATATCCAACTCTATCAAGAAGCTTGAACGACAAAGAATAGTTCTGAGCATTTATCAATCTGTCTTTTCGAGGAAGTTGAGATAAGTTCCATATAGAACCAAAAGTATTGGGAACTCTTGTTATCGCCGGAAGCTCCCAGATATTGTTGTAAAACATGACTGCCGGTTGCCAGAAGAATTTATATCTGTTTGGATTATCAAGGAATCGATAGGTAAGTACTGCAAAATGTTGAGGATGGTATTTGTGGTCTGCATCACAGGATGTAACCGTCATGTAGTCGATATTCATACCCTCCTTGTCGACTAGTTGTTTTTTTACTTCAATAGCAGCGTATCTTTCGTTTGATGCTTTACCAACAACTTCTCCGACCTGTAATTCGTGTACCGTAATAATTAGGTTTGCAAAGACTTTACCGAACTCTTTTTTCAAAACCTTTACTTTTGCAAGTCTGTCCTCTTCCGGTTCTTTCTTTTCCATTGCCAGAACTGCAGTAATCTGTTTTGTTGACAGTGTCTGTCCGGCAAGTGAATTAAGAGTTCTTTGCAAGATGTGCAGAGGCTCTTTGTAGGTTGGAATAATTACTACATGGTGAACCTTCTTGTAATCTGGAAAATTTTTTAAATCTCCTATCCAATCGTAATTCATTGAAGCCTGAATCCTAAGATGGGAAATAATTGCCGATCCTGCTATTTGGACCGACTGATAAAACCAGTAAATGTTATAGAGAAGAACGAAGTAGGCGACAACGTCCGGTATTACGAAAATACCCCAGTAAGGGAAAAGTATTACATTCCAAGAAAAAAAGCCGGGAAGAATTTCCAGCAATCTTTGAAAAAACCTGTCATGTTTAACGATAAAATTTTTCATTTAAATTCTTGGGAAGAGCGGGTCTTCTGCGGAGATCCTGCCCCGATTAAACTGCTCGCTTATTTTATCAGATGTTTCGGGTAAATAGGGTTTAATGTTAAAAGCAATTTGTCTGACTGCATTGACTAGGTTTTCGAGCACTTCTTTTAATTGATCTCCGCTTAATGCCCAGGGTTGCTTTTCGTCAACATATTTGTTGGCTTCTTGAATTTTTGTATTCCAAATATATTCCAAAGCAAGTTGGGGTGAAAGATTATCTAAATGTTTTTCCAATTCCGGATAAAAACATTCCTCTATTGTTTCAAATTTTAATCCGCTTTTTTCGCAGAGTTTGGCTACTCTTGCCACCAAGTTCCCTAATCCGTTTGCAAGGTCGGAATTGTATGCTTCTTCCAATTTCGAAATTGAAAGATCGGTATCTTCAAGCCAAGGCCCAAATTTTGCGAAGTAATATCTTACGGAATCTACTCCATATTTTTCGGTAAGTTCAGATGGTCTAATAACATTACCCCTGCTTTTACTGATCTTTTCTCCATTGAGTGTAATAAAACCGTGCCCATAAATTGTTTTTGGCAATTCAAAGCCTGCTGATTTAAGCATTGCCGGCCACAGAAGAGCATGCCACCTGACGTTATCTTTTCCCAAAATATGAATATCTGCAGGCCAACATTCGGGAGCTCCGGTAATATAGTTTATTAGTGCATCAAACCAAACATAGATAACTTGGTCGGGGTCATCGGGAACCGGAATTCCCCAAGAGACTTTTGATGTTGGTCTTGATATTGCAATATCTTCCAGACCTTCTTTTAAAAATCCCAACATATTTTTTCTTTGGGATTCAGGTTGTACAAATTCGGGATTGTTTTGAATCAGATCTATCAAAAAATCTTTGTATTTTGACCATTTGAAAAAATAGTTTTCTTCTTTAATTGTTTCCAAATCTTTTGTTGGATGAAGAGGGCACTTGCCGTCTACTATTTCGTTATTTCTTTTTGCTGATTCGCAACCTGTACAGTAGAATCCTTCATATTCTCCTTTGTATATATCTCCTTGGGATTTGACTTTTTCATAAAACTCTTTGACCAGCTCTTTATGGTCTAAATCCGTTGTCCTTATAAATCGGTCGTATGAAATATTTAAAGAATCAAGTTCAAGCCTGTCTTTCTCGGATATCCTGTTTACATATTCACTTGGGGTTATGCCCTCTTTTTTTGCGGCCTGTTCACTTGTTCCTCCGTGTTCGTCCGTTCCTGTCAAAAAAAAGACATCCTCGCCTTTTTGTCGATGATATCTGGCAAATATGTCGGCAATTATTTTTTGATAAGCGTGTCCAATATGGATTACATCGTTAGTGTAGTCGATTGCTGTTGTGACAAAAAATTTGTTTCCCATAAGCGTATTTTATCGCGAAATCAGGTTCGAAGCTACTACAAGGGGATTATTGCTTTATGCGTTTTTGTGATTGATAAAGCCCTTTATTTTTTCGCTCCATACGTTCGCCCATTCCTCTGCCTCCATGTCCTTTATGGCCAATTTCATTCCGGGTCTTTCCAGCGTATCTTGAATTGATGCAATTGTTGCGGAAGATACTTTCAAATTTTCCTTGATATTCACATAACTTCTCTTTTTTCTTAGCCAATATGCAACGGCGAGTCTTTTGGCAAATGTTTCCAATTCACTGTCGTTAAAAAAATCTTTGAGGAATACTTCCATTTGATCGGTTTTGTTGAAGTCAGCAAGGGTTTGAGCAAGAGTACGAATAATTTGGTTTCTTAATATTTTATTGATTTTTTGTTCGGAAATACGCATTTTAAAAATGTAAGGGCAGTATATCAAGATTGGAGAATGAGTCAAGTAAACTATTTTCTTTTTTGAATAAATAATTCCAGTGTAATTGCTAGCCCCATCAGGAGAAGAAAGTTAATAATGTTTCCCACTCCAAAATATCGAAGAATTAAAAATGTTGTCAAAGTTAAGCTGACAATTAAACCTTGTCGACTGTTTACAAGAATTGTTGAAAAAGTAAACAATAAAGCAAAGAATACCAGGATAAAAAATAGGGGAATAGCAAACATAAAATCAGGTTCGACAAAATATATCAGGAAACCTAAAGACAACCACACAAGGATTGTTACGATTAAGGTTGGAAAAAAGTTTTTTCTTTTAATAATTTCTTTTTTTCTTAGCGAATTCTTCATCGTTTTATTTAGTTTAGGTTAGTGTTATTATGTCTTGCAATGGACCCAACCCTAATACTTGTTATTATACTTGCAGTTGTCGTAATAGTTGGCCTTCTTATTAATAAAAAACTATCCGAGATAAAAGATTCTCAAAAGCCCTCAGAGGAACTTCTGGAATACTTAAGAACAACAAATACAAGGCTTGATGAGCAAAATAAAAATATCAGCAGATCGTTAAACGAATCGACAAGATCTCTGAATGAACGACTTGATAATGCCGCAAAAGTAATCTCTTCCGTGCAAAGAAATATCGGTGAAATGAGTGAGATAGGACGAGGGATGAAAGAATTACAAGAATTTTTAAGCAGCCCAAAATTAAGAGGAAATATCGGAGAACAAGTTCTCAAAGAACTTTTGGGTCAGATGCTTCCTAAAAGCTCCTTCAATTTACAGTACACTTTCAAATCGGGAGAGAAGGTTGACGCAGCAATCAAAACCCAGGCCGGAATTATCCCGATAGATTCCAAGTTCCCTTTGGAAAATTTTCGAAAAATGAGTGGTGACGGAACCGGTGCGGAGAAAAAAGTTTACGAAAAAGAATTTGTAAGAGATGTTAAATCACATATTGATGCTATTTCCAAAAAATATATTTTAACCGAGGAAGGAACTATTGATTATGCTCTGATGTATATCCCTTCGGAAGCTGTATATTACGAAGTTGCTAACAATCAGGAACTATTTGAATACGCAAGTTCTAAAAGAGTACTCCCTGTTTCTCCCACGACTTTTTATGCATACATAAGAGCCATTTTAATGAGTTTTGAAGGCCAGAAGATAGAAGCACAGGCAAGAGAAATACTGTCTGCACTAAGGGCAATTCACAAAGATTACGAAAAAGTCGGTGACAACTTGGGTGTTTTACAAAAACATTTAAATAATGCTTATAACATGATGGGAAATGTATTCAGTACTTTTTCCCAATTGGGACAAAAAATTGCTTCAACCCAAAATTTGGGTGATGGCGTAAAGAAGATATCCAAGAATGAGGACTTCTGATGATCAAAAAAATAGTTGAAGGAAAAAGATTAAACAAAGAACAGGAAGAAGCCATTAAGCATAAAAACGGACCCTTATTGATTATTGCCGGTGCGGGAACGGGGAAGACAACCGTTATCACTGAAAGAATCAAATATTTAATTCTTGGTAAATACGCAAAACCTTGTGAAGTGCTTGCACTTACCTTTACTGAAAAAGCATCGAGAGAAATGGAAGAGAGAGTGGATACTGCAATGCCGTATGGATACACCCAAATGTGGATATCAACATTTCACTCCTTTTGCGACAGAATTCTCAGGCAAGAAGCACTGCAGATTGGGATAAGCCCCAAATACACACTTCTTTCAGAAGCAACCGCAACACAACTGTTGAGAGATAACCTTTTCAAACTAAAACTGGATTATTTTAGACCTCTTGGAAACCCCAACAAATTTATTGAAGGGATGTTGCAACATTTTTCCAGACTTCAAGACGAAGATATTAGTCCGGAAGAGTATCTAGAATGGGTAAATAAAAACAAAGAGAAACTAGAAAAAGAAGATTACAAAAAATTCAAAGAATTGGCCGAAGCTTATAAAGCATACGACCAAATAAAAATCGAAAACGGATTTATGGACTTTGGAGATCTAATCGTCAAGACTTTACAGCTTTTCAAAAAAAGAAAAAATGTACTAAAGGAGTATCAGAAAAAATTCAGATATATATTGATTGACGAATTTCAGGATACAAACTATGCACAAAATGAACTAGCGATACTTCTTGCCGGGGATGACAAAAACATTACTGTTTGTGGAGATGACGATCAGTCGATTTATAGATTTAGAGGAGCAGCTGTCTCAAATATTATTGAATTTCGGAAACATTTTCCTAAAGCCAAAATTGTTGTATTAACCAAGAACTATCGTAGCACACAGGAAATATTGAATAAGAGCTATAAACTCATTCAAAATAATAATCCGGATCGATTGGAAGCGGTTGAAAAAATTAATAAAAAATTGATATCGCAGATATCAAAAGATGGAGAAAGAGTAATTTTTCTGCATGCCAAGAGGGTCGAAAACGAAGCGGAAATGGTTGCAACGAAAATAAAGGAACTATCCGACGAGGGATACCAATACAAAGATTTTGCCATACTTGTTCGAGCAAACGACCACGCAGAACCATTTATCCGGGCGTTAAACAGGAAGGGTATCCCGGTTCAGTTTTTAGGACCCGGAAAACTTTACAAACAATCGGAAATAATAGATTTAATATCCTATTTAAAAGTAATAAATAATTTTGAAGACTCAGTTGCCCTATATAGGGTTATTGGGAATGATTATTTCGACATATTGCCCAGAGATATTGCCGCATTGGGGAATTATGCAAAAAGGAAAAACCTTTCTCTTTTTGAAGCTTGCGAAAAAGTAGATGAAATATACGTTTCATCCGACACGAAAGAAAAGATAACCAAGATTGTCGGGATAATAAAAAAACATCTATATGAAGTAAAAAAAGAAAGTGCGGGACAAATTCTCTATGATTATTTGGAAGACACTGGTTTACTGCAAAAATTGATGTCTCCGGATACCCCTGCCGCAGAGAAAATTGCCACTAATATTTCCAAATTTTTTAATAAGTTGAAAAGCTATGAAGTAGATCATGAAGATTCCACCGTTCCCGTTGTGGTCGATTATTTAGAGTTATCTTCGGAGATGGGCGAGTCACCTCTGGCGGCTGATACGGATTGGACCGAAGTAAATGCCGTAAATATACTAACTGTTCATTCATCCAAAGGTCTCGAATTCCCGGTTGTATTTTTGGTCAATTTAGTTGGCGAACGTTTTCCTTCTCGCCAAAGATCGGAGCAAATTCCCATTCCGGAAAGAATGATAAAAGAAATATTGCCAATAGGCGATTATCATATCCAGGAAGAAAGAAGGCTTTTTTATGTGGGTATGACCAGGGCAAAAGACAAATTGTTTTTTACCGCAGCAGACTACTATGGAGAAGGGAAAAGAGAAAAGAAATTGTCTCCTTTTATCTTTGAAGCTTTGGGCGACGAAGCAGAGATTAAAGATTATGAAGGTTCTGTTACACAATTAAGTTTTCTAGATTACAAGAAATCAGAAAGTGAAGTTGAAGAAGAACCCAGGAAATTAAAAATTGATTACTTGTCATATTCCCAGATTGAAACATTTAATATATGCCCGCTTCATTATAAGTTGAAATATATTTATGGTCTTCCAACACCCCAGACAGCGAGTCAAAGTTTTGGAACATCAATTCACTTAACAATGAAAGCATTTTACGAAAAAACTTTGATTGGGGAAAAGCCGACCGAAGAATTACTTCATAATATTTTTAAAGAAAACTGGATTAACGAAGGGTATCTCAACAAAGCTCACGGAGAAAAATTTTATATGAAAGGGTGTATGTATTTGAGTGGATATTTAAAGTCAGGTTTTAATCCAAAAATCAAACCGGTCGCAATGGAACAAATGTTCAATATCCCTTTGTTGCCAAGAGACAGAAAGGGGAGAAGTATAAGAATAGGTGGAAAAATTGACAGGGTGGACATTCTTCCGGACGGTTCGATAGAAATTGTTGACTACAAAACGGGTGCCAATATTCCCACTCAAAAAGAAGTTGATAATAATTTGCAGCTTTCATTTTATGCTCTCGCTGCATCCAAAATTACCGAAAAACCATTTGGTGTGTCTCCGGAGAAAGTTAAACTATCATTGTATTTTCTGGATGAACAAGAAAAATTATCTACGATGAGAACAAAGGAACAACTTATTCAGGCAGAAGAAGAAATATTCAGAGTTAGAGAAGAAATTGAAAAATCGGATTTCAAATGCTCGGGACATATATTCTGTCGAAATTGCGAATTCAGTTTATTTTGCAGAGAAATGTCTTAAAAAGATGGTTTTATCTTCAACACTCTGGACCTGAGTTTTAAGACGATCCATCTTAGCCCATCGAGGATGTTGTAAAAATTATACAGATTAGATGTCGGCATATCCCATGATCCGGAGAACTCAACAACCTGCGGATTATATCCTTCTTTAAACTTGGTAAAACCCTTTCCCTCTTCTCTTCCCCAAAGATCAAACGTTTTCAAATGTAATTTTTTACCATACTTAATTGCCTCCCACATCATTAAGTTGTTGGCCATTACGTTTTTGAATTTTTCTGTTGAAGCTCCGTAAGGATAATATAGACAATTGTTCCAAGCAAAAAGAATCCACGTGGTGATAATCTCCCCTTTGTAATTGGCTGTTAGTAAATGGGCAATTTTGTTTTTACCGGAGTTTAGTTCTTCCCACATGAGCTTGTGATATTTCTGCGTATGTGCATAGAATCCTTGCCTGGAAACTGTCTCTTTTGTAAGTTCGAGATATTTGTTAAAAGCTTTTTGCGAAGAGTCTTCTTTTACTATTACCCCGTAACGTTGTGCCAACCGAATGTTATATCTGGTTTTTTGGGAAAAACCTTTCAATAGTTCATCTTCGGATTTTGTAAGATCTATTTCGAAAGTAGTTGGAGTAAACAGCCTTTTACCTTTAACGAAAGAATTTTTCTTGTAAATTTCTATTTGTTTATCGTTTTTCTTTAAGTTGGGTTCAAATTTTATAAATATTGCATTATATTCTCGGGCTATAGACTTTACCTTGTCGATTAATTCCTGCGACAATTCAGGCCCCTTAATAACAGTTCCTACGGTGTAAGTGGTATGCGGAATGACTGAGAAAATTATCTGGAGCGCCTTTGTTATTTTTCCGTTTTTCTCTTCAACGAGTCTAACAATTTTATTTCCCCATTTGCTTCGAAAGTTTCCCCACTCCCATGATTGCAGGGGATGGGTAGATACTTTATTGAAATCACCTTTATCGTTTTCGTTTGCCAGTCTGATCATATATCCAAGTCTATGTCGTCTTTGTAACTATCTAATATTCTACTTGTTCCGACCCCCTGGAGTAAATTCTCGGGTATCTCAATGATAAATCTGGAGGGTGGATTGCTGAGTTGTTCTCCGAAAAATAACCTCCTTGCGGCATAGGAAAGATATAAAAGTTCTTTGGCTCTCGTAATTCCGACGTAAGCCAACCTTCGTTCTTCTTCAAGTTGAGATTTGTCGTTAAGGGAGCGAGAATGGGGAAAGATGCCCTCTTCCATACCAACGATAAACACAACGGGGAACTCAAGACCCTTTGCGGAGTGAAGTGTCATTAAGGTAACTTTTTCCGACTTGTCCTGGTTTTTAATCGTGGCTTCCTGTTCGGCTTCAACCAAGGCTACATTTTCCAAAAAATCGTTTATGTCCGGAAATTGAGACGCAACCGATCTTAATTCTTTAATGTTTTCCAGTCTTGCCAAGTTTTCTTCGGTTTCTTTTTCAAACAAATCCAAGTACTTTGTTTTGGCAAGAACACCATCCATTAAATCCAAAGTTGCGTATGAAGCCGGATCAACAAGCTCTTTTTTATATTCCTCAAATCTTTCCAATCTCCTTTTACCTAGTTTAAGAGATCTTTTTTTGGAAACGGAATCTCGTGGATTGGCAATCAGTCTTAGGTAACAGAGAACGTCTTTAATTTCTTTTCTTTCATAGAATCTTGTACCCCCAACAAGGATATAAGGTATTCCGGAGTGGAGAAGGGCTTCTTCCAGAACACGGGATTGGGCATTTGTTCTGTATAGCACCGCAATGTCTTTGAGCGAATATCCCCACATATTTAAACCTTTTATTTCGTTAACAACGTATTCTGCCTCATCCATTCCGTTTCTTGCGGTATAGAGTTTTAGCCTTTCTCCAACGGCATTACTGGTCCACAACTTTAGAATCGGATGAGAAGTGTTTTTGGAAATTACCGCGTTTGCGGCAGTTAAGATGTTTTGTGTCGATCTGTAGTTTTGTTCCAGGTTGACGATTTTAATTTTCGGATAGTCTTTCATTAGATAGGTGATATTGCGATAATCTGCCCCTCTCCAGCTGTAAATCGATTGTGAAGCATCACCGACTACTGTGAGACTGCCCCTGTCACCGACAATTAGTTTGATTAAATTGTATTGAACTTTATTTGTATCTTGCCATTCGTCAACGAAAGTAAATTTAATTTTTTCCTGCCATCTTTTAAGAATTTCGGGGTAGTATTTGAAGAGTTCCATCGTTTTCATAATAAGGTCGTCAAAATCAAGTGCCCCGACTTCTTTTAGGTATTTATCGTACTCCAGCCAGATTTTGAATATTTGTTCCTGCCATTCACCCTGGGCGTATTCTGCATATTGAAGAGGTGTCAACATTTGATTCTTGGCATCGCTTATTGCAGACAAAATACCGTTTGGGTTATAAGAGTCAGAAGAGAGATTAAACTTTTCGAGTATATCTTTGATTGCGTCCTTTTGGTCTTGGGTGTCATAAATCAAAAAGCCCTTTGGAATTCCTATTACACTTCCGTCCTGTCTTAACACCTTGGCACAAAATGAATGGAAGGTCCCAGCAAAGAAAGGAACCTCTCCAATAAGATCTACGCATCTTTCTTTCATCTCGCCTGCAGCCTTGTTGGTAAAAGTAAGAAGAAGAATGTTTTCGGATTTGGCAACTCCCTCTGAAATAAGATAAGCAACCCTGTAAGTAAGTACCCTTGTTTTACCGCTTCCGGCACCGGCCAAAACAAGGAGGGGAGTTCCTAAATAGGAGACAGCCTCGTTTTGTTCTTTGTTTAAATCTGTTAGGAGCTTGTTAGTCATTACCTGCTAGAATAAAATATATCTCTATCGAAGAATAATTCTAGCATGGAAAAAGAATCTAAAATACCTTCACGAAAAGCTATAAGAATCGGGCTGTTTTTGTTATTTGTCATATCACTCTTTATGTTTCTTTACTTCTTCTTAGCAAAAATGGATTTTGGAAAGTTTTTCTCCCTGGCTATGGATTATGTTAATACCGATTTGACAAAAATCGAAAACCAGGAAGGAAGGGTTAACTTGTTGGTTCTCGGAAAATCAGGAGCAGGACACGATGGATCTGACTTGACCGATTCCATAATGCTTGTAAGTATTTCTTCCGAAAAATCCAAGATTGATACAATTTCTATTCCCAGGGATGTTTGGATCCCATCCATTAGAGCGAAAATAAACAGTGCCTATTATTGGGGAAAGCAAAAAGATGAAACAACAGGATTATCCTTTGCAAAAGATATTGCCTCTGAATTGTTACAAGAAAAGATAAACTACGGGATTGTTATTGATTTCGACGGATTTACGGAAATAGTTGATGTGATCGGCGGAATAGATGTTGATGTGGAAAATGCATTTACAGATCCGAAGTATCCCATCAAGGGTAAAGAGAATGATCTTTGTGACGGCGACAAAGAATTGAAATGCAGATACGAAACGATTGTTTTTGAAAAAGGAATCCAGAAAATGAATGGCGATACTGCTCTGAAATTTGTGAGATCAAGAAACGCACAGGGGGATGAAGGAACTGACTTGGCTCGTTCGGCAAGACAACAAAAAGTAATAAATTCGATCAAAGACAAAATGCTTACTTACCAAATTCTTTTAAATCCGGTGAAATTGTATGAATCATGGAGGGTGGCAGAAAAATATATTGAAACAGATCTCAAATTTGGTTCACTGGGGGTGTTAGGAAAACTTGTTGTTAACGCAAGAAATGATATTAGACAACATAATATTCCGGAAGAATATCTTTTTAATCCTCCTATTAGTTCTAAGTATGATCATCAATATGTTTTTATACCTGCTTCCGGATCTTGGGAAGATTTAAGATCGTGGGTTAATAATCAACTGAATAAATAGTAGTATCACCATCGGTAAATACTATTTCTCCGAGACTGTCTATTAATAGTTCGTTGTTGTTGGGATATTTTTCTTTTTCAAAAAAACCGTATATTAAGTAGTTAACTTTATATTTTTCTATTATCTTTTTTACTTCGTTAATATTTTTCGATGTGTATAGAATCTCCAGATCAGAGACTCTTTCTGAGGGCAATTCTGCACTTCCTCTCCATAACCACTCGTGGACAAACCACCCTTGTATTGTTGGAAGGCCAGTATAGCTGGAAATTACGTTGTAGTCCGTATAGCTGTTTCCAGATGCTTCAGTAATTATTTTTTGTTCGGAAACGGTATTCCTTAAATATTCAATAGCACGATATGTTGAGGGATAGGTGTTTTTAATCCAAGTTTCTCCATTTAAGCCAGTTTTGTTTTCCAGTTTGTCGAAATATGAATTTACTGCAAAAAACGGATACGTCAGCATTGCAGAAAATAGCAAAGTAAAAACCGTTGTGGACAATATACGAAACGGAATATTTTTTATTCCAGTGATTATTCTTAATGCAACATATCCACTCGAAAGATAACCTATTACAAATGCTTGATAGGTAATTTTAAACATAGTATTGGCCCTGTAATGAGATGCAATATAAATGTCTTTTACGTATATGATTTCAGGGATGATAATGAGAAGAATAGAGGATACCAATAGTCCCAAAATAAAGAGATCTGATTTTTCGGCTTTCTTTTTTGCGATAATAAAAGCCGAAAAGAAAACAAGAAGTAGTATCGGAAGTCCCCATAAGATTAACAATTGCCAAACCGGGGAGCGTGAAGTTACAAATTGCACACCCTCCGCAATTGATTCGAAATTAAGGATAAACGGAAGCGCAGTAATCAAGCCAATAACAAGAAGAATAATAATGTTTAAAGAAATGTCATAGACGGCTTGAGAAATATTGCCAATATCTTTAAATAGAGATATCCGTGACATAACGAGGCAAACTCCGGTGATTAGCATATATGAGGCAAAATCCCAGGTGTTGGTCATAAACATAAGCCCGAATAAAAATCCTGGGAACAGCAAGAACGGGATGCGTTTTCGAAATGTTATATTTTCGGAAGAGCCGAAAATCATGAACAGGAAACTCAAATAAAGAATTACGATTGGAATTCCCAATAAGTGGGCATGCAGATCAGACACGACGAAAGAGTAGAGGGGAAATTCATGTATTGTTTTGTCGTTGGTGTCGGGATTATAACCGATGAATCTTGTCGCATCCGGATACCAATATTTATCGATTCCTTTTTGAAAGGCATATATCGGCGTATGGAAATTTCCCGCGAAAGATACAAGCAGAAATGAAATTATCCCTGCAGAAACCGCTTTTTTGTTGATCCCTTTAGGGAGAGATGAAAAAATCGTGTGCACCAGAGAATAGGCTCCGTTAACTAAAAACCCTAAAATTGTGGACAGCATGAGGTTGTAAGTAATTGAGCTGGGCAGAAAAGACAATCTTGTGGCAACTGCAGTATAGAAATGTCCGAAATAATAATAATTTATTTTTCCTCCGGCAAACCACATGTCCTGAGCAGGTTGCCAAGGGCTTTTTAAGATCGAGTTTATAAACCCGTAATCCATAAATTTTTCCAAGCTTCGAATGTCAGGGTTGTGCATTTTAATAAAAGACCAAAAGAGTAATGCGGAGGAAAATAATATTTCCTGAAAGATAATTAATCGAATAGTTAGTTTTGTGTCACGAATAATTTCCCTTTTATTTTTTAGAAAGATTAGTGTGTTAACAAAAACAAGAAGAAGCAACGCGGAAAGGGAAGAATATATCGTAAAAGGAAACAACTTGAGCGAAGAACCCAAAAGAAGGATGTAGCTAATCAGAAGAAGAGATATAATTTTGGATAATCCGTAACCGCGATCGGAGTTTTTCCTCAGAAGAATGAACGAAAAAGGGTAGTTTATAAGCCCCAGTAAAAATAAAAATATCCACCAATATAAAATGCTCAGATAATCCATATTACAGAAATCATAATTTGACGAGGTTTAAAGGACAAGTACCAAGGAGATTATTACAAGTAGTGCCCCAAAACCAAATGCTATCACGGTTGGAAGTGGAAGACCTGAATCTGGAATGGGTGGGCTGACAGTTGCTGTTGCAGTTGATGTCAAAGTCGGTGTTTTTGTTGCTGTTATTGTTGCCGTCGAAGTTGCGGTTGAAGTTGGGCTTATCGTTGTTGTTGCCGACGGCGTCGATGTAATGGAAGGTGTTTCGGTAGGTGTTGCTTGGCAATATGTCGAAGTCGAACAATCAGAGTCGGTACAATCGGTTAATCCATCATTGTCATTGTCTATGGAATCGTTGCACACAGATTCCTTGGGCGTACACGCTGTCATATTTGTTGTCCAAACCCCTCCTGCTGCCGGACAACAATATTGTTGTCCTCCACACTGTCCTGTTCTGCCAGCCAAGTTACAGATTTGATCGTCAGAAGTGCCGTCGGCTTCTGGCGGTGTACAGTTTCTTAAAACGCTTCTTCCACCGGAATCGACACCCGGGCATTCTTCAACACAGGTTGTTTCTGCTTGCTCTCTTAAGTCTTGATTTCTTCTTACAAGAATCAATCCTGCCGCAAGTCCACCGACAAGGATGAAAATTGCAAACACGGTTGCAATTATTTTTCCGCTGGCGGCTTTCTTTTCTCCGGGAGGAGGAGTTGCGATACCCATTTGAGGCATGGGTGGCATGTCCATTGGTTGTGGAGGAACCGGTTCTCCCTGAGGGACCGGTGGTGGGGTGAAAGGAATTTGATTTTGTTGGTTTTGATCGAACATAGATTAAGCCTTAATACATTTTGCCCTATGAAAAAATTTTATCAACAATTAAAGCGCGAGAGCAACGGCAATAATAAGGAGTAGGACACCGAAACTAATTCCGAATACTGTCGGAGCAGGAATGCCTGCATCTGGTAGAGTTGCCGTTGGCGTAATTGTTGAGGTTACAGTCGATGTCGAAGTTGCAGTTGTCGTTACTGTTGAGGTTACAGTCGATGTCGCGGTAGGTGTTGAAGTTGTTGTGGTTGTTGCTGTTGGACAGACACAATCTGTTTCGGATGTACAAGAAGGATTTCTGCATGATCCGTTGGAACAAATAAGTCCGGATTTACATTCACTACTGGCTGCACACGACTGTGCACAATCTTTAACAATTGGCGTAGTTGTAATTGTGTTTGTCGGTGTTCCGGTTGGTTCACCAATCGTAAAGGAGAGCGAGCTACATGATTCGGGTGCAGCAGCAGCAGGTTCACTTTCTGGTGCAGTTGGAGCCACAGACTCTTGTCTAAGTTGGTACAATCTGACAGCGGTGAATATCGCAACTCCCGCCAAAAGTAAAGTTATTACCAAAATTATTATTGATACGGCTTTATTTTTCATAATTAGTTTGACCATCCTTTCTGATCATGATGTATTTTGGCGTCAATCTTAAATGAATATACATTTGCAGGAATTGTATATTCGTAATAGAACTCTTCGGTGTTTGGCTTCTTTGTTGTCATTTCGGCAGTTTCCTGTCCATTTATCTTAAACTTTGCTTTATCGAACTTTCCGCTTGAAGCCCGCCCTTTTACCGTGAACCTTATTTTGTCTCCAGCTTTAAGATTTTTCAACGCATCTGTTGTTAGCAGGTTCCAGTTTGTGTCATATGCGACAACATTTAAACATTGGCAGTAATCACCCGATGGTGGTTTGGGAGTAGAAGTTGTTGTTGATGTCGGAATTTTTGTTGGTGCCCCGTCAATAGGATCGCAACAATATTCATTGAATCCTGTTCCTCCACAATCTCCATAAGCCAAGCTTGTACTTTCGTTGGGATAGAAAGTGCCGGGTTTACAATTTGATTTAGGTGACGCAACACATGATTTGGGACACAAGGTTGTGGTCGGAGGAGGGGTGGTTGCGACACATACATTATTGGAACATACCCCGTTATTACAACATGTTTCTCCTGATGCACACCTTTTCCCTAAAGGTACACAGCTTGGAGCATCCTTTATACATTTTCCGGTTGATCCTGTAGCGTGGACTATGGAATATCCATTGTCACATTTTAATCCGCTACAACAATTTACCGGACCTGTGTTTGCACTTCCAATTCCACAGAACTCTCCCTCCTTGGAACAGTTGGGTTGAGCAGTCGGTGTACTGGTTCCAGATAGTGAACACTTGTTGTCAATACATTTCCCGTTATTACAACATGTTTCTCCCGATGCACACCTTTGACCTATGGCAATACACGCGGCTGCAGTAGGTGTTTTAGTGGGAGTGCTTGCTTCTTCGGTTAAACACTTTCCACCCTTACAGCTTAAATTTCCACAACATTGGGAAGTTGAAGTGCAGGCACCTCCAGAGCTTACACATTGTGTTTGAGTTCCTGTTGGGGCTGCACAAGTTCCGGAATATCCGGTTAAATTACATTTTCCGGAACAACAATCGCCGTTTAAGCGGCATGTTGCACCTGCTCCTCCACAACTGACTGCTTTTTCCCTGACGTCCTGTTGTTGTCTGACCAAAACAACACCTGCTCCCAAGCCTGCAATCAAAAGAAGAGTTGCAACAAGCCCAATAACCAAACCTTTAGATTTCTTTTTCGGTTTTTCAGGAACAGGCATATTATCATCTTCCCTTTTTCCTTCAACTTCTTCTCTTGTCGGGTTTTCAGTTTCAAGGATTGGAGGGGGAGGGGGAGAATCTGTTGCCATAAAAGCCGGTTGGACATTTTCTTCGGACAGGGCATTCTCTTTTATGGGTTCGGTATTCGGTGTTGCTTCTTCAACAACCGGTGTAATTGGGGGAATTTCTTCTGGCATTGGTAGGGGGGGAGCCTGAGGGGAAACAGGTTCTATGGGATTAGCATTTGGGTCAGTTTGATTTTGGTCAGGCATTTATTTCAGATTTCTTCCAAGCAACAGTTGCGAACAAAATGATCGCTATACCCATCATAAATAGAATTATTGTTGGGGTCAAGCTGCCCGATTCGGGTGTTGTAGGTGCTGCAGATGGTGTAGGTGTTTTTGTTGCTGAAACAGATGCTGTTGGTGTTGGCGAAGAAGTTGGTGTTAAAGATGGTGTAGGTGTTTTTGTTGCAGTTGGTGTTACCGTTGTTGTTGCAGAAGGGGTCGCGGTAAAAGATGGATTTTCTGATGCCTCAACAACAAAAGATCTTGTAAGTTTTCTTAATATCCCCGCAGCATCACGCCATGTAATTGTAACGGTGTGAGTTCCGGGTTCTAATCCTGCCGGTGGTGTCCAATTCCAATCACCGGAATTGTTGACTTTTACCTCACCGCTTTGAGGATCGCTTTCAACAGTAATGGTAATAGTTGTACCAGAAGGTCCACTTCCGAAAAATTCGGGCTTTTCACTTGAAATTTTTTCTCCGTCTGCAACGCTTTCTAAAGTAACCGTTTTATTATCGTTTGACGCCACTGTGGCATCAACATTAAAACCGGATTTCTTCTCTGTTATTTCTGGAATAGTTAAGTTAGCTTGAGGTATTCCGTCGACAGAGCTCGGGGGGTTGCTTCTAAAATCGTTTGTTGTTCCAAGAGTAATTGCAGGAACCGGTTTCGCCGATTGAGGAAATATTTGTGCGGAAGCAATTCCTTTCGGTCCAGCATTAACGGATATTTCAAGTAATGATGAAGATTCTTGTATCAAGATAAACGCAGACAAGTCCTGTGTTCTGGCAAAATTTAGCGGAATTACCCATGATCCGTTTTGAGACGTTGTTGACGAGAGAGGGGAGCTTCCTGCAATGGTCACGTATACAATTGCATTTTTTGATGGATTACCTGTTTGTTCGAGTATCGTTCCGGAGATGGTCGTTTGGCTGGTGTTTGTGGGTATATTGGGTCCAGTAGTCAATTCCCAAGGAACACCATTGTTGTCATAATCGACTCCCTCCGAATTTATTTTGAAATAGTAATTAGATTCGGATTTTACTCCGCTTATCGTCGCGTAATGTGTATATCCTTTTTCGGAAAGTTCGTCATTTTTGGTTTTACCCAAGTTGTCGGATTCTCCGTATTTGATAAATCCCGTGGTTTCTTTTGATGTTGTCCAACTGACTGTAAATGATACATCCGAGATATTGGTTATTCTTACATTTTCAGGTGCATTTTCTCCTGAAGCTCCCAATCTGAAAATTGTTGTGTTTTGCACAAGGAAAACACCGGCGGCTAAACCAAATATAAGAACTACTAAACCAATCAATGTTGGAATCTTATTCTTCATCTATAACTGCTCCTTCTGTTGCCGTTGGTGTTGCAGACTCTGTTGCTTCGAGAATTTCTGTCGGAGTGGGAATTTGGATTGAAGGCGTCGGTGTGGGTGAACTAACAACATTTGTTGAAATCTGACTATCATCAAAATATACCCTTGAAGGAAGTTTATCCAGAACATCCTTGTCAAGTGTTGGGGATAGCGGTGCAAGAATTGCTGCAGGTACAGTTTCCTCATCGGCTTTTGTAAATATTCTTACGACACCAAAAAATATCCAGAAGACAACGGTAATTGCAGTAAGAATTAATATTGTGATAAAGCTTGGCGGTTTAAATTTTTTCATTTGAGAAAAGGTACCCTTCCCGATACGATCATTGTTATTTTTACAATACCCTCATCGTTTATCGTTGATGAAATGGAAATATTATCAATAGAAGCAGGCCTTCTCAGGTTTTCCAAATTTCTGAGGAAATTAAACAGATTTCCGTATTCTCCCGATATACTGATCGTAAATGGCATTCCCATTGAGCCTTCGGGCAGAGGTTTTAAATCTTTATCCTGAGCGGTTTTTCTTGCTTCACCGAGTATTGTTACTTCTCCAACCGAGATTCCCGATAGAGTAATACCTGTTGTTTGTGATAGTCCTTCAATTTGTCTGGCAAAACTTTCCGGTGTTGGTTCGCCAGGAACAGACAGTCGGGCAATTTCGATTACTGTTTGTTTTTCGGCAACCAATTCTTGTGCCAATTCGAGATTGTTTATTTTTTCTTCCAGTTTTTGCACAACTTCCTCCTTTGCCTGAATGTCTTTGTAGAGTTGAGATATTGTCAGAATGGTTGGTCTTAAGGCAAAGAAAGCAAAAAAGATAATTGTCAGTAAAGACAAAATTACTTCAAGATAGATTCTTAAGTCCTGTCTTTTTTGGTAAAGTTTTACAACGTTAAGAAATTGCTCACGATATCTTAGGTAATCTTTTCTCCAGCCGAGTGCCATTTATTTAGATGCTCCTTTCTTGGGGGATAAACTCAAAGTAAATGTAAACAGTCCGCCCTCTTCTTGATCCGAATCGAGTGTTGAAACCTGAACCTTGTCATAATTTCCGCTTTTTTCAAGGTTAACAATAAATTGGCTTATAGATATTTCGTTAAAAGAATTTCCTCTGATTTGAAAATTTTCACCCGACTGGTTAATTGCCTCAAGTCGGACATCGTTTGGTATATAAGAAGTAATAATTGTAATTTGTTCGGAAGGAAGTTTTTCCACACCGGTTATTCCGGAAAAAACCTTAACTCTTTTTTGAAGATCTCTAAATTCTTTTTCAAAATCGGATTGGGCGGCAATCACAGCCGATCTTTGTTTGATTATGTCGTTTAAATCAACATTTCTGGCATCCAACCAGAAACGAGAAAGAAAAGCAACCATGACGACCATCTCCATACCAATAACGATAATTCTGAAGGTACTCATTGCCCACGTAAACACACGACCAATTGTGGAATTGGCAAATTCCTCTTGCGGTAGAAGATTTATCAGTTTTGAGCCTTTTTGGGCAGCCATAGCAACATAAACGCTCTAGGCGTCTAAACCCACTATATCATATGAAAATGGCTTGAAGAAGTTTATTTTTTAGCCTTGGTTGTTTTCTTTGCGACTGTCTTTTTTTCTGCCGATTTTGTTGTCGGAGCCAATTTCGAAAGCATGCTTTTTATTCTCGATGCTTTATTTTTGTGAATTGTGTTTTTCTTGGCTGCTCTGTCTGCAAGTTTTACTGCCGCTCTTACTTTTTCTGCGGTTTTTGATTTTTTGGCGATACGAATAGCCGCTTCCAGCGATGCTCTTATGGAAGTGTTGATTGACAATTTTTGTTTGGAACCACGAAGGGCTCTTTTGGCTGTTTTCGTTACAGGCATGACGAGAGTATAATCTAATGAGGCTAAAAACTCAAGATGGTGAACGACATTATCAACAAAGGGAAAAAGATATTTTCTTCCCCTCAAAGCTCTGTCCTTTCCGCGGCAACGATCATTATGTTTATGACGATTGCCTCAAGGGTGCTTGGACTTGTCAGACAAAGAGCTCTGGCGCACTTTTTCGAACCAAACGAGCTATCTCTCTTTTTCGCAGCCTTTAGATTACCCGATTTAATTTTTGAGGTTTTGGTATTCGGTACTTTTGCTTCTGCTTTTATCCCTGTTTTTACCAAATCTTTAAAAAAAGGATCTAAAGATGCTTGGGAAATCGCGGGAACAATTGCCAATATCGGATTGATTATTTTTGTGGTCATGGCGTTGGTAATCGCGTTTTTCTCCGGACATTTGTATGGAATTCTTGCCCCAGGCTTTACCGGAGCAGACCGTGACACAATAGTATCTTTAACCAGAATATTGTTTGCCGCACAAGGATTTTTTGTAATAAGTTATGTTCTTACCGCGGTTTTGGAATCTTCAAGAAGATTTATTGTTCCGGCTATAGCCCCACTTTTTTACAACCTGGGGATAATACTAGGAACAGTTGTATTATCACCGACAATGGGACTGATGGGTCCGACAATCGGTGTTGCCTTCGGAGCATTTTGCCATTTTGCCGTTCAACTTCCCCTCGCGATTAAACTTGGATTCAGAATAAAACCGATTATTAGAATTACGGAAGATGTTAAAAAGATCGGCAAGCTTGCACTCCCCAGAATAATCGAGGTGTCATTTTTGCAGATTGCCAAATCGGTCGAGCTCTCTTTAGCATCGATTATTTCGACTGCTTCTTATACATTCTTTACGTTTGGGAATACAGTGCAACTTCTTCCGGTGGGTTTATTTGGAACATCGATCGCAAAAGCTGCTCTTCCTACGTTGGCCAGGCAGTCGGATGACAGAACCCAATTTAAAAGAACGCTTTTTGGTGCACTGTATCAAATAGCGTTCTTAATAATGCCGATCGCTACGGTCCTCATTGTTTTAAGAATTCCGATTGTAAGACTTATTTTCGGCACCGATATTTTCAGTTGGGAATCGACCGTTCAAACGGGAATGGTTGTGTCTGCTTTTGCTTTTGGGGTATTTTTCCAAGCCGCGAACTCTGTTTTAGCGAGAAGTTTTTATGCCCTTCACGATACAAGGACTCCCGTTGCGGTATCTCTGATTACCCTTTCTATCAATATTATTTTGGATTTAATTTTGATTAAATATTTTGGATTACCCGTATGGGCATTGGCTGCGGCGTTTTCTTTTGCCGCTTCTCTGCAAACCATTACATTGTTTGTTCTTTTGGAAAAGAAAATTGGAGACGGAGAGGGGATAAGAACATTTATTCCTTTTGCTAAATCTTTCTTTGCTTCGTTAGTATCCGGTTTTACAATGTATTTTTTTCTAAAGTTTTTCGATCGATCGGTCTGGATTAAGCAGTTGTCTTTTATGAACAAGATTGATGCGAGCAATCAGATACCTTTCGAGAAATTTGTTCTTGACACAAGATATACGGTCAATTTGTTGATACTTACGATAATGGTTATTTTGGTGGGGGGGGTAATTTATGTTGGTATTTCGATGCTTCTCAAGTCGAGAGAACTAATATATTTCGCAAGTTTATTAAAAAGAATTGCCAAGAAAAAAGTCGGAGCAATTCCAGAAAGAGAAACCGAAACACTGACACCTTCTCCAACGGATAGCACTCCCTCTTGACAAGTGCTATCACTCTTGCTAAATTAGTGCTAATCAAATATGAAAGAAGGTTTGACAGCAAGACAAACACAAATTTTGAAAGCTCTTATCGACGAGTATATATCGACCGCCGAGGCAGTTGGTTCGGAAAACTTGGATAAAAAATATAATCTTGGTGTTTCCCCCGCAACCATACGTAACGAAATGGTGACTTTGACCAAACTTGGATATTTGAAACAGCTCCACACATCAGCCGGAAGAGTTCCTACCCCCAATGCAATGAAATTCTATATAAGCCAATTAATGGATGAAAAAGAGATGAGTTTGGCGGATGAGGTAAAGGCTAAAGAAGAGGTTTGGGACGTCAGAGACGACCTTGACGAACTGCTAAAAGAGGCAACTCACGCATTGGCTGAAAGAACCAAGAGTCTTGCCGTTGCAGCAACAGACGAGGGAAAAATATTTCACTCAGGTTATTCTAATGTTTTTACAAATCCGGAGTTTGCAAATATGAAAACTTGTGCTAATCTTTTTTCCTTTATTGAAGAAGCAGACAAATTGCAGAATCTTTTTTTTGAAAGACCTTTGTCTGGAAGTCCAATAGACGTATTTTTTGGAGAAGAGTTGGGTTGGCCGGACTTAAATCCGGTGGGAGTTGTAACAACTCATTTTAATGCAAAAGGCAAAAATGGAGCAATTGCAGTTATGGGGCCTGTAAGGCTTAGCTATCCGACGATTATTCCCGTACTTAGGTATTTTAAAAATATGATAGAGGAGGTCTCAAGATAATGAAAAAAATAACAGTAAAGAAAAATTCAGAAATAGATATTGTTAAATCTCAGCTTTCAAGAGCTCTGGCCGATTATGACAATTTGAGAAAAAGAGTTGAAAGAGAGCGAGAACTTTTCGAAAAGCAGGCAAACCTTAAATTGGCAATAAAACTACTTCCCGTAATAGATGTTCTTAAGCATGCTCAGCTTCACCTTAAAGATAAAGGGATTGAGATGACGATAGAAGAGTTTAAAAAAGCATTGTCTTCGGAGGGGATTGAGGAAATAGAAATTAAAAAGGGTGACGATTTTGATCCGGAATTTATGGAAGTCACAGAAGTGGTTGAAGATGGAGATGGAAGAGCTAAAATAATTGATGTATTATCTTCCGGTTGGAAATTTAAGGAAGGGTACGTAATAAGATACGCCCAAGTAAAAGTATCAAAGAAAGGAAACAAAAATGACTAAAATTGTTGGAATAGATCTGGGAACGACCAATTCTGTTGTTGCAGTAATGGAAGGCGGAAGACCAAAAGTTATTCCTGCCGCCGATACCGGAAGAAATATTACTCCATCCGTTGTTGAGCCGGTTAAGAACCTTGTCGGTGATGTTGCAAAAAGACAAATGATTCTCAATCCCAAGAACACCGTCTATTCCGTTAAAAGGATGATGGGAAGAAGAGAATCGGATTCCGAAGTCGAAAGAACCAAAAAAATGGTTCCTTACGAAATTAAATCCGGTGAAAAAGGAATGGCTGTAGTATCAGTTGAAGGAAAAGAATATTCCCCCCAAGAAATATCTGCAAGAACTTTGATGAAACTTAAAAAAGACGCCGAGCATTATTTGGGAGAAAAAGTTGATTCAGCAGTAATCACCGTTCCTGCATATTTTGATGACAGTCAACGACAGGCGACAAAACAAGCTGGTGAAATAGCCGGGTTTAAGGTCGAGAGAATTATTAATGAACCAACAGCCGCAGCACTTGCTTACGGTCTTGATAAAAGAGAGTCGGAAAAAATAGCTGTTTACGATTTGGGTGGAGGAACTTTTGATATTTCTATTCTTGAATTGGGAGATGGAGTCTTTGAAGTAAAAGCAACCAATGGAGATACCCATCTTGGGGGAGACGATTTTGACGAAAGAATTGTTGACTATATTGTTGATGAATTCAAAAAAGAAAACGCGGTTGATTTAAAAGCAGACAAACAAGCACTCCAAAGAGTAAGAGACGCAGCCGAGAAAGCAAAGATTGAACTTTCCGCTGCGGAGGAAGTGGAGATAAACCAGCCCTACATTACTCAAAAAGATGGACAGCCGATGCATTTAACAATGAAACTTACAAGAGCAAAACTTGAGAGTTTGGTTGAAGATTTGATCGAAAAAACAATGAAACCGGTAGAAGCTTGTCTTAAAGATTCCAAACTGTCAGCATCCGACATTAATGAGGTTATTCTTGTTGGAGGGATGACAAGAATGCCAAAAGTAATTGAAGCTGTAAAGAAATTTTTCGGCAAGGAACCCAATAAATCCGTAAACCCGGATGAAGTTGTTGCAATAGGGGCTGCTATTCAAGCAGGAGTATTGGGAGGAGAAGTGAAAGATATTCTTCTTTTGGATGTTACGCCTTTAACTTTGGGAATCGAAACAATGGGTCAAGTTGCAACGCCAATGATTCCCAGAAACACAACGGTTCCAACATCCAAGACCGAAATATTCTCGACAGCTGCGGATAATCAAACACAAGTTGAGATCCACGTTACCCAAGGAGAAAGACCAATGAGCGCAGACAATAAATCTTTGGGCAGGTTTATTCTAGATGGAATTCCTCCGGCACCCAGAGGTGTTCCTCAAGTTGAAGTAACGTTTGATTTGGACGCTTCGGGAATACTAAAAGTAACTGCAAAAGACAAAGCAACAGGTAAAACACAAAATATCACCATATCGGGAGCAGTAGGGCTTTCTGATGATGAAGTAAAAAGAATGCAGGAGGAAGCCGAAAAACACAAAGAAGAGGATCAGAAGAAGGCGGATATGGTTCAAGCCAAGAACCAGGCCGATTCTCTTGTTGCAACAGCAGAAAAATCACTTAAAGATGCCGGAGACAAAGTTCCAGAAGATGTAAAGAAAAAAGTTGAAGAAAAAATTAACGCAGTAAAGGATGTATTAAAGAAAGACAATGCGACAAAGGAAGAAATTGACAACGCATCGAAAGAATTATCCGAGACATTGCAAACAATAGGACAGGCTATGTATCAAAAAGAAGAACCCAAGAGTGAAGATTCCAGAGAAGAAGAGAAAAAGGAAGAGAAATCCTCAGAAGAAAAAGTTGAAGAGGGAGAAGTAGTCAACTAAGATAATCTTCAATGACTGCAAAATCTGATTATTACGACATATTGGGTGTCGCTAAAGGAGCCTCTGCCGACGAAATTAAAAAAGCGTATCGGAAACAGGCTTTGGAATGGCATCCCGACAGACACAAGGATGATAAGGACAATGCCGAAAGAAAATTCAAAGAAATAAACGAAGCATATCAAGTGTTGTCCGATCCTCAGAAAAAATCAGCGTACGACCAATTCGGACACTCTGCGTTTTCTCCTGGTGGAGGAAATCCTTTTCAGGGTGGAGGATACGGTCCCTTTACTTATACATATAGTAGTACCGGTAATCCCAATGTGGGTGGATTTGATTTTGGCGACCCCTTTGATATTTTTGAACAATTTTTCGGTGGAGGGAATCCCTTTAGACAGCAAAGACAAATTCCCAGATATTCCATAACTATTGAATTTATGGAGGCGGTTGAAGGTGTTGCCAAGGAAATTGAAATTGAGGGCAAAAAACGGAAAATAAAAATACCAGCCGGAATAAACGAAGGAACAAGAATTAATTTCGGAGATTTTATGTTGTCAGTCAACGTTAAACCTCATGATATTTTTGATCGTGACGGAAGCGATATCGTAGTGAAGGTGTCAATTCCAATCTCTCTCGCACTATTGGGAGGAGACGTTAAAGTTCCCACTTTGGACAAAGATGTTCAAATCAGAATCAGGCCCGGAACGCAAAGCGGAACAATGATAAGGTTAAAAGGAAGAGGGATAAAACATTTGCATGGAAGCGGAAAAGGAGACGAATATGTAAGAATATTGGTTGAAATGCCCGAAAAGCTTTCGAGAGAGCAGAAAAAAATTGTTGAAGAGTTAAAAGAAGTAAACCTCTGATATGTTTGACTTGAATAGCCTCCTGAGGTAAAATTACACCGGAATCGAGAATATTGGTGGGACGAATGCCCGCCTTTTTTGATACCAAGAAATAACATGCAAACACAACCAAGAACTGAGTTCTCCCAAGCATTGAAAGCTATAGCTTCTGAAAGAGGCCTAGACCCTAATGTTATTGTCGATACTATCAAGGAGGCAATCATTGCTGCCTATAGAAGAGATGCAAAAGAAAGGGGAGAGGAAACAGAAGAATTCGAATACGATGTCGAATTAAATCCGGGCAATGGTGAAGCAAGAGTATTCGCTTGGCCTTTGGAAAAACCGGAAGAAAGAAATGATGTTACCCCTCCAGGTTTCGGAAGAATCGCCGCACAAACAGCAAAGCAGGTTATTCATCAAAAAATAAGAGAAGCCGAAAAGGGTGCCATAATGGATGAGTTTTCGGGTAGAGTAGGAAACCTGATTTCGGGAATGGTTCTTAGATTTGATGGACCGAATGTCAGAGTAGATCTGGGAAGAACTGAAGCTTTAATGCCAGCTGAGGAAAGAATTCCCACAGAAAGACTGGTTCTTAATCAAAGAATGTCCTTCCTTCTCAAAAGCATAGAAGATACACCTAAAGGCAAAGAAATAATCCTTTCAAGGGCTGATCCTGCATTTGTAGAAAAATTATTCTCAAGAGAAGTTCCTGAAATTGCATCTGGAAACGTGATAGTTAAGGAGATTGCCAGAGAAGCAGGAACAAGAACCAAAATTGCCGTTGAATCAAGCCAATCTGGCGTTGATCCTGTAGGTTCTTGTGTTGGACAAAAAGGCGTGAGGGTACAAGCTGTAACCAACGAATTGGGTGGAGAAAGAGTTGATATTATTCCTTGGAATGAAGACACTGGAGAACTAATTAAAGCTTCACTTTCACCTGCAGAAAACTTGGAAGTATCCTTAAACGAAAAAGAAATGACCGCTGTAGTTAAAGCTCCGGAAGATCAATTATCGTTGGCAATCGGTAAAGAAGGACAAAACGTAAGACTTGCTGCCAAACTTACCGGATGGAGAATTGAAGTTGAGGGTACGGGAGAGAAAAAGGAAGATAAGATCGAAGAAGAAGGTAAGCGAGAAATAATTGAAGAAGAAAAAACCGAAGAAGCGGTTGAAACACCTCAAACCGAAGAGGTAGACAATTCCGATACTACCCAGGAATGAGAAGCATTTCGGCAATAATAACAAAAATATATTATGGCAAAAGAATCGAGATCTCCAATTGTATGTATTCTGGGTCATGTTGATCACGGAAAAACAACACTTCTAGATTCAATAAGAAAAACCAACGTTGCCTCAAAAGAAGCCGGTGGAATAACTCAAAGCATAGGAGCTTCACAGATAACCCTTAAAGACGGAAAGAAAATTACGTTTATTGATACTCCTGGTCATGCTGCCTTTACCAAGATGAGAGGAAGAGGGGCACAAGTTGCGGATATCGCAGTACTAGTTGTCGCAGCTGAAGACGGTATAAAACCTCAAACCAGTGAGGCGATCGAGATTATTAAAGATGCAGGAATTCCGATGATTGTTGCTATAACCAAGATTGACCTTCCTTCTGCAGACATGGAAGGAGTAAGGAGCCAACTTGAAAATGTCGGAATATATTTTGAAGGTCGTGGTGGAGAAACTCCTCTAATCCCTGTTTCTGCCAAAAAAGGAGAAGGAATTGAAGATCTCCTGGCAACTATTACATTGTTATCAGAAGTAACGGAAATATCCGGTGATCCCCAGGGTTCATTGGAAGCCGTAATTATTGAAACGCAAAAAGACAAAAGAGGTCTTTTGGTGTCAGCAGTTGTAAGAGAGGGAAGTTTAAAGATAGGCGATACGATTTTTGCTGAAGATATTCAAATTAAAATAAAAGGGTTATTTGATGAAAACGGAAAAGGAATTAAATCGGTTATGCCTGGCGAACCAGTTCAGATATTAGGTTTTGAACAAACCCCTCCAGTTGGAGCTGTAATCAAATCACAGAAAGAAAACAGAATATCTGAGGGAATAAAGAAGGCAGAAATAAGTTATCGATTGAAAAAAGATGAGTATCCTTTGATACTTAAAGCAAAAAATCAAGGTTCTTTAGAGGCGATAATGGCCAATCTTCCTGCAAAAGTAGTTGTTGTCGAATCGGGAGTAGGAGACGTAAACGAGTCGGATGTTTTACTTGCCAAATCAAGTAATGTTCCCAGAATATTTACCTTTGAATCAAAAGTGTCACCGCAAGTAATAAGATTGTCCGAAACGGAAGGTGTAAAAGTCGAGCAATTTTCAATTATCTACGAACTGTTCCAGCGACTTGAGGAAATATTGAAAAGCGGGCAAGTAGAGATAAAAGGAACGGCAGAAATTCTTGCTTCGTTTCCGTTCGATGGGAAAAAAGTTGCAGGATGCAAGGTGTTATCCGGAAAAATATTGAAATCCGAAAAGATAATTATCAAAAGAGGAGAAAAAGAATTGGGTAAAGCAAAAATAATTTCAATGAAAAAACAAAAGAATGAAGTAAATGAAGTAGGGCAAGGTGAGGAGTTTGGAATATTAACCGAACCCCAGCTTGATTTCGCGGTTGGCGATATGGTAGTATCGGTCGCCAAGTAAGATTAATGGAAAATTCATTCGGATCTCTTTTATCATCTGCCAAAAGTATACTCGTCATTCTTCCGACGAAACCGTATTTTGATCAGGTAGCAGCGGGAACAGCACTTTATCTTTCTTTAAAAGGACATAAAGAGTCTATGATCTATTCTCCCAATCCAATGTTGGTTGAATTTAGCAGACTGATCGGTGTTCAAAAAATTACTTCGGATGTCGGAAATAAAAACCTCAACATTATTATCAAAGGATATGACGCTGAACAAATCGAAAAAGTTAGATATGATGTTGTTGGTGGCGACTTGAATCTTACAATTATTCCTAAAACCGGCTTGTTGGCACCCAACAAGGAACAGGTTCTAATGGATTATTCCGGAATATCCGCAGATACGGTTGTACTTATCGGAGGAGCCAATGAAAGCCATTTTCCGATATTGTCTTCACCCGAACTGGAAGGAGTAAAAATAATCCACATTGGCACCAGAGCCTTAAACATGGAAAGTGGAAAACCAATTCTATCTTTCGCCAGGCCCGCCTCAACAGTCTCGGAGCTTATGGCAATGCTTCTTATGGAAGGCGGATTGGAACTTGATCAAGAAATTGCAACAAATTTACTAATGGGAATCGAGGAAGGAAGCCACGACTTGAAATCGCCTGAGGTTAATGCGGACACCTTCCAAACAATGGCAGTGCTTTTGAGAGCGGGTGGCCAAAGAATGCCGGAAAGACCAAAAAGAGAATCTTTTCCTCAAGGATCAATACCGGGAGATATTCCTGTTGAGCCGGAAAAGAAAGAAGAACCAGCTCCTCAAGAGTGGTTTAAGGAACCAAAAATATACAAAGGAACCTCGGTAAGTTGACCTTTGCATATAGCCTCGTTGTATGGTATTATTCACTCTGATGCTTACAAGGCTGACCGTGGAATTCGGCTACTTTGTTCGACACGACTATGTCACTAAAAATTGAAGAAAAACAAGATATAATTAAGAAATTCGCCAGAGAAACTGGTGACACCGGAAGTCCCGAAGTGCAAATTGCACTTCTTTCCCTTCAAATCGGAAAGCTTACGGAACATTTAAAAGCACACGGAAAAGATGTACACTCAAGACGTGGACTACTTTCCATGGTAGCCAAAAGAAGAAGGTTACTTACTTATCTTCGAAAGCGCGACGAAGAGCGCTATAAGAACTTGATAAAAGAACTTAAATTGGAAAAGTAAGACACCACACATAAGTAACTAACAATTAAAAAATGAACAAAGTAGAAAAAACTATTGATTTAGGAGGTAGAAAATTAACCCTCTCTACGGGAAAAATTGCACAACAAGCAACGGGTTCCGTTTTGGCTACATACGGTGAAACCGTAGTGCTGGCAACCGTTGTATCCGCTCCTCTTAAAATGGACTTGGGATATTTTCCTCTAACCGTTGATTATCAAGAAAGGCTGTATGCCGGAGGAAGAATCAAGGGTTCACGTTGGGTTAAAAGAGAAGGTAGGCCCACAGATGAAGAAATTCTAACCTCAAGGCTTATTGATAGGTCCGTAAGACCCTTGTTCCCACACGATTACAAAAAAGAAGTTCAACTAGTAGTAATGGTAATGTCGGTTGATATGGAAAATGATCCTTCTATCTTGGCAACCATTGCCAGCTCAGCTGCAATCGCAGTATCCGGAATACCTTGGAAAGGTCCATCCGCATCGGTTAAGGTTGGACTAAAGGATGGCAAATATATTACCAATCCTTCAACAACCGACGGAATAGATTCCGAAATGGATCTTGTGGTTTCATCCACAAAAGATGCCGTGATCATGATTGAAGCAGGAGCAAAAGAAGTTTCAGAAAAAGATATTTTGGGTGGAATTAAACACGCCAAGAAAGAAGCAGACACAATTATTAAATTCATTGAAGATTTTGCTAAAGAGACCGGAGTTGAAAAAGAAGTATATGTAGAACCAAAAATTGACGCCAAACTCGTAAGTGCAGTTGAAAAATTGGCAGCACCAAAAATTGCAGATATGGTAGAAGAAATGCTTCATGTTGAAGGCGGAAGATCAGCAGTATTCGAAGAGCTTGTGGCAGCAGTATCCGAAAGCTTTACCCCTGAAGAGAAAGTATTTATCCCTCAAATAATTGACAACCAAAAGAAACACTACATCAGAGAAATGATCCTTAAAGGAAAAAGACCCGATGGAAGAAAACATACAGAAATCAGGCCTCTTTATTCTGAAGTAGGGCTTTTGCCCAGAGTTCACGGGTCGGCACTTTTCCAAAGAGGTCAAACTCAAGTTCTTTCAGTTGTAACTCTTGGTGCCCCTTCAATGGGACAACTTTTAGAGTCAGCAGAAGGAGAAGCAGAAAAGAGATACATGCATCACTACTCAATGCCTCCATATGCTTCTGGTGAAACAGGAAGAGTTGGACAACCTTCCAGAAGAGAAATCGGACACGGAGCCCTTGCAGAAAGAGCAATTGAACCGGTTATCCCATCACTTGATAAATTCCCTTATGCAATAAGGGTTGTGTCTGAAGTTACAAGTTCCAATGGTTCGACATCTCAGGCATCGGTTTGTGGTTCGACTTTGTCTTTAATGGATGCAGGAGTGCCTCTTACCTCACCGGTTTCAGGTATTGCAATGGGGCTTATTATCGAAGGAAAAGAAGTTGCAATTCTTTCGGACATAATGGGTCTTGAAGATTTCAACGGAGATATGGATTTCAAAGTTGCCGGTACGGAAAAAGGAATTACAGCACTTCAATTGGATGTTAAGACACTTAATTTAACTCCTGAAATTTTGGAAAAAGCTATTGACCAAGCCAAAGAGGGAAGAGCCCATATCTTAAAGCATATGTTGGAGACATTGCCAGAACCAAGAAAAACAGTATCCGCTTTTGCACCCAAGATTAAAACAGTAATGATTCCTGTTGAGAAAATCGGTGAAATAATCGGACCGGGTGGAAAGATGATTAAGAAAATTATTGCCGATTCCGGTGCCCAAGTCGAGGTGGAGGACGATGGAAGAGTAAACATTTCCGGAATTGATGAAGCAGCAGTCGATAAAGCTGTTGCAACAGTTGAAGGAATGATTAAAGAGGTCCAACCGGGAGAGATATACGAAGGCGAAGTAAAAAGAATACAGCCTTTTGGAGCATTTATAGAGATTCTTCCTGGAAAAGACGGAATGGTTCATGTTTCCGATATGGGCGAAGGGTTTATAAAAAATCCGGAAGAAGTGGTAAAAATCGGTGACATTGTCAAAGTCAGAGTAAGAGAAGTGGATAGTTTGGGAAGAATTAATTTGTCCATGAACATGGACCCCGCAAAAGATAAACCAAGAGAAGAAAGAAAATCTTTCGATAGAGGAGAAAGAAGAAGTTACGATAGAGGTGGAAGAGGAAGATCATACGATAGCCGTGGACCTAGAAGAAGTTTTGGCCGCGGAAGTGGAGATAGACCTTCAGGTCCTCATTTTCCAACCAGTAGGTTGATAGAAGACAGAGATAAAGGCAACTTCTAATATAGTAGAATTAAGTAATGGATATAGCTGCCCAAGATATACAGGTATTAAAAGATAGGGTGCAAAAAGCATCTTTACCCCCAAAGCTTACTGAGAATGTTTTAATAAGACTTGATCAGCTTGCTAAGCTTACCGCTTCACCCTCATTTTTGCCCGAATTCGACAGGATCGGCAAATATATCGATTGGATTACTATATTACCTTGGGAAAGAAGGACGGAAGATAATTTGGATATAGCAAATGCAACCAGTGTGTTGAATAAAAATCATCACGGTCTAAATCAAATTAAAGACAGAATAATTGAATATATTTCAGTAATGAAATTAAAAAGAGAAAAAGGAGAACAAGGTGATATTATGAGAGCACCAATACTGTGTTTTGTAGGGCTTGTAGGTACTGGTAAAACAACCATTGCCAGTTCTATCGCCGAAGCATTGGGTAGAAAGTTTGCCCGTATTCCCTTTGGAGGTATGGGTGATCCATTAGATCTGCGAGGACAATCCAGAATGCACCCGGAATCAGAACCCGGAAAAATTGTTAAAGCTTTGAAACAAACACAGAGTAAAAATCCGGTTATTCTTCTTGATGAAATTGATAGAGTAACCGATCAAGGTAGGGCATCAATAATGGGAGTATTGGTTGAGCTTCTTGACCCGGAACAAAATCACGAGTATGTTGACCACTATATAGACTATCCGGTTGATTTGTCGGAGGTGTTGTTTATTGCAACCGCAAATAATACCACCAATATTTCTACCGCAGTTTTGGACAGAATAGAGCCGATAAGTATGCCATCATATTCTGACCAGGAAAAAATTAATATTGGTATGAATTACATTTTACCGAAAGTAATAAAAGAAGCCGGAATACCTCAGGGAAGCTTGGTTATTGATCCTGATGTTTGGGCAAACATTGCAAGACCGCTAGGTTATGATGCGGGCATAAGAACTCTAGAAAGAACAATAGAAGGTATAGTAAGGAAAGTTGCCCGAGGAATAGTTGAAGGAAAGGTTAGTTCGATTCACTTAACACAAGCTAATGTTAAGGAATTTTTGCCTCAGTAATGGATAGACAGGAAAAAATTACAGCTCTTCGTGATTTAAAAAAAGAAATGAATCTTGATAAAAGTTTGCCTTTGAGAAAAGGAGCAACAAATCTGGTTTTTGGAGAGGGAAATCCGGAGGCAGAAATCCTCTTTTTAGGAGAAGGTCCCGGTTACTGGGAGGATCAAAAAGCAAGACCGTTTATTGGCAATGCGGGAGCACTATTAAACAAATTGCTTCAACCGATTAAACTGGAAAGGGAAAATGTATTTATTACAAATGTAGTTAATCATAGACCGCCGAATAATAGAGACCCTCTACCTGAAGAATTGGAAGCCTATCGTCCTTACGTCGATAAAATTATTGAGATAGTAAATCCAAAGATTGTTGTTACTTTGGGTAGGTTTTCGATGGGGAAGTTTATTCCCAATGCCAAGATATCGGCTATTCATGGAAAAATTTTTAGAGTAAACTGGAACGGTAAAGATTTGGCTGTCGTTCCAATGTATCATCCGGCCGCAGCGCTAAGGAGACTCGAAGTGAAACGACAGTTGGAGGAAGATTTTCAAAGCCTTCCCGGGATAATAGCCAAATTGGAAGAAATAAAAAAAGAAGAACAAAAAGAATCAATAGAACAAATGTCACTGGTATGAAAAATCAAGGAAACAATAACGGTTTAAAATTTGTAGCACTGTCAGGTACGACTGCCGTAACGGAAAACTTTTATATCTACGAATACGGTAATGATATGATCGTTGTCGATTGCGGAGTAGGTTTTCCCGAACCGGAAATGTTTGGGGTTGATCTTGTTATTCCGGATTTTACATATATCAAAGAAAACGCAAATAAAATAAAAGGAATATTGATATCACACGGACACGAAGACCATTTAGGTGCACTTCCTTTCCTGTTGAAAGATGTAAATCTTCCCATTTATGCAACAAAACTGGTTGCAGGTTTTATTGAAGACAAGTTCGTCGATTATGAAATGAAACCTCCAAAAGTAAATGTATTTGATCCTGAAAGAGATGTTTTGACTCTGGGCAATTTTCGGGTGACCCCTTTTAGGGTATCCCATTCTGTTCCGGATGGAGTTGGTTTTGCAATAGATACTCCTGAAGGAAAAATTTTCCATGTTCCCGATTACAAATTTGATTGGACTCCCGTGGACGGTAAACCGTTTGATGTAAAAAGGATGGTTTCTTTGGCTTCTGAAGGGGTGCTTGCCCTTGCTTCGGATGCACTAGGATCTACAACTCCCGGATATACGGAAAGCGAAAAAGAAATTGAAAACAGATTGGAGGAGATTATCAGAAAGGCAAGAGGAAGAACATTCTTCACAACAATATCCTCAAACATTTCCAGAATGCAGCAGCTCATCAATATTTGTGTCAGATTGGGTAAAAAAGTAATTTTTGTGGGAAGATCAATCGAAAGAAAAGCCGAGATCGCAAGAGACTTGGGATATCTCATGTATCCCGATAATGTTATTGCTTCTCCGAAAGAAGCCGGAAGATTAAACAAAAATCAGATTGTCTATATTATTTCCGGAAGTTATGGGCAGCCCGGAAGTGCCTTATACAGATTGGCGATAGGAGAACATAAATTCTTGAAAGTCGAATCTGCGGATCTTGTTATCTTTTCTTCAGATCCCGCACCGCCAGGATCAAAAACAAACACCGATTTTATTGTGGATAAATTTATCGAAGAAGATGTTGAAGTACATTACTACGATACACAAGAAGATTTGCATGTTTCTGGACACGGTTCTCAAAAAGATATAGAACTACTTTTTGGTCTTCTAAGGCCAAAATATTACCTTCCGATAGGTGGAACAAAAAGACATATGCGGGCATATAGTCTAATGGCTCAAAACATGGGTGCACAGGCAAAAGATGTTTTTGAGTTAGGTGCAGGAGAAGTTGTGGAATTTAAAAACGGAAATGCCAGAATATCGGGTAAAGTACAGACAAGGAATGTGTTGGTTGATGGATTGGGAATTGGGGATGTCGGAAACGTTGTGTTACGAGATAGACATGTTCTTGCAAAAGATGGAGTGGCAATTGTCATGCTTCCTTTTGACGGAACTCAGAGGAAACTATATGATGTACCCGAAATCATTTCGAGAGGGTTTGTTTTTGAAGAAAAAGAAAAAGCATTTCTTAATTCAACAGCAATAGAGCTTAAAAAACATTTGGATATTGGTAAAAACTTTGACAGCAAATTTATCAAGGACAAATCGGTAAGCTTTTTGGAGAAGTATTTTTACGAAAAAACGGGGAGAAGACCGATGGTTGTTCCCGTAGTTGTGGAAATTTAGTTTCCCTCTTTAGTATTACTTCACCACTTAGATATAATTATATTCAGTATGGGAAGAAAATTAAGAAGAGCAAAAACAACAAAGAGAGCTTTTAATCTCAAATTAAAAAAGGGGACAACGTATTCGATTGTTCAGGTAATTTTCTTTTCCCTTGCTGCCCTGGTTTTGATTTCGTTTTCCAGAAGAGGATCGATTCTAATCGAAATTAATGATTTTCTTTGGAGAATGTTTGCTTGGTCAACACTCTTTCTTCCTTTTATTTTTCTTACTTGTGCTCTTCTTGTTTCCAAAGTTAAAAACCCCCTAGGTCAACCAAACGTTGTCATAGGAAGCATTTTATTTTTTATTTCTATTGCAACCTTAGGGAGAAGTGGGGTGCTCGGTAGTGAAGCATGGGGAGGAACGGCAACTTTAATAACCGCCCCGGGTGCTTTTATCGTTTTATTGGGAACAACACTTGTTGGATTGGTTATTATGTTCAACACGTCCGTAGATCAAGTTGTTCAATTTTTGATAATGCTTTTCAAAGAAGGCAAAAAATATATTGTAGGGGATAAAACTCAGGGAGTTGTTGCAAAAGGATTCGGAAAAGGAACGATGAAGGTGTCGGGAGGAAGTTCGCCATCTTTTAATATTGTTAATCCTGCAAACAAAAAGGAAACAGTACCGGTTAGTAAAGAGCCTTTGGAACAAAAATTGGTTTCCAATGTCCCGGGTGAAGATAAAGTTTGGAGATATCCGAATCTCGACTTATTAAGTAATAGCGAACTTGGGAAGGCTGACAGAGGAGATATTAGAGACAACGCGGCAATAATTGAAAAGACGCTTGAATCGTTTGGAATTACGGCCAGAGTTGTCGAGGTCAATTTGGGACCTGCGGTTACCCAATACGCATTGGAAGTAGGTTTAGGGACAAAGCTTTCAAAAATAACCGCTTTGGAGAGAGACCTTGCCCTTGCTCTTGCGGCTCCGACAGGAACGATAAGAATAGAGGCTCCTATTCCCGGAAGAAGTTTGGTGGGAATTGAACTTCCCAATAAATCTCCGGAATTTGTTCCGATAAGAAAAATGATGGAGTCGGAAGCAATGCACGCAACCAGATCCAAACTCGCTGTTTCTTTGGGGCTTGATGTTTCAGGTAAGCCAATCGTTGCGGATATTGGGAAAATGCCTCACGTTTTAATTGCTGGACAAACAGGCTCGGGTAAATCGGTTTGTGTGAACGCCTTCCTTTCATCGCTTCTTTTTAGAGCATCTCCTTCCGAAATCAAATTAATCTTGGTTGATCCAAAGAGAGTTGAATTGACCAATTATAATAATATTCCGCATCTTCTTACCCCTGTTATTGTAGAACCGGAAAAGGTTGTTTCGGCACTTAGGTGGATTCTTTCGGAAATGGATAGAAGATATAAATTATTTGCACAAGCAGGAGCAAGGAATATAGATACTTACAACGAACTGTCCGGTTTCCAGGCTTTACCATACATTGTTCTTTTCATCGATGAACTTGCTGATATTATGCTTTTTTCTCCGGTTGAGGTTGAAGATTCAATAACCAGAATTGCCCAAATGGCTCGTGCAACGGGTATACATATGGTTCTCGCAACACAAAGGCCATCGGTCGATGTTATTACAGGTCTTATCAAAGCGAATATTCCTTGTCGTATTGCTTTTGCAGTATCTTCGCAAGTTGATTCAAGGGTAATTTTGGATACACAGGGAGCGGAAAAATTATTGGGCAGGGGAGACATGTTATTCCTTCCTCCGGAGCAGGCTAAACCAATGAGAATTCAGGGAGCGTTTATTTCGGACAAGGAAACCAATTCGCTTGTTTCCTATATAAGAAACCAAGGAGTTGAACCTCAATACTCGGAAGAAGTAACCGCCATGACAAAGTCTGGTCATGCACCAATTGCTGGACTGGAAGGGGACGCTGATCCATTATTTACGGATGCGGTTAGAGAAGTATGTCAATACGACAGAGCTTCTGCTTCATTATTACAAAGAAGATTGTCAATCGGTTATGCAAGAGCGGCAAGGGTAATCGACCAACTTGAAGCCGCCGGAGTAGTCGGGCCTGCCGAAGGATCCAAGCCAAGAGAAGTGCTGATTCAAAACGCCGAGGAATTTTTAGCTTCTGCCTCACAGCCAAAAGAACCTCAACAATAATTTAAATGAAAACTGTCGGATATGTTCTAAAAACCGCCCGAATGTCAAAGGATCTTTCCCTAGGCAGAATTGAAAGTGCGATAAAAATAAAGAAAGAATTTATTGAAGCACTTGAAAAAGAGGAGTGGAATAAGCTGCCGGAATTTCCAGTCGTATCGGGTTTTGTAAAAAATTATGCGGATTTTTTAGGGTGTGATAAAAACGCCGCACTTGCGCTTTTACGAAGAGACTATCCTCCAAAAAAATTATTCATTAATCCCAAACCTGATGTGGAGAAAAAATTCTCCATTAATCCCAAGATTACTTTTATAACAGGAATTGCGTTGGTAATAATATCGACAATTATATATTTATCAGTTCAATATGCTAAGTATATTAACCCTCCAGAACTTTCTCTTATCGAACCCTCAGAAGGACAAACCGTTTATGAAAGAAAATTGACAGTACTAGGAAAAACCGAAAAAGATGCAACCGTTATTGTAAACAATCAACCCGTGCTGGTTGATGAAGAAGGTAATTTTGCACTTCAAATAAATATTGTCTCGGACACAAAAGAAATTGTAGTAATTGCCAAATCAAGGGCTGGTAAAGAGACGGTGATTCGTCGTAATATTAATCCTGAACTTTAATGGATGGTGTACAAAAATTACTTGTAGTAGTGGTTATCTCTCTAACTTCTTTATTAGTTATTGTGGGAATTCAGGTAATGCTTATTATTATTGATTTGAGAAAAGCCATAAAAAGGTTGAATAGTATTTTGGAGGATGCGATATTGGGCGGAGGATTAATTAGACCGGAAAAACTAACAGGAATAATCGAAATTCTTAAAAAAACCAAGAAACTGGAATCTCACGGAGAGACCCAAATATAACCTCCTTGTGGATAGTGCGCTTCCAAGAAGATATAATTTAGCCATGCTTGCAAGTGAAGTACGCGAAAAGTATCTTAATTATTTTCAGTCGAAAGAACACGAAAAGATTGAACCTTCCCCTCTGGTTTTGGAAGGAGATCCAACAACACTGTTTACCTCTTCTGGAATGCAACAGTTAATTCCTTATCTAAAAGGCGAGATTCATTCAAAGGGGAAAAGGCTTGTCGATACTCAACCTTCTTTAAGACTTCAAGACATAGAAGAGGTTGGAGACAACAGGCATACAACTTTTTTCGAAATGTTGGGTAATTGGTCGTTGGGAGATTATTTTAAAGAACAACAACTGCCCTGGATTTGGGATTTTTTTACCAAAGAATTGGGTATACCGAAAGATAAGCTTCATGTTTCGGTATTTGAAGGAGACGATTTGGTTCCCAAAGATATCGAATCGTATGAAATATGGAAATCTCTGGGCCTGCCTGATGAAAAAATACATTATTATGGAGCAAAAAAGAATTGGTGGAGCAGATCCGGGGTTCCCGAAAATATGCCTGCGGGAGAAATTGGAGGACCGGATTCGGAGATATTCTATGACTTTGGCAGTCCGGTGCACGAAGGATGCCATCCGAATTGTGATTGCGGCAGATTTATGGAAATTGGAAACTCGGTTTTTATGGAGTATCAGAAAAACAGTGACGGGAGTTTATCACCTCTTCCTCAAAAAAATGTCGATTTTGGCGGAGGACTGGAGAGAACGGTAGCTGTTTTGCAGGGGAGTCCGGATGTTTTTAAAACCGATATATACAATCCCGTAATTAAGGAAATAGAAGGATTAACGAAAGTCAATTACGGAGAAGACGAATCAAAAGACAAAAACTTCAGAATTATTGCGGATCATATGAGAGCAGCGGTTGCGATTATTTCCGAAGGAACTTATCCCAGCAATAAATTACAGGGCTATGTTTTAAGGAGATTGATAAGAAGAGCCGTTTTTTATCTGAAAAACCTTAAGCCAGTCGTGTTTGGAAATTTTGCTTTTGATATTGTTAAAGCTTTACGCTCAACCTATGTCAAAGAAATTGTCGACGAAAAAACAGTGGCAGACATTCTTTCTGAAGAAGCTCATAAGTTTGAAAATGCGCTTACAAGGGGAACAATTAAACTCAAGAATGCTCTGAACAAAGACAAAGTTATTGATGGGAAAATGGCTTTCGACTTATATCAAACCGAAGGCTTCCCTCTTGAGCTGACATTGGAGATTTTGGAAAAGGAAGGAAAAGAACTGAGCGATGGAGACAAAGCGTCTTTCGAAGAGGAATTTGAAAAACACAAGGAATTATCGCGAACTGCTTCTGCCGGCATGTTTAAGGGTGGTTTGGCTGAAAACTCCGAAAACGTTGTTAAATTACATACAGCGACACATTTATTGCATGCGGCTTTAAGAAAAGTATTGGGAGATCATGTATCCCAAAAAGGCTCAAACATTACCGCTGAAAGATTAAGGTTTGATTTTTCTCACACTCAAAAATTGTCTGAGGAACAAGTGAAAGAAATTGAAAAGATAATAAATTTCGTGATTGACAAGAAGTATGAGGTCTCTTGCGAGAATAAAAAAATTAGCGATGCCGTTAAAGAAGGAGCACTGCATTTTTTTGCAGAAAAATACGGAGAAGTAGTAAAAGTGTATACAGTTAATCCCACAGATCCGTTTTCTAAAGAAGTGTGTGGTGGACCTCATGTCGACAACACCGGAGAAATTGGTCATGTTAGAATAATAAAACAGGAAAAGGTTGGCTCGGGTGTAATCCGAATTTACGCAACAAACAGACCCGAGTAAATTATTCATGGATATAGGAAGCATATTACAGGGAAATAAATCTTCGTCCCCAGAACACTACTGGGCTTTAACCATTGAACCGGGATGGGTTCAGGCAGGCATATGGTTTATTGAGGGAACAAGTGCAAAAGTCGTATCAGTAAGTCCTCCTGCAGCATGGAAAGAAAATGAAGAAATTGTAGGGGCTGCTGATACAGTGCTTTCTGCTGCAATTCAAAAATTACCCGATGAGATACCGGAACCATCCAAAACGGTATTTGGAGTTCCGCCTTCATGGGTGGGCGATGGGGAAATAAAAGCCGAACATTTGGGAACAATTAAACGAATTTGTACAGAATTGTCCCTTGAACCAACAGGGTTTGTTGTATTACCGGAAGCAATTGCACATTTAACAAAATCGCAAGAAGGTGCACCTCTCAATGCTGTAGTGCTTGGCGTTGGGGAAGAAAATATTGAGGTCTCGGTTTTTAGGTTGGGGAATCTTGTTGGAAATGCACTAGTTGCGAGAAGTGTTTCAATTTCGGATGACGTGGTTGAAGGTTTAGCCAGATTTGGTACGACCGAAAATTTACCTTCGAGATTCATTTTATATGACGGGAAAGAAGGAGAGCTGGAAGAAGACAGGCAAACCTTGCTTAAAATGTCATGGGAATCCGAAGAACGGATTAAATTTTTACACACACCAAAGATAGAAATAATCGACTCGGAAAATAAAGTATTGGCAACGGCATTGGCAGGTGCTTCTGAAATGGGTGGTGTAACCAAAGTGGAATCTGAAGAGATAGAAAACTATCAACAGGAAACAAAAGAAATTGAAAACGTTGAAGTACCGCAAGAAACAATTAATCCGGAAGATCTGGGTTTTTCTTTAAACGAAGATATTTCGGAAAAAAGGGATATCCCCGTCAGCTCTTCTGTGGAGACGGTATCCAACCCTGTCGTTAATAATCCACCTACCGTTCAATCTCCAGCCCCGATATATGGTGAACCGAAGAAAAGCATTAAAGATTCAATTTTGGGTATTTTTCCAAAGAAATTGAATGTGAGGGTTCCGAATGTTGAACTCACTCCAACAAAGAACATATTTATTACGGGAATAGCAGTATTTGTTTTACTTCTTGTTGGCCTTTTTGCAGCCTGGTGGTTTATTCCCAAAGCAGACATCACACTGATTATTGCTTCGAAAAAATTGGAAGACAATATTAAGATCGACATTGACACAAATTCTTCAAAAGTTAGCGTTTCGGATAAGACTATTCCTGGCAACCTGGTTACAGAAGAAGATACGGGAGAGAGAACAAAATCGACAACGGGGACAAAACTTGTTGGAGAAAGAGCTAAAGGTACAGTAAAGATTCTTAACGGTACAGAAAACGATATTAATTTAGCGGCCGGAACAGCAATCACTTCAAGCGGAGGTCTGAAATATTCGATAGTAAGTGCGGTTTCAATTGTTGCAGCCGTATCGACAACAGAACCGGGATCCGCAACTGCTGAGGTCGTTGCATCGGATATCGGAGACGGGTTTAATTTAGCAGGGGACGAAAAGTTTAAGGTAAGTAATTATCCCAAGGCTGACGTGGAAGCGGTTTCGACCTCGGCTTTTACTGGGGGAAGTAGTAGGGAAATTAGCGCTGTATCGAAAGAAGACCAAGAAGCGCTTGAAGAAGAGTTGCTGTCCGAATTAACGGATAAAGTCAAAACCAAATTGCAAAACAAGCTTCCCTCAGATAAATATCTTGCCGATGGAAGCGTTATGGTTGATGTAAAAAACAGCACTTTCTCTGCAAAAGTTGGAGATGAGGCAACAACATTGAAACTTACAATGGATGTAGAAGCATCTGCCTTAACCATAGACAAAAAAACATTTTTTGATTTTGCAAAAGAGCTTTTGAAAGAAAGAGTTCCTTCAGGGTATGTACTAAAAGACGAACAAATTGGAGCCAAATTTGAAGTTGATTCGGAAGACGAAGGTGTATATGTAATGGATACAATTTTGGAGGCAAATCTTTTACCTGATGTAAATACTGAGGAATTGGCAAAAAAGATAAAAGGAAGAACGAAACAAAGTGCGACGGAGTATTTTTCTACTATTCCCGGATTCAGAAACGCGAATATCCGAATTTCTGTTTCGTTCCCAGACAAAATTCAAAGATTACCCCACGTTGAAAAGAACATTGATATTGAATTATCCGCCGAAAAATAATTAACTAGTTAGATGTCTCGAAAAAAGCTTCTGCTAAAAATAATTGCTGGAATTGCCGGGTTTGCGGGGGTAATGATACTGACGATTGTAATAGCTCCGATTATCGAATATCAAGGGAGTGTAAGTCCCAAATACTCAAAATTATTAAGTCCCGTAATCGAAAGTACAGAAAATGCTATTTCGGAATCTAACCCTCAAGATTTTACAAAAGTAAGCAACTGGTTTGAAGGAGAAACTCCCGGTTCTTTTCAAAATTCCAATGTTACTTTCTATTCTTTGAGTATTCCAAAATTGAAGATTGAAAACGCAACGGTTGCTATTGGGGGAGATGACTTGTCCAAGCATTTAATTCAATATCCCGGAACAGCCTTGCCGGGGAAAAGGGGAAATGCTGTTGTTTTCGGTCATTCTATTCTACCAATTTTTTATAATCCAAAAGATTACATCTCAATATTTTCAACAGTACCTTCTTTGAAAAAAGGAGACGAGATATTTGTTTCTTATGATGGTGTGGAATTTATTTATGAGGTTGATAGTTTTATTGAAGTATATCCTACGGATATCCAAATATTGGAGCAGGACAGTAGCGATTCTTTTTTGTCTCTGGTAACATGTGTCCCACCGGGGGATCCAAGAAGGCCAAAAAGATTAATCGTAAAGGCAAGAATTGTTCCTCCTGGAATATAACGATGAAAATATTAGGAATTGATTATGGAACCAGTAAAATAGGAGTTTCTATTTCTGAGGGTTTTTTGGCGGACCCATATAAAGTAATTCGATATCAGGAAGAAAACGATGCGATAGAAAAAATATCCTTTATCGTAAAGAACGAAGGTATTGAAAAAATTGTCGTTGGCGTTTCAGAAGGGGAATCCGCCGAAAGTTCAGAAGCTTTTGGTAAAATTCTTAAGAACAAATTAGCTATCGAAGTCGATTTTTGGGACGAGACACTTTCTACTCAGGAAGCCATCGATAAATCAATCGAAGCTGGAATGGGTCGGGAAAAAAGAAAAGCTTTGGAAGATGCTTTTGCTGCAACAATTATGCTACAATCCTACTTAGATACAAATGTTTAAAAATGTAATTGCACCAATTCAGGCATGGTTACTTTCGCAGGGTAGATGTGTTGGGTGCGGAAAAGATCTCCATTTGGGAAAGTCTTCCAAAAATAAAGAAGGAAAAGAAAAAGTTACCTGTGATTGTGGGCGTATTTATATTAAATACTCCAACAAATATCGACGCGCTCTTCTTGAAGAAGTTTGAGCTAAGTTAATGAAGAAAATTATTATCCCTCTTTTATTCGTTGCAATTATTGTATGTGGAGGATTGTTGTGGTGGAATTACGTAAAAGGACCTGTTGATATCGAAGAAAAGAATGTTCCCTTTTTGATTACCAAAGGGTCTTCGGCTTCAAAAATTGCTTCAATGTTGGAAGAAAAAGGTCTTGTAAAAAGTTCTTTGGCATTTAAGTTTTATATTCAATTAACCGGAGCTGCAGGTAAAATACAGGCGGGAGAATACACGTTGTCCCCGAACGATTCACTTCTTAAAACAGTTGCAAAACTATTGAGTGGCCCCGAAGAACGATGGGTTACTATTCCTGAAGGCCTAAGAAGAGAAGAAGTTGCTGAAAAATTTGCCGATTTGCTGGAGAAAGAAGACAGAGATGCCTTTATCCAGGAATTTATGACTTTAACCAAAGGAAAAGAGGGATATCTATTCCCCGATACGTACATTTTTCCTAAAGAGGCGACAGCAAATACTATTGTCAACAAAATGGTGTCAATATTCGAATCGAAATATTCTGATGAAATTGAGCAAGGTCTTTTAACAAACAATCTCACCAAAGAAGAAGGGGTAATACTCGCTTCAATATTGGAACGAGAAACTTTAGGTGAAGGCGAAAAACCTATTGTTGCGGGTATTCTTTTAAATCGACTAAAAGCAGATTGGCCGCTACAGGCTGACGCCACGGTTCAATACGCTGCAGGAACTTTAAGGTGTGCAAATAAATATTCCGGATGTAAATGGTGGGAGCCGGTAACTAAAGCAGACTTGGAGATAAAATCTTCTTTTAACAGTTATAAAAATATTGGATTACCTCCTTCGGCGATAGCAAGCTCCGGAATTTCTTCTTTGAAAGCCGTTGCGAACGCTCAAAATACAGAATATTGGTTTTATTTGCATGACCCGAAAGGAGAAATCCATTATGCCAAAACACTTGAGGAACACGGGGCAAACATCAATCGATATTTACGATAAATTCGTAAAATAGATATTGACATGGAGCGTAATCTGTATATAATCCTGCTTAGGCGTACTTAAGGTACGCTCCCTCCTCGTCTATCAGAGGGGTTTTTGTGTGTTAAATCGCGAGATGACTGAAAATCATTCAAAACCACGAATAAATTTTGGAAAAAGGGAAGATAATCTGCCAAAACTTGACCTATCCTTGGTTCAACGAGAATCATGGGATTGGTTTTTGGGTGAAGGTATCGCCCAAGAATTAACCGAAATTTCCCCTATTGACGACTTCACCGGAAAAAATTGGCAACTTTCTTTAGGAAAACATGCATTGGGTGAACCCACGTTGGCACCCAGAGTTGCTCAAACAAAAGGTCTTACATATTCTTCTCCTCTTAAGATTGAAGCTACTCTTACAAACAAAAAAACAGGAAAAGAAGTGACACAAGAAGTATTTTTGGGAGATTTACCCCAAATGACCTCAAGAGGAACATTTATTATCAATGGAATCGAAAGATCCGTTATTAATCAAATAGTACGTTCACCCGGAGCATATTTTTCCGGAGAACTTGATGTTGCTTCGGGAAGAATGCTTTATAAAGCAGAGATAAGACCTCTTCATGGAAGCTGGCTTGAGTTTGAAGTTGCTAAAAACGACGTTATCGCGGCAAGAATCGACAGAAGAAGAAAAGTATTGGCAACAGTATTTTTGAGAGCCATGGGAATTGAGAGCGACGCAGAAATTATGGAGCTATTTAAAGGTGCCGACAACGATGCTCAACATAAATATATTGAAGCAACAATTGCAAAAGATCCAACCAAGACCAGAGAAGAAGCGCTCTTGGAAATTTATCGAAAAATGAGACCTGGAGAACCAGCAATCTTGGAAAATGCAGAATCGTTGTTTGAAACATTATTCTTTGAACCAAGAAGATATGACCTTGGAAAAGTCGGAAGATTTAAGATCAACAAGAGACTTTCTCTTTCTCTTCCAAACGACAAAAACACATGGATTCTCACCAGACAGGATGTTGTTGGGGCTATCAACTATTTGGTAGGGCTTCAAAACGGAATTGGAAAAGTTGACGATATTGATCACTTATCCAACAGAAGATTGAGAAGGGTGGGAGAGTTGGTTGCGGTAAATGCATTCAGGGTTGGGCTGTTAAGAATGGAGAGATCGGTAAAAGAAAAAATGTCTCTTATTTCTCCGGATGACAAACCCTTGCCTGCAAACTTGATTAATGCACGACCTTTGATCGCTTCCATGAACGAATTTTTCAGATCCAACCAGTTGTCAACAATTTTGGATGATACAAATCCGCTTTCAGAAATCGATAATTTAAGAAGAGTGTCCGTTTTGGGATCGGGAGGTATCAACAGGGACAGAGCATCCTTCTCGATACGTGACGTTAACGCTTCTCAATATTCCAAAATTGATCCTGTAAGATCTCCTGAAGGTCCAAACATCGGTTTAGTTACCTATTTGGCACTTTACGCAAAGGTTAACGAATACGGATTTATCGAAGCTCCCTACAGAAAAGTAGAAAAGATTAAAAAGGGAAGTAAAACCATAGCAAAAGTAACAAATGAAATAGTGTATATTACTGCCGACGACGAAGAAGAATTCCATATCACCCATTCAGGTGTTGGAATTGACGAAAACGGAATTATAACGGATGAAAGGTTGCCTTTGAGATACCACAATCAATTTACAGAAGGACCAAGTTCTTTGGTCGATCTTATTGATGTTACACCCAGACAAGTTGTCGGAGCATCAGCTTCTCTAATTCCTTTCCTTCCCCACGACGAAGGAAACCGTGCCTTGATGGGATCAAACATGCAATGTCAATCCGTTCCATTGGTTCACCCGGATGCTCCCATCGTCGGAACCGGTATGGAAGGTGAAATTGCAGGAGCAATGGGAAGAGTAGTGAGAGCAAGGCATGCAGGAACAGTTGACTATGTTGATGGCGAAAGAGTTGAGATTAAATTGGACAAAAAGAACGAAGATGTCAGTAAAATCCATGAAGATGTTGAAGTAACCGAGGGTGGAAAAAGAGAAATATATCATTTAACCAAGTTCAAGAGAACTGCGCATTCGACTTGTTACAACCAGAGAGTAATGGTTGTTCCTGGGCAAAAAGTTAAAGAGGGAGATTTGTTGATCGATGGACCGGCTGCCGATTCCGGAGAATTGGCTTTAGGAAGAAATCTCACAATAGCATATACGTCACTTGGAGGATATGGTTTTGAAGACGCAATTTTGGTATCCGACAGGCTTGTCAAAGAGGACCTTTTGACCTCTATCCACATTGAAGAATACGAAGCAGATGTTGTCGATACAAAACTCGGACCGGAAGAATTGACAAGAGATATTCCCAATGTCGCCGAAACGGAACTCGCAAATCTGGCCGATGACGGAATCGTTGTTTTGGGGGCAGAAGTCGGACCAAATGATATTTTGGTTGGGAAAATTGCTCCAAAAGGTGAAACGGAATTGACCGCAGAAGAAAGACTTTTGAGAGCAATCTTCGGAGAAAAGGCAAGGGAAGTAAGAGATACATCCCTTCGTGTTCCTCACGGAGAAAAAGGTATTGTTGTTGATGTTTCGATATTGGATAAAGACAAGGGAGACGAGTTGGGACCGGGAGTGATCAAAAAAGTTGTTGTTAAAGTTGCCCAAATGAGAAAAATTACAGTTGGAGATAAGATTGCGGGAAGACACGGAAACAAGGGTGTCATTGCCAGAATCCTTCCCGTTGCGGATATGCCTTATATGGAAGATGGAACCCCGATAGACATTATTATTTCTCCTTTGTCTGTTCTTGCTCGTATGAACTTGGGACAACTTCTTGAATGCCACTTGGGTTGGGCACTCAACAAAGAAGGAGCAAAAGCCGCAATACCGGTTTTTGACAACATCGAAGAAGATGCCGTGACGAAAGAGTTGGAGAAAGCTGGGCTTCCGATTTCCGGAAAAACAAGATTAAGAGACGGAAAAACAGGAGAATTGTTTGAAGAAGATACCGTTGTCGGAATCGGTTACATTATGAAACTTATACATATGGTTGAGGACAAAACACATGCCAGATCAACAGGACCATACTCTCTTGTTACACAACAGCCTCTCGGAGGAAAAGCTCAAATGGGAGGGCAGAGATTGGGAGAGATGGAAGTCTGGGGATTGGAAGCTCATAGAGCTGCCTATGTTCTTCAGGAGATGCTTACGATAAAATCAGACGATATTGTTGGTCGTGCAAAGGCTTTTGAAGCAATAGTCAAAGGAACCGACATTCCTGAATCAACTGTACCAGAGTCTTTCAAAGTATTGGTCAGAGAACTAAATTCTTTGGGTCTTTCTCTTGATGCAAAAGGAGCTGTTGTTGTTGAAGACGGAACAGAAGAAGAAAAAGAAGGAGTCGAACTTGCAGAAGTGTTGGGAGCAGAGGAAGTAGCTACGGAAGAATTAACAAAAGAAGATAGTCCAATGGAAATTGAAGAAGTATCTACTGAGATAGTTGAAGAGGAACCAACAGAGGAAGAATTGGCGGAAGTAGAAAAAGAATAATATGGAACAATTAACTGATCTAAAAACATTAGCTGATTTCAAGAGTTTGGTAATTAAACTTGCTTCTCCAGAAGAAGTGAGAGGATGGTCGCGTGGAGAAGTAACCAAGCCTGAGACTATTAACTACAGAACTCTTAAGCCGGAAAAAGACGGTTTATTTGATGAAAGAATTTTTGGACCAACAAAAGATTGGGAATGTTACTGTGGAAAATACAAAAGAATCAGATATAAGGGTGTCGTCTGTGACAAGTGTGGTGTTGAGGTAACTCAAAGTCGAGTAAGAAGAGAAAGAATGGGCCATATTGCTCTTGCCACACCCGTTGTTCATGTTTGGTTCTTTAAAGGAGCTCCTTCAAAGATCTCGCTTCTTTTGGGAGTAGCTCCTCGTGCAATAGAACAAGTAATTTATTTTGCCAGATATTTGGTAATAGACGTAAATGAAGAAGGAAGAAAAGGAGCTATCAAGAACTTGGAGCAAATTAGAGACGGAAGACTTAAAGAGATTTCCGATGGATTCATTGAGAGAAGGGATTCTTTGAAAGCGGACATGGAATCTTCAAAAGCGAAAACCGAAGGCAAAATAAAAGACAAAGAACAAGCATCTCTGGCGATTTCAGAACTCGAACTTGATTTGAGAAAGAAAGAAACGGCTCTTGCCGAAGAAGAAGCGAATACTGTTGATAAAATGTCACAGCTTTTTGAAAACCTTATTTCATTGGTCAAATCGGTTAAACCATTATCTGTTCTTTCAGAAGAAGAGTACGACGAACTTGCAAACCACGACGCTGTCGAGTTTATGAACGTAAAAATGGGTGCCGACGCGGTATCTTCAGCTATCGAAAAGATTAACCTTGAAGAATTGGCATCCGCTTTAAGAAAAGAAATAACCGAAGTTAAAGGGAACAGCTCAAGATATATAAAAATTGCCAAGAGATTAAAGATTGTTGACGGAATGAGAAGAGCTAAAGTGAATCCTTCTTGGATGATTATGAAAGTTCTTCCAGTTTTGCCTCCTGATTTAAGACCAATGGTCCAACTTTCGGGTGGAAGATTTGCAACAAGCGATCTTAACGATCTTTATAGAAGAGTAATCAACAGAAACAATAGACTTAAGCATTTGATCGCTTTGGGTGCCCCGGAAATTATTTTGAGAAATGAAAAAAGAATGCTTCAAGAAGCTGTTGACTCTTTGATTGACGCATCTCAGCGAAAAGCCTTGAGAAGGGGAAGAGGAAAACAAGCCTTAAGATCTCTTTCGGACATGCTTAGAGGAAAGCAGGGGAGATTTAGACAAAACCTTCTTGGAAAAAGGGTCGATTATTCGGGACGTTCTGTCATTATCGTTGGACCAGAACTCAAGCTTACACAATGTGGACTTCCAAAAGAAATGGCTCTTGAAATGTTTAAGCCGTTCGTCTTAAGAGAAATGATTACAAGAGGTATTGCGCCCAACGTTAAAAGTGCAAAGAACATGCTTGATAGAAGACCTCCAGAGGTGTTTGATATTTTGGAAGAAATTACCAAGAATCACCCAGTCATTCTTAATCGTGCACCGACATTGCACAAATTATCTATTCAAGCTTTCTATCCAGTCTTAATTGAAGGAAGTGCGATAAGATTGCATCCGGCAATTTGTTCAGGATTTAACGCTGACTTTGACGGAGACCAAATGGCTGTGCACGTTCCTTTGTCTGAAAAAGCCATTGATGAGGCAAGAAGGCTAATGTTGCCATCCAACAACCTTCTTAGGCCGGCGGATGGTACTCCTGTATCAACTCCTGCAAGCAAGGAAATGGCATTGGGTGTATATTTCTTGACAAGTGAAGATCCGAGAATACCAGGGTCAGAGACCGTATTCGTCGACAAGGATGAAGTCATAACAGCACTTCAGGCTAAAAAACTCCACATGAGACAAACGATCTCAATTATGGTTGATGGAAAAGTGTTGGAAACCACCCCGGGAAGAGTGATATTCAATGAAACTCTTCCGGAAGGTTTTGAATATGTAAATGAACCCGTTACGTCCGCGGTAATTAAAAAATTATTCAACAAAGCATATGGCTTGATTGATCAAGAGAAAGTTGTCGAGATGGTTGATGCAATAAAAACATTAGGGTTTTACGGTTGTACAATTTCCGGATTATCTTTCGCTATTTCGGATGCCAAGATTCATCCCGAAAAAGCCCAAATGCTTAAAAGTGCAGAAAAAAGAATTGCCGAAATTGATAATAATTTTGCTCTTGGACTTATTACTGCAGAAGAAAAGAAAAGATTGTCTCAAGAGGTTTGGATTGAAGTTTCCGAAGAACTTGCAGACAGAACATGGGATTTGATGGATACCACAAATCCGATAAGAGTAGTTATCGATGCGAAAGTCGGACGTGCCTCAAGAGATCAGGTTAAACAATTGGCCGCAATTAGAGGTTTGGTCGTTGATCCTTTGGGTAAAATTGTTGAACTTCCCATAAAATCCAACTTTAGAGAGGGACTTTCAGTTTTTGAATATGTTACTTCCTCGAGAGGATCAAGAAAAGGTCTTACCGACACAGCTATCAAAACGGCTGATGCAGGATATTTGACCAGAAGACTTGTTGATGTTGCCCACGATTTGATTATTAGGCATGAAGATTGTGGAACTAAAGAAGGATTGACGATTAAACGAGGAGTAAGAGGAACGGCTTTCATGCAAAGAATAATGGGCAGATTTGCCTTTGAAGATGTCGTGAAATCCGGTAAAACTTTTGTTAAAAAAGATGAATTAATTACAGAAGAAATTGCTCAAGAGATCGATTCGGCAGAAGTGGAGGAAGTAATAATCAGATCTCCTCTTACGTGTGCATCCAGATATGGACTATGTAAAAAATGTTACGGACTTGATTTGTCCAATAAGAGAATGGTCGAAGAAGGGACCCCTGTCGGAGTAATAGCTGCTCAATCAATTGGAGAACCTGGAACCCAGCTTACACTTAAGACCAAGCATTCGGGAGGTATCATCGGACTCGATGTTACACAAGGATTGCCTCGTGTCGAGGAATTGTTTGAATCCAGAATACCAAAAGTACTTTCGCCATTGTCGGAGATTGCCGGAAGAGTGACTGTTGCCGAAACAGACGAAGGATGGAAAGTTACGGTTACCTCAGTTGATACAAAACCAAAAGAGGAAAGAGAATATATTATTCCCAAAACTATTAAACTAGCCGTTGAAGACAAACAACTTGTTGATGCAGGTACACAACTTGCAGCAGGAAGCTTGGATATTAAAGAGATACTGTCGATTAAAGGACTTCGTTCAGCCCAAGAATATTTGGTTGCCGAAATTCAAAAGGTTTATGAATCTCAAGGAATTCCTATAAGCGACAAACATTTCGAGGTTATTGTCAGAAAAATGAGCGACGAAGTAAGGATTGTTACACCTGGAGACACAAGATTCTTGCCTGGAGATTTGACGGACAAAGCAAGTTTTGAAGAAGAAAACGAAAAAGTTCTTGCTGCAGGAGGAGAACCGGCAAGCGCACAACAGGTAATTCTTGGGATAACACGAAGATCGCTTTACACGGAAAGCTGGTTATCCGCTGCTTCCTTCGAACAAACCACTGATGTTCTTACGGAGTCTGCACTCCTGGGAAGAGAAGACAAACTCCTTGGGCTTAAAGAGAATGTCATTATTGGAAGACTGATACCAGTCACTCCCGAAAGAGCAGTCTTGCCACAGGAGTAATCTATAGGGTAAAATACCCGAACAAGGAAAATTATTATGCCAACAGTATCACAACTTGTCAGAAAAGGTAGAAAGAGAATCACCAAAAAGGTGAGAACAACCTCTTTGAGAAAATGGTTTTCGGCCAAGGAACGAAAGTTCTCCGAAAATCCGTCTTCTTTTAAGCGAGGAGTTGTTCTTGCCGTAAGAACAATGACTCCTAAAAAACCGAATTCCGCTTTAAGAAAAGTTGCGAGAGTAAGGTTGTCAAACAAACAAGAGCTTACCGCGTATATTCCCGGAGAAGGACACGAGCTTGCCGAGCATTCGATTGTTCTTGTAAGAGGAGGAAGAGTTAAGGATCTTTCAGGTGTGAAATATCATGTTGTCAGGGGAAAATATGATACAACCGGTGTTGTCGGAAGACAGACGGGAAGATCAAGATACGGAACAAAGATGGGAGGTCCCGCAAAAGCATAACAATGAGTAGACGTGGATCAGCCATAGAAAGAATAATTGAACCGGATCCTGTTTATCGAAACAGAATGGTTACCAAGCTAATCAACAGATGTATGGTTGATGGTAAAAAATCCGTTATTGAAAAAGAAATCTACAGAGCTTTTGAAATAATCAAAGAAAAAACCGGCGAAGAACCGATGAAAATATTTGAACAGGCCCTGGATAATATTAGGCCGACAATGGAAGTGAGACCAAGAAGAGTCGGAGGAGCAGCATACCAGGTTCCAATGTCCGTAAGAGGACCCAGAAAAGACTCGCTTGCCATTAGATGGTTGGTTAACGCTGCAAGATCTAGAGGGAACTCCGAATATCACACATTTGCCGAAAAAATGGCCGAAGAAATTATCACTTCTTCAAACGGTGAAGGACAGGCCGTCAAGAAAAGACAGGAAATCGAAAAGATTGCTGAAGCAAACAGGGCATTTAGTCATTTTAGATGGTAATCCTTTCTAAAATACTTCATAATTTTTAACATGGCAGAAGTACAAAAAAAGAAATCGGCAATGGTAATGACGGTCACAAAAGACCGTGATGTTCCTTTGCATAAACTCCGAAATATTGGGATTATTGCACACATTGACGCAGGAAAAACAACGACAACCGAAAGAATTCTGTTCGAAACCGGAAAAACATATAAGCAAGGATCTGTTGACGACGGTACAACGGTAACAGATTGGATGGCTCAAGAAAGAGAAAGAGGAATTACAATAGTTTCCGCCGCCATCACAACCTTCTGGGACTATAAAGGGACCGCAACAGAACAAGGTCATTACAGAATTAATTTAATCGATACTCCCGGACACATTGATTTTACCGCAGAAGTTGAAAGATCTTTGCGCGTATTGGACGGAGCAATAATGGTTTTTGACGGAAGAACGGGTGTTGAGTCTCAATCGGAAACAGTTTGGAGACAGGCTGATAAATATAAAGTTCCCAGAATTTGTGTTTTGAATAAACTTAATCTTATCGGAGCGGATTTTGAAGGATCGATTAAATCCATTCATGAAAGACTTGGTGCAAATGCAACTCCGGTTACTATTCCAATTGGACAAGAGCACGACCACAGAGGAATAGTGGATCTAATCAAAATGAAAGCATTTACCTACAAAGGTATTGAAGACAATTCTTTAACTGAAGAAGAAATTCCTACAGAGCTCGTTGATATGGCAAAGAAATACAGAGCCGAACTTATTGAAAGAGCATCAGAATTTGACGATACAACATTGACAAAGTTTCTGGAAGGACTGGAACCAACTGAAGAGGAACTTAAATTAGCAATAAGAAAAGGTGTCATTTCGGGTAAATTCTTCCCGGTATTTGGGGGAGACAATAGGACGGCAGAAGCACAATACCTTCTTGATGGTGTAATTGAATATTTACCTTCTCCTTTAGATCTTGCCAATGTTAAGGGAACAAATCCTAAAACGGGTGGAGAAGAAGAAAGGGAAAGAAAAAATGAAGCTCCTTTTTCAGGATTGGCGTTCAAGGTAATGACCGATCCTCACGTTGGAAGACTCGTTTATATTCGTGTCTATTCCGGAAAACTAACTACAGGTCAGACCATCTACAACTCAAACACACAAAATACCGAAAGAATCGGCAAGCTGGTCCTGCTTCATTCTGACCAAAGAGAACTTATTGAAGAAGCATTTGCCGGAGAAATTGTTGCAGCTGTCGGGCTTAAGGAAACAACAACCGGACATACCATTTGTGACCCAAGCCACCCCATTGCACTGGAATCGATCTCATTTCCTGAACCGGTTATTTCCCTGGCAATCGAGCCGGCAACAAAATCGGATCAGGAAAAGATGGGCAATGCCTTAAACAAGCTTTCAGACGAAGATCCTACATTCAGAATCAAATCCAATCAGGAAACCGGACAAACAATTATTGCGGGAATGGGCGAATTACAGCTTGAAGTACTTGTGGATCGTATGAAGAGAGAATTCAACGTTGAAGCTCAAACCGGAGCTCCCCAAGTTGCTTACAAAGAGACTGTTAAAAAAGTTGGAACTGGTGAAGGGAAATACATCAGACAAACAGGAGGGCGAGGGCAATATGGACACTGTTTATTGAGGATTGAGCCTATGGGTAGAGGAGAAGGATTTGAGTTTAAATCCGAAATTAAAGGAGGAGCTATCCCTCAGGAGTATATTCCCGCGATTGAAAAAGGAGTAAAAGAGAAACTTGAAAGCGGAATTTTGGCAGGATATCCGGTTGTCGACACAAAAGTTTATGTTTATGACGGATCATTCCATGATGTCGATTCTTCGGAAATGGCTTTTAAGATTGCAGGATCCATGGCGGTCGAAGATGCTTTCAAGCGCTGTGACCCAATTCTTCTTGAGCCTATTATGAAGGTCGAAGTGTCTACTCCCGAAGAGTTTATGGGAGATGTAATTGGAGACCTTTCCAGTAAAAGATCTCAAATTCAAGGCACGGAATCAAGGGGAATGATGACGGTTATTAATGCAATGGCACCTCTTGCCGAACTTTCCGGGTATGCAACAAAATTGAGATCAATTTCTCAAGGTCGTGCATCGTATTACATGGAGCCGTCACATTACGAAGAAGTTCCTAAAAACATTGCTGACCAGATAATTGCAAAATCCGGTAAGGCACAAATCTAATTTAGGTATTGACAGGCTCATTTAGCCTCGGATATAATACCTAACAGTTAGGGCATTAAGCCCTTGTTTGTTTAAAGAAAGTAAAATATAATATTAATCTCAAATGGCAGACGCAAAAGCAAAATTTGACAGATCAAAACCGCACGCAAATATTGGTACCATTGGTCACGTTGATCATGGAAAGACTACTTTAACTGCGGCTATCTCCACCGTACTATCGAAACAATCCGGTAATAATACCGAAGCTATGAAATTCGACCAAATCGACAATGCTCCCGAAGAAAGAGAAAGAGGAGTTACTATCAATATTTCCCACATCGAATACGAAACAGCAAAGAGACACTATGCACACATTGATGCTCCTGGACACGCAGATTACATCAAAAACATGATTACTGGTGCTGCACAAATGGATGGAGCAATCTTGGTTATTTCTGCAGCAGACGGACCAATGCCTCAAACCAGAGAACACGTTATTCTTGCAAGACAAGTTAACGTTCCCGCACTTGTCGTTTTTCTCAATAAATGTGACACGGTTGACGATCCTGAAATTATTGATTTGGTTGAAGCAGACGTACGAGATCTTCTTAAAAAGTATGAATATCCCGGCGACGAAGTTCCTGTTATCAGGGGTTCAGCCTTGAAAGCCCTTGAAGGAGACGCAGAAGCAGAAAAGAAAATTATGGAGCTTATGGATGCCTGTGACAATTATATTCCTGATCCTGTAAGAGATACCGATAAGCCTTTCTTTATGCCTATCGAAGATGTTTTCGCAATTAAGGGTAGAGGAACAGTTGTAACCGGAAGAGCAGAAAGAGGAGTATTGAAAGTGAACGAAGAAGTGGAAATAGTCGGTATTAAAGCTTCACAAAAAACTGTTGCGACCGGACTCGAAATGTTCAGAAAAACACTCGATGAGACAGTAGCAGGAGATAATGTAGGAGTTCTTTTGAGAGGTATTGAAAAAGACGATGTCGAAAGAGGACAAATCTTGGCAAAGCCAGGATCCTTGACTCCCCACACCGATTTTGAGGCTGAAGTATATATTCTTTCCAAAGAAGAAGGTGGAAGACACACACCGTTCTTTACAGGTTATAAGCCTCAGTTTTATATCAAGACAGCCGATATTACCGGAGAAGTAACTCTTCCGGAAGGAATTGAAATGGTTATGCCAGGAGATCACGCAAAAATGAATGTTAAACTTATCCAACCTGTAGCAATGGAAGAAGGATTTAGATTTGCAATTCGTGAAGGTGGAAGCACAGTTGGTGCTGGACTTATCACCAAGATTATCGCTTAAATAGCACCTTAAAGGATCACCAATATGCCAGTAGGAAGACTAAGAGTCAAGCTAAAAAGTTATGACCACCGAGTTATAGACGAGGCGGCCGGTAAGATATTGGATTCAGCTCTTTCTACAGGAGCCAAAGTTGTTGGTCCTATTCCTCTCCCCACCAAAAGAACCGTAATGTCAGTCAAAGAGTCTCCTTTTACGGATAAAGACGCACAAGAACACTACGAAGTACTCGTGCACAAAAGACTTATAGACATATTGGACCCTTCGGAGCGAACAATTGACTCCCTTTCCAACCTCGATTTACCCGCAGGGGTATCAATCGAAGTTAAGATGTAACACCCCATAATATTGACTTTTAAGAGAAATTATGCTATATTGACTCCACGCTGAAATAGCTTCAGCAATCGCACTTAATCATCATCATTCGAAGGAGGAAATAATGGCCACAAAACAGTTTCATATAAGTGCTGTTTTGTCTGTTGTTACAGGCATACTTTTGTGCCCGTTTGATCATATATTCCAAATTTTGGAGTTCATGACCGGTTACAAGATGCATAGGAGGGAATTATTGTCAGCATCAGTAGAGTTCTGCAAATCCTATTTAGTTAAGGATATGCCCTGGCTAGAACAGATTGATGCAACGGAACTTAATCTTGACAACTGGAAAGAGTGGCTAGAAACCCAAATTGCCCAGCATGGGGAGTTTCACGAGATTGCTACAATTTCAGAAGATGCTGTAGAGCGTGAATTGGGTAAATTTCAACTCAAAGGCTATTTTATTATCCCAAATGTCAAGTGACATAGAAGTGTTGTACACAACCAACCTGGAGCAGGCGAGACTAGTTCTCTCCGTAAGCCTTCAGGTTTTTTATTGGGGTAAAGGGGTGGTCTGTTGCGTATTATAGCTTCATTTGATATAATTTCCCCCGTGGAGGTGATCGACAAGATCTAACACAGAGGATTGTTAGGATGTGCCTGTTTAGGGGTGCCTCCGGCACCTTTTTTTGTGCCAAAAGCCATGATTACGACATTACTAGGAAAAAAGATGAATATGAGCCAAACCTTTATCGAGGGAAGAAGAGTTCCCGTTACTAGGGTTGTGGCTGGTCCTTGTGTCGTAACACAAGTAAAAACCGAGAAAACAGATGGTTACAATTCAGTCCAATTTGGATTTGGCGAAAGAAGAATAAAAACTATTTCCAAACCAGTCCAAGGACACCTTAAAGGCGCTATTAAAGAAAATAAAGCGCCTCGTTTTTTGGTTGAGGTAAGAACATCCAAAGAGCCGACTTTGAAAGTTGGAGATACGGTTAAACTCAGTGATATTTTCAGAAAAGGAGACGTTATTCAGGTTACAGGAATATCCAAAGGAAAAGGATTTCAAGGAGGAGTTAAAAGATGGGGTTTTGCCGGTGGACCCAGAACACACGGACAATCCGACAGAGAAAGAGCTCCGGGATCTATCGGACAAACTACAACTCCTGGAAGAGTTTATAAAGGAAAGAAAATGGCGGGACGAATGGGTTCTGAAAGAAAAACAATAAAAAATCTTCAAATTGTAAATGTAAACCTGGATACAAACGAAATTGAAATTTCGGGTCCTATTCCCGGAATAACCGGAAGTCTTGTTTTGATTACCAGGTTATCTGCAGGAGAGCTTGAGGGAATACAAGAAGTTCAGGCTCAAGTTGTTGAGGGTGAAGGAGAAGGTGAAGTTACCGAAGAAGAATCTAAACCGGAAGAGAAACAGGAAGGAAACAAGGAGGAAGCAGTAAATGAATAAAGTAGATATATTTTCAGCAAAAGGAATAAAAGGGGAAGGAATAAGCCTTCCAAAAGAATTCTCTGAAAAAGAGAATGATTTTCTTTTGGCTCAAGCAGTAAGGGTATATCGAGAAAAAGCACACTTTGGATTGAGAAATGTCAAAACAAGAGCCGAAATCGAAAGAACCAAGAAAAAGTGGTACAAACAAAAAGGAACTGGTGGAGCAAGACATGGAGCTAAATCGGCACCAATTTTTGTTGGCGGTGGTGTTGCACATGGACCTAGGGCGGTAAGAAGAGCTTTCGATCTCCCCTTGAAACTAGCAAGAAAGGCTCTCTATGTTGCTTTTACGATGAAAATAAAAGACGGTCAACTGGCAGTTGTAAAAGATCTTGATAAAATTGTTAAAACAAAAGAAGCAGCAAACCTGATTGAAAAAATTGCAGGTACAAAAAAGGCAACAGTAATTCTTTCCGAAACAAACACGGGGGTAAAAAGGTATTTCAAAAATATTAAGAAAGTCCAAGTCGAAAACTTTCTAAATATGAATGCCTATAAAGTTGCTTTTGGCGGTTTTATGGTTTTGGATGCGGCAGCTATTGAAGTCAAAAAAGCCGTAAAGAAAGAAACAAAAAATGCAAATTAAACCAATACTTACAGAAAAGAGTTTGGGAGAAGCCAAAAAAGGCCAGTTTACTTTTTTGGTAGACAGGCTTATGACCAAGTTCGATATTAAAAACTTGATTGAAAAGGCTTTCGATGTAAACGTGCTAAAGGTAAGAACTATCAACATGAAGGGTGGGGTAAAGAAAAATGTCAGAGGAAAAATTGTAACCAAAAAAGCGGTTAAAAAAGCCGTTGTTACATTAAAAGCGGGAGAAAAGATCGGGATATTTGAGGAAAAAACCAAATGAAACTAAAATCAATACTACCTAAAAATTCAGGAAGAAGTGGCGGAAAAGTAACAGTCCGACACCAGGGTGGTCGTTCCAAGAGATTTTTAAGAGAAATCGATTTCAAGAGAAACAAGAAGGACATTTGGGGAAAAATTGAAGCAATTGAGTACGACCCCAACAGAAATGTTAGAATTGCACTTACCGTTTACGAAGATGGTGAAAGAAGGTATGTTCTTGCACCGGAAGGATTGAAAGAGGGCCAAAAGATTATTGCATCGGATGCTGCCCCTATTGAACCGGGAAATTGTTTACCTTTATCTAAGATTCCTTTTGGAACCCAGATTCATAATTTGGAAATAACTCCCGGAAAGGGTGGGCAGATGGTAAAATCTGCCGGATCATTGGCTATTTTGCAAGGTAAGGAAGAAAAATATATGTTGGTAAAACTTCCTTCCGGAGAGATAAGAAGATTTTGTCCGGAATGTATGGCAACAATCGGACAATTGGGGAACGTCGATATCAAAAATCGAAAACTTGGTAAAGCCGGAAGAAAAAGATGGATGGGAATTAGGCCAACCGTTAGAGGAGTCGCAATGCATCCGAAAGCCCATCCTCACGGAGGAGGAGAAGGAAGATCTCATACTGGACTTAAATTCCCGAAGACTCCTTGGGGAAGAAAGGCTGTTGGAAAAACCAGAAATAAGGCCAAGTATTCGAACAAAATGATCGTATCTGGAAGAAGAAAGGGAAAGCACAGTAAATAAAATGAGTAGATCAAACAAAAAAGGACCATATGTAGATTTAAACCTTGTCAAAAAGGTCGAGAAAGGCATGGGAAACAAAGAGAATCCGATAAAGACATGGTCAAGAGATTCTCAGATTTCTCCCGAATTTGTTGGAAAATACTTCCAGGTTCACAATGGAAGAATCTTTATCGAAGTATTTGTTACCGAAGACATGGTTGGTCACAGATTGGGAGAATTTTCACCCACAAGAACATTCAGAGGTCATGGAGAAATTGTTAAGAGGACAATGGATAAAACATAAGGAAGACATATGGAAATACGAGCAATACAAAAATACATACTTTTAAGTCCAAGGAAACTTAGGCCGGTTGTTCTTGCTATTAAAAAAATGTCACCCGTTGACGCAGTCAACAGGTTACCTTTAATCGCAAGAAGATCCAGCGAACCTTTGGAGAAAGTAATAAAACAGGCAATTGCAAACGCAAAAGCCCGTGGTTTATCGGAAACCGATCTTAAATTTAAAGAAATACAGATTTCCGAAGGTCCAAGACTAAAAAGAGGAAGGCCTGTGTCAAGAGGTCAATGGCATCCCATCAAAAAAAGAATGAGCCATATCAGAGTTGTTTTGGAAATAAACAAACCTGAAGCAAAAGAAGAAAAGAAAGAAAAAATTGGCGAGAAAAAAGAAGTTAAAAAAATGGTTAAAAAAGCAAGCAAGAAGGAGACCAAATAATGTCACAGAAAATTAACCCAATCGGTTTTAGAACAGGAAACTTTTTACCTTGGAAATCAAGGTGGTTTTCCGATGACAGAAATCTTAAATCTTATCTCGTCGAGGATATCAAAATAAGAGAAGCCTTGATGGATAGATTAAAGCTTGCGGGTATCGATGAAGTGTCAATTGAAAGACAGCCAAAAACAATGGCGATTATTCTAAATGTAAGCAGACCCGGTGTTGTAATCGGAAGAGGTGGAACGGGAATTGAAGATGTCAAAAAATTCGTTCTTTCAGTAATTTCTGAAGTAAGAGGCGTAAAAGTAAAAGACATGAAGATCGACCTTAAAGTAAACGAAATAAAAAATCCTGAATTATCTGCCCACCTGGTTGCTGTAAGAGTTGCTCAAGAATTGGAAAGAAGAGTTCCTCAAAGAAGAGTTGTAACCAAAGCAATGGAAAGAATAATGGCAGCTGGAGCTTTGGGAGTAAAAATTGTATTAGGGGGTCGTATTCAAGGTGCTGAAATATCCCGTGTAGAAAAATATCATATGGGTTCAGTTCCTACACAAACATTAAGAGAAAATATTGACTATGCATCCGTTCCGGCGCTTCTTAAAAGAGGTTATGTCGGAATTAAAGTATGGATTCACAAAAAGAGGGAGGAAGAATAAGTGTTACAACCGAAGAAAAGAAAATTTGTTAAAGATTTTAGAGGAAGGAGAAGAGGAAAAGCAGTAAGAGGATCAAGCTTGGCCTTTGGTGAATACGGACTTAAGGCTATGGAGGTCGCTTGGATTTCCGCTTCACAAATTGAGGCTACTCGTCGTACAATATCTCACAACCTCAAAAAAGGTGGAAGGATTTGGATTAGAATATTCCCGGATAAACCAGTGTCCTCAAGACCTGCAGGAAAAAGAATGGGAAGTGGAAAAGGTGATATTGATAGGTATGTTGCTGTAGTAAAGCCGGGTAAAATAATGTATGAAGTAGCCGGGGCAGCCAAGGAATACGTCGAAGACGCATTCAGAAAGGCTGGTTCGAAATTGCCGGTAAAAACAAAGATGGTATCAAAGGAGAATTAAAATGAAAAAGAAAGAATTTAAAGATTTACGAGTCAAGGAAGAAAAAGAATTAAGTAAAATGCTTTTGGAAAAGAAAACAGAGCTTATGAAAGTTATTCCCAACTTGGCAGTGAATCAGGAGAAGAACTTGAAGAAAGCAAAAACTCTAAAAAAGGAAATTGCCCAAATAAAAACAATCCTAAGAGAAAATGAATTGGTTAAGGAGGAAACAAAATGAAAGTATTAACAGGAAAAGTAATTTCTAACAAGCTTAATAAGACAGTTAAGGTAGCAGTTGAACGAACTGTTGTACATCCTATCTATAAGAAAAGAAGTAGGGTATCAAAAAATTATTTGGTACATGATGAAAATGGTGTTCAAGTTGGGGATACAGTTAAGTTTGCGGCAAGTAAACCTTACAGCAAGATGGTTAAGTGGAATATTATAAAAGCCGGAAAGGAGACAAAATAAAATGGTGCAATTAAGATCAATGGTGTCTCCTGCCGACAATTCGGGTGCCAAGAAATTTATGGTTATCGGAATGTCTCATAAAATCGGTGTTAAGGCAACGATTGGCGATGTCGTCACATGTGTCGTAAAAGGTGCTGACCCAACCGGAGTTGTTACTGACCACGAGAAAGTAAAAGTTCTTATTGTAAGAACAAGAAAAGAAATTAGAAGACAAGACGGTACCTATGTCAGATTTGATGACAATGCCGGAGTCGCAATTGACAAACAAGGACTTCCAAGGGGAACCAGAATTTTAGGTCCTATTGCCAGGGAAGTAAAAGAAGCTGGATATCACAAAATCGCATCATTGGCGAGGGAGGTTATATAAAATGCTTAAATTTAAAGTTGGAGATACTGTAAAAATTACATCAGGAAAAGATAAAGGAAGAGAAGGGAAAATTGAAGCTTTTGACGGAAAGAAAATGGAAGCTTTTATTCCCGGAATTAACGTGTATAAAAAACATATTAAACCCCAAATGGCCAAAGATGGAAAAGGTGGAATATTCGAATTATCAAGACCTGTAACTGTTGCCAAATTGGTTGTTGTGTGTCCAAAATGTAAAAAAACAACAAGAGTTGGATTTAGGGTAATGGACAAGGAAAAAGTTAGAGTATGTGTAAAGTGCGGAAAGGAAATTGATACAAAATGAGTTTAAAAGAAAAATACAACAAAGAGATTGCCCCTGCTTTGGAGAAAGAATTTGATATCAAAAACAAAATGGCTATACCGAGAATCAAAAAGATTGTCGTAAATATGGGTGTGGGAGATTTGTCGAAAGAAAAAGCTGCAAGAGAAGCACTTGCAAAAGATATGGCAACAATTACGGGACAAACTCCTTCGGAGAGACTTGCAAAGCTATCTATCGCAACTTTTGGAATTCGAGCCGGAATGCCTGTGGGACTGACATCTACATTAAGAGGTGCTAGAATGTACGACTTCTTGGAAAAGTTGAATTCGATTGCTCTTCCAAGACTCAGAGATTTCAGAGGAATTTCTCTTAAAGGTTTTGATAAGAGTGGAAACTATACATTAGGATTATCGGAACATACGATTTTCCCTGAAATTGATTTGGCAAAAGTAACCAAATCTTGGGGAATTCAAATTACCATTGTAACCAATGCGGGCAATCCGGAAAGGGCAAAAAGATTATTGGAGTTAATGGGGATGCCTTTTGAAAAGGAGAATAAATAATATGTCTACAACAGCAAAAGAAACCAGGGAAACAAAGAAATTAAAATACAAAATAAGATATAGAAACAGATGCAAACTCTGCGGAAGATCTCATGGATATATGAGAAAATACGGAATTTGCAGATTGTGTTTCAGGTCTCATGCAATGAAGGGTGAAATCCCCGGAGTTAGAAAGGCAAGTTGGTAAAATGATTACAAATTATTCAATCGGCGATTTTATGATTAGACTTCAAAATGCCTCGATGGCAAAGAGAAAGGAAGTCGTTCTTAAATCCAACAAGCTTATCAAAGCTGCTGCGGAAACCCTTAAAAGGGCTGGGTATTTAAATGAAATAAAAATTGAAGGAGATGAAATAAAGGTAACTCTTTCATACAAGAAAAAAGAGCCGGTCTTGGATAGGGTAAAAATTATTTCCAAACCGGGACTGAGAATATATATGACTGCAGCAGATATTGCAGAAATAAGAAAACCATCAATTTTGCTTATATCTACACCCAAAGGTGTACTTACTTCGAAAGAAGCTGTCAAGGAAAATGTGGGTGGAGAAGTAATAGCGGAGGTACTTTAATGAGTAGAATCGGAAAATTACCAGTCGAATTACCACAAGGAGTAACAGCAGAAATCTCTGGACGGACAATAAAAATTTCTGGTCCAAAGGGAAATCTTTCCTATGAATTTCCAAGACAAATTACGGTTGAAGTAAAAGAAAACGAAGTACTGGTTGCTTTGAAAAATATTACCAAACAAGGATCGGCACATTTCGGAACGACAAGGGCATTAATTGCAAATATGGTTAAAGGAGTATCTGAAGGATGGTCAAAACAAATGGAGCTTGTTGGAACAGGATATAGAGCAGAAGTACAGGGTAAGACATTGGTCTTGACGGTTGGTTATTCCCACCCTGTTAAAATTGAAGCTCCCGAGGGGATTAACTTTAAGGTTGAAAAATCTATTGTAACAATCGAGGGGATTGATAGAGAATTGGTAGGTCAAATAGCAGCCAATATTAGATTTGTCAGACCCCCCGAACCATACAAGGGAAAGGGTATTAAATATATTGACGAAGTAATAAGAAGAAAAGCGGGTAAAGCTGCAAAAACGGTAGGAGGAGCTGGATAAAATGAAAAAAGAAAAGTTTATACAAAGAAGAAACAGAATAAGAGCAAAAGTGTCCGGAGTTTCGGACAGGCCAAGATTGCACATGTTCAGGTCTTTGAATGGTCTTTTTGCGCAAGTCATAGATGATGAAAAAGGTGTTACCTTGGTCTCGGTTTCCGGAAAAGAAATAAAAGATGCAAAGACAAAAACTGAAATGTCTCAAAAGGCCGGAGAGCTTATTGCCGAAAAAGCAAAAAAAGCAAAAATTTCAAAAGTTGTCTTTGACAAGAGTGGTTACAAATATCATGGAAGAATTAAAGCTTTTGCCGATGGAGCAAGAAAAGGAGGACTGGAATTCTAATGTTTACAAGACAAGATAATAACAATTATGTACCCCCGGTTAAGGAATTTGATGAAACGGTTGTCCAAATCAATAGAATTTCAAAAAAAACCAAGGGTGGAAACACAATCAGATTTTCTGCACTTGTTGTTGTTGGTGACAAAAAAGGAAAAGTTGGAGTTGGTCTTTCCAAAGCGGGAGACGTCAGAAATGCAATCAGAAAATCGATAACAACAGCCAAGAAAAACATGGTAGAAGTACCTTTGAAGGGAACAACCGTTCCTTATTCCGTTCTTGAGAAATTCTCGGCAGCAAAGGTTATGATTAAACCAGCACCTCCGGGATCTGGTATTATTGCCGGAGGACCAATGAGAGTTGTTATGGAAGCAGCGGGTATTCGTGACGCATCAGGTAAAATAATGGGAACAAAGAATAAGATATCTAACGTTTATGCTACGTTGAAAGCGTTGGATACAATTTCAAAGATGGCTGCAAAAAGAGAAAAGGGAACAAAATAATGGTAAAACTAATTAAAATTGCTGGTAAAAAAGCGAAAAGAGTTGGAAGAGGAATGGGTTCCGGAAAAGGATCCCATACAGTTGGACGTGGACAAAAAGGACAAAAAAGCAGAGGAAAAAGAAAAATCGGTATTTTGTTTGAGGGTATTAAAGTAAAAAAATCATTAATCAAAAAACTTCCACTTCAAAGAGGAAAGGACAAATTTAAGTCTCATCCCAAACCAATGATTGTAAAACTAGGAATGGTAAATCTTTTACCTGCCGGATCTGTTGTCGATATTGAAACATTGGTAAAAAATCGAATAGTTGAAAAAGAATCTGCTCTTAAGTATGGAGTCAAAATTTTGGGAGACGGAGGAGTGGATAAAAAGTATATAGTTAAATTGCCTATTTCTAAGCACGCGGCTCAAGCCATTGAAAAAGCAGGCGGAAGTGTAGATGCTAAATAAAATTGCCCAATTTTTTAGTAAAGCAGTAAAATCTCCGGATATTAGAAGAAAGATTCTAATAACGGCCCTTATTTTGTTTGTCTTCAGGGTATTTGCACATATCCCGGCGGCCGGTATCGACAGAACATCTTTGCAAGCTCTATTTTTGGGAAGCCCGTTGTTGTCCCTTTTAGATATCTTTTCGGGGGGTACTTTGGCCAACTTCTCGATTATGGCTTTGGGATTAAACCCGTACATTAACGCCTCGATCATTTTTCAGTTACTTGGGCATGTAATACCGTCGTTGGAAGAATTGCAAAAAGAAGGGGAGTATGGAAGAGAAAAAATAAATCAATATACGAGAATGTTAACGGTTCCGCTTGCTGCTGTTCAAGCTTTTGGAATGTACTCTCTTCTTAGAGGTCAGGGAATAATACAGGATTTCTCGCCGATAAGTTTGCTCGCATTAATTCTGACTATGACTGCAGGAACGGTTGTTTCGGTTTGGTTGGGAGAACTTATTACACAATATGGTTTTTCAAACGGAGTATCAATTCTTATATTTACAGGAATAGTTGCCAGACTTCCTATTACACTGTTTCAATCCGCAACCACTATTCAGACTCAGGATTTAATGAAAACAGGAATAATTCTAATTGTTTCTGTTCTGATTGTTGGACTTATCGTCTTTATGAACGAAGCTGTAAGAAGAATTCCGATAAGCTATGCCAGACGGGGTACAAAGAGCGGAGGAGTGGCCTCATATCTGCCGTTACGTCTTAATCAGGCGGGGGTTATTCCGATAATTTTTGCCGTTTCCCTTGTTCTTATTCCATCAATGATTTCGCAGTTTTTGACCGTTATGCCCAACAAAGAAATTGCAGGTGTCCTGTCGGGGTTGGCCAATGCATTTAACCCCCAATCTTTTGTTTATAATATTGTATATTTCTTGTTGGTTGTCGGTTTTACATATTTCTATACTGCGGTTGTTTTCAATCCCGAAAAGATCTCTGAAAATTTGCAAAAAAATGGAGGTTTTATTCCAGGAATAAGGCCTGGTACACAAACCGCAAAGTTTCTTTCCTTTGTCTTAAACAGAATTACCTTAGTAGGAGCAACCTTTTTGGGATTAATAGCCGTACTTCCTTCTTTCTTCCAGAGCTTCGTCGGAGTTTCTAACCTGGCGATTGGGGGAACCGGTATATTGATCGTAGTGTCGGTTGTACTGGAGATAACAAGAGAATTGGAAGCGCAACTTGTTATGCGAAGGTATGAGGGTTTTGTGGGAAGATGAACATATTATTTTTAGGACCTCAAGGTTCAGGCAAGGGAACACAAGCTCATAAACTAGCCCAAGAATTGGGGTATACATATATCGAAGCTGGAAAACTATTAAGAGAAGAAGCCAAGATTAACCCAGAACTCAACGAGATAGTAAACAAAAAAGGAGCAATGGCTCCTAACCATATTACTTTGGGACTAATCAAAAAGACTATTGAGGACAAATCCCCGAATGCGCAAAATCTTATTTTTGACGGATATCCCAGATCGTCAGAACAGTTAAATGACCTTTCGGATTATTTAAATGAAAAAGGAGTATCAATTGATAAAGTATTTTTCCTTTCGATATCCGAAGAAGAAACTGTCAAAAGACTGTCTTCGAGAAGAACATGCGAAAATTGTGGAAAAGTATACAACCTGATTACAAATCCTCCAACAGGAGAGAATTGTTCTTGCGGGGGGAAGCTTAGACAAAGAATAGACGACGAACCCGAGGCAATAAAAGCAAGACTTAAGATCTATTGGGAAAACACTGCACCTTTGGTTGACGAATTCAAAAAACGGGGAATACTTGTTGAAATTGACGGAGAACAACCGATAGACGAAATTTTTGAAAAGATTATTAAGGAGGTAAAATGATGGATTATCCCGATATCAAAATAAAAACTTCTGAGGAAATAGAAATAATGAAAGAAGGGGGAGCCAAGTTGGCTCGGGTAAAAGCCAAATGTCGAGAAGCGGTAAAAGTCGGTGTTTCGGCTGCCGATGTTGAGAAAGTGGCTGTTCAGGCAATTAAGGACGAAGGTGGGGAAGCTTCTTTCAAAAAAGTTGAAGGATACTCTTGGGCTACCTGTATCAATGTCAACGAGGGTATCGTACACGGTATTCCTACGAAAGATCTTGTTTTTAAGCAAGGCGACCTGGTAAGCGTTGATGTTGGCCTTTACTATAAAGGATTTCATACGGATACATCTTTCTCTGTTTTATTGGGAGAAAACCCGAAAATTGCCAAGTTTCTTAAGGTTGGAGAGCAGGCTTTGAAAAATGCCATTAAGGCTGCCCAGCCGGGAAATAAAGTGTTTGATATATCTATGGCCATTGAGGATACGGTGAAAGCCGCTGGATATGCCCCTGTGAGGCTTCTAACGGGCCATGGAGTGGGTAGAGAGCTGCATGAGGAGCCAATGATCAACTGTTACGCACGAGGAAGCCGTACGACAAGTCCTGAGCTTGTGCCTGGGATGGTTATCGCAATAGAGGTTATGTATATGATGGGGAAGCCAGATTTGGTTACCGCACGAGATGGGTGGACAATTTCCACGCGTGATGGTAAAATATCAGGACTTTTGGAGGAGACCGTGGCTATTACGGAGCACGGTCCCCTTGTTTTGACAGAAGGTTAACATATGGGAGAAGAGTATCAAACATTTGACGGAGTGGTACGGACGGCTTTACCGAACACCATGTTCAAGGTCGAACTGGGAGACGGAAGAGTTATTTTAGCCACGTTAAAAGGGAAAATGAGGAGAAATTATATTCGTATTTTTCCTGGAGACAAGGTTAAGGTAGAAATGACACCATACGATGAGGAGCGAGGCCGAATCGTATACAAATATTAATCAATATGAAAGTACAATCGTCACTAGAGAAAAGATGCAAGGACTGTAAATTCGTCAAAAGACGAGGAGTCCTTTATGTCATCTGCAAGAACCCTCGCCACAAGCAGAGACAAGGTTAATTTATTCTTATGTCAAGAATCGCAGGAGTAGAATTACAAGACAGTTGGAAAGTCGACTACGCCCTAACAAGGATAGCCGGAATAGGATGGACATTATCGAAAAAGATAATGTCCGAGCTTGGTATTGATGAAGAAAAAAGAATGAAAGAACTAACTTCAGAAGAAATATCCAAAATCTCCGGAAAATTGGAAGAAATGCCAACGGAAGGTGAACTGGCAAGAGTAGTAAGATCCAATATACAACGACTTCACGCAATTGGATCATACAGAGGTGTAAGACACGGAAGAGGTCTTCCAGTACGTGGACAGAGAACAAGAACCAATGCTCGTACCAAGAGAGGTAAAAGAAAGACTGTTGGTGCATTCAAGAAAGAAGTATTGGCAGCTCAAAAAACGGCAAAAGAGACAGCTGAGAGAGAGGCAGCAAAATCAGCCAAGAAATAAAATATGGCAACCAAAAAAGAAGTATCAAGCGGAAAAGTATTTATTTACGCATCCTTTAACAACACTTTGGTAAATATTACCGACGAAAAAGGGGCAACTTTAGGATGGGGATCATCTGGGGCTGTTGGTTTTAAAGGTACCAGAAAATCAACTCCTTATGCCGCAACAATGGCGGTTGAGAAAGTAATCAAAAAAGTCAAAGATGATTTTGGAATTAAAGAAGTTGAGATATATGTAAAAGGACCTGGTCCGGGAAGAGATGCGGCACTTAGGGCGGTAAGAGCAGCAGGAGTAAAAATCTCCATGATTGCCGACGTAACACCTATGCCTCACAACGGACCAAGACCAAAGAAAAAGAGGAGAATATAAAATGGCAAGATATACAGGACCAAAAGACAGATTGAGCAGAAGAGAAGGCTTTGACCTTTTTGGCAAAGGTGCTAAACTTACACGCCTTAATGTTCCGCCAGGGGTTCACGGACCCAAAGGTTCGAGGATGCCCTCTCAGTATGGAAAACAGTTAAGGGAAAAACAAAAGGTTAGAAGAATTTACGGTGTTTTAGAAAGACAATTCAGAAGATATGTCGAGAAAGCTTTGTCTGTAAAAGGTAATACCGGAGAAATGATTCTCTCCCTTTTGGAACAAAGACTTGATAATGTAGTTTATAGGCTTGGGTTTGCACCAACACGACCTGCAGCAAGACAGCTTGTTTCACACAGGCATGTCCTTGTTAACGGAAAAAGGATGAATATTCCTTCCTATCAGGTCAAAACGGGTGATGCAATTTCGTTGGATGCAAAAGCAATGGAAATCCCAAATATTAAGAAACTTTTGGGAGACGAAAAATACAAAGTTCCGGGATGGCTAAAAAGAAAAGCCGCTGCGGGACTTATTGAAAGAGAACCTAAAATGGACGATATTACGGAACCGATTTCGGTTCAGGATATCGTAGAATATTATTCTAGGTAATTAGTGAGGAGGTGATAAGAATGAGTGAACCTATGTTCGAAATTAAAGAAGAATCAGCACAAAAAGATTATGCAAAATTGGTAATATCCCCGCTTGAGCAGGGATATGGAGATACTTTGGGAACTGCTTTGAGAAGAGTTCTTTTGTCATCTTTACCAGGAGCTGCTATTACATCCGTCAGGATTAATGGTGTCAAACATCAATTTTCAACCCTTAAGGGAATGAAAGAAGATATTGTTGAATTTGCTCTTAACCTCAAGAAAGTTAGACTTTCTTACGATGGAGAAAAAGCTGTTAAAGCAACTATTTCCGTTAAAGCAGGTGGTGAAGTAAGGGCTTCTGATATCAAAGTTCCTGCAAATGTTAAAGTTTCCAATCCGGATCTTTTACTTGCAACCTTGAATAAAGGATCAAAATTAGAAGCCGAAATGGAAATTGAATCTGGTGTTGGATATTCTCCTTCCGAGGAAAGAGAAAGAGGAACCATTGGTCTTATACCTTTGGATGCTTCTTTTTCTCCCATCAAAAGGGTCAACTACAAAGTTGAGGAAACTCGTGTTGGAAGATTAACCAACTATGACAAGCTTGTTATGGAGGTTTGGTCCGATGGAACAATTTCTCCGTTGGAAGCTTTGAAACAAGCAGGAAAAATCCTTGTATCTTATTTCTCGCAAGTTGTAAGTCCAAAAACTGTCAAGAAAGAAGAAACCCACGAGGTTGTCGACACTCTTGGCCCAGTTGGTAAACTTTCCGTTGAGGAAATCGGACTTCCAACCAGAGTAGCCAATGCGCTTGCTAAAGCAGGTTATGAAACAATCGAACAACTCGTCGCTGCCGATAAAAACGACTTGGTTAAAGTAAGAAATCTTGGGGAGAAATCTCTTAAGATTGTCGCAATTGCTTTGGCCGAGAAAGGAGTTGAATTCGTTAAATAAGCCCTAAAGCTTGTTGGTTCACGAGTTCTTATCAACTATGAGAAAGATGGTATTTGGAAAAAAATTATCGCGAGGTAGAAAATCGCGAGAGGCCCTTTTGAGGTCTTTGTTACAGCAAATTGTTGTAAATGGAAAAGTTACCACAACAAAAGCAAAAACAAAGGCAATGCAAAGGGATGCCGACAGACTTGTAACTCTTGCAAAAGAGGGGACTCTTGCTGCACAAAGAAAAGTGTCCGCAATTCTCGGAAATAAAAGAAAGATTACCGAAATTGTATTCAAGAAAATTGCACCAGTTTTCTCCGGTAAAAAAGGAGGATACACAAGAATAATCCTTTTACCTGGAAGAAAAGGCGATAACGCCGAAATGGCAACAATCGAATGGAGCGAAAAAGTAGTTTACGTCGAGCCTAAAAAAGAAGAGAAGAAAGAAGTAAAAAAGGAAACAAAAAAAGTTACTAAAATAAAGAAAGAAGAAAAGAAATAATGAAAACATATCAACCTAAAGCTGGAGAAATCGAAAGAAAATGGCACGAACTTGATGCTTCGACAGATTCTTTGGGAAGAATTGCTACCCAGGCTGCGACACTATTGATGGGTAAAAACAAAGGAAATTATTCTCCCCATATGGATTCGGGAGATTTTGTCGTAATTATTAATGCAGGAAAACTGATCGTTACCGGTAAAAAAGCCGATCAGAAAGTATATAGATCCCATTCCGGATATCCTGGAGGATTTAAAGAAGTGAAATTCAAAACACTTCAGGAAAAAAACCCTGGAGAAATTATTAGAAAAGCAATTTCCGGAATGTTGCCTGACAATAGATTAAAAGACAACAGATTGGCAAGATTAAGGGTTATCGAAGGAGAAAAGCACAACTTTATCAAATAAAAATGGCTAAAAAATTAAATTACACTTATGCGGTTGGAAAAAGAAGGACATCGTCCGCAAGAATAAGACTTTTTAAAGGAAAAGGTGAGTCAACTGTGAATGGAAAAGCTGCTAACGAATATTTTCCCGGTAAAATTGCAGAAATAAAAATCGCTAAACCCTTTGGTTTAACGGAAACTTCAGACAAATACTATTACACCGCCAAAATAATCGGTGGAGGAGTTGAGTCACAAATGGAAGCTTTAATCCTGGGTCTTTCCAGAGCGCTTTCCAAGGTTAGTGTTGAAAAATTTAGACCTCTTCTTAAAAAGTCTGGTTTATTGACTAGAGATTCCAGAGAAAGATCAAGAAGAATGGTCGGAACCGGTGGAAAATCCAGAAGAATGAAACAATCTCCAAAGAGGTAATCTCTTGAAAGATTTATAGTGATATAATTCAAGCCGAACGAATGGCAAATAAAGAAATACCGGCACTACCCAAAGGCACAAAAGTACCGAATCATATTGCGATTATCCCCGATGGCAACAGGAGATGGGCTAGAGCTAAAGGACTTCATACATTTAAGGGTCATAAAGAGGGATTCGATCGTGCGGTAGAAGTGTCCAGAGCTGCCAGGAGATTTGGTGTTCATACTGTTACTCTTTGGGGATTTTCAACCGAGAATTGGGATAGGACCCCGGAAGAGATTAAATATTTGATGAAGCTATACGAAAAGCTTGTTAGCGATTACCTCAAAGAAGCAAAAAAAGAGGGTGTAAAGATGGTTCACCTGGGGAGAAAAGACAGGCTTCCAAAACCTCTCCTTAAAAAACTTCAGGACGCGGAGAATGAAACCAAAAAAAACAAAAAATATATTGTAAATATTGCTCTTGATTACGGAGGACAGGACGACATTCTTCGTGCCGTATCAAAAATAATTAAAGACGGAGTTGATGAGAAAAATGTTAACAAGGAGCTAATGGAAAAATATCTTGACACTAAAGGTCAACCATATTCAAAAGTTGATTTAATGATCAGGTCGTCCGGAGAACAAAGAACAAGTGGATTTCTCCTTTGGCAAAGTGCCTATACGGAGACTTACTGGATAAATGAACATTTCCCCGACTTTACTCCGGACAAATTAAGAGAGGCAATACTTGATTACAGTCGAAGGAGAAGAAGGTTCGGTGGAAATGATGAAGAAGAACACCTTTTGTTTGATCCAAAACAAATTGCAAAACTGGAAATATCATGGTGGAAATTAAAGAAAATTCCGAAAGACCTTAATTTTAGGAATTATTTATTTGAGCATTTAAAGAAACAGTATGGATTTAGCAAAAAGATTGCTTCCGAAGCAGCCAAATATATGCTGGATGCAACAGTAATAGAAATGGGAACAAAAAATTGGGATAAAGCCAAGGCAAAGCTGACAAAATATTACACTGTTTTGAAAAAAGAATTAAAACTTGCCTTCGAACCAAAAATTGTGGCCGGTTTACAGGCTAAGCTTTGGGAAGACATGGCAAAAACCGTTGATATGGAACGTGCAGGAGAAGCGGAAGAAATCGCAAAACAACTTTGTGCCGAACTTTACAGAATTTCGGTATTTCAGGCGGCAAAAGCTGCAAAACACATGATTCTTGCAAAAATTGAAGCAAATCTTGCCGAAGACGGTATGGGAGAGGAACATTGGAAAAAAGCTGAACTTCACCTTACCGACTTTTATAAGGCCCTCAACGAAAGAATTGCATAATCTCAATAGTTTGAAGCTAAATAGTGGTATAATGAGTGCTGTTATGAAAAATAAAAAACCGTTTATAAAAAGAGTATTAACAAAAAGAAATATTATCATTGCCGTCATTGTTGCCATAGTTTGCGTGATCGGGATATCTTTAGTATCAAAACCAAAAGAGGTTACCTCGTATTCCCTTAAAAAGGGTTCAGTAAAAGAAGAACTTGTAATTTCCGGAAGCGTAAGAGCAGATAAATACTCGGCAATGTCATTTGCAGGTTCCGGGAAACTGGATTGGATTGGTGTAAAAGAAGGCCAAGAGGTTTATAAAGGCCAGGCCTTGGCAAAGCTCGATGCAAAACTGTTAAATTCTGCTTACGAAACGGCAAAATCTAACGTAAGAAGCGCCGAAGCAAATGCTGAATACGTACTAGATAACGTTAAAAATCATTCGACCGACGAATCTTTCTATTTCAAAACCACCAGAACTACAGCCGAAGTTGCCAAAGATAATGCATGGGAGGCTCTGAAGATTGCTGAAGAGAATTTAAGAAATTCAACTTTATACGCTCCCTTTAAAGGGATTGTGTCTTCACTCACAAATTCCGCTCCCGGTGTAAATGTCACATATGCAGATAGAATTGTGGAAGTAATTGATCCCACAACAATATATTTTCAGGTCTTTGCTGATCAAACCGAAATAATAAAATTAAAGATTAACAATCCGGTGGAAATATTTTTGGATGCACACGAAGGAGAAAAAATTACCGGAAAAATAACTTATTTAGCTCTTACACCACAGACGGGAGAAATAGGGTCTGTGTATAAAATCAGAGTAGAATTTGACAGCAATCCCAATCTCGACATTAGAGTTGGAATGACTGGAGATGCAAGATTCATTCTTCAGGAAAAACAAAATGTATTCTATGCTCCTACGGAATACATTAAGTCCGATGCAAAAGGAACATATGTTGTTCTAAACAGTGCCAAAAACAAAACTTATGTAGAAACAGGGATAGAAGGAGAAGAATATACGGAACTGATTGGAGATTTCAAAGAAGGCGATATCCTTCTTGATTGAATTTAATGCTCAAGCTTCAAAACGTCTATAAAACCTATCGATTGGGTGAAGAATATGTCCAGGCTGTGGATAATATTTCGATCGATATCAAAGAGAAAGAATATGTAAGTATTTTGGGAACATCGGGTTCTGGAAAATCCACATTAATGTATTTGGTGGGGTTATTGGAACAGCCTTCAAGCGGAAAAATATTGGTGGAGGGAAAAGATGTATCCAAATTGTCGGACGATGAATTGTCAAACATAAGAAATCATTTTGTCGGATTTATTTTTCAACAATTTAATTTAATAAACAAGTTTACAGTTCTCGAAAACGTAATGCTGCCCGCAAAATATTCAAAAACTAAATTGGATTTTGATCCCAAGGAAAGAGCGTTGGATCTTCTTAAAAAATTCGACATTATCGATAGAAAAGATTTCTACCCCAATAAAATATCGGGTGGTCAACAGCAAAGGGTGGCAATTGCAAGGGCTCTATTGATGAAGCCTAAATTAATCCTTGCTGATGAGCCTACGGGCAATTTGGATTCAAAGACTGGAGAAGAAATACTGAAACTTTTGGAAAGGCTGAATAAAGAGGAAAAAGTAACAATTATTCTGGTCACGCATGACAAAGAAGTAGCGAAAAGAACAAAAAAGAAAATTTATATTAAAGATGGAAAGATTGTAGAAAAATATTAATGAAAACTAAGAACAGCTACCTACATTTAATTAAATCGGCGTTTGCGGATTTTGCAAGAAATAAAACAAGAACTTTATTAACATCCTTGGGAATTACTATTGGAGTTTTGTCTGTTGTTCTTCTAATTGCTTTGGGGCTGGGTTTAAAAAACTACATTGAAGATCAATTTGAAAGTATGGGGGCAAATTTGATACTGATCCTTCCCGGGAGTGGGTTTACGGGAGAGGGAGGAGCGAGTTTTGGTGGTGCAGGAACGGTTGGGGGAGTAAATTTTGACGAAAAAGATTTAAACAGTCTCAAAAGAGTATCTGAGCTTGATTATGTTGTACCCATATTTATGAAAGGAACTTCAATAGAATCTACGGGAGAGAAAAGCTATGGTTACATAATGGGAATAAACGAAGACGGGTTTAAATTGATGAATATCGAAGCACAGTATGGGAGAATATTGACCAAATCGGATATTCAGTCGGGTTCAAAAGTTGGGGTTCTTGGTTTTACGATTGCCGAAAAACTTTTTGGAGATCCAAAAAATGCGGTTGGTAAAACCGTACGTTTCGAAAAACAAAGGTATAAGGTTGTAGGTGTTTCCGAGAAAAAGGGAGATAACGAAACTGACGGGGCAATATTTATTTCATACAAAGCGACATACGGATCGCTTAATCCAGACAAGACATTCTGGTCTTTATACTTGGGAGTTGAATCTGAGGAAGCAATTCCAGTTGCCAAGAAAAAGGCGGAAGAAGCACTGCTTAAAAGATACAATGAAGACGATTTCTCGGTTACCGAACAATCAGAACTCCTAAAATCCATAAATCAAATATTCTCAATTATCAACACTGTCCTTGTTGCTATTGGCTCGATTTCTTTACTGGTTGGAGGTGTAGGAATTATGAATATAATGTATGCAACTGTTACTGAAAGAACAAAAGAAATCGGAATAAGGAGGGCGATTGGTGCAACTCAAAAAGATATTTTGAATCAGTTTTTGGCCGAATCGATAGTACTGTCCATTATGGGAGGGCTGTTGGGACTAATACTTGCAACATTAATCGTATTAATAGTGAGAATATTTTTCCCAGCATCAATCAACGTATTTTCGGTTGTTGTTACTCTCTTAATATCAACCGCAATAGGTGTTATTTTTGGAGTTTTTCCTGCAAGAAGAGCTGCCAAACTACCCCCAATTGAAGTTATCAGGTTCGAATAATTATATTTTTACGGATCCTTCTCTTAAAACTGTTATTTTACCTTTATCTATTGAGATCAACGTTGACGGAGGAGATTTAATTTCTCCTTCATCATAGTAAAAATCGATTTTGTTTCCAAAATAGTTTTTCGCTTCGGATATATTGTTGGCAGGAGGAAGTCCCTCCGGATTGACACTGGTTGAAATTAAAGGACCTGTCGCTGAAAGCAATTTTCTTAAATTGGGTTTATCGGGCAACCTAAAGGCTAACGTATTAGTCCCTCTATGAAGATATTCGTATTCGGATTTGTTGCAGTCTAGAATTACACTCAACATCCCCGGCCAATATTTGTTCAGAATATTTTCGGTTTCAGTATCGATAGACAAACCCATTTGTTTAATTTGTTCAATTGAATCGACTAAAATAATAAATGGTTTGTCAGGTGCTCTGCCTCTTATCTCGTAAAGTTTATTAACCGCCTCTTTGTTTAAAGCAGAGGTGTGTATTCCATATATTGTATCAGTGGCAAACACGGCATATTTTCCTTTTATTAATTCACCTGCAAGGTTTTGGTTATCCATGATATTTGTTGGCCAATAGGAGTACGCTTTTTCTTTAGTCG
>CAZTVZ010000002.1:0-144918 GCA_964617045.1 uncultured Gammaproteobacteria bacterium | reverse complement strand
ATAAAGGAAAAATAAATTTTTTAAGTATTTTCTTTTCTTTTTCCAAATGATCTCTAAAAGCACGGATCATAAGAATTCTTTTCTTGTGTAACTTAATTGATATTTTTTCGAATATATCCATTCAAACCGATGATACTACTTAATCAAAACATCGTACATGACCGATATTTACCAAGATCATATATAGCAATTTTGTAGTATATTTGAAAATGATGAAGGGTTTCTCGGATATTGGTTTTGTCCTCGCAAGAAGAAATTTTGGAGAATCGGATAGAATAATTTCGGTGTTTTCAAAAAACCATGGGAGAATATCGTTGTTAGCTCGGGGTGCAAGAAAACCAAGCAGTAGAAAAAGAGGGCACTTAGATACATTTAATCTGATTAAATTCCAGGCTTCCCCAACAAAAGGGATAGACCTAATGAGTGAAGCCGATGTCGTCGAAGATTATTCGAACCTAAAAAAAGATCTTAAAAAGGTTGCAGTTGCGTATTTTATTAACGAGGCCGTTGGTAAAACAACACAGGAAAAGGAAAAGAATCTTAATATTTATTATCTTCTTGAAAATTATTTTGGAGAACTGACAATATCAAACAATCTTAAAACAATCAGAAACTCCTTTACGAAAGAACTCTTATCCTTACTCGGCTATTGGCCTGTCGGCAAATCTCTTCCCAAACCGGATGAAAAACTTCAGGAAATAATTGAAAGACAAATTTATTCATTGAGAATTGGTAAAAAAATCCAATAAAAAAAGGCCGAAACTCTTTTGTTGAATTTCGGCCTACCGTATTTATTTGTACCCACTTGGAAGAGCTTGAATTAACTGATCCGTTGCTTCTTCTGGAGACAATTCCCTGAAGTCCGTAATGGACATTCCCGGAAGTTTTACCCTTTTACCACAACAGGACTCAATATCAATTTCAAGCCCGGATAATAAAATCCGAAGTGAATCCATATCCAAAGCTTGATAATCTTCAATTACCTTAAACATTGCCCTCGCAACCGATTGCAAATGATTTATTTTCTCTGAAGCAAGCTCAGGATGAATAATTTTTTTCCCAATATCTTTTGCCAAACCAAGAACCCATTTATCAATTTTGTTGGTTATATTCTCGTCCATAACGTCTATCCTCCTTTGTTTACTTCAATACTTTGAAGAATTATTTTTGTTACTTCCAACGGTGAATAATTATGAAAATCGTTTAGCTCCAAAGATTGTATCTTTTGGATCTCCGAACAGAATAAGCATTCCAATTGTTGAATCAGCATGCGTCTATAACCCAACCACAGATTTGTTGAAAGATCGGGCTCGGTTTTGACAACATGATAAATTAGTGCCGCAATGTTTCTTATCTGCCTTTTCTTGGCATCAGAAATTTCGGATAATGTTCTGGTGTTAATAACGGATGATTCAACATTCCTTGCCCATTCTTCAATTTGTTTCTTTGCCAAAAACATTTCTTTATCTCTGTCTTTGGGGTTAAACTTTTCTAAACCATAAAGAATATTGTTTATCATTCTACCCTTCGTATGTAAGTGATTTTGAAATGATGTCGGAAACAACCGCTTTGATTTCCATCCCTTTGTAATCTTCCAGATTTATCCGGTCGATTGTGCAAATTTCTTTTGGAAACAGTGTCATCAGCTTGTTGTTTATGGAAATTAGAAGCCCATTTAAATAATGTGGTTCAACTCCCATGTTTATCAGATCGGCAATGTTGAGAATATCGTCCGAAATATATTGGACCAGACAATAAGCCTTGTCCAATTTTCCATTTGAGTTCAATCCCGGGATTATTCCCAAACGGATGTCGCCAATGGTTTTATTGACCCAGTCATGAATAATCATTTCACACTGGTTGTGGTCCAATATTCGCTGGCTCACTCTAAGCTCTTCTTGCAAAGCTTTATCATCCATTCTCTCCTCCTTTTTCGTATGTTTAGGTGCAAATTTTACGGTACGCGAATTATACTCTTTAACCTATAAAGAGGCAAAATAGAGGTATTTTGAGGCTAAATTACTCGTGATGTTCGTGTTCTTCCGCTTCCATCGCTTCTTCCCTGGTCTCGTGTATCGTTCCGTCCGGATGGTTGGGTGGTCCGTATATGGTGTATAGCTTCAGATCGTCGGTTTGAGACGTGTTTACTATATTGTGCTCAGTCCCTGCCGGTACAATAACCGCGGAACCGTCTTCAACAACCGTTTCTTCGCCGTTCATAATTACTTTTCCTTGTCCGCGTTCAAAACGGAAAAATTGATCTACATTACCGTGAACCTCTTTTCCAATGTCTTCACCCGGTTTCAGACACATTAATACCAATTGTTCGTGTTTGCCTGTGAATAATACTTTTCTGAAAAAGGTGTTTTCCAGTGTTAATTTTTCAATATTATCGTTATATCCTGTCATAATAATCACCCCCAATCTAACGTTTACATCATAGGCTTAATCGGTTAAAAAAGGCAAGTATGAAGATGTTATTTACAGTTTAATTTCTTTGTCTTCTCTTAAGTAGAATTCCTCGTTTATCTTTCCTTTATTGATGATATAAAGAACCTGTTCCACTCCCGGTTGTTTCTGAATCAACATTTTATAATCACCGTTTATCATCATCGGTAGTTCATACTTAAGGGTCATTTTTTGAACACCCTCTGGTCTTAATTCATAACCTCCCGCAAAGACGGTTTTGCCCAGTTCCTCATACGGATCAACTTTTGATTTGAAACCCTCCTGTGCAATTAGTTTGGATCCTTTAGGTACATATACCCGCAACCAAGCAGGATACACGGAATTTAACCAACCATCGTACTTTTCCGGATTTTTCATTGTAATAGTAACTGTTTTAGTGACTTTTCCTTCTTTGGTTACTTCGATATTTTGTTCAACTTCCTGGGTAATATATAGGTTTGATTTTCTTCCTCCCAAATTGGCATCATTAATATGCAAATAATCTCCACTATATTCTTTTATTGTTCCGCCGATATTGAATGCTTTAACAGCATTTTGTGCTTCTTCGTCAAGAACATACAAAAGAACATGCTTTTCCAAAAGCGATTTAAATCCAGCCTCCATTAAAAGAGGTAGTTTTTCTTTCGGTTGACCCATTGCGTTTGCCAATATCGAATTCATCAAAGGACCAATTATTTTCTTTCGATTGTCCGAGTTGGGAGGTCTATATACAATCTCACCCGTATTTGGATCCCATACTATTGGGCCCTCCACGTCAGCAAAGCTTTCCAGTTCATAAATCACTTGGGGGCAATTACATTTTGGTTCGATTGCAGTCGAAAAATTGCCGAATCCCGATACTCCTATTGGCCCAATAACATCAAGTAAGTTAACCAACATTTGAGTATCAACGGCAATTATCCCGTCGATATTCTTTATCCCCACTCGACTAAGTTCCTCAACAAAAGTCTTCATCGAAACTTCAAAATCGGGGTCAAAATTCATGTCTCTTAATCTAATATTCTTGGAAAGGATATAAGGACCTTTTATTAAATTGACTATTGGATCAGGAGCTGGAATTCTCGGCTTATAGAGAGAGTCCAAGTTGTAGATATCGTTACTGGTTACCGGTTCAAATCTTGCCTTATCAACTTTCATGATGGCATATGCCGTCAGAAATCCTCCGGTTGGTCTTAATTCCTTATCGTTTTGGAAAAGAACCATATACGTTCTGGGAGAGTCTAGTCCCAGTAGATAAGGAGTTTGTTCGAGTATCGGTTTTGAATCTTTGACGTAGGTTACTGCTGAATCAAAAAGTTCTATTGCATTCTTCATTGGTTCCCTGATTTTTCTTCCCCCCATTTCTACGGGATATCTGTTGGGATTAATTTTATCTATCTCGGTTTTTGCCAAATCCGCTTTGGCAAGAATTTCATCCAACTTGGGAAGAATCGTGGGAATTGCTTGAGCGATAAAGTCGATTCTTTCCTGTGTTGTCTTTATTCCGTCTCCCTCGCCTGCCGCATCACTTATGCCGAGAACGTCAGCAAACGGTTCTATTGTGTTTAGGGTTATTTCACCCGCCTCAAGAGCATAACCATATGCTTTTGTTCCTCTGTCGACATCAGACACATATGAACCGAAGAAGGGAATAATTTTGGTCCAGCTGAATATTCTGTAAGTGTTTCTAAATTCTGTAAGACTTGTTTTTGTTTTTCCGATTTCACCCTTGATACCGGGGATATTTTGACTTTTTGCAACTTCCATTAGAGCTTTACTTTGATCAACAAGATTCACTCCTTTTTGGTAAACGAAAAACCCCGGCATTATTACCGCTAGGAGAAATACCAAAAGAGCAACACCTACACCAATTACAATTTTTTTAGTATTAGGATTAACTTTGTTCTCTTTCAGGTTTTCTTCATTATTTGTTTTTGGGGAGATATCAATTTCATCTTTTTTTGCTTCAATCTCTTCCTTGGGAATTAAAACAGACTCTTCTTCAGAATTTACTTTCAAAAAATCCGGTTTTACTTCCTCGTCCAGTCCCGCCTCTTTTACATCCTCTTCAGGGCCGTTAACAACGAAGTCCGGTTTGTCTTCGCTTTTAGATTCAATTTCTTTATCAACCCTGGGACTTTCAATGTTTTCTTCTTCGGGTTTTATCTGCGGAATATTTAGCTTATCGTCCATACACTATTAATCATACATAAATTGGAATAAATAATGAATATCTTAAACTGCACCTTGGCCGGAGATCATCACAAGAGGAGTTTTCAGCATAATTAGAATATCCAAAAATATTGATCTTTTTCTTGCATAATATGCATCCATTTCAAATCTCTTGGCAAAATCAACATCGCTTCTTCCCGATACCTGCCAATATCCGGTTATTCCCGGCCTTACGGAAAGAACGTCTTTCAAGTGTTTTTTCTTGTCAGGATTTTTATTTAACTGATCCTCAAGTTCGTCAGGATAATACGGTCTTGGTCCAACAACACTCATTTCCCCTTTAAGTACATTAAGAAATTGGGGAACCTCATCAATGGAATGTTTTCTGATAAATTTTCCAACCGGTGTAATTCTGGGGTCGTCGTGTAATTTGTAATTTGATTTTTTGTATTCCTCGAACAGTTTCTTGAATCTTGGGTCGGTCTTTAATAGCTTGTGTGCATTTGCGATCATTGATCTGAATTTATATGGATTGAAGGTTTTACCGTTCATTCCCACCCGTTTGGGAGTTTCTGCAAATACGGGGCCTTTGCTTGTCAGTTTGATTGCAATTGCCGTAACAAGCATTATCGGTGAAAAGAACAGGATACCAACGGAGGCTACCGTTATATCCATTAATCTTTTAACTACGTTAAATAACATAAGCTTGGCTATATTACAGGAAATTCTTCTTATTTTCCTCTTTTATCTGCTCAACTATCTTTTTTACGCTTTGTGCTTCACTTTTTGGTATTACCAGTACCGCATCTTTTGTGGCTACAACAACTATATTGTCAACTCCATAGGTGGCAACCAATCGGTTGTCTTCGGAAATAATCATTGAGTCTTTTGTCTCAATACCGATATATTCTCCCCCTTCATCCGTCAGGACAACATTCCCGTCTTTGTCTTTTTCTTCGACATTCCATAGAACATTAAAATCCCCCACATCCCACCATTCAAAATTCGCTTCTGTGACCAAAAAATTCGGGGCCTTCTCCGCTACGGCCACGTCGATCGATAAATCGGGTGCCGCCATATATGCTTTTATTATTTTGTCTTTACCGCCTACTTCTCCCAAATGATCAATTATTTCGCCCATTCTTTCATACGTAGGTTTGGCGTATTTTTTCAAAGCTTCCATAAAAGCATCAACTCTCCAAATGAAAGTTCCCTGGTGCCACAGGTAATCTCCTGCTTTCAAATATTTCTTTGCGGTTTCCAAGTCTGGCTTTTCGGCAAATTTATCAATTTTATAAACCGGCTCTCCCCCTTCGGAATCATACAGCTCACCTTTTTTGATATATCCGAATCCGGTATGGGGATATCTTGGTTTAATTCCGGTCGTTACAAGGTTTAGTCCATCGGAAGCCGCCTTGGCACCGGCAAACATTGCCCTCTTGTAATCATCCTTATCCGGAATTAAATGGTCAGCCCAAATGTTTACAATAATTGCCGTAGGGTCTTTTTTAAATATTGCTGCTGCACCCAAAGCGGCAGCCATTGCAGTATTTCTTCTTGCCGGCTCAACTAGAACCTGGCTTCTGGGTACTTCATTCATCATTTCCGCCACCTCATCCGTATAATCCGGGACTGTAACCACAAATATTCTTTCTACCGGCACAAACGAAGATACTCTGTCAAAAGTTTGTTTAATTAGCGTTTTCGATCCTTTAATTTTGAGGAATTGTTTGGGTCGTTTTTCTCTGGAGAACGGCCATAGCCTGGTTCCTCCACCACCGCAGAAGATTAATGCGTATATGTGATCCTTATAATCTTCCATCAATTGTTTTTCTAAATTCTCTTTTAAACCTTTCCTTGGAAAACTTTTTTGCGTTTGCTAAAAGTTTTCTCTGTGAAAACTTAGTGTTATTAAATTGTGCAATAGCATCCACCAAACTGTCAACTTCCTGCTTCGAAAAGAAAATTCCCGTCTCTTTATCTACCACTGTATCAAGTGCCCCACCCGCTTTGTATGCAATTACCGGAACACCATACGACTGTGCTTCCACTGCAACAATACCAAAATCTTCTTCTTGGGGAAAAATGAATGCTTTTGCTCCCAGGTATAGTTTTTTTAGTTTGGCTTCACTTACCCGACCTAAAAACTTAACATTTTGATTGGAAATACCAAGAAGTCTGGGAAGGTCGTAACCTGTACCGACTATATACAAGGGTTCTTTTATTTTATTAAATGCTTTTATTGCCAAATCGAATCTTTTATAAGGAACCAATCTTCCAACCATGAGGTAATAATTCCTTTTTTTCTTCAGTTCTTTTTTATCCTTAGCTGATATTTGCACGTTTACTGGAGGGAAAATTACTTTTGAACCAAGTCCGTAATATTTTTTTACTCTTTTTTTAACCTCATTCGAAATAGATATTATTTCATCGGGTCTTCTGGCAGCAGCATAATCCCACCATTTAAGGTATTTGATAACGGGTAAAGATAATAATCTAAGAATCGGGTTTTTAAAATATTCCTCGTAACCGCTCCACAGATATCTTGTCGGAGTAAGCATGTAACATATATGTTTTGTTTTTGGTCCGGTAATAATTCCTTTGGCAGATTCCGATATGACTGAAATAACAAAATCGTATTCAGATAAGTCCAAAGATTCCGAAGCCAAGGGTGTGAAAGTACCCAGCAATTCGTGTTTGTCTTGAAGCCATAAAAATTTTCCCAAAAACGAAGTGTTCACTTTTGGAAACACATTCGCCCATCGAGCTTTCTGTTTTGAATATACCGTAGTAAAAAGAGGTGCTTTAGGAAAAATTTCGTGAAGGGCAAGAAGAACTCTTTCGGCACCACCCCATTTATTTACCCGGTCGTAAACCAAGGCAACTTTTATAGACATTTAAAGTTTCTCTGGCCATTTTATCCCATGAGTATCTTTTTGCAAATTGAATTCCTTTTTCCACAAGCTTATTTCTTTCTTCTTCTTTCAAATTAAGCACGCTGTTCAACTTTTCTTTTATTGAATTTACATCCAAGGGATCAAAATACGTAGCCGAATCTTTATATATCTCTTTAAATACCGGAATATCTGATGCTAAGAGTAGTGTTTTTGAAGATAAAGCTTCAAGTCCGGGAAGGCCGAAGCCTTCCGACAATGAAGGAAAAGTAAAACCAGAAGAATTGGACAACAGCACTCCAAGATCTTCGTCAGGAACAAAACCCAAAGGTTTGATATAAGGAATTGCCTGATGCTTTTTTATTAATTGTTCAAGTTTTTCCAAAAATACACTTCTGGCGGAAACAAGGGCCAGAACTACTTTGTCTTTTTTTGTTTTATTCAATTCAACTACTGCTTCAATTAATCTTGCAATATTTTTGTGAGGATATGCATTTCCTGCATAAATAAAGTATGGTTTCCTGATGTTGTATTTTTTAAGTACTTTATCCGGTGAAATCGTATTTTCGATTTTTTCATCGAATCCTTCGTAGGTTACTTTGATTTTATCTTCATCTAGTTTGTAGAACTTTTCTATCTCTGATTTTACAAATTTGCTTGGAACAACAATTGCTTTTGATGCATTAACGGCATATTCAAACACTCTGTGATATCCGAATCTTTTAAGAAAATATATTGGCGCAGGGAGAGTTGTGGCCTGTAGCCCGCTTTGTCTGTGCATCAATATATCGTGAATAGTTACAACAAAAGGACCGGAATAGAAAACAGGAACGTTGAAATGGGGAAAATGAACCAAATCGGGGTTTATACTTTTTAATAATTTAGGAAGCAATAGTTGTTCATTGAAGCTATAGTGTCTGTGATCAAATAGCACTTTCGACCATTTTTTGGGTAGTTTTAGGGATTCGTAGTATTTCTTTCGAAGAATTAGTACATATTCATTATCTTTGTCGAAATTTTGGAGATTTCTAATTAAATTCATTACATAACGACCAAGACCTGCATTTTCGAGTCCGTACAACCTAGCATCAATTACAATTTTCATTGGAGGATAAGTTTAATAATTCTTAAAAGCTTAATAGTTTTAATTCCGATAATTACCAGTATGTTAACGGTCATTGGATAATGCTTCCACATTCTTTTTCGATAAAATATCTCCATCGAGTTTACCCCCGACATTCTAAATTTCATTTTGTCTTTTAAAGAGATTTTGCTGCGTTGAACCTTTTTTGTTTTTCCTTTGGTCGCACCCTTAAGGTGAAGAATGGATACTTCCGGATAATATACCAAACGATATCCTTTTTCCTTTATTTTCCAACATAAATCGATATCTTCTCCGTCCAGGAAATAATCCTCGTCAAACCATCCTACCTCATCAAGCAGTTTCTTTGGTGCAAGGAAATAAGCTCCTTGCAATACGTCCGCATCGTGAGTTGTGTCGGGAGAAATATATCCATACCAGTACCTGGCAAAAAGTTTTGATTTGGGAAATAGTCGATCCAGCGGAAGTGCCAAGTGTGTAAAAGATACCCATGGCGTAGGGAAAGATCTTCTCGCATCTTTGTCCAAAGAACCGTCATTGAGAACCAATTTGCATGTTACTGCTCCAACATCTTTATGTTCTTTAAGATAATCCAGGGTCTTTCTGATTGTATCTTTATATACAATAGTGTCGGTATTTAGGAAAAGAATATATTCACCCTTGGCAATGTTTTTTGCGGCATTGTTTCCTTTGGCAAATCCCAAGTTGGCATTATTCTCAATAATAATTACTTCCGGGTATTTTTCTTTAATTGCTTCTACCGAACCATCCGAAGAACCGTTGTCACAAAGGATAATTTCAAAATCCGATTCGTTTTTTACTTTTCTCAAGGAAGCCAAACAGTCCAGAGTAAGATCGCGTGTATTGTAATTAAGAATTACTATCGAAAGTTCAGGTCTACTCATTTTTTGGTTGCCTCTTTATATATTTTATCAAGAGCATTTGCACTTATCTCCCAAGAAAACTTTTCTCTCACAAATTTTCTGGCGTTATTACCCAGTTTTTTGGCAAGTTCTTTATCTTTAATTATTTGCACGGCTTTGTTTGCCAATTCGTCCATGTCGTCGGATATAAGCATTTGTTCACCGTTGGTTACTTCCAATCCCTCTGCACCTACCGAGGTGGTTGCGATAGGCATTCCGGAAGCCATTGCTTCCAGTATTTTAAGCCTTGTTCCTCCCGGTCCCTTAATCGGAGTGACAAGAACAGTTGCACTCGAATATGCATCTCTTATATCAGGTATCGCTTCCGTTATTTCAATATCACCTACTGCTTTTTCTTTTATTCCATCGGTAATATTCATCCCAACGATCCATAGTTTCAGATTCGGTATGGCTTTCTTCATTTTCGGCCATACTTCGTCAATAAGAAGATCGACAGCTTCAACATTTTGTAACCATTTAAAGTTTCCCACATATAAAACTTTGGGGTGATCCTGAGTCTCTTTTTGTTCTCTGGAAAAATATTCAATGTCTATTCCGTTCGGGACAATATCGATATTAAGTCCGGGTACAAGTCCTGTCATTGCTTTTTTGTCCGAATCAGACATTGCAACCACTTTGTCTGCCGATTTCCATATAGTCGTTTCCCAATGTTTCAATTTAAGAACATCCAACCACAGAAGTGGTCTGATCAGAAAAGGAGCCTGGTCTTCAACAAAGTGTTTATATACCGAATATTCTATTGTCTGCTCTACCATCAAAATCGGAATGTTTGTTTTAGGAATATGAGGCATTACATAAAAACACTCTGCATGAATCAGATCATATTTTTCTTTTTTTAATTCCTGCTCAACTGCCCTTTTTTCTTCAGGAACCAAATTTCTGATAACCAGGAATGGGTATTGAGAGAAACCGGTAAGTAAAATATTTCTGAGTGTCCATGGAGATTTGGATCTTTTAAAAACTCTTACCTTTTTACAGTATTTTTCCAGCTCTTTGACATATTTCTTTTCCGAGTCGTCCTTAATTAGAGAAAATAGCGTTATTTCGTGGTGTTTCGACAGATTCTTAATAAGGTTATATGATCTTGTCTGTCCACCCGAAAGAGGTGGGAAGGGAAGGTATGGAGTAAGCATTAATACTTTCATTGTGATATCTCCTTATGTAAATCAAGGATAATATATTCTGGAGTTTTCTCAACCGTTACAAATCTTTTCATAAATTTATTTGTGTCATCGTCATAATTAACCGAAACATAATAATCTGCTCCTCTGGCAATAATATTATCGATATCGGAATCAACAGCCGGCCATCCCCATCTTTTGGTTTGGTACAAAAATGCCGTATCTCCGTTATACGGTGCAACAACCAAAGAATCTTTGGGTGTTATTTCGTCTACTCTTGCTCCAACACGAATTATTTCCGGATGGTTAATATTATATAAATCGATAACCTGGAAATATCCGACCATCAACATCAGTAAAGTTGAAAAGACAAATAGCGTTCTGGTAATTAATTTGTTGAATATGTTTTGATTCCAAAGATAATATCCCCCCGCTGCAACACCAAAAGCTACCATCGGAATAATAAACGTTTGATAATAATCGTGTCTCACGTTTGCTGTTGCAATAGTCGATACATATAAAAATGCTCCGATCATGAAATATCTCACAAAATCACTTTTCCCCTTTTGAATAATGGAAAAAATAAAAGGTACTATACCCCATATACCCAGAATCATCTTTCCCAATCTTTCTGCAAATATCCATCTCCAGAATGATGGCCTAAAACGAATATGGTCACCATTAAAAGCCCATGTAAAGAAAGGAACACCTTCGGGGTGAAGTGACAGTAAATATCTCCAAAGAAGAATGGGAACAAGGATAATGTTGGCAAATATCAAAAACTTAATAAGAAGCTTGGAATTTTTAAATACATAAGTAATATCCCCCCATTTATTTCTGATAAGCCAAATCATCGGTACGGCATAGAAAATTGAAAACGGTTTTACGAGAAGTGCCAAACAAAACACAACGGCAGATATGTAAAGATAAGTTTGATTGTCTTTTTCGATAAATTGAGAAAAAAACCACAATGCACCCAACGACAATGCAACAGCGGTTGGCTCAGGAAGAATCACCCTACTGTAGAAAATATTGAACGGAATAAAGGCAAAGAAAAATGCCGCAAGTATTCCGCCCCATTTTCCGATGTATCTTTCTCCCAATAAAAATAAGAACAAAACCGAGAACAAGGAAAATATTATTGATGTCATTCTTCCCCAAAACTCCAAAGATAAATTTGGGAAACTAATTGTCAAAAAAGCATGAATTACATTAAATATTGGTAATTCAACCAAACGAAGTCCTTTGGGATTGGGTATACCCGTTTGAATACTTGAAACATCATGGTATCGGGGGTTTAGAAGATCAATTCCTTGTTCAACATATGTTCTTGAGACTGATGCCGTATCTACTTGTCTCCAGGAATGCCAATCAGCCAACGGTTCGTTAATTTTATATAACCTAACTATAAAGGCTCCAATAATTATTCCTATTAATACTGTTATCCTAAAGGCTTTTGATTCAATTATCTTTTTTATTCCCATATTCGATATTATATAACCCCAAAGTAATTCCCAGAATAATCCAGAATAAAGATGCCGTTTTACTTGCTTCAAACACATCGATAAACAAAGCATTTATAAGAAAAGCTGTAATCATAGCAAGTACTCCTGCGGCGAGATATTTGGTAAATCCATCCGAGTTTTTGAATACCATAACAACTCTCCTTATTACCTCGTAAAGAACAAAGAAGAAAGCCGTTGCACCAAGTATTCCGATTTCTCCCAATAGTCTTAGGTAATCATTATCCGTTGCCAAACCGATCGAGGAGTATCCCGTACCCAACAAGGGATTCTTGGTAAAAGCACGTATAGCTCGCGGCCACTCAGCGCGTATTCGTATTTCAAAAGATCGATATACACCCAAATCCGTAGAATCTACGGGCTCTCCGGGTACAATATCTGCAGGTTCCCCGGTATTAACCTGAGCCGAATTCGATGATTCTTCTTTTGCTTGCTGTTCCCACGTTAAAGGAAGTGTCGGAATGTTTAATTTTGACCTACCCGAGTTTTCGTCTTTGTTCGAAAAATAACCGTCCCAACTTCTTTTAATTGTTACCGTAAAGGTAGAAACAAGTCGATCTCTAAGCTGTGAAGGATATGCGACCGCAATTGTTGCGAGGATAACAATTCCCAAAATAAATTTCTTGTTTCCAGAAAAGATCAGTCCAGCAATAATCCCGAATATCGCGGCAAAGAATGAAAGCCTGGCTGCCGTCATCACAAGTATTACTCCTGAAATACCCGCAAGACCTAAAAGCCAAATTCCCAAAACAGTTTTCTTTTTTAACGTATAAATGACGGTTGCCGAAGCAATCGACAAGAACATTAATAAAAATACGGCAAGGTCATAGTGCCCACCGAATGTAGATATTATTCTGTCAAAAGGTTGAATATAGTAGACGACGCCTTTTGATAGCTCCGAATTGGTTGTAGAAACAGCCGGGAACTGAAGAAATTTCTGCCCCAAAGCATAAAAATTAACAATAAATACCACCAAAGATAATGAAAAAAGATAGAAATATGCCTGCTTTTTATTTTTAATTATTGATGCAACCATCGGAAGAAGCATTATCATTTCTATCCTTCTTAAGAAGTGTAGTAGCCCCAATTTAATACCTGCCGTATATGTGATATATGCAGCCGAAAATAGTGAAACAAAACCCACAATAAAGAATACCAAGAAAGTTATATGTAGTTTATCTTTAAAAAATACTTTTATTTTTCCCGATACAATCAAATAAAGTAGCCATACAAGATAAGTGGCAGCAATAAGAATATCTTCGGATCTTACGGAAACAAACGTTCCCTGTACCCCCAAGAGGGGGAACTTCATAAATAGCGGTATGAACAGTATTAGAACAAGTACCGCCCAATAGAGAACTTTTTCAAATATTTCCGATAACTTGGACATATGTTTTTGCATGATCAAATTTACCCATTAACATAAATGCTATAGCTCTTAGAAAAATAAAAACGTACGACATTAATCGTACTGCGAGAGAAGGAACGAATCCATAAAACTTTTTATACAGGTAAAATAATCCTTTAAACTCCCCCGCCCACTGTCTCAATTTCGGTTTATCTGAACTTGCTCCTCCGATGTGCAGTATTTTTCCTTTATCCGTCCACCCACAGCTTATTCCAGCTCTTTTTGCTTTCCAGCAATATTCAACATCTTCTCCGTACATAAATATTTTTTCGTCAAGCATTCCGATTTTCTCTATTGTTTCTTTTTTGATCAAAAATACCGATCCGGATATCCATCCAACTGTTTTTCCATCAACATAATACTTTTTACTTTCCTGATGATAGGAAGGAATATTTACTACCTTTTTAAATAAATCGTCAATTCCCGTTAACCATGTCATCATCGGAATAAATGTAGGAAGATCTCCACAGTTGGGTTGAAACGATCCGTCTGGATTGGTGAGATAACAGCTTACTATCCCATGATCCGATTTGTCCGCGAACTTAACAAGCGCATTAAGTGAATCCTTGTATACAATGGTATCCGTATTTATTAGGAGATAATACTCTCCATCGGGATACGCCTCTTTGATGGCAAGATTATTTCCAATCGCAAAACCGGAGTTTTCCGGATTGGCAATTGTTTTAACCTCAGGAAAAGCTTTCTTTATTTTCTCCAAGGACCCATCGTTTGATGCATTGTCCACAAGCCATACACGATACGAACAATCTGGAGGATTGTCATAAATGCTTTTTATTGCATCCATTGTCATTTCCGCCGTTTTGTAATTAAGAAAAATTAATTCAAGTTTGGCCATTTGCAAAAAGCCTCCTTCCAGTCACATAAAGAATAATAATTGAAAAATTAATTCCCACCCATAGAATTAATCTGCTTACGATATTTGAAGGGTAGTATCTAAGTGTGACTTTGGTGGAATATTCCACGTCATCGATTTTATATTTAGATGCTCCGGTAAACCTGGGGGTTCCGTCTTCGTTCACAGGCTCCATTCCGTTAACATACAATGAATCCCTGAAAGGATAAGTATATTCTTCAATGTATGTACTTTCGGTTTGATCTTTAATCACTGTATAGGCATATTCAGGAGGATGGTTAAGCCTCAAGGGTGGAAAGAAAAAAGGAGTGTTCTTCTGATATGCATCTTTATAGTACTTGACCGCCTCGTTTCTGAAATTGTCGGAAAAATATGCAGAGACATTCGGCACCTGGATAGTATCTCCTTCAAGAGAAGATTTTAAAGAAGTAGGAAGAGGGGGAAAGTCAGTAATACTGTCGGGTCCAGGTACAACCAGATAGATTAAAAAAAACAAAGAGAAAAGACAATAAAAAAGAAAGAGAAATTTTTTAAGCATTATTGGAACAACCTTGCTCTACCAAGTTTATAGTCAAGGGATCCTTTTCTTTCTCCGATTTCTTTTGCGGGTACTCCACCTACGATTGCTCTTTCGGGAACACCCTTAACAACAACCGCTCCTCCGGCAACAACCGCCCCGTCACCAATTTTCACCCCGGGCATTATTGTAACCCGCGGACCGATAAATACGTGGTCTCCAATTTCAACCGGTTCGGTAATTGCGTGGAAGTCGTCACTTGTTAAATCATGTTCGGAATTGTAAATCATAATCGAAGAAGCGATATCCACTTCTTTCCCTATTTTCAATTTTGCCCTGCCATCCAAAAATGCATGATCACCTATAATGGTTCCCTCACCTATCTCGATATTTTTTAGATTAAAGAAACTTGCCCACATATGAATAGTTGCCCGTTTTCCCAATTTCATTCCCGAGATACGATAAACAATGTTGCGCACAAAATGAAAAGGAATATGTCCGACCCACCTGATAAGCATTAATCCAAAGTCGGCAAAGTAGGAATATATTCTATTTCCCACTTTTTCTATTACTTTCCCGAAGGAAAGTTTATTTCCCATTCTATCTCTGAACATTTTCCAATACCTTTAGGGTTTCTCTGACAGTTTTCTCCCAAGAAAACTTTTTAACCTGTTCCAAACCCTTCTCTACTATTCTAGTATATTCTGTTGAGTTCATCGAAAGCACTTTTTCAATTCCCTCTTTAATACTATCCATATTATACGGGTCAACCAAAATACCCGCTTCCCCTGCCACCTCCGGCAAACTACCGACATTCGAACACACAACAGGCACTCCACATGCCATGGCATTGAGAACATCGAGACCAAATCCCTCCCAAAAAGAAGGAAGAACAAAAAGTTTTGCTCCGGCGATTAAAGGAGCCCTGTCTTCGTCTGGAATAAAGTCCGTAAAAATAACTTTACTTTCAATACCAAGATTTTGAACCTTTTCAAAAATGGATTCGTAAAGCCACCCTTTCTTTCCTGCTATTACAAGTGTGGGGGCATTCTTAATTTTACTGTACGCCTCCAAAAGACCCTCGACATTCTTGCTTGGCTTCAAGGTTGAAAGGTACAAGATATAGTCATCGACTATAGAGTAGGTTTTTCGGATACGTCGCACATCTTTTTCGGGAACGTTCAGATTGAAAGTTTTATTATCATACGCCAGTAGGGTAACAACCGTCTTTCTCGAGGCAAAGGGATAGTGTCGTACAATGTCTTTCTTTGTACTATTTGATATCGCTATGACCCGTTTTGATACCAATATCGAATAAGCACTCCACAAAGTTAACTGCCAGAAGTCATATTTTTTAAATTGTCCCGAAAATACGAGGTATCCGAGGTCCATAATCGAGCACACCATTGGCACAGGAGATATTGGGGGAACATAGTGGCTAGGCGAGAAAAATATATCAGGTTTGTCTTTAGCCTTAAACAAATAAGGAGTAAGAGTTTTTATTATCCATGCTCCTCCACCCGGAAGAACCTTATACTTAAAGTGTTCAGAAGGCTTGGGCATGTCGGGAAGAGGCTCGTTTTTAAGGAAAACTATGACCTTATGCGAATTCTTCCATTCTTCCTGTAGTTTTCGCAGAGAATGCAGGAGTTCGTACCCGTATTGGTTTACTCCAACCCTATTTTGAATGTTTGCTTCGTTACCGTCTATCCCTATTATCATTTTATAGCCTCCTTGTAGACATTTATTGTTTCTCTTGCAGCTTTTTCCCAAGAGAATTCTTTTACTCTCTCGGAACCCTTTTTAATTAATCCTTGTGGACCCGCAAGAGCCTTTTTAAGGCCTTCGACAATGGATCCAACACTATCTGGATCAACCAAAACGGCAGCGTCTCCAGCAATCTCTTTCATGCTTGATTTATTTGATGTTACAACAGGGCATCCGCAAGCAAAAGCCTGCAAAATAACCAACCCAAACCCTTCGTAAAGAGAAGCATAGACAAGAGCACTTGCACCGGAGTAAAGAGTAGCAAGTTCTTTGTCTCCGACCTGCCCGACTCCTCTAATGTTTCTTTCGTTGGTGTATATTTCACTTCCTTTTCCGGCCAATACGAGAGTTAAATTTTTCCCCGCTCTTGCAAGCTCGAAGGCACTTATGGTTTTGTCCGTGTTTTTCCTTCCACCCACACCTACAACAAACACATACTCTCCCGGGATCTTATACTTTCTTTTAATGGATTCTATTTCGCTTTTCAAAGCGGGTTTGAATATTTCTCCCGGAGCTTCATAAATAACCCTGATCTTTTCTTCATCCATACCAAGCTTTACCAAATCATTCTTGGTTGCGTTTGAAGGAACTATAATTCTATCTGCTTCTTTATTAATCCAATTAAGCCTTCTTTTATGAACTTCAATAATTTTTTTGTTTGTAAACTGGGGATACTTAAAAGGTGCCATATCGTGAATGGTTGTAACCTTAAAGGCATCACTCGGGGCCTGTGTCCAATCCGAAGAATGATATACATCCAATTGTCCCGTAAATTTTTCAATCTTGGGGAAATGAATCTGGTTCCAAAGAAAATCAGCAATTGAGGGAGGGATCGGCAAAAACTTAGTTGTGAATTTCCCCGCCAAAGATGAGGAAAACGATTTAAGATCGGGGATTCGTCGCAAAGATCCCCCGTAAAGAACATACTCGTTTTCTCTATCATAACGAAGAAGATTCTTGACTAATTCTTTTGTATAAAAAGAGACACCCGTACCGTAGACAATTTGAGAGATATCTATTCCAATGCGCATAGCCTATTATACTTGCTATTTACGCTTAAAGTAAGTTACCTGGCCAACACCCGAAAATCCGTCAAGAATATCAGCAGTCTGAAAGCCCTCCTGTAGAAGGACTCTTTCAACTAATCTCTGAGGATCTGTCACATCCCGCAAATATTCAAAGTAATATATTCCATTAACATTCTTTGTTATCTCGGGAATATATGCGTCAATTTCTTCTTTCGTGTTTTGGAATTTTGTTATTGCAGGCAATACCATGTCTTTCTTTTGTGAATACCAATAATATCCGGGTAAAGTATGTGGGTATTCCAAGAGAACTATTTCATCATCCTTTATTCTCGATTCGACATCTTGTACTGCTTGTTTCCAGTTCTCACGATATGTAATTGATTTAGTCTGATAATAAACATGGAAAAACGAAGGAATAATCAGGAGTGTGGGAATAACATAATTACTTAATTTCCCAAAGTTCTCATTCTTGGCATTAACGGCAAGAAGCAAAGCAAAAGCGGGAAGAATATATATAAATCTAAAAAAGTTAAACACGGGAACAACCGAGGATACAATAAATGCCAGAGCTGGGGGTACCAACAGCCAAAGCCAAACGAGAATATTCTTCTTGAAACTGTTTAATCCTTTTGCCAAAACGTAAACGTAAGGGATCGAAGCAACTAGAACCATTCCATAATAGATATTTTTGTTTTCAAAATTGGTCATTCCAACAATCATTTTTATCGGAAGCAGTAAGATGTGTTTAATCGAAAAACCACCAACCAATTGCTTCCACATGGGGAATACCTGAACTTGCTGGCTCATGCTCGATAATTGCTGTAATAAAATCGGAATCCACATAACTCCAAATACCAGAAGTGGTATATGTGAGAGTAAAAACCATTTCCACCAAGACCATTTTTGTTTTCTGATTATCGCAAAAATGATAAATACCGGGTACATGAATACCGGCATGTAGTCGGAGAAAAACATTCCCAAAAGTCCTACCGCAAACCATAAGTAATTCCAAGGATTATGTTTACCAAAAGTTCTTAAAAAGAACAAAACTGCCAGAGAGGTAAAAAATGCAGCCATACTGTACATTCTTGCCTCCTGCGTGAAGTAGATAAACAAAGGGGATATTGCAAGAAGCAGGCTTGCCAATACGGATTTTTTGCCGGATATTTCTTGGTATATATAGTAGACAAGAACAATGGTGCCAATACCCAAGAATACCGACAATAATCGAATCCAAAGTTCACTGTATCCGAAAATGTTTGTCCATATATCAAGGGTCAGATAATAAAGGGGAGGATGGTTATCTAAAGGAAGGTAATTCGAAATAATTTCTTGTAAAGAGTATCTCTCTACTATTGATATCCCAATCGCCTCATCATGCCAAAAAGATTCGGTTATCCGAAACATTCTAACCAAAAATCCAGTTAGGGCAGTAAGAATTAAATTAATCATTACTTGGCTAATTTATTTGTTGCCACAGATTCCACAATCCCGATAAACACACCTGCGTCGTACAATAATTTGAATATTATAAAAGGGGGAGTCACATAAATAATTGATTTGAGTACTCCAATAATTATTGATACCGGCAGTGACACTCTGACCAGAGCAATCAGTTTTCCAATTATCCCCAGTTTATACTGCCTCTTCCCCACCCACTTGGCGTGAAAAAATACTTCTTTCAAGCTAGATGGGTTTGCATGATAGAAAGTTGCACCAACTGCCTCTCCCGCATCATAACCCAACTTTTCGGAAAGACTCCAATCATCGTTGTATCCTCCAGGTGTAAACCCTCCAACTCTTTCAAATTCTTCTTTGAGAATTGCCCTGAATACTTTTTGTCTATTCGGATAATTTTTTGGGTGTCTTCTTTCTTTTTCCCATCCCTCGTTAATATTCCAACACCTTGACCATATATTAATCCAGTTTGAAACATATTCTTCTTTGGAAAATGTTCCTTTTTCTTTTCCAAGGACAATTGGTTTAATAAGGTTTTCCAAAAAGTGAATATCGAAGGTCATATCAGCATCTACAAACACCAAAATGTTTCCTTTTGCTTTTTTAGAAGCCAAGTTCCTGGCAGCACCCGGACCAAGATGATTTTGCTGAAGTAAAGTAAGTTCAAACCGTTCAGTTTTAAAAAGATTAACCATCTCCCCAGTCTTGTCAGATGATCCGTCATCGACAAGGATCACTTCAAAATCCTTGTGTGTTTGTTGTTCAAGAGAGTTCAGGCAACTTAGTATCACCTTCTCCTCGTTGTATACCGGAATAATTACTGATATTTTCATTTCTTTGTTAATTTGTATATCTGATATTTAGAATTTACTTCTCCCAGTAATTCATAATTATATGGCAGATACGTTTTAAGTTCATATCTCGAGGGGTTTTTTATATCACCATCCCCTAATGCCATGACATATAACGAATCCAGCTCTTTATACTCTTCGACACCAGAAGGAGTATATCCATAATTAAACTCAAGTGGATATCTTAAAATGTATCCCCTCGCATCAAAACCGAACAATGTTGAAACATTAAATCTTTCGGGTTTATCTTTCGCAATTATTTCGGACGCAGTAATAATATCTTTGTACACAAGACCTGGCGGCATTTCTTTTGCTGAAGAAAAATTAACCCATTTCGAGTTTAGATTTAGAACAACATAAATTACGATTGCAAACACCAACAATATGTTTTTCTTCAAAACTCTAATAAAGAGTAATGATACAAACACACACAGTGCTGGCCAAATTAAAAATAGGTAATAATAAGAAAAGTTTTGTCCGTTTCCGTTAAACGCATCGAGTATGTACTGGATTAACGTTCTGATATGGTACCAATCGTGCCTCAAATCAAATAATAAGGTTGGCAAGTTTCCAACAACTAAACCCAGAACATAAATAATTGCCGAAATTAATCTGTTTCTGGATTTAAATAAAATATAAATCCCGACTAAACCTGCAAAGAACAGGATTGGGTAATGAAAATTAATTCCCATTCCGAGGATTAACCCCAAAGATAGCACGCTGGCAATCTTTTTATTCTTATTGAAGTAATGCAAAGCATAAATTGCAAGGACTCCCAAAAGCGGAACCCAGTTTAGAATCCATATAAACAAAGAGTGCTTAATCATCATATCGCTGAATAGGAATAAAGTTCCCGACATCAAACCAACCTTTTTACCCCACAATTTTGAAGCAACGATGAAAAGAATAATTCCGGAAAATAAATTTAATAATGTAAAGAATTGTGTAATTTTATATGCATCATAATTTGCCAATAATTGAATCGGTAATAAAAGATAACTAAAAATTGCTCCGGAAAATAGTTTATGGCCCGAAGAAGTGGATCTAAAATATTCTTGTCCAAGAAGTGAGAACTTATCTTTAACATAATTGCCGGAAACGATTAGTGAGCGTGCTTGCTCTGAATCAAAAACAATTCTACTCTCATAATTATAAAAACGTACAACAACAGCAATAACTAACAAAAGGAAAAACACTAACTCAATTTGATATTTCTTAAGAAAGATTCGCAAGGATTTTTTCATATTTTTCTGCAACTATATCCCAGTCGAATTTTTTCGCTTGTCGAATGGGTTTTTTACCCCATTTTAATTTCATTGCTGTTTCCAAAGCTAAGCTGTACGCTTTAATATTTGTTGGATTTACCAATACACCCGAGTCCCCGACAATTTCCCTTCTGATGTCGTCTCTGTTGGCAACAACGGGCAATCCGGTCGCCATTGCTTCCGTTAATACAATTTCAAAAGAATAATAAGGCTCGGAAGCAAGAGAGAAAACATCACAAGCCCTATATACTTTTGGCATTTCATTGTGGGGAACTTTTATTATATTGCATCTATCTCCCAATAAATCTTTGGCGAGTTTGGAATATTCTTCTTTCATATCCCCTCCTCCGGCTGCAATTAACAAGCTCCCTTTCTTGAGTCCGGCAACTGCTTTAATGGTTAAATCTATTCTTTTTGTTTTTGTTAATGCACCAACACAAAGAACAATTGGTTTCGGCAAATCGGTTATATATTTTCTTCCTGTGGGTTTGAATACTTTTGTATCAACTCCGTTGGGAATCTTTTCCACTTTTACAAATGGATTAACATTTTTTGCCCATTTTTTTGCTTTATTTGAAAGGGCAATAAACACATCGGGAAAAGACCATAGATTGTTTCTGTCATCCCAACCCATTCCCGATTGACCAGAGATAATCATTTTTCCGCCATATAACCAGGTAACCAATCTAATAAATGCCGGTTGCCATCCTCCGTTTGTCGGGATAACAACATCGTATTTTTCTTTCCAAATTTTACCAATATTTTTCAGGGTGAATTTTGCGATTGTTATACTTTGAGGATCAAGATACACTCTCCACAACAGAGGCCACCTTTCTTGCACCTTATTATTTCCAACTATTAAATGAACCTCATGTTTCTTGCTTAATCTTTTTGCCAACTGATCAACATATGTCTCCGCTCCCCTGTACACCGAATTTTGGTAAATATTTAATATGGCTATTTTCATTTGTTAAGGTTTTAATATCCAGAATTTATTCTCAATGACAGAATCGGTTGAATAATATTTAAAAATCACGTCAGTTACCTTTTCCGGCACGAATGATGACAACCCTGTTTTAGTATATGGTTGCATCACAACAATATCGGGTAAATTATCCAGCAGCTTAGCCGAAACATAACCATCAATTTTGTCGGTATAGTACCACTCTAGTTGTGGAATAAGAGGTCTGACTGAAGGCATTCTGTCGGAAAGTGCATATAAACTGTCCCAAGAATTTAGAACAAATATCTTATCGCCTGGTTTTGTCGCTTCGTTAATTTTGTTGGCAGTACTTATTACTGCACTTTCCAAAAATCTATCTTCTTTCATAAAAGATGTTCTTATTGATCTAAAAGACAAAACAATAATTCCTATCGCAAACAACAGAAAGAAACCCCTTAGATAACCTTTCAGTTTTATTTCTCCGGAAAGAACAAGACCCCCAATTATGGCAATAAAAGGAAGGCCCGGTTGGAAATGAAATAATTCCCATCTTGGATTGGCTCCCATTATTCCCAATACACCCAAAAGAATCAAGGCAAAATATTTTCTTTTTTCCGCTATCAAGACCGGAATCATAATTGCGATTGGAGCAAGAGAAACAATTATTTGTCTTATTGAGGGGTAATCAATTTGACCCATTGCCCTGGGGAGGGTGTAAACACCAAACTGAAAAGCCCAATACAAAAAGTTTGGAAGTATTCCCAACAGCTGGAAAACAACAAATGTAATTGTTATCGGAATCAAGAAACCACATGCATATTCCTTTAATTTGAACAGTAAATCTTTTCCCCAAAATAGATATATTACTCCGGGGAGAAACCATATGGCCGTTTGTTTGGTCATAAACGCCAACCCCCACATAAGTCCTGCTGTAAGATATTTTTCTTTTTTAATAAAATAGTAGGAAAGAATAACCAGGGGTCCCAGTAAATGATCAAACCACAATCCGTTCCCTTCGTAAAAAATGTTTAAAGGGACAAAAAGTAACAGTGTCCATAAAGCAACTTTCTTGTTGTGGAGCCTGCTTACGACAAAATAAATAACCAAATCGGTAAGAAGAGTAATAATCCAGGAATATATTTGAATTTGCATCGGTCCAGCACCGAATACTTTATACACAAGCGATAAGTCAAACAGAAGGAAAGGTGTATGTGCAATAGCAATATCTTTATAGGGCAACCATCCTTTCATTATCAGATATGGCCAAGCAAGCATCTCCGGCCAAGCTGTGAAACTGGTAAGAATTAAAATTAGAAGATGTCCCCCAAGAATAATCGGTAACAAATAATTTTTCTTTACCATATATGTATTTTGAAGCATTTAAAGAGAAATAACAAAATTATTTCTCGGCAATTACTATCAAATTGGATCCTTTGTTAACAATGGTCGAAAATAGAGCAAAAGGTGAACTAATTAAATCTATCAAAAACGCCCTTTTTCTGTTTTTAATTTCGTCAACTAATCCTTTCAAGGGACTGTTTAAAGACCAGATTCCTTCGTTGGTTCTCGTTTCAACTATCTTAAAACCGACTTTTTCCAATACTTTTTTTAAAGTTTGCGGTGTGTATTGAAAATTATGCTCCTCGGGTAAAAGCATCTTCCATTTACTTTTCCACAACCTTGAGTCCAGGCTGTCAAAATTAGGAACACCAATATATATCTTTCCTCCTTTCTTAAGAAGTTTGTATACTTTTTTCAGATTATCCAGCGGCTTGGACATGTGCTCCAATGTGTGATTAATAACAACCAAATCAAAACTGGCTTCTTCCAGCTTTGCTTCCAACAAGCTTACTCCCAATACTTTTATTCCTTTTTCCTGGGCGTTCCAAAAACTCTTTGACGGTTCAATACCCCACACTTCCCATCCATTTTCTTTAAACAAAGATAACAAGGTTCCCGTCGAGCATCCTATTTCGAGAATTTTCGCGGGTCTGGAAACATACCTGGATACCAATGAATATATATTCTGGAATATATTTCGAAAATGTTCGTTGAATTTTTCATAATCGCTGTCTCTGTGGTAATCGGAATAATCAATTTCGGATACTCCGCTTGTTTTAACCAATTTACATTTTTTGCATTGTAATATTTCATATCTATCTTTTTTGAACAGTTGATTATATGAATCGTTTCCGCAAAGCTCGCAATCTCCCCCCCCCTTCTTGGCAACAATCAATAAATGAGGGCCCCATTTATTGAAGGGGTAAATGTTTCTTTCCCCAAGTAGTCTAATTACCCTTTGAAGATATTTGACTTTTCTTTCTTCTCTTTCCCAGCAGGAACTGGAATACACAATCTTTAATCCTTTGTTAGACAGATATCTTACAAGCGATCCTAGATAGGGTTCAATTGTCGTATCCCAATCAATTTCGTATTGGCTTTCAGTTGCAATCGGATTTACTTTTTTCCAATCCAAGTTCTTGGGGTGAAATATGTCATCGTAATATCCTTTGATTAATTTACTAATCCTATTTCCCAAAAATGGAGGTGAGGCTCTGTTTGGAGAACCGTAATTAGGACAAACAACAAGAAAGTAACCACCTTTTTTTAACACTCTCAGGCCTTCTTTTATTACTTTTTCCGGATTATCGAGATGCTCAAAAACATACGCAGAATATACCAAATCAAAAAAGCTATCTTTATAAGGCAGTTTTTCCAGATTTCCTACTTGGAAATGGTGTGGATATTTCTTTTTTGCTGCATCTATGGCAATACTACTAATATCTATTCCGTAGCCAATTTTCCCGTTCGGGATTACATGATTCAATCTTGTTCCCTCTCCACACCCCAAATCTAAAACCTTATCTACTTCACCAGCAATGTTTTTCAAAAGCTTCATGGCGGGATGACTCGTGTCATCGCTTCCTTCGTGTGCTATCGAATAGTATTTTTTGTTTCTTACTTTATTAAAGGAGTTAATCACGTTAATAACCAACTTTACTCTTGAACAATCTTCTTTTTAACATTCTGAATGGTGTTTCAAGATATGAACGAATTTTGAACAACAACCCCATTTTAATCCATGGGCTACTAACGATATCCGGTCTCAAGTAAAAAAAGGATTCTGGATAGAAATAGTCTTTTGGAAAAGAAAAACCAATTTCGTGTTTTAATTTTTTTGCTCTTTTATAGACTCCTTTTTCTAAAACAATATTTCCGGATCTTTGAAGGTGTGTTGCGTGCATATATGGAGTATTTAGAAACAAGATGTTCTTGGGATCCCTATCTTGAATCATTACACAATCTTTATCTTCCCATCCCCATATTCCATGGGGTTTAGTGGAAGAATGTAAGCCAGGAATATCTCTACTGAACGCTCGCAAATTGTAATGTCCGGTTTTACCAAAAAATTTATATTTCCCAGCTTTTTCTTCTTGATAATGGTATATGTCTCCGACAAGATTGACCGTGGGTACAACTATGGATTCATACTCCCTACCCTTTTCCCTTATTGTGTCTGTCAGTTCCTTAATCGAATCTTTCCACCAAACTTCATCCCCGTCCACCATAATAATCCAGTCATATATGGTTTCATTGAGCATTTGCTGTCTCATAACTGAAAATGTCCCAATATCATTTTCGGTTGTATTTGGGTCACAACATTCAAGAAGCATTGCTTCTCGATATCTTCCTTCGTCAAATTCTTTTTCTTGAACTTTCTTGAAGATAATTTGAGTGTTACCCTTGTATTCTTTTATCAACGATTCAATTATTTCAACTGTTCCGTCATTACTCCCTGTATCCCAAATTCTTATTCTATCCACATAATCCAACACGGACATGATTGAATACCATACAAAACGAGCCTCATTTTTAACCATCATGTGGGCAGTTATCCTAATTTTGCTCATTTTATCCAGTAGTGTTTAAACACGATTATCCAAGAGTAAATTGCCAAGCTAAGATACACAACACCAAAAGAAATCGCCGGGGCAAAGGCGCCATAGATTGGAATCAGGAAATAATTAATTAAGAAAATTGCGGCAATTTGATAAAAAGAAAAGAGGCCAATATATTTTGTTTTCTTCATAGAATAAATAATTGCTGCAACAGGAGGTACGGAAATAATATAAGGGATTAAAACGAGACATAATGCTTGGAACACGGGAACACTTTCAAGGTATTTATCACCAAAAAGAATTAGCACAAACGGTTTTGCATAGTACGTAACAAGAAGAATTCCAAAAATAATGGGAATAATCACCAAAGAAGCTTTGATTAAATACCTTTTTTCTTTTATTTTGTCCCCAAAAGAAGCAAAGCGAGGAGCCAAAACCGCAGAAAAACTGGACGCGAATACAATAATGATAGAAGATAATCTCATTGGGATAGAATACAAACCTGTAAGTGTAGCACCGGCCATTGCAGCAAGCATCTGAACATCAAGTTTCCCCGATATTGAAGATATTATTCGGTTTATCCCGATCCAACTGGAAAATTTTGCCAGTTCTACATATGTCTCTTTTGACGGTTTTGATTTTAAAAATCCGAAACCGACAAAAGCAAAACTAACCATACCCGCAATTGCTGCACTAACAGCAAATGCAGCCATAGAAGTATTGACGGTAAGAAGTCCAAAAATCATCAAGAGGTATGGAATTACTGCTTTTGGTAAACTCAAAGAAATATCGATTATTACTCCTTTCAGGAATAATTTTTTAGATTGAAGGATATATGGAATAAATCCCCAAATTACAGCAACAAGGGATACGACACCGACCCATACTGACACCATCGGATCTGTTGTTGCCAACCAATTATTCGATACGAATTGGGCGAAAATTATTGTAAAAAGAACGAGAGGAATTGTTGCAAATATTTTTATTAAAAAAGCAGCCTTAGAATATTCATATGCCTTTTTCGTTTCTCCAGATGAAAAAGCAGCTGACGCAAAGCTTACCAAACCACTTGATATTCCCAAGTCAGTAAGGGAGCTAATAATTACTATCAAATTTGTTGCTGCTGAATATACTCCAAAATCGGAAATGCTCAAAGATCTTGCCAACACCAAGGTAGTAACAAAACCCAAAAAAGCAGCAAATATATTACCGATAAACAAAATATATGTATCTTTTGCGGTACCCGAAGTTGCAAGAGAATATGCTCGACTTAAATATTTTTTCACTATCTGAATTTTATCATTATTCGATAATTAATCGAATTTATTTTTTGATTAGAAGTTTCAAATATTCTTTTACGATATTGAAAGGATTATCCAAATACAACAACACAGGAGATTTCTTGATATATTTTTTATTGTTTCTAAACCAAATTCGATACTCATTAATTAATTTTTTGAAATCAATATCTGTTTTTTCGACATATTCAATTTTTCCTTTCCAAAAATATCTAAACTCCTCCTCTCCCAACCATTTGGAAACATGGAAGTCTGATGAATAAAGTAACGGATAATTTTTGGGCAACACAACCATCTTTCCATCCTTCATATAAAACAACCACTTGTGATGTGATACTCCGGGCAATCTTCTTGCTCCGGTTTTCCAATCAGAAAAATTTATTTTTGTAAATTCAATATCTTTTCCCATTGAAGGGGTTGCGATATATCCTCTTTTTGCAACACGTGACATCTCATTAATCAAAGGGAACGGGTCGTACAAGTCTTCAAGAACATGTGTACAAAGACAAACATCAAATTCTTTATCTTTAAAAGGAAGTTTTTCTTTAACAAAATCGCATTTCACAAAATGCTTCGCATGCAATTTTGATCTATTATATTTTGATTCTTCTGGACGAATAATATCGACAAGAGTATCTATCTGAATATCCGTATGTTGTTTCATGCTACCACCGACATCAAGAATCCGATCTCCTTTTGATATTTTCAAATTTTTAACATGTTGAGTATTTGATAGCATCATTTTCTTACAAGAAGAACTGCTCTGGCTGCTTGTTTTTCATATGTTTCTTCTGCCGGTATTTCGATTATCTCTTTTAGTTGGTAATTTTCGCGAATAAAATCATTTTCGATGTTTTCTGGATTGTAAAAAATTTGCCTCCATTCATCACCCATATAATAGTTATTGTCATCCATCAAATATGATGTCAAATAAATTGCATTATAAATGTTTTTTTGTCCATCCTCGGGCTTTATCATTTCAGGTTTGAATGGGTACCAAACTGTGCTTTTGTTGCCATACCAACTCCCCCATGTATCTAGGTTTGTAAGAACTATCGAAGTATTGGGTATTTTATTTTTTACCTCCGATGCCAACCGGACATAAATTGGGGGCTTGTTTTTGTCATAAATTTTACTCGAAAATCTAGAGTCCAGAAATAGATGACCCAACGTTTTACCATAAGAAAAAACGAACACCAACGTGAGCAAAATTAAGTATTTGAATTTATATAAATTTGCATAACAGTTATGTTTGTTAATTAGTTCAACCATTTTTCCCAACATTATAATGCCGAGTAAATATCCTAATGGCAATACTGGGTGCAAATACCTATAAAGGGGTATTGAAGATGATGTAACAATTATTGTTAATAATATTGTAAATAGAACAGAATGCACAAACAACCTGTAACGATTATTTTTAAATTTACATAATAGACCTAAAACAAATAATGCAAACAAGTATGGGGATCCAATATTGGGTAGTAATTTATAAAAATTATATAAGTTATAAAAAATATTTGTAATCACAAATTTCAGTTCAATCTTGCTACCAGCACCCCCCCTTAACAAGGATGTCGCATTTGGATCTGTGGCTACACTTTGAATAACATTTATTCCTTGAAAAAGAATCGAATACAAATAATATTTGCCATTAATCTTTGTTAATATAAGTGCGTCAAATATTAAGAAGCCGATGCTAATAATTGCAATTTTGATAATTGCTAATTTATATTTGTTGTTCAAGAGCAAATATAGCAACAAAGCACCTGTAATATATATAAATGCTTGTTGTTTAGTAAAATACATAACAAGTGAAACTAAAATCGCTAAGTAGTCGGTAATCATTCTTTGTTTAAGAATAAGCCAGAAAAGGAATAGAATTAGGGTAGTAAAAAATGTTTCCATACCACCCCCAATAGAATATGTTCCAAAATTTATATCCAAAAGAATTGAAATTCCAGCAAGTAGACCAAGAAACTTTTTGTTAAATTGTACTGCTATCAAAAATATCAAAAGAGATGTGGTAAACAAAAATATTGAAGAGGTTAATATAACTGAATTATCATTAATTCCGAACAACTTGAAGGTCAAGGACATAACAAGCGGATATACAGGTTCAATTCCTGAAAGATTAAAAGTATTAGAATTAGGATCAACTATCAAATTGGAATAAAAAAAACTAAAACTATTGCTCAAACCCCTACCTTCAACATAATTTTTTGCAATTGAAGCGTATTTTGCTCCATCGGAAAATTCCAAATAGTTGTGACTTCTGAAATAACTAGAGGTTAATATCCAAATAAAAAATAGAATAGATATTGAAATTATATTAAATATGTGTTTTCGCATTTTTCGTCTTCATATATAGTTTGTAATATTCATTTGCCATTTTTTTGTTAGAATAATATTTCTTTACTTTTCTTATATTGATTTTTCCAACATGTTCAAGGTCTTTTTTTGACATTCGCAAATAATAATCGATGCCATTCGTTAAATCTTGAATGTCTTTATATTTTGAAATGTAACCATTAACTTTATGGACTACTTGTTCTGGGATACCTCCAACACCAAAAGATACAATTGGTAAGCCGTACGACATTGCCTCGAGGGTAACAAGGGGAAAATTTTCTGCAAGAGATGGAAATAAGAATATATCAGAAGCCATGTAATATTCGCTCAATTTTTTGTGATCAAGATAAGGCAAAATTACCATGTTGTTAATACGTTTGCTTTCTTTTTCTCCAATAATCAAAAAGTTAACATTTTTATATTTTTCTTTTAAAGATAACTTTGTCACAATATCTCCACCTTTTGATGGATTATTTCTTCCTCCGTTTGCAATAAACAACAAAGTCTTTCTGTTCGGCAAATTAAGATTTCGTCTGGCTATTGATTTACTGGTATATTTTTTCGCTACAATTTGGACACCATTATTTATTACAATATTATTACATTTTGAAAGATAACTTTTGTAATATTTATTCTGAATCCACCTAGAAGGTAAAACAAAACATTTAACTGATCTGTTGAATATGTTTTTTTTCTTATTCCACAAGTATTCCTTGTTATCGCAAAGCATTCCTTGATAGTGAAATAAGCCAGGGGTAAAATGCTTTCCCTTATTCCAATTTTTGCATTTTTCGCAGGTTCCACAGTGGGCGGTCATTGACCATAAATCATGCGTGGTCAATATGATTGGTTTAGATTTGGATATAATATTTAGTGATTCGATATTAATATAATTACCGTGAATATTATGAAAATGAACAATGTCAGCTTCTTTTATCCATGGATGGTTAATCAAAGAATCGTTTGAAAAGCAGTCAATATCGTTTGAGAATAAAAAGGATCTTAAATATCGAATTTTATAAATAATTTTTTGCAAAATTTTATACAGTTTATTGTTTTTTACAATAATTGTTTGATTTACTATATTAATATTTTTGTCATCGGACATTTTATATCCGACAAGTACTTTGATTGAACATTTGTTTTCTAAACACTTTTTCAAATCCATCATTACTCTTGCCGCTCCTCCAATTTTGTCAAAAGTGTTTACATATACTATTTTTAATACTTTATTATTATTTTTCATAGAAAATATCTTATCTTCAAATATAGTGAAGAATAGAATTTTGGTCTAAATATATTTTCAATAACATATCTGTCCCTATTAATATCTCTTGCAACAACACTAGGGTTTTTAAGTGGATATGAAAATTTTTCGAGTTTGTTTTCAATTCCATTTATTTTATTTTTTGTGTGTGTCCCGTCTTTTTCAATTCCAATGTTTTTTACGAGATTTACACCTGGATTTATTGATAAGCCTTCATTAACCCAACATGAATAGAGCCATTGATAATCCCAAGTATCTATCTTCCTCTTTTTTACTATGTCAAATATTGATGACCAGTAATTACGTTCATGAAGTACGTCATAATTATTTGAAAATGTATTTTTTGTTATTGATGTGCCCCATCTGGTCATTTTATAATCATATTTTCGCCAAGCCCGTCTCCATGTGGCCCACCCCCAAACATGTGTCATTTTCGAAAAATAGTATCCATTTCTTTTTTTCAATTTATTGGGTAAATAATTAACACCACTAATGTGCATAATTTTTCCGTTATACTCATATCGATTCAACATTTGGTCACAATAATAATAAAAATCTTCATTGGGCAGACAATCGTCTTCGAGAATAATACCTTTGGTGTTGTTTTTAAAAAACCATGTTATCGCCTTAGAAACTGCCTTTCCACATCCTAAATTTTTTTTGCGGAAGACTGTTTCTATGGGACAACCCCATTTAAAATGATTTGTTTGATTTCTTGCACTTAGGCATTTATATCTATCCTCTTTGTCTTTCCACCCATCTGCGGCTATATATAAGATTGAAGGGCCATATTTATTTATAGATTTCAATATTTTTTTTGTATACTGAGGTCTGTTATATATAATCAACAATACGGGGACTTTTGTTTTTCTTGAATAAATCATTAATTCAAATTTGCCTTTATTCCGCCAATCGTTTGGTATCTATTTTTTTGTTTCAATGATGATTTTACAGAGAATAATATTGAGGTTCTTGAAGTATATTCATTCGTTGGAGAGAAACCATTGAAATCAATTTTTAACCAAGCATTTCTTATTATTTCATTAATTGGTTTTTCATACCAATCAGAATTGTCAAATATTATGAATCCGCCATCATTTATTAAACCGACAGCCTTTTTTAAACACTCAATTCGATAAGACCCATCGATAATAATTAAATCATAACTAAAATTAGCAGCTTTAATCGAATCCAGATATTCTTCTTTGTCTTTAGAGAATATTAGATTTACATTTTTACACCTATTAAGAAATCGGGAAATTTTTTCATACCACTCTTTATTATCCTCAACACTTGTAACACTTTTGCACTTTTTTGACCAATATACTGTTGAGTGCCCAGAGCCCCATTCAAATACTGTTTTATTTTTTAGATCAAGTGAGTTAATGAATTCATAAGCTGGGTAAGTAAACCATGGAATATATCTTCCATCTTTATCGGTGATGCATTTATTTTTTATACTGTTCCAATATCCGTATTCTTTCAATATTATTCTCATTATATGGAATACCCCATAAGCTTGTCGAGGCAAAATTATTCGTAATAAATAATCCATAACGATTGAATATCTATTTTTTAACTTGGTTTTTTTACTTACTGATTTCATAAAACAAAATTGTTTCTAAGTTTTCTTATTGTTTTAATAATGAAATTATAATTAATAATTTGGAATAAGATACTCTCAAAAGATGAGCAATATTTTGTATGATATTTTATTGTTTCAATTTTGTTTTTAACCATATTTCTTTCAGACATCGATACCGAATTATGCCTAGCAATGAATACTGCTATTACACGGTCAAGGAATTCCCATTTTGTTTTATTGCAAATTCTCAACCAATATTCATAATCAGGGAGGTATTTTATATTTCGATCAAATAAACCAAATTTATTAAATATATCCTTTTTAATAAACACTGATTGATGAGGTACCACGTTAATCATTCTTAAGATAAATTTTCCATATTTACCCATAAAATTGAAATGTGGAATCGTGCCAATTTTTACTCCTTTTTTTGTTCGTACGACTACTTTACCGAATATCCAATCAAGATGAGTGTTCTTTTTTAGATATATATAGACATCATTCAGCACGTTATTATCGTATAAATAATCATCAGAATTAAGATGGATTACATATTTACCCTTAGACACACCAATTCCTTTGTTGAATGCCGCTGTAACACCTTTTGGTTTTTGCTTTTTTACAATTACCTTCTGATTATCAGCGAATCGATATCTGTTTATAATATCCATTGTTAAATCCTTTGAATATCCATCAATTATTATATGTTCGTAATTTTTAAAACATTGACTACGTACAGATTGGATATTTTTATTGATGTATTGATCACTATTCAGAGTGCAAGTGATTATTGAAAAAAAGGGTTTATTCATGAGTGCTTTTAAATATATTAATATATATTTGAATCGAAAATAATGGAACAAAAATCATAGATATTCTTTTGTACGATTCACCCAACTGGATCCAATCATCATATATCCCATTTAATCTATATAGATACGTTCCGGCAAAACAAATCGCTACGATTCCAAATATAAAATAGTCAATAATATTGAGATTCTTGTTTTTTAATAATTTAATAATAGTTGACGCAATATAGATTATTATTAATAAGAAATTTGGAAACAACAAATTTTCTATAATATATTTGACTGAATCTGAAAGCACAATAGATGAATAATTGAGTTTTGAGAATAATCCCCCATATTCCGTAAGAGCACCTCCAGTAGGAATTCCAGATAATATCAAATATTTTTTCCAAAAATACATTACTACAAATAATGGTAAAGTGTATGTAATAAGTGGATATATTTGTCGATTTCTTATACTCATATATAAAACACACAAAATTGGCAAAATCCAAAATGGCTCAAAACTCCTTGTCCAATAACTCAATGGAAGTAATAATGAAGACAAATATAGATAAGAAATGGTTTTCGTTTTTAACCATTTATATAGGTATGCTACAGATAATGTAAAATATATCGTGTAGGGTAGATTTGTATAAGCCATTGTTGAATGCTGAAATATTAGTGTATTTAAAACAATAAGAACCAATGGAAACAAACTCTTCAACTTATAAACACAGAATAAGCATGATAAATAAAGTGATAAATAAATTGTATACAAACAACTTGGATTTTTTGCACCCATTACATAAGCCGACAAATGGCTCATTGTTGTGAAAAAGGGATAAGTCAAGTAATAAAACTCACCATTTATTGCATCAAGCGAGCCCATCTCGATTATCTTTAACGCTCGCATGTCATAAAGTGCCGCAGAATCCCAGTCAAAAGGGGGCCAATATATGTTACTAACAAGAGAAAGGGCAATCACGAACAATATCAAATACAATAATGGTTTGGTTTTCCCCAATTTATTTTTGAAATTAAATTTAGTACTAATATGATTGGTTATTGGTTTAGATAATAGATAAGACAATGTTGATGCCGTAATCAATATAAAAATTGCAAAGACGCTACTGGCAATGTTTGGTTTTAAACCTAAATATAAAAGTAGAAATAACACCAACGAATATAATCCATGACCAACAAAAAATCCCAATCCCAAGATCTCTATCAATTTGGCAGATTTGTTAATGCTTTTTACGATTAGACTACCTAAAAACATTTGAACAATTAGTAAAAGAGTAAACATATTAATTCACGCAAAAAAGTCCGTAAGTGTTCGAATATCTTGTGTCATCAGGATAATAGTTTGAGAATATTTCTTGATACGATTTTGTTAAATTATTAAAAAATATTATTCTTTTAGCATCATGTTTTTGGTTCGGCCAAATATTGAACATTCTTGTTTCAATATAATATTCCCCGCTAACAAAAAGTGCACAATCGAAATATGCAAATTTTTCTGAAAAATCACCATTCACAGTTTTTCGTGGTCGAATAAAATATTTGACAACTGCACCATTCCCGATTGTTTGCCATTTTTCAGTTAGTGGTGGAATTAATATAATCGCATCTGGAGGAGTATTGTTAATTATTAAATCAATATACGCATCTATATCCCTCCAACGATAAGCTCTTTTTTGTTCATAATCGTAATTACTATTTTTGATAATAAACATTAATTCTCCAAGACCATAATTCATTGTGCTAACAAAATTAATATGTAAATATATCGCTATGGTAACAACTGATACTATTGTCAAAATGCGAATAAGATAAGCTTTGCTCTTGATAAATAATTTGATAATTTTCGTATTATTTATCAATATGAATATCATTCCAAAAAATGTAAAAAGATTTAGCACTTCAATGATGTGTATATGGTATGTTTTCAGCACATAATTTGAATAGTATATTGATTCGATAGCTAATAATGTCAGAAATATTGCTGCCAAAATCAACAGCAACATCTTTAAAATCGGAAATAATATCCTTACTTCTTTTAATTGTTTGCCAAAGAGAATCACAAAATAATAAAAGGGGATTAAAACTATTTCTTTTGGAAAAAACAAGTATTTTTTTACAAGGCCCGGGAAATAATACGTTTCAAGGATATTGAACGTAAGATATATACCAAATAATGTTCCTAAACATAATAGGGGTAGATGGTGTTTTATTTTTTCTTTAAATGCGAGTAAAAACCTGCACATAATAAATCTGGACTTAATGATACAATTTTTGATCTAACTGTAGAGGGAAATATTAAACAAAATACCTTCCATGATAGTTTTAACACATTTAACAGAAGTGTATTCTTGAGTTTGATTTGAGATAAGTACCTTAATACAATATCTGGTTGATTGTAGTGTGCAAGTGTTCCGAAGTCCCAATACGATTTGACAATCTTTAAGCCACTTATTGTTATCATTTTATTAAAACCTCTCCATGTAAAAAAACGCTTATGCATATAATTCCATTCATCAAACAACTTCGTATGATCGTGACCGATACTTTTCCATATCATGTTGCTCCCAAAAAGTATTCTTATTCTAAAAGGAAAATAAAAATGATTAGGAACACTTGCAACAATATAACCATTTTTATTTAATACCCTACGACATTCTTTAAGCAGTGAAACCGAATCATCAACATGCTCAAGTACATCTTTTATTACCACTATGTCAAAATAATCTTTGATATAAGGAAGCTTTTCTTCAACATTACCAACAGTAGCATTTATACCCAATTTTTTGGAGAAACGAACTGCTTCAGTTGAATTATCGATTCCCCATACTGTATTTTTACCTAATAAGTAACGGATATCTCTTGCAGTTCCGATACCAACTACAAGAACTTTCTTTCCATGAATAATTTCACCATCAGTAATTTTGTAATCTGACAAATCCAAATTGCGAAACTCTTTTCTCTTGTAAAGACTTTCATATGTTTTAATTTGATTAGTATCCATATATCTTTAATAACCTAAAAATTGTCTAGAGTGTATTGCATTAGGAATAATCTCATTGCTGGTTTCACTGTACGTTATGGTGATAAATTGCTTGGGAAAATATACATCGAAGTAATTTTGGTTTGATAACGCAGTTTTTACAATTTCCGTTGGGCTCCATGGAAGTGGCTCATCTTCTTGAGTATCAACAAACACTAAAGATTTTCCTTCAAACTCTAATATATTTGTGGTTATAAATTTATTTACTTCTTGCGCAATTTCTTGGCCACGAGTAATCCAATGGGTTTTGTTGGTCAAACAAAGCGTATTGTATGAAGTAAACAACCAGGAAACAACAAAAACATATACAAGTAATTTGTTTCTCTCGATTAGTAAATACGCCACATTCATCGTAATGAAAACCAAAGGAAGAGTGAGGTAAAAGGTAAATTTATGAATTGGAAGAAAAAGAACAGGAACTAAAGATACAACAAAGCCCATTCCAGAAAACAACAAGAGGGATAAAAGTTGCTTTGATGTTTTAGTTTTTATAAATACAATTCCCATTGTTAAAACTATAATCAAAAACCCTAAAACAATTGCTGTTGTTTCATCGGCCCAATATTTCATTAGATTGGGATTTATTTTCAAACCAGGTCCAACAAAGTCAACAAACATTTCAGGAATATTAAACGACCACAGTAAATACCACGAAAGAGTATTCAAAATCTTTCTAATTGAAAAATCCCACACATAACTATCCCCTGTGGCCAAACCATACACAAAAAAATGGAAATATAAATATATTGACAATAATATGGCAAAAGGTGCAAGTTGTTTTACAACATTAACCAGCACGATTTTATCTTTAACAGCAATCTGCCTAAATAAATACGTGGAAAATAATAAACCAGGGATAACGACTGCATTTTCTTTAGAAAGCAACGCCAAAACAAACATCATGAAAGATAAAAATATGCTTGTTATATTCTTATTATCAAGAAAGTTTAAGTAATAATAAATACATACGACCGAAAATAAAGTCATCGCAACCTCTTGGAATGTTGCCAGATAATACATATGACCGAAATGAGTTGCGGACATTGCATAAAGAAACACCACCAACAAGCTCGGATTGTCTTTATTTTTAACCTTCAAATATCCAAACAATTTCCGTGACAACAGGAAAATTGAATAAAGAAGTAGGGTAAAGACAATAAACACAACAACATGCATCGGAAAAGGATTTAGATTAAAAAGAGAATGGGCAAGAAAATAAAACACTTGTATCGTTAAAGGTCTATACATCCCTAGTCCGTCCGGCCCTTTTGTAAAATTAAAAAAGTTCATAAATTCAGAAATATTGTTCGCTTGAGATATTTTTAACAAAAAGAAATCATCATTCGTATAAAAAACATTAAAAGAAGGTAGATAAAGAATGAGAGTGATTAACACAATACCAAAGAATATAAGTTTAGTTTTCATTTAAAAAAGTATACGATTATTATCCGAGCAATGTTGTGTACATAGTGGACCATATTGGTAAATATGTCATCGGATTGATTTTCCAATATTTTTTCATCAGCCTTCAACAGCTTCCTGTATTCCTTTATCGAAGCACCTTCCCTTGTAAGTCTAAACTCTGAAACCACTTTCTGTATTAGAGTAGGCATTTCTGTTTTTGCGATCTTTAACCACATGTCGTACTCCATTACATATTTTCCTTCCCCAACAAAAGGTCCATATTTTTTAAAACATTTTTTAGTTATAAACACGGAAGGTTGAAACAAATAATTTATAGCAAGGAGAAACTTGTACCTATTTTGTTTTAGAAGCCAATTTTTATAATTATCGGTGAACGTCGAACATTCTCTACCCATTTCATCGACCGTTTTCCCTTCTCCTGCGAACCATTGGCTATCGGGGTTTGCAGAATAAGCCTTAACAATATTAATCAGGGCTTTTTTTGCATACATATCATCAGCATTAATAAATCCAAGCAAATCTCCGGTTGCCATTGAAAAGCCTTTGTTTATCGCGTCCCATTGCCCTTTGTCTTTGCTCACAATCAATTTAAATGTATTTTTATATTTCTTAATAAATTTATTAATAATTTCAATTGAATTATCTGACGAACCGCCATCTTTAATGATCACTTCAAGATTCGGGTATTTTTGATCTATTATTGATTGGAGAGTTTGTTCAATATATCTACCCTTATTTAATGAGGGAACAACAATAGATATCTTGGGATAAGATTTCATTTCTTGCTTTTCTTATCAATATTTTTCAAGGCTTCTTTTCGGATAAAATCTTCAAGTTTTTTCTCAATTCTTCTGGATTTAACATAAGTTGATGCAACCATTGAAATAACAAGAACAAACCCGCCGGCGATAAGAAGGTCAAGCAGTCTTGATACAGCAAAGGATTGAGCAAAAACTCTTACGATATCAGGGAATATCACAATCAAAATTGTGATGACCCAAATCACAATCCATGATGCAATTTCCATTGAATCAATTTCGCCTTTTTTAAAGTGAAGCACGGCCAAATAAATCATGGTCAATGAAAATACTATTGCTGCTACCTGTAATCCCAAAATCATAATTTAATTCTCCATCTTAAAACACTAAAAAGGATGTCAAAAGCATCCATAATGCTAACACCCTTATACTGGTCATAGTATACCGTCTTAACGGGTACTTCACAATGCATTAAACCCGACTTTGCGGTACGAATTACCATTTCGGTTTCGACTCCATATCCCGTAGATTCCCACATTATTTTGGTAAACGCCTTTTTCGTAATTGCCCTAAAACCACACACCAAGTCGGAGACATAAATTCCAAATAGAATATTTACAAAAACTGAAGCAACCTTATTCCCAGCAAATCTTACAAAAGGCATTTTTAAACCCAGATTTCGTGAACCAAAAACAATATCGGTCTTTGTATTCAAGGCTTTAGTAAAATTTGGCAAATCTTCAACCTTGTGTTGTCCATCCGAATCCATAAAGATAACGGCATCAGCTCCCAATTTGAACGCTGCCATTGCACCTGTTTTCATTGCAGCACCCTTACCCAAATTAATTCTGTGTTTTAATACAAGATATTTACTTTTTAAAGCTTCTTTGTAGGTATTATCTTTGGAGCCATCGTCAACAACAATAACGGGAAGTCTTTGAGCTTTTAGTTCTTTAAGAACTTTTCCGATACGTTTTCCTTCGTTGTAAGCCGGAACTACAATATATATTTTCATTTAAGCTACCCAATATCCCTTGGTAAATAGGGCGATACAAATAACGCCCAGGATCCCCAGGGCGATTGCAACTGGAGTATAGGCTTTTTTGAGCCTGCTGGCAATAAACGGAAACAATAAGAATGCTACCAGGATGTATCTAGGCATTGAAGAAAATGTGCCCGTTAAAGTAGGTACAATTATCATTGCAAGAGTTGCCAACCAATAACTGAATTTAATTTTTTTAACAGAAACCAGCAGTACAACCAAAATTGTTATTGTGAGCAGAAGTTCAAACAATGCGTTATAGAATCTCATCTCGGTTGGCGGAATTGACGAAAGAATCTTGAAATATCTATAGAATACTTGAGGAAGAGTTATCACCGGCTCTGCGCTTCTTCCTGCACCAAACATTGGTTGAGAATTCAAAAAAAGAAGTGCATCACCAAATTTAACCTGAAGATAAGCCATATAGGAAAGAAGCCCCAATGATCCCACGATACCCGAAAAGAGCGTTCTCCAATTCTTCCCTTTCATCTCTCTTTTCCAAAGCCCAATTAAGGCATCTATTATCATTATTCCGGGGATGGCGATACCAACAATCTTTGTAGCGGAGGTAAGTATTCCGAACAATCCTGCAAGAAAATAATTACCTTTCTTGTAAAAGTAGAGTGTACTTGCTGCAAAAAAGAGAAATATCGACTCCGTATATATCGCTCCAAAGTAAAATGACGTAGGAAAAACAAGAAGAAGTATAATTGCCAACCATGAATATCTACTTTCGGTATATGTATCAAATAGTTTTTTTACAACCCACAGAGCCGGAATAAATATCAAATTTGAGATTATCATTCCAGCATAAAAGAAATTGGTATTCACAAAAAACTGAGGATCATAATAATTAGCAACAGGAATAATTCTACTTAACAAATTGATAACAACAGGATATATGGGGAAAAATGCCTGAGAACCGGTAACATAACCGTTTTGTGCAATCCGAAGGTAATGCACACCGTCAAACCCTCCAAATCCCCATATCCACGACGGAAGTCCCGTTATTTCAAGAGACCTCTCAACATACGGATACCAACCTCCCCATGTTGGGATAAATATCGTTGCAAGATACGCAATTACAAACAGTACGACCCTCCAAACCAAAAAGAGGATTAATATTTTCTGAAAATCATTGAGTGATTTTGCGATAGACTTCAGCCGTTTCATTTGCAGTTTTGTCCCATGAGTATTCCGAAACTTTATCAAGACCTTTTGATATCATATCTTTTCTTAATTTCTCGTCGTTCATTACCATTCTTATCTTTTCCGAAAAATCTTCATATTTTTTCGGATCAACATACAAAGGAGCTTCTCCTCCGATTTCCACATGCGCTTGTATTTTTGATGCAATAACGGGCAGCTTGCATGCGAAAGCCTCCAAAAGTGGGAGTCCAAATCCCTCATAGAACGAGGGTTGTACATATACGGTTGCCAAGTTATATATTGCAACAAGATCTTCGTCGTCTACAAACCCCAATCTTTTAATCGCCTTGTCGTTTCCGTACTCTTTAAGAAGTTTAACCAAGGATTTGTTCTCCGGATGATTCTTATCAAAATCTTTACTTACTGCTTGTTTACCTACAATTACAAGCGTTGTCTTTGCTGCTTTTACGGCTTTGCATAAAGTAGGTAAATTTTTATTGTAATTAACATCACCAACATACAAAACAAATTTCTCCGGTAAAGCATATTTCTTCTTTACACTATCGAGATATTTTTGATTGGTTATTACCTTAAACGTATCCCTTGCCGCCAAATGAACGGGGAATATCTTTTCAGCCGGAATTCCAAGAAATCTTACAATATCCTTCTTAGACGTTTCCGATATGGTTATTATTGCATCCATTCTTTTAACCAATATCTTTTGCATTTCGTATATTATTCTTCCTCTAATACCCGAAGGATATTTATCGGGATAAAGGAGGTATATAAGATCGTGTATCGTGATCACACTCTTTTTCTTCTTAGTTAATGGAATGCTCAGGAAATACGGGTGGAATTTCTGGTAGTGGATTAAATCATAGGAATCGAGGTTTTCTTTTCTGACATCAACGATATCGAATCTCACATCTTTAACTTTGGTCATATGTTCTGTCAGAAGTTTTGTATGAAATCCAATACCCCTCACAGAATCTCCGCTTTTTAAGGGACCTGAATCTATAGCAACTTTAATCATTGATTTTTAAGTATTTAATATATGCTTTCGGAAACCTTAATGCCGAGAAAAAAGAAAACACCATACCCTGCCAACCATCCAATATTCCTTTGTGTCTGATTTGAGTCAATATTAACCAATAAGCAGGTTTGATAAACATATAATCCAAGAAAGTAAACAGGTTCTTTTTTACCTTGTTGCTTTTTAGCTCCAGCGAAAGAAGATTTACATATCTCGAGTTTCTTTCAAGATATCTTTTGAATGTCGGGTCGGCCATATGAATCAAATCGTTTTTCAACCAACCCACTTTGCCCAATACGGTCATTTGTTCATGAACATCCTTGGCCGGAAAGAATGCTTTTCCTTTTCTTACAAGTCTGATTACACCATCCGGGTATACCCCACCGTATCTCAAATATTTACCCAAAAAATAATTTAGTCTTGGAACAAAAAATGCATAATAAGGACCACTTTCTGTCCCTATCTTTCCATCTCTCTTCGCAATCAATGCTTGATGTTTTCTAAATAGTTTGTTGTTTAATACTTCGTCCTGATAATCATTCAGTTCTTCTTCTGACATGTGTACTATTTGTTTGATCTCTTTACCCAACCTGCTGCTTACCCGTTCGTCTGCGTCCATTTGAAGTATCCACTCACCGGTAGCAAGATCAAGGGCTTTTTGTTTTGTTTTGTGGAAAATCGTTTCGTGACGTACAATTTCAACTTTTGCACCCAAAGATTTGGCGATATCTACCGTTTTATCTGAAGATCCCTCGTCTACAACGATCATTTCCGAAGCAAAATCTTTAACCGAATTCAAACATCCCGCAATATTAGATTCTTCATTACGGGTAGCAAGAACAACCGAAATCTTGGCCATATATATGAAGTATATTATTCCAGGGTAAGCTCGGCAACTTTAGAACCAAGTTCAACGGAATAATTGGTTCCCCTATCCCAGGGATACACCTGTTCGATATTTGCCAAGAACAGATTCCTTAAGGGAGTCTTCAGATCCGGTATCTTCTTCGAATAATTTTTTTCCACCAGCGGTTGTGCATATGGTGCCTTAAAAACTTTTAAGCTTTTAATCCAGTCGTAGTTGAAATCGGGATTTATTTGTTTCAACCCCTTCATGTATCTACTTAATATTTGCCTTGCATTTAAATCGAAGTATTCATGATTTGCAGGTAAATAATTCCCCACATATAAAATCCTTGATCCATCGTAATACCTTCTTTCCATGTAATTTGTTTGTTCCACGACACAAAGGAAAGGAATATCCATATCGTTGATGCTCAACCAGTATCCTTTCATAAACGGTTTCTCAAGTTCAATTATTAGGTTAACTGCACCTATTCCTTTTAACCCCAACAGTTTGTCTGTGTATTTCTGTGGCAATCCTTTTACCATTTTTACAAACAATGAAGAGGGCAAAGTACATATTACCTTGTCAAAAGAGTATTTATTCTTGTTCGTTTCAATCGAAAACCCTTCTTTGTGGGGTTTAATGGATTTAACAAATTCACGATATTTAATTACTCCCTTTTTCTTTATTATCTTATCGGCAATTTTCCCCGAAAAAGAATCAAACCCTCCTTCCGGATATCCCAATGACTGACTTCTTTTTTTAATTCTTGCCCAAAACCAGGATGCCGGTATTTTTTTATATTCTTTACCGAACTTTTTTACAAAGAGTGGTTTCCACAATATTTCCCACGATTTTTCACCCATCCATTTTGTGATAAAACTCTCGGCGGTAATACTTTCCAGTTTTTTCCAATCGGAAGTAATTTTTAGATAAAGAAGAATAATTCCAGTTCTAACCCTATCGGCAAAACTAATCTTTCCAAATTCGAGTAGAGACATTGGACTGTCCAATCTGAATGCTTCCCCTTCGTAAAAGGAGAGTGTTTCGGGTGTATTGAATATTATTCTCTGTCCTACTTTATTTGCCAGATCAAGAACAATTTTGTCAGAAGTAAATATATGATGATAATGTTTTTCCAAACTCCATCTCCATTCCGGTTCCTTAAATCCGTTGGCCAAACCTCCGGGAATTGAGTCCTTCTCAAACAATGTTACATCTACATCTTTTTCCAACAAATTTAAGGCAGCACTTAATCCAACAAAGCCGGCGCCTATTATTGCAACTTTCATTATGGCCAATTATACGACAATATTATGGAATTGGAAGATTGTCAGTAGGAAGTAACGATAAAATATGCATCCGATCCGTCAGGATATTGAATCTTTTCAATAACGGTGAAATCGTTGATGTGTGCAAGTCCCGAATATTCATTTGGTGTTAAAACATAATAAACACCCTGAATTGGTCTGGACCACACGAAATCCCATGTTCCGAAATTGTATTTTTCGAAAGAATTAATTATTTCGCATCCGCTTTTCGGTCCTTCATTTACAATCATTGTTTTATTGTACGAATTTACGTCGGTACCGAGATAATACAAAAAGAATATGTGTGGCTGACATCTGTCTATTGTCATATATACGCTTTGTACGGATTCGGGATCCTGTTTTTTAATTGTTTCGACGATCTGTTTCATTCCGTACTGCCAATCAATTGCATATTTTTTCGCATAATCGTTGAAAAGAAAATCCAGATATCCGTACATTTGAAATCCATAACCTGCCAACAGTAGACCGATAACCAACCATTTAACCAATTTTTGTTTTAATTGGGAAACAAGAAACATAAATCCCAAACCGACCAGGATATGCCAAGAACCGTTCATAAACATAGTTCTTCCTGCATGTGGTGCCTCACTGGCAATAGAAGAAGGAAGAGGGGCAATAAGAATAACCCCCAACAAAAGGAGTGCTTCTTTCGATTTCTTTTTTATTATCAGGTATCCCAGATAACCCAATCCGAGAAGCATCAAAAAAACGTCCATTTTATAATACTCACCTATCACACCTGTTGAATGTCTATAGTTTTTGTCTCCTCTTTCAAGAAGATATTCGCTTGAAAAATGCAAAGGATATTGCTTGAAAACAAGTTCTATTTGTCCCAACCTTCTAATTTTTGTTTTCTTGTATAAATATGTTTGTTCGATATCTGTCTGTTTAAATGCAACCTGGGATAATCTGGATCTGCCAGACAAACCTCCTCCAAAAAAAGTAAAGAGGAATATGCCAAGCACTATTATTCCCGCAACGAACGAATACTTTAAATGTTTAATAAAATATTTGAAATATATAATTGAGAGTCCCAACACCGTAAGAGGAATAATTATCTTGGCGGCATTATATGTTAGAAGAGGAATAGCCAAACTGACAAAACCCAAGATCATTCCTTTTACCTTGTCTTTATTAATTGCACCGATGATAGACCAAAGACCAAGGAGATAGAAAAACAAAGCAATATTAAGTTCATGATGGTGTCTGGAAAATTGAATGTTATATGGTGAAATGGCAAAAGAAAATGCAGCAAAAAGACCAACGACTTCGTTTTTGAAAAGTCTTTTTCCCAATAAATAGACTAGTAAGATGTTTACCGCTCCAAACAATGCCGCCGGGAATCTGGTTCCCAATTCGTTAAGGCCAAATACTTTAATGAAGGGTACTGCGATATATATATCAACCGGGTTTTTGTACTCTCCAAACGATTTGAAAGCAAAGGGAAGTACTTTTCCCCATTCGTCTTTGCCCCAGTTCGCAATTGTGTATGCATTATAAGAAAAAGATGCTTCATCCCATGATAACGACGGGGGAACACTTTCCAATTTATAAAATCTCAAAAATATTCCCGAAAGAATGATCAAAAGTAAAATGATTTTCGAAATAATTTTCATTTATTGTCCACGATGTCGAAGGCATCCTGCCCATCCAAAAATTTAACGTTAAGAAGTACTTTTTGACCGTCAACAAAGTCTTCGTGTTTACCGATAAATAATATCTCTTTACCCGGGTTTTCTTTAACAAGATCTTTGTACATTGTTCCCGGTTCGCTCAGATCCGGGAACCTGTATTTATCAAAACTGTATATTTTAATCCAATCGTTAGGATCCACCTGAATCACTTTATCCGCTTTCTGATATCTTTCGGGGTCGTACATCTTAAAAAATAATGTAAACATGTGCGGCTCACCATAGGATCTGGAAAACACCACCAAATCATATTCGTCTTCATGATCGGATATATATTCCACAACCTGTTTATAGCCATATTGCCAAGCTTGGGAATACAATCTGGGATAATCGACAATTAAATGGTGGTAATAAAGATAGAAACTAATAATCGTTGCTATTCCCAACATCAGAGAGGCAACTATTAATCGTTTGCCTTTTAATAAATTGAAAAGCTCAACAATTCCAACTGCTGTAAATATTTGGTAAATAGGTGCTGCGATTACGGTTCTTAGCGCGTGAGGAATACTATCGTTTGTTAAAGACACGGGAACAAAGGTTAACAATAACCAAGCAAATAATAATCCGTTGTATTTATTTTTCTTTCTTATCAGTTGCACGATTCCCCAGATTACAAATGGTGCTTGAATCAAAAACATTTCTCCGACTTTTTGTGGATGATGTTGTTTATGACCGGCCCCTGAAATAAACAAGAAATCAGGAGCGAAATGAGAAACATAGTTTCTGATCGAATAATAACCAACGTATGTGTATCTGTTGTGAATTAAATTTGTTATCACTTTGGGATATGTTGAAAGGTTTCTTTGCTGTTCGATTCTCGGTATTAGACCCTTCTCGTCCGTAACACTAACCAACTTATATCTGGCAGCTGCTTCTCCCGTGAATATCGAAAGAATAATTGGAGCCATTAAACCAAAAAACAACAATCCCGATACAACAATTTGTTTGACATGGGGAATTACTTTTTTGAAATAGATAATACCAAAAGCAATTATGATAAGGGGTGTGAATATTCTTGCACTGTTATATGTATAAACGGATATTGCAAATGGGATTACGGATAAAACCCACAGCCACGGTTTTTTCAATCCTTTGACAAGAAGAAGTAGTCCGAGCAGAACCCATAATACGGAAAACGAGGATTCAAACGAAGCCCTGGTAAGTTGTATGTGCCAGGGTGATATTGCTAAAAAGAAAGAGGATATCAAGGCAACTTTTTTATCGAACAGTTCTTTCGCCAAAAAATACAAGAGAAGAATGGTGAGGGTGCCGTAAACAATTGGAGTTATTCTTACCCCCAGTTCATTAAGTCCAAATACAAAAATACCAGGAATAGAAGCATATATTTGCACCGGTAATTTGTATTCACCGTATGATTTGAAATTTAAAGGGAAACTAACTCCCCACTCGTCCTTGCCTGAGGTTAGAATCGAATAAGCGTTGTATGCAATAGATGTCTCATCCCAATTCAATGACGGAGGAACTTCGGTTACTTTGTAAAATCTTGCAGCAAAACCAATAAGCAGAATTGCCGTAACAAGCAACCACTGAATCAGTTTAGATTTCATACTATTCTATTTTAATACAAAAAGGCTCTAAATGGCTGAGAAATGGTGTTTTCAAGAGTATCTCGTAATTAATCATTTAAACAACCTTGACTTTAGTATTCCCGATTTGTGAAGCATAAAGAGGAAAATAACAATATAAGTTTCAATTAAAAACTTTGCACCCTTAAGATAATTAATTGAAGAAGATTTTTCGTGATATCGCGTAGGAATAGGAATTTCTCCGATTTTCATGCCATAACTGATTGCGGACACTTTAATTTGTTGATCAAAAACAAAATCGTTGGAAAATCTCTGAAAAGGAACTCTTTTAAGAAGTTTTTTGGAATACGCCCGAAAACCGGAAAAATGTTCACTGAAATTAACTCCCAACAGTATATTTTCGATAATGGTATCAATTCGGTTGAGTATGTATTTTAGCATTGGCATTCCGCCTTTGAGTGCTTGTCCTCGACTATTTATTCTGCTGCCAAACATATAATCACGTTTTCCTTTAAGGATAGGGTCTATCAGATCTTCAATAAGGGTTGCGTCGTATTGATAATCAGGGTGAAGCATTACAATTACATCCGGATTCAATTTCAGAGCCTCCCAATAACAAGTCTTTTGATTACCGCCGTAACCGATATTGTTGGTATGTTCAAAGACTTTAATCCCCAACTTCTTCGCAACATTAACAGTGGAATCTTTTGAATTATCATCAACAAGTATTATGTGTTTCCTGAATTTGGGAGGAATTTCTTTGAAAGTATTCCTAACCGTTTTTTGGGCATTATAAGCCGGCATTACTATAACAACTTTGGAGTTTCTCTTCATTTGGGAAGATAATAACAGATTGTTATTCTTTTCGCACAATCGACAGATTTAGCATAGGATCTGTAAATTTAATTACTTCTCCCGATTTAATATCGTAGTATTCACTTCCGATAAACAAAACGGATCCCGGAATAGAATCGATAAATTTCGGCAATTCTCCTTCGGGAATTCTTCCAATGCTTACATTTCCGTAAGTTTTTAAAGGAAGGCTTCCGATTAACGAAGTGTTTAGATTTTGCTCCTGAACCAACTTGGAATCCACCCTTGCATATACCGGATACGCATACTCCACTGAATCGATTCGGTCCGAAAGAATTACATGGTCGTATCTATCTGTTTCCGATGCGGCAATTTCCGAAGCTCTTTTTGCAGGATAAGACCAAGATTTTTCATATTCCTTTGCCGAAACCAGATACAACCTCTCCATTTGGAAAATAAACTGAACAAATAGTCCAAGCACAAACAGAGTAAAGACTATTTTTCTCTTGTTACTGCTTAACAGAAAAACACCATATGCAGATATCATTGAAAGAGCCGGAAACATAAATGCGTTTCTTAAAGAGTGGGGAACCCCGACAATGGAAGTTGCAATCGGAGTAATCAAAACCCACGAAAGAAGCATTATCATTCCCTTTTTCTCTTTTTGCGAAATTGCATACAGACCAAGCAATAGTGTTAATATTTCTACCGTAAACAGGACACCAGTCTGGGTCATGTTGTGCCGAGGATTACCGTCTCCCTTCGTAAAAAGATATTGAATCGAAAAGTTATCCAAGTAATTCTCAATAAAATACTCGACATTTTTGATGACCTTGTTGTGGAACAACCTGTCAGCATATGATACATCCACAATTCTCCTTTCGTTTATTACTTCCTCCGTTATGTTTCTCTGGATATCCTCAGAGGAAAAAATATTAATCCTGCCGAATCTTTCTTCGGAATTGTTGTTAAACGTTTCATTTATCGACAATCCGATAAAGCTTATGCCGATAATAATTGAAACCAAAAGATAGAAGATATTCTTTTTAACAAATATTTCTTTAATTCCTCCCACATACCAAAGAAGGGGGATGATGAATAGGGGAATCGTCAATTTGAAAGTGGGATAAGTAAAAATCGTAAGACCCAATAGTGCTGCCGATATCGGATAACAAATCGGTTTCCCCTTTGCCTCTAGAAAAGCGTATATAGCAAACATGCAAAGCATGAGGGCAAAGTTCGCCTCATATCCTCCCCTACTTAAATTAATTGCCCAAGGGGATATCGCAGTTAAAAATGCCGTAATTATCGCAATTTTTTCTGAAAAGAGTTTTCTACTCAATAAATATCCTGCAAGAACAATACCCACTCCGGAAATAATTGAGAGCATTCTAACTCCATACGCGCCTGGTCCAAAAAGTGAAACAAAAGGAACAGAAAAATAAACATATCCTCCGGGCCTGCCGGCACCCATTGAAAATGTTAGCGGTAGTGTTTTTCCGGTAACGTCTTTACCTGTTTGAAGAATAGAATATGCATCCTGGGTAATTGTAAGTTCATCGCCATACAAAGGAACTTCGTTTATCCCCACGATTCTTACTATAAAAGCAAACAACAATATTATCCCCAGCAAGAAAGCTTTTCTCATATATTCCAGTAAATTATAACGTCTCTACTCTCATAATATATTTCCAAATCCAACTGTTTGGGATAATCTTTTTTAAGAACGTAAACATAATCTATTCCTTTATCATTCAGATACTGTTTTCTATCAATCTTCGGGTCATTGAAAAAGGCCAGTACTTCTTCTCTTCTTTCTTTAATTGGAATACCTAATATATCAACCTGCCCTTCATTGCTGAAATATGTTTTTCTAGAGGAAAGTGCAGAAACGTAAGCTGTCGAGTACCACACTGATATCGGCCATGGTTGTTCTTTATACCCATAATGGGCATTTCCATCGAATGGGTATGTAAGAATTACCGAATCATTTGGTGTTGATGTTTTTAAATATTCTAAGGCTTCAATTTCGCTGTTGCTGACGACGGCCAATGCTGATCGTCCTTTTCCGTAAAATTCGACAACATTACCAATAACAGTCGGTACGGAAATTATTATTATCAAAAAAGCAAATGCAGTTTTAATTATTTTTGGTTTAATCCTTTTCAAAATAATTGGCATTGCTGCGGCACTCAAAAAACCCATTATCAAAATAGAGTATTGGAAAAACTGAATAAGATTGTATGCTATTCCCTTCTGAACAAATAGAAGTACTATTCCCAATCCCGCCAAGGCGGAAGAAATTAAAATGATACTCATCGTATCTTTAAAGAACTTTCCAACCCCCTTAAACCCATTTGCAAAGATAAGAAAGAATCCGATTATTCGCGTACTCATATTGCCGACAAAAAACATAAGGAAGGCTTCAACTTCAAGTTGTATTACTCTTAAGGTTGCTTTAAAAGTTCCCAAAGAAAGATAATGTTGCCTTCTTAATTCCATATCTATTATTCCGACTCTTCCATCCGCAACAATCGTTGTTCTGACAAACCACCATGGTTCGAAAATCAAAAAACTATCTGCACCCTTGGTCATAAGCTTAAGTGTTACGAAGTTTAATAAACCAACAATCACAGGAATATATACCATCTCTTTTTTTCTGTTAACAAGAAAATCAAATAATCCTCCAGCAATTATTCCGGCAGAAAGGATAAATCCACCGGATACTTTAAAACCAGCAACAAAAGCACCGGTTAATATGGAAAGAAGCAGTATTTCTTTCTTTCTTGTTTCCAGATATATTGCGATCGAAAGTAAAAACATTGCCAGCAAACCGTAAGCAACTGCATGGGGAGGATTCCCTATTATTGTGTTTCCCTGAGCAGCCCAGAAAATGGTTTCTCCGGCAAACAATCTTCCTTCTTTTATTAACGTAACGATATACCCAAAGCCGCCGGAAAGACTGGAAAAAAATATTGCCCAATATCCCGCACTTTCCGATTTACTCCATCTACTCACGAAAGCATATGCGCCGATACTGATAAGAAGAGAGAAAACAATCGGGAAATATCTGAAGTACAAATCGAGTGAGGTAAAAGACGGGAACAAACGAGCAAATTCACCCATAAAGACGTCGGTCAAATAGTGATAGTTATATAATTTTTCTCCGTAGTATATCGGGTTTTCTATCGGCATACTCTTTTTAATTTCTTCCATTACCGCAACATGCCACAATCCGTCGTTCCCCTGAGAACTCCAAAATTGATATCCATTGCCATATAAATACCCGCTGGGAAAATTGATTATTCCTTGAACGATAATCGCCACTACGGAAAGAAGTAACAGAATTTTATTTTTGAATACAACCAAAATTGAATCGATAACAGGGAATCTATATTTCCAATAGGTTGCAAGGGTAATTCCAACCACCAACGGAAGAACCAGAAACCGAATTTTAAGTATTCCGAACAAAATCGCTATCCCTATAAATAGAACGATGGATATTGCCATAGAAAGACCAAAAACCTCAACCGGTTTCAATAATTTGTTGAATTTTCTAACAATTAAATAACCAACGGGATATATAACTCCGAAATAAATAAACAGGAAAAGTGCTCCCATCAATAGGGTGTTAATTAGTTGTAAAGTCATATTTGAATATTACCGCCCCTTCGTTCTCAAATATTATTTTTGCCGAAGGAAGTTTGGTGTTAACCATTCTTCTTAAATCCTGCGGAATGTATACGTAAGTGATATTTGCTTCTTTAATAAAGGAGTCCTCTCCTTGTTGCAGCATATTATTGGTAAAAAAGTCTTCCATCTTTTTGATTCTGTCTTTAAAGTCTGCATCAAGTATTCCCTGCTGCATCATATCTTCCAGGTATGTCACTTTTTGAGAATAAGCTGATACATATGCACTGGTTTGATAGGCCCACAAAGGAAGTGGTCTTTTTTCGGTACTGTACCTGAGATACTGATTGTACGGATATGTAAGAACCACCCCATCTTCTTGCGTTTTAAGATAATTCAACGCTTCAAGTTCGCCTTTATCCAAATATGTCGGGTTTCCCTGAAATCCACTTCTGAATGAACCCAAAGAACTCAACGGGGTAATCACAAATAAAAGCGTCAACCCAACGATTACTACCCATTTTTTTGATTTTTCGAAAAATATCGAGAGAACGTAAGCGGCAACAATAGCCGCGATAAAAAGAAAATAATATGTAAATTGAATAATATTCCAAGGGTCTGATTTTTGAACGAATAACAACGTTGGAAGTACGGATGCTCCGGAAACAATTATTAAAATCAGATAAGAATTGTTTTTAAACCATTCTTTTGCCGGTATCAAAAGAAGTGCCGCAAAAGCAATCATTCTTGTCCCGATATTTCCCAAAATGAACAGTATTAATCCGACACCTTCGGCTCCAATAAATTTAACCCAATCTTTTTCTGCCAAACCGACCGTCCTCGACAGAGACAATCTCCACCAACCAACCCGATCAACAATATCTATCATCGAGTGAATAATCCAAAAAGGAACAAGGGTAACAAAAGATGCACTTCCCTTACTATTGGGAATAAAAACTCCGGCAGCAATACCGATTGCAATCAATACGTACACCAGTAAAACCCTGTCTTTATCAAATAAAGCCTTCTTAATTGCCAGAACCAGCAAGGAAGAAAGAATAATTAAACCTCCGTATACTTTAAACTCAATTGTTAACCCGGCAATTATTGCCATAAGTCCTAATAACCAATAATCTCGTTTTTCTTCATAAAGAGAAAACAAATATAGGACGGTAATTAAAAATATTAGTGAAATTGCGAATGGAGGATTGATGTTTAGAGAAACGGGTTGGTTGGCCCAAAAATTGGATTCGCCCGCAATAATTTCTCCTCCTCTAAAAAGTTCGACAATCCACCCAAAGCTACTTCCGAAATAGGAAAAATATGCTGCGAATATTCCTGCACTTTCTTTTTTGAATATTTTAACCGTTAAAAGATAACTTCCTATTCCCAGAAGAGAAGAAAATATGATTGGAAAATAACGATAAACCAAATCGGCAATCGGTATTAAAGTAATTTTGTTTACTATCGCCAAAAGCAAATCGTAAAAATAATGATAGTTTGTAAGCGTAAATTCGGACAAAGCGGGATTCAAAGGAGGAATATTTTTGGTAAGCTGAGCAATTAGCGCCTGGTGCCAAACTCCATCGTGCGCAAGCGCACTCCAAAAACCGATTCCATACTCGTAATTAAGACCCGTTCTGAAGGTTAAGTTGTTTTGGAAAAATGTTCCAAGGGCAATAATTAAACCCAAGATAATTAAGTGACCCTTCTTTTGGGGTAGTTTTAAACCCCTGAAATCTTTGTAATACCCGCCAATGATAAAAATAATCGAAGGAATAATCACGTAAAGAGAAAAAATAACCGAGTGAAGATAATAAGTGACCGTTGAAAGTGCAAACCCCAATACCGTAGCAATAAATATCTTTCCTGCTTTTGATTTAATATCCGCATTTCTCGTAAGTACATAGCCCGGGATAAAAAATACTATTAGGAAGAATGCAAAGAATTTTAAGATATCCAATGTAACGTTCATCAATCGCCTTTCGTAATTCTTGGGAAATGAATGTACATATAATATAGTGCAGAACCGACAAATAATGTATGCAAAATACTTCTGGCATAATTAACGTCCGGCTTAATTCCGATTTGAGTCCATAAATCCGACATGCCGTATAGCGCTTTATTTATGGGTGCGAACAACCATACCGTTAGTCCCGGATCAAAGAATGTAAGTAGTCCTAAAAAGCTCAAAAGCGATATCTTAATCGGAACCAGGTGTTTATTGCCGGAATATACATAATCAATCAGTAAAAATGGAGTAAGCCAAAGAAACCATTGTGGATGATAATGGGTAAATACAAAAAACAGTAAAATCATTACAAAAAATCTTTTCCACAAATCTTCAGGTAAAACCTTTTTAACCCAAAACACAATATATGCAAATACCGCCAAAGCCAAAAACAAGATTATGGATTCTCCGCCCGATATTGGTATCTGTGCATACAAACTTTTTGTTGTTTGATTAGCAAGCATTGCCGTTGCACGAAAGCCTTTCGAAAAGATAAACGGAAAATTAGTCATAAAATAAACTCCGAAACCAACGGCGATTATTTTTATTCTGTCTAACCAACTGTTCTTCAAAGTTGCAAGGGGAACAATAAATAATGCAGGAAATATCTTGAATGCTGCCCCAAGACCAAGAAGTGCTGCCGGTAATAGTAAATTACTATTCTCAATCCTTTCTTTATTCTTAACGACAAGATAAAGAGCAGCTATCGTCAAAAACGTAGGTATAATATCAAATTGCCCCATCATGTAAGTGGCATATAGGTTAATTGGATTAAACATCCAAAGAGCGAAAATCCATTTCTTTTTCTTTTCTTCACTAAACATGCGCATCAGAAGATACGCAATAGCAATGTCAAAAGGAAAATACGGTAGCTTAAGCATTAAAAGAAGGATATTCAAATTAATATTTCCCAAAGTTGAAGGGAAATCAAAGATAAAGTTATTGTGAATCAACGGATCAACCATCCATGTGGTTAATCTGGAAATTCCTCCAAGGAAAAAATAAACCATCGGAGGATAGTTGAATAAATATGGAGGGTATACTTCCAAAATGGGGTCCTCTTTTGGAAGATTCCATAAATAATCGTAGAAATTTAGGACATTTCCTTCCGCAATTACCTTACCGGCAAAATCAAAAGCCTGAACATCCGCATGGAAAGTGCTGAAAGCCAAGCCTACTCTTAAAAGTATCCCTATTGTAAGAATTATTGCGATAAATCGTTTCATTTTTTGCGTACTAATAAATATATTGCAGTTATAAAACCTGCCAAAGAAACAATGTTCAGAATTGTTCTGAATGGTGTCTCTTTATAATATATTTCAATTTTATGTGCTCCTCTTGGAATATCCAATGAGATTTGTCCGTAAGGACTTCCCACTTTTATATCCGCCGGAACACCGTCAACAAGGGCGGTCCATCCAGGATACATATACTTATTATAATTCAAGACGAAACTTTGAGGATAATCGGTATATATAATAGTGTCATAGGCATTCAGATTTACAATTCCCCTAACACCTTTCGCTCCTTCAACCAAAGGCCTTGTTTCTTTTGGTCTTTCAGTTTGACCAAGAGGCAATCTCAAATACTCCTCGGAAGTCGTTTTGTACTCTTCGCTTGCAATCGGATAAGGAACAAATCTTTTTAAATAATAATCATCGGTTCTACCCAAAAAACTTTCCGGAATAAAATATTGAGAATTTACAAGAATTGTAAGGATAACTAAAATCCCGGGTGCGTATTTAATAGGGCTATTTTTTTCAAACGCAATTAGGAATATCGGCAAAGAAAATATTACGGGGACCAAAAATCTCCACGGGAATTGGAAGTATTTAATCAGCGGTATTGCTTCCCAGATAAAGGCTGATCGGTGATTCATCATAAACACCGAAACACCTAACATAATAATTCCCCAAACAACAAATACTTTTTCCTCCCGGGTATAGTCATTTCTTTTTAAGAAAAAGTGGACTATTCCCACGAGAGCAATAAATAACCCAATTACTCCAATATAGAAGGATATTCCGTCATATGGTCCGGGGACAGACGCTCCGTGACCGAAGTAAGGAGTAACGAGTTGTTTTAGTGTCGGAAAATGATCCAAATAATTAAATACCGTGGAGTATTGCATCAGCGAGCTTTCCACTATTGCAGGAAGCCAAAAATATATTGAAATAACAAGTCCAAAAATTATTGATATAAATCCACGAACATACTGAGATATATCGTTACGATAAACGAAAACAATTCTTAAAACCAAGAGGAGAAGCGCAAAGGGCATAAACATATATGCCATAATATTGTGCGACATAATTAGGGCTGCAACAGATAATGCCGATGCCGCAATCCATTTTGTGTTTTTTTCTTTGGTTAGTTTGACGAAAGACCACGCAACAAGTGGAATAAAGATAAATGCCACTATCTCCCCTATCGCTCCCCTTACAAATAGTTCCGTTGCCCGATATGGGGCATATACATATATCACAGATCCCAATAATGAATATTCTTTCTTCATAAACTCTCTAAGGAATTTGTACATTGCAAGCATTGAGAGGGGAATTGATAATGCCAAAACCATTTTGAAACTCCCGACAAGGGTCATACCAAGAAGATGAAAGACTTCACCGAGATAGAAAGGCAAAGGATACACAAATGTAAACAAGGGATATCCAAATCCGTAGCTTAAGTCGGGAACAAACCTGGGTGGAAATTTGAAAGACTTGACTGCCCTATCCATTTCATACATCCAACCAATATGTGAATCATCCGAAAACCCGTATAAACCCTTGGATATAAAACTCCAGATAGCAGGAATCGATAATACAAGTGCCAATACAACAATCCTTTTATCGATATTTATCTTCTCTACTCTTTTCCTGAGCAGTAAAAATGCAAGGACAAGGAAAGACAGAAGACTTAACAAATTTGAGAAATCCCTTAGAGGAGTATCCCCAAAAACACCTTTTATTTCATGACTTCCCTTCTCCAATTCAACCATGATCCTTCCCACGTCACTTTTAATAATATCCTTCTCTTTTCCGTCAACTTTCAACTCCCATTCGGGAAAATAGTATACGGGTATTTCCAACAATGAATTTTCCTGGGCAATATATTTAAACGAAAAACTATTTGATCTAACGACGTACGAATAGATAATTCCGTCTCCCTCTCTGATTAATGGTACTGAAGAGGCAGGCTCCCTTGCTTCTATTGCTCCCACAGGAAGGTAATCAAGAAGAATTCCACTTCTTTGATCTTCCCACACTTTTCCGACAAACAAACTTTGATCATTATATTCGGTATAAAACTTTTCGGGTTTGAAATAATTGAAATTAATTATTATCGCAATAACCGACACAAGAATAATGGAAACATCAAGAATTTTTCCTTTTAATTGGGTTATAACATAACCCCCCAAAATCGAAGACGTAAATATAACAAGCGATAGGAGCCTCCACGGGAATTGTAAATAATTAAGCAGTGGTATTATCTGCCAAATAAAGGCAGATTTGTTATGCATCATAAAAACGGAAAGAATAAATACTATTCCAAACAATACGGTCTGAAGAGCAACTTTTTTGTTGATTACTCTAATTGCTATGAAAAGAAGTGCAATTAAAGCAATTGCCCAATGAACATACCCGACTTGGAACGACATTCCATCGGCAAGTCCAGGCCCCGAAGAACCGTATCCCCAATAATTACTAATAAACATTTGCTTAAGGGATACAAAATGGTTCTGGAAATTATAATAGTCTCCGGTAAGTGTATCGACTCTAACAAGTTTTTTTTCAAAAAAGGCTGGTAATAGATAGAATGCCGACAATCCAACCCCCAACAATCCGGATGTAATGAGGAGTGGTAACTTTTTCAATCCTTCTTTAAATAAAATGATTATCGAAAATAGTGCAAGAAGCGGGATAAAGAGTATCGTCATTATGTTGTGAGTTGTTAAGAAGAAAAACAGAGTTATGGAAAAAGAAATAAAGTACTTTTTCTCTTTGTCTTTGATAAGAAGATAAGCAAAATGGAATAGAAACGGTACTATGGCTAGTGCCATCGCTTCGGACAAGGCACCACGTACATAAATATCTACGGCTTTATAAGGAGCAATTGTATACAGTACACCGGCAACGAACCCGGCGTTTTCGTTGTAAAGTTTTTTAACAAATATATACATGCCCATTCCACCGGCAACCAAAGAAAATAAAACCAATAATTTTTCTGCATTAATGTAACCTACAACTTCGCTAAGCACAGCTCCCAAATAGTAAGGTCCCGGTGCATAATAATTGAATATCGGGAACCCATTCCCCCAACCTAAATCTTTTGACCATCTACACGGAAACTGTCCGTCTTCAATACAATCTTTTATTGCCAAAAATCTAATCGGGTTCATTTCGTCGTGATTGGCAAAAGGTCCTTTTGTTAGTAGTGGTAGAGCAATTGCAAACCCAAGAAGGGTAATTACAATTAATCTCCAATATTTGTTAATTAAAGTCATCATTTCTCTTAAGTATAAGGAAAATAAGGTACAAAACAGAAAATATCGATAAATAATTTCCGATTGTTCTTATCGGAGTATCTTTTAGTTCGATTTTAATATCATGGTCTCCGTTTTCAAGTTCAAAAGTTACCAGCCCTAAACAAAACTCTTGTCCCCGACAGTCATTATTTATATGTTTAACAATTTTTTCCGATGAAGAAACAGTCATTCCCGGAAAATCGTATATCGGAGCTCTCAAAAGGGCCTTTTCGGTTTCAACTTTTACTTTTCCTTTTTGCCAATTTGATCCTTTTTCGTAATTCTCAAATTTGGCTACACCCTCCAAAACTTCCGGCTCTGCGGGAGCTTTTTCCACAGGAGGAAGAGTCGCATATATTGGAAGATAATCAAAAATACTTATTGTCAGTTGTTTTTCCCAATATTGACCGGAGAATTTGCCCTGATCCGTAATGTTTAACCATTCTTTTTCTTTAAAAAATTGAATATTCAGCAATATTGCTCCGACAACAAGCAGTGAACCGATAACGTATTTTGCTTTGCCGGTGTAATGCAATAAAACACCGACCAACACAGGAAGTAAGACAATTGAAATAGAAAGAAATCTCCAAGGGAATTGCAACCATTTAAGAAATGGTAGCATTGTCCAAATAAAACTGGATTTCATATGAATCATGAACAAGGAGAAAATCGTCATTAGACCCAACGTAATTCCGAGATAGGCATATGATTTGTTTTTCTTTTTGAAGTTTAGAATGCTTACGATTACTGCAAGTATTCCAGCTCCCCACTGAACGACACCAACCGACAGGTTAAGAAGTTCGTTGGGAAATCCTGAAGAACCGTATCCCCATTCTCTCGAGATAAACAATTTATATAGTGATACAAAGTGTTGCCTGTAATCAAAATATCCAGAAAGAACCGAATCTACATGAACATACTGTTTTTCCAACATCATCGGTAATACAAAAAAAGCAGATAAACCAAAACCTAGAAGCAAGGAGGCAATCAATTTTTTATTGAATACTTCTTTTTTAAATCGAAATATCCAAAAGAATACCCAGACTGCGGCAAACGGAATAAAAATCATGGCCGTTAGTGAGTGTGTCGTCAAAAGAAGTGCAATGGCAATAGATAACCAGAGAAGATATTTTTTCTTGTCCTTTTTTATTAATCTATATGATGCCCAAAGAACAAGCGGGAAAAAGGAAAGAGCCCAAAATTCGTTTAAGGCTCCTCTGACATATACCTCCACGGCCTTGTAGGGAATATAAGTATATAAAAGAGAAGAAACAAACCCTATCCATCTGTTTTTAAAAACCGAACTTGCCAATAGATACATCGTAATTGCAGACACTACGTATCCCAACACAAACATTGCCTTAACTGCATCTATATACTGGAAACCCGCTCTATGAAGTAAAGCACTAAAGTAATATACGGATGGCGGATAATAATTAAACTGAGGATAACCGTATTGGTATCCCGCATCAGGAACCCACCTGCAAGGCAATTGCTTATCTTCAAAACACTTATCCATCTGCTGGGTTCTAAATGCCTGCAGATCATCCTGCATCACAAAATAGCCGGGTCTTATTAAGCGAATGAATACCGGAAGTGTCAACAGCAGGATAAAAAACAGATACGGGAGATCTTTACGAATTTTTCTTAAAAACTTCATATAACTTAGACCATTTCTGGCCTAGTAACATTATAAAGGTTAAAAGGTAATGCTTGAAGAGGCCGTGGTAAATCTTACTGGAAGGGATCATTCTCTTCCATCTTCCCGCATCTTCTGTTTCTACTTTTTTAATACTAGCCCCGTGATAGTGAACAATTTTTGGCTTAGGATAATAGTACACTTTCAAACCTTTTTCGTGAACTCTTTTACAGTAAGCCAAGTCTTCAAAATAGAAGAAATATCTTTCATCTAACCCCCCTACTTTTTCGAGAGCTTTGGGAGTCATCAAAAAAGCCGCGCCGACAACAGCATCCACCTCGTAAGGTTTATCCAGTCCCGGAACATATTTGTCAAAAAGCCCTTTTTCCCCAAACCAATATTGTTTAATAGCATTGGTAATTGTCGGAAAACGAAAACATGAATACTGCAAGGATTTATCAATATTAAGGAGTCTGGGACCAACGACACCCGCATCATCGTGTTCGTCTGCAAATTTCATCAAATCTTCCAGTGCTCCTTTTGTAAGGTAAGTATCAGAGTTTAGAAGAAATACATATTTGCCTTTGGCAATTTTTATTCCTTGATTATTGGCAAATGCAAAACCGGTATTATTATCGTTGAAAATTGTTTTTATACCCTTTAGTTTATTGATTGCTTCAACGGAACCATCAGTTGAATTGTTGTCCACCACAATTATTTCAGCATCGTTGGGACCGTCTTTCTTAATAGAATTGATGCAATCAACAATCAAATCCTTTGTGTTGTAATTAACGATAACAATTGATATTGATGGTTTCATGCTGTTACTCTTTGAAACACTGCTTCATCGGAAAGTTTTGATTCTTTAATTTCTTTCTTCCTTGCTTTCAAGGCAATTCCCAACTTCGATAAGGCCATTACAAAAATAACCAAATATCCCGGATGTTTAATAATCCTTTTAAGTAAGGCTCCTATATGATTTCTGATGAATTTCTTACTATGAATATTTTTCCAAATAAACAAAAGTTCGTTTCTTTCCCTTATTCGTTGTACATATTTCTTGGACAATTTACTTACGGTGGATTCGTGTTTGTGATCGACAACCGATCCCGGTTCCCACAAAACATCATATCCCCTTTTGGTTGCCCGATATGATAAATCGATGTCCTCCCAGTAAAACGGAGAAAATACCTTTTCGTCCATTCCTCCGAGCTCCATCCATGTTGATCTTCTAAACAAGGCGCTCCCCCCACTTGCCCACAAAGAATAGTGTGTCTTGTCGGAAACCGTACCTTGTTCATGGTGCAGATAACCGTTAAGAAAGTTGCCTGTTGCCCACGAATAACCTCTCTCCCTTAGTGATACGGCAAAAACCTTTTTGTCTTTAAAATGAGGCAATGAATTCACCAAGAATTTCTCTTCGGGAACAACATCGGAATTTAGTAAGCAGATCAGATCCCCTTTACACATCCTGGCACCGGTGTTAACAGCACAAGAAAAACCTCTATTTTTTTTGTGAACGATTAATCTGATTTCGGGAAAACTTTTTTTAATAAAATTTACACTGTCGTCATACGATCCGTCGTCAACAATGATTATTTCCTTGATATTATTACCCAAATATTTTTTTGCTTTTAATACGTGAGGCAAATTCTTCTCGATTATTTCTTTACCATTATAATTTGGTATTACTATAGATACTTCCATTTATTTTCTAACCTTTACTAAATGTAACATACCCAAAATAAATTTCTTATCCTCTTCAATTTTGAAACCGGACTTCTTACATACCTTCGTCAAATAATTATTTCTGTACGTTTGTATGTGCGTTTCTTTCCATACCCATCCTCTGGGGTAAAAATGTAACCATAACCACCAAATTGTTCTAAAAAGAAAATTATCCGAAGGAACTAAAAACATTCCGTATCCGTTCTTTTTGAGAATTCTTTTTATTTCTTTAAAAACTTCAACCGGTTTATGAACATGCTCTAATACTTCTAATGCAAAAACCGCATCAAAGGTTCCTGATCTAAAACTTAACTTGTGTGCATCACCAACCATAAATTTCATCGGATATTTTTTCCAATGTTTATTTGCCCAATCAACAGATTTTTTGAGAACATCGATACCGATTAATTTTTTCGCACCGGTTTTATCAAGTATCACTTTGGAGAACATTCCGTCGGCACTTCCAATATCAAGAATTTCTCCTTTAACCGGACTAATCACTTTTGATACTTCATCAAATCTTCTTTTGTGCCAATACCTTTGAAAAGGATCAACTTTTAAAGACTCATAATACCAGTTTGCTGGTACTTGTTCGTGTAGTTCCTCTGCAGTTTTGGATATTTGTTTCATTTTAATATTCTTTTTTGAACGATAAGTGTTTTCCAATTTTTCTCTTCAAGAACTTTTGATCTCGCATTTTCTTCAGCAATTGTAGCATCTATATATCTTTGTGGGATGGCAATACTTGGTTCGATAATGAGGTATATTGTTTTTTCCGGCTTTCCGCTACCGAGCTGATCAATTTGTCCAATTTGATCTCTTCCAATAAAATTGGGTAAATATCCGTATTTTTCCATTCCATACCATTTGTATAAATACGACCAGGTTGTATTAACCCACAAGGGAGCCGTAACCGTATTAATTGAAAACTTCTCTCCATTACTTTCCTGATAAGTATAATCAATCAGTTCTTGGGTTATGTCTATTCGCATTTCTTCCTGAATTGCAAAAATACTTTTATCGGCTTTTGTAAATACAGTTGATATTCCAATGCATACAAAAAACAGAATAGTCAGAATTTTAACGACAGACGATTTGATCGAAAATATTAAGTTGGTCGTTAAAATAATTATTGCCACACCCAAACCAACTCCGATATACGGAGTGCTCATTCCCCCAAACATTGAAATAATTATTTGAGAAAACATAAAGACAAGAATATAGAGGGTCCAATTATGCCTTTTCTCGTCTTGAATTAATTTCTTAATTGTCAATACAACAACAATAGTTCCCAACAATCCACCAAAAGCGTGATTATATGGAAAAAGATTATTCGAAAATACTGTCCCAATCTGGTTTAAATAATTAATCAAAAAGTCACCAAATCCTGTTGAACTCACGAATTTGTCCGTTCCGGACAGAAGGAACACAACTCCTTTGATTCCGGCAAAACCGAATTTAATCTGCTCCAGTATTAAAGTTGATATTGATACCAAAAATGCGACAACAAATAGAAGTGAATGCTTCGATAATATTTTTACCCTATTAATAAGAAGGAGTATTGCTATCGAAATTAAATGATATATTAAAAATAAATTCGCCTGAACGGATAATCCAAGAAAGATTCCCGCTGCAAGTGCATAAATGGATTTTTTCTTTTCTATCCATAACCATAAAAACAAATATATTAAGGGGGTAAAAATAAATGCCAACGAAGGATTTGAAAGCCATGTTGAATATTGAATTCCTTCAAAAGATACAGCCCAGAGCAAAGCTGATACCAATCCGATTTTGCCATTACCGGATAATGTTTTACTCAAAAGGAATATTGAAAAAATCGACAAAGAAACAACTACCCCGTAAGAATAAGCCGCCACAATAGGACTTCCTTGTCCAATCGAATAAAATATTGCAAGAAGATAATACCAAATTACTCCGTGACTTAGTCCTTGTAAAATAGACGCCGGTGGTCCCATTATTTTCAAATCTCCTGCAATTATTTCTTTTGCCATGAAGGCGTCTCGTGCCTGATCATAACTAAATAATATCGAACCGTATTTAACAAAAAGCATTCTCAAAAGAACAGATAATCCAAATATAAGAATGAGAAATGCGGTAGTAATTAAGTTTTTCCTATTTATCATTACAGATATTTTTTAAATTCGTTGGAGAATTCTTGATATGAATATTTCTTACTTTTCTCCGCTCCTGCTTTTGACATTTTTACGTATTCTTTTTTATCAATTATTTTTTCTGTTAACTTTATTAGCTCTGATACTTTGTTCCATCTATATCCGTTTACTCCGTTTTCGACAGATTCTTTATATCCACCCGCATCATATACAACCGGTGTTGCTCCTGCGGCCATCGCTTCAACGACTGTAATACCGAAGTGCTCTACCTTTTCCGGCTCACTGGGTTTTGCACCATATCCAACTGCCGACCAAAAAATTTTTGCTCTTCCATATAAATCTGCAACTACTTTAAAAGGAGGATTCTCGACAAATTCAATCGGAAAACATTTTGCTTCTTTTTTCAATTCTTCCAAATATTCTTTCCCTCCAACTTCGGTTCCTCCGCATAGAACCATTTTCCATTCTTTATGATCCTTGTTGTAAAACTTTCGAAACGCCGCAACTAATATATCTTGATTTTTGGATTGCTTCAGTTGAGAAAATCTACCAACAAATAAGATTATGTTTTCTTTTCTCTTCGGTTTTATTGTTCCTACAGATACCGGAGGATAAACAACTTCGCTTGATATTCCAAATTCTTCGTCAATTACTTTTTTAGTGAAATGAGAATTACATATCACCTTGTTTATCCTGAATAACTTCATTTTATTGATAAGTGTTTTTCCGTTTACATCGTGGAACGGTACCTGAAAATGAAGAATGTTTTTCCTTGCCTTAAGGGTTGGAATGCTTCCGTCAGAAACCCAGAAACAAACATCATATCCGTCTCCTCTTTTAACATCATCGACAATCTGGATACCAGTTAAATCTATCCCAAATCTTTCTTCCAGTTTCTTTTTTATACTTTCATCTTTCCATTCAAGGGAAACGTTATATCCTTCATCTCTTAAGGTTGTGGCAACCGCCAATGTGTATCTTTCTCCTCCTCCTAGGGTGTCAAAATATGGATTTACAATTGCTGCTCTCATTTATTTTTCTGTATTTGCATTTCCCAAAGTTTCGCATATGTTATCATCCTTGAAAACGTTTGAAAAAAGATTTCAATAATTCCTACAGGGCCATCTAAAAATCCTAATTTGCGAATTCCTCTAAACCAAAATTCTCGAAAACCTGCCGATAAAAATCTCCACCAAGTCATTGGAGGATGATTTGATTCAAACAACAGTTTTGCTTCCACAACTGACCATTTGTTGGTCTTTTCAATCATTTCGGAAAGGCTCCTGTGGGTTATATGATAAAGAGGTGTTGCCAGTTCACCTTTATCTCCTTTGATGACGGGTTGTTCGTGAAGTTTCCCTTCCCATCTTGTTAGCGACTCTTTTCTTATCAATCTCATGACCCTGTCCGGCCACCACCCACCATATCTCATATCGTGTCCAAGAAAATTGTTTTGTCTGGGAAGAGAATACGCATTTAAGACCGAACTCTCAATTGCTTTTTCAATCTCGACGCGCAATTCTTCTGTTGCCCTTTCGTCAGCATCAACATATAAAAGCCAATCTCCGCTTGCCTCTTTCGCTCCCATATTTCGAGGCTTACTAAAATCGATTTCTTTTGATTCACATTCGATAACCTTTGCTCCCATTTTCTTGGCGATTGTTATCGTGTCATCCGTTGATCCGTTGTCAACGACGATGATTTCGTCACACCATAGCAGAGATTTGATTGCACCTGCAATCATCTTTTCCTCATTCTTGGCAGGAATTATTGCGGAGATCTTTAACATTCTATTTCCAACTTCCTTTACCGAACTTTCGAAGATAATAATCACGTATTCCTCTTCTTTGCCACTTTCTACCGAAGAAAAGGAGTTTCAAAGATTCTCGATATAGAGCAAATTTGGTTCTTGGTTTTGCATATGAAAGGCCAAAAATCATTCTGTTCCTGGTAATAAAATAGTCGTTTAGTTCGCTTCCGATTCCTGAACTTTGCGATACCTTGTGCCACATATATGCTTCAGGAACGTAGACAACTTTATAACCTGCATTAATAGCCCTTCGAGAAAGATCCACATCCTCCATGTACGCAAAGTATCTTTCATCAAACATCCCAATTTTCTCCAAAACTTTTCTTTTTATTAGAAGGGCACAACCAGTTGCAAAATCCGTTTCTTTTCTTTCGTCATACTGGCCTCTATCAACATCATCTACCCCAAAATTGCTTGCATATACATTGTCCCAATCAATTTTTCCTCCTGCATACCAAATCACCTTTCCGGATACTCCTCTTGGATATTTATCTTTAAACTCAAATCCTGGTGCGAAATATATTTTTGGAACGGTAATGCCAACAGACTTATCTTCCTCAATATACTTGATCATGTTTTTGATCATGTTTTTATCAACCAACGTATCGTCATTGAGAGTAAGTACATAATCTGCACCCTCTTCTTCAAGAGCAGCTTTAATTCCGATATTGTTTCCCATAACAAAACCGGTATTGGTATCAAGGGAAATGAGTCTAAATTTAATATTCGTAATCTTGTTGAATGCTTCAATGCTCCCATCCGTTGAACCGTTGTCAACAACAATGATGTTTAATTCGTAATTTGTCGTACTACTTCTATTTAAACTTTTCAGAGTTTCGACAGTATCGTCTTTTCTGTTCCAATTAAGTATGATTACGCTTACTTTTGGGTTAGCCATTTGTTACCTTTCTAAATATTTTATTCAGCATTTTGGGAATAATCGACATGGAACTGATTCTTCTGTCTCTTATCCACCACAATACTTCTTTTTGGGATTTTTGAACTTCATCTTCCAGTTTTTTGATGTCAATATTTTTTTCTTCAAATTTGTTAAGCTCCCAAACTTTAAGATATGTTACAAATTCGGAAAATCCTTGCAAAACAGATAGTGCCAACCCATGCAGCCCGTCTTTATATCCTTCTCCCGAAAAATATCTCCCCAAAAATTCACCGACTGGTTTGCCTATCAAATCTTTCCATTCAAATTTATAACCATTCTTGCTCAAGAATTTCGATTGGACATCGGTGTATCTGTTTAACCTTGATATATAATCCGAAATACTGGAATAATTGTGATGAACAATTGCATACTTCTCTTCTGGAGGGATTTCAAATCCCTGACCGGTTGTCATCGGGACAGAATGAATGACTTCATTCCAAGACACACATCCTTTTCTGAATAACCGGATGTTGTAGTCTGGCCACCATCTGGCGTGTTTGATCCACTTTCCAAAGTTTATATTTTTTCTCGGGATTCTATAATAATCTCCAATATCTCCTTTTACAATTTCTTTTATTTTCTTGGCTAATCCTTCGGAAGCTTCCTCATCGGCATCCAAGATAAACACCCATTCGCTTTCCGCTTTTGAAATGGCAAAATTTCTTGCCGGCTCGACATAGCCTACCGGTTCGTGGTCATATACTTTTGCCCCCATCTCTTTTACTATCTCTACCGTTTTATCACCGGAATGCATATCTACAACCACAATTTCGTCAGCAAAGCTTTTTACAGATGTAATTGCTTTTTTGATATTCTTTTCTTCGTTCAGGGTATTAATTACAACGGATATTTTACTCATACGTATATTTTACAGCTATTATTCCCTTCTGCCTATTTCCTGGCCATCAGGGTTCGAAAACTTTTCTTGATGTCTTGAATAAAACCGGGTCCTACTATCAAAAACATAGATCCAAGATAAACCAATAGACCAGATGAAATAAGGATAATTACCGAAGAAATGCTTACGGGAAGATAGTTCCTGAGTACCCAAACAAATACTCCCATTAAGGCAGCTCCCGCCAGGGGTTTACCTGCAGAATCAATAAGGGAAAAATATACCTTTCTTCTTACGATATATATTGCAATAAGAGAACTTGCTCCGATTATGGAATATGCGGCGGCAACACCTACTACACCATATCTAATTGCCGCAAAAGGAACCAAAAGCCATGTAAGAACTGTCCACATCACCATAAGTTTGAATGTCGTTTTGATTTGCCCTATCGCATTTAACAGATTGGTCAATTGCGTAGTCACCGCAGCAAAAATTGTATTAATGGCAACAAGAGCCAAGGGAAGAAGTGCCGGAGCCCATTTTGCATACTTGGGAATAATTTGTACCAGAATCGGAGCAACGACGACCAAGCCAATAATGCTTGGGAATACCAATATACAAATAAAGAATATTGATCTTGTTAAAAAGTTTCTTAGTTCTTCTTTGTTGTCCTGCATTCTGGCAAATGCCGGGAAAGTTACTTTTAGAACATGATCCATAAAGAATCTTAACGGTGATTGTCCCCATTTTTGTGCCCAACCAAGAAACCCTACCCCTGCTGAACCCAGGGATGTTCCCAAAAAAGCCGTCATTGCGTCGTCTTTTAATGTAGCCAAAAGCGTGTTTGCCTGATAAGGGACACCGTAGGTTAAAAGTTTTTTCAAAGAAGCTTTCGATAAAGCAAACCAAGGCAACCAAGGTTGAAGAATATAGATAATAACAAGACCCACAATGCTTCTCAAAAGTATTGCTATAGTAAAACTTGTTAAACCAAATCCTTTCCATGCCAAAAATACCGCAACCAGGTTATAGATTAAATTTTCAACTATCTGTGGAATTACAAGTTTATTGAATTCCAATCTTCTCTCGAGCATTATTGAAGGAATAGTTTTTAATGAGGAGAAAAATAATGACAAACCCAATGACCACAATAATACTTTCCCAGCTTCGGAAAGATTATAAATTTTTACAATATACGGAGTACCAATAAAAATGAGGGCAAGTAATGTCAACACAAGTATTTGCTGAACCAAAAAAGTTGTCCTGTAATCGTCTTTTGTCGGTGATTCTTTCTTTTGAATCAGAGCAGCGGCCAACCCGACATCACTGAAATAAGCCAAAAAATTTACAACAGCCGACACTATCCAAAAAATACCGAATTCGCTAGGATCCAAAAATACTGTAAGAAGACCGGTGGCAACAAGCGAAATAATACTAAGAAAAAATGTTCTACCGGTTAAGACAACAACACCTTTGACCGCCCTTTCTTTAACGGTTGATAAATTAATCTCGTCGGTAGGATCCAGGTTATCCCCGGGAGCATTAGCCATTATCTAATTCCTTTCACTTTAAGCAGATACAATGACTCTCTTGATCCGTCAGGTCTGACTTGTTTTGGATAAGCCGCCACAATTTCCATTCCCATCTTCTCCGGGTTACCCAACAATCTGGAATTATTAACAACAAGATAAGTACTATTTCCACTTTTGAATGATTCTAAAAGAGGATTCGGAATTCTATCAATCCCTAATCCGACACCGATTACGATTACTTCAGGAGTATCACTCATATACATTTGAAGTCCGTCGGGTAGGGTTCCAAAATATCCTTCAGTTCCGACTACTATCTTTTTATTTGGATTATCCTTACGTTCTTCTTTAAGAAATTCCGATATTTCTTTAATCCCGTATCCGGCAGTCCATTCTTCAAAATAACCAGATCTTTCTCCCCTCGGAAGATTCACTTTTTCGACAGCATATATTGTTTCCAAATTGATAAACATACTATGACCAATAAATAAAATAATCAAAATATTTACTACCACATTTAATACTTTGTTTTTATAGTCGATTGCATTTCCCGCCAATAGGGCGATAAAAGGCACCATGTACAACATATATCTTGCCGTATATACCTTTGCATATTCACTGTTGGCTATAAGTGGAATTGCAATAAATGCCAAAGTGAAGATTATTTCCCTCCAATATTTTCTGAGATTTGTGAAGATCCCCAAAAAGAATAAACCTAATAACGCAGACGGTCCCATTATCCATAGATATTCGAATGATGCTTTAAAATGAGAAACAAAAGGAGAAAACGGACTTTCGAGTATGTGGTTAATCGGATAAACATAATCCATATTTCTCATTTTGATTAAATGAAAATTTGGGCCAAGTCTTAATATATTACTAATTGCGTAACCGATTATTTCAATCAAGGCAATCAAAAATATTGCATTTAATATTCCCTTAAACCCTTTTCCTTTATAAGAAAACAGAAGAAGAGAAAAAGGGATTCCTAAAGCAAAAAACAATGCCGGTGATTTGGTGAGATATGCGGCACCTAAACATGCACCTGCAACTATCGCCCAATCATTCCTTCTTGTTTTTGCCGTAAGTAAAGTAAAGAAAAAAGTCATTACCCCAAACATTGCTAGCATTGAATCAACAAGAGCAAGTTTGTTGAAGAATATTAAAAATGGTGACAACATCGAAATGGCAAATGCTAATATTGCAACTTTTTTGTTTTCAAAAAGAAGACGGGAAGAAAGATATATAAAAATTCCCGTTGCAAGCCCCGTAAGAATAGAAAGAATTCTTCCTGCAACAAGAGGATCGGAAATAAATTTAAAAAAGGGAATGACTGTCCACATATAGAGGGGTTGTTTTCCATCGGAAAGCGGAAGAAATCTCAATGTCTCTTCGGCTCTCATTATTTGAGCCCATCTTAAATATATCGCTTCATCGGCAAATACCGGAACCTGTGTCAAATTTACAAACCTGAAAATAATTCCCAACACTAACAAAACACCAAGAATAAGCATTGCCTTTTTGTCTTTCAAAAATTGTTTCATTTGTATACGCCGCGGAGTTCGTTAATTTTTACCCTCAATATTTGTAAAAGCATTTCTTTGGATTCTTTAACATATCTCGATAATCCTCCACCTTTACTACTACTTGTGTCTTCGTCGATCCAGGTAACGGTAATTTCTTTTATTTTCTTGCGCATCATTTTCAAGATTTGCAATAATTCGACATCAAACGAAGTAACCTTCCATCCGACAACTTTTTCATTCTTTTGAAAAAACTCCAACTTTGGAAATGCTTTTTTAAGAGCATTTGCTTCAAACAATTTAAATCCGCATTGCGTATCTTTTATTTCGGGAAGAATAAGAGCTCTTCTGATGCTCATAAACACCGCCGCACCCATTTTTCTGTAAAGAGGAAAATTTTCCCTCTTCATTCCTCTCGAACCGATTACCACATCGTTATCTTTAACAAAAGGAATTAACTTTTCCAATTCCGTGATTGGTGTTGATTGGTCCATGTCTGTAAACAATATATAATCCCCTTTCGCAGCACGGATTCCATAGAGAAGGGCCGACGGTTTTCCTCCGTGTGGATTTTCAAGAAGTTTAAAACCTCGCAGTTTTGCAATTTCTTTTTTGATTACATCCTTGCTGTCGTCGGTCGATCCGTCGTCCGAAACAAGTACCTCCCAAGAAAACATCTTTCCGGAGAGATATTTATAAACATCTCTCAAAACCCCTCTTTTCAGATTGGCTGATTCGTTATAACAAGGAATAATTACGGTTAAAAACATATGTCTATTCAGTATACCCGAACATCGGCTCAAATAAGTTGGGATTTTCACCTGAACACACTTTTTCGATTTCGGCTTTACTGTATTTTTTATAGTCAGGATAAATGAGACCCAAAGCACCGACCTCCAAGTCTACTTTGTCTACCATTGATAAAGGATAAACAATTGAATAAACGGGTGCACCACCGGCCGGTTTACCGACATGCATATCTCTCAGATAAAAAAAGAATCGATATCCCAAATCATTGCCGACCTCAGTGATATAAGAAACCGATACACAAGGATAATCCTGTTTTTGCCTGTCCTCGTCTATTAATCTGACAATTTCTTTTCTGTGTAAATATCCGCTTTTATTTATTGGCATCAAATATATTGCCTCCAAGTTTGATTCAACAACCATAAACATTAAAAGAGCACCCAAAATTTTTGTCTTGTTATTCATTTCAAAAAGTCTTCCGATAAGAATAGAAAAAACAACAATCCAGGCAACAATCATTCCGTTTAAATAATATTCAGATAATATCTTTGAATAAAAAGTAAAGAAAAGCATATATAAAAGTATCCAGGAGAAAATTAATATTCCGGTTTTTTTATCCATTATTTTTTTATATATTGCCAGGAAAAGTACTATAACCCCAACTATCGTTGCATACATACTTGCCCCTTCGAATATTCCCGGGAGAAGAAGGCTTTTTAAGTTTTTCCCGGATAACTCCAATACTCTATTGAATCTTTCCGAAAGCGTGAATACTTGGCTTTGAGTTGTTGTAAGCGAGGTAATTAAAGCGTTTATCTGCATGAATCCATGTCTAAATTCAAACAGTAATAACGGAATGGACATGGGAATAATTGCCAATAATCCATAAAGAATATATCTATAATTCAATTTCTTTCCTGACATTAGGATTGCAACGGGGATTAAAGGAAGAAGAAGCACAAGAGCAAAATTTATATGCCAAATAAAACTGATTAGTATACCCGAAACAATATAACCAATCTTTTTTCCATCCAATAGCTTTTTTATAGCGAAGTAATACCAAACAGTCCAAAGATAAACAAACATCGTAGGAACAATCTCCTTGTCGTTGAAAACCAAATATTGCGATGTTGCATAGATAATGGTTGCAATAAAAGCAACTTTTTTGTTGTGAGTTGAGTAAAATACATAAAAGAAACTGAGTGTCGTTACGATACCAAGAATAATTCCAGAATAAGTAATTCCAATCGGATCGAGATTAGTAAGTAAAAAGAACGGAATCATAAGATAGTAAAAAAATGGACCAATAAATATTCCTGCCGTTGAGGTCTCCTGTCCGATTAATCTAAGGTGTCCATTTTTTACAATGTCCTTCACCATCCATGCGGCCAAATCGTTATCGTGTGCATAGTAAAAATAATCGGAAAGTCTGAACAATCTCAATCCTGTTGCAATGATAACTATCAAGATCAAATAAAACAGCGGGCTTTTAAGTATTTTATTAATCATTGGATTCTAATCCTTTTTTGTACGGTTATTCCTCCATATCTGTATTCGTCAACAACCTTGCCTATCGTATCCTGACGTTTTAACCAAACATCAAGTCTTTCGGGATGGGGAATATCAAGTTCATATATCGTGTACAAAGTATCCACCAATTCTTTATTCGGCTGTCTCTCCTTAACAGTCCCACCATACCATTCAAAGAGATAGTTGTATGCATGCGGTATTACAGGGGGAACATAAACATCGATATTAAAAGGTTGATCTGTAGCATCATCGTATATCCAATCGATTATCTTTTTTTGATTGCTCAAGTATATTGCGGAGGTTCCATCATCTCCCATTCTAAAAGCCATTCCATAAGACAAAGGAATGTTTTTGAAAAGGAATATCCCCATAAAAACAATTAATACAATCTTTCCGACAAAACTTCTCGCAAGCATTATCAAACAATAAGCAAAAAGGAGAATCCAAAGATAAAAGTAACCCGAAAAATAATATTCATATACATTTCCGTGGTTTCCTTGGAAAAACAGCATTCCCAAAAAAGGTGTCAGTGTAAAAATAAAAATAATCTTAAATTCGTCTTTCTTCCACATTTCTTTCCAATACATAATCATTGCCGCAATTACGGCACCGACAAACGGAGTAAACGCCTTAACATCGTTTAACCAGAATTTTGAGGAAATCATGTCGAGATAAAAAGGAAATCTTACCTGTATCATTTGCCAAAAAGATAATTTAAAACTTTGCTCTTCAACCAAAAATTTATTTAATGCCGCCAAAAATACACCATCGTGTCGGAAATTGAACCACAGCTGTGGAATAAAAATGAGAACAAACATCATCGCCGGTAGTATCAATTTGCCAATATTTTTAATTTTCTTTTTGTAAATAAGTAAAAGAATAAAAATTGAAGGGATATAAAAAACCTCAGCTGCCGAACCGAACTGAATTGCAAGTCCCGTTAATAGACCCACCCAAATAAGAGAAAACTTCTTCCCGTCAATAAACCTTAGCAAAAACCAAACCGTTAAAGTGCTGATGAGGAACATCGGTGTGGGATTACTTAACCATCTTGATGCCGAAACAAGGTAGAAAGACAACGTGGCAAGTACCGATGCAAATATCCCTGTTTTTACTCCTCCCAATCTTTCACCGATTTTATAAAGAAAATATATTCCCAAAACGGTTGTTGAGGCAAGAAACATTGCCGGAAGAACAGGGTTTCCTTTGGACAAAAAATAAAAGGGTGTAATTAGCCAATAGTACCAGGGGCCTCTAAAAATACCTTCAATACCGGTTGTAGGTCCAATCAAGAAAAACTTTCCTTTGTGTATAAAATCCCAAACTACTTGAGCATCTCTTCCTTGGTCATACCAAAAACCGAGAATTCTTTCCGTGTGATTAATCCTTAAAACCAGAGCAATAACCAAAATAGAAAAAAGAAGCATATTAAGCGGTGTAAACAGTTTTTTCATTGTATATGGGTTAATTTATATAAAATAACGTTTTCAATTTGCCATTTACCGACAATTTTACTCCAGCCGAAATTGGCAATTTGAGTATTGGGATTGCTTGTAGGTTTGCAATTTTCTTCCTCCAGCTCACAAACAACAAACAGCTGATCCGTTACAGTCTCGTTGAATTTCGAAGGATCAATGTCTTTTGCAACGTATCCTTTCTTCTCAACAAAATATTGGTATCCATCTTCATAATTAAAATTGGACAATACCGCAAGGTTTAACTCTTTTCCTTCGGATTCCTCAATTATTTTATCCGCAACCGCTTCGGCTTTTTGTACGAGCCGATTTGGTTTCCAATTTAAATTGGAATTAATCACAGCAAAATAAATAACCGGGGACATTAGAAGAAAAGCGAAGATAATACCCAAATATTTTCTTTTCATTAAATCGCCCACAACAGCACCTACGATTATCGGAATAACTGCAAAGGCATAACCATAGTAGTGGGATATTATTCTTCCACCGTAGATAGTTAGCCCCAACACCGCAATAACAAACCAAATTATTGTCGTCAACACTGCGTATTTGTTTTTGTGATAGAAAGAAAGGTAAATCATTCCTATCACAAGGAGGAACGAATAACCGCCGGTAATAATTGTGTCAAACTTTGAACCAACAACTTCTCCGACCATAAACCGAAAATTGGATAAAACCCTATCGAATAAAGTAACCGTTGAATAAGTCCTGGAACCTCCAAGCCCATTAAGATAAACCATAAGCGCGTTGTAATTCATCATTCCGTGTCTCAGGTCGAAAATAAGAAGCGGTGACATCAAGAGTAAGAACAACAATACCCCCAATAAAGTATTTACAAGGTATCTTTTAACAGCTTTGTCGTTTTTGAGTTTATAAATCCATATAGTCAGAAGAACCGGAAATAAAAATATCCCCATGTAATGGGACTGCAGAACAAAAGCAAAAGAAGCAAGCGATGGAATAATCAGCCAACTTTTCTTTTCTTTTATTTCACTTAGCAGAAACACCGAAAGAATCGAGAAAAAAGGAAGAACGTTCGGATTCCAGGAAAATATCGAGTATTTGATAAAGAGATACGATATTGCACTGAAAAAAGCCGCAATAACACCAGCTCTAATACCAAACCACTTTTTGGTAAGTAAGTATGTTAAAAGCACAGTTCCAACCCCCAATAGCGCAACCATTATTGCCGGCCCAACCGGTTCAAAATCGAACAGAAGAAGTGCCGGTGCAATAAGATAATAGTATAATGGCCCCAAGTACATATTGCCCACCGATGTGCCCGGCCCTATAAGGATAAGGTCTTTGTTTACAAGGAGATTTCTGACAACAATCATATCCCTGCCTTCGTCGCCCATAAATTGCATATATTCGGAAATACGATATAACCTCAAGAATGCAGCCAAAAGAAGAATAATACCAACGACGATTATTTCTTTTGTGTTGTTTTTTAAAAAACCCCTAATCTTTACCTTAATTTTTTCCATAATCTGAAAAGATCAATGAAGCTTTTGATTATTACATTCAGATGGGCACCCGTACCCGGTTTTTTGGCCGGAAAATGTTTTGCGCCAATTTCCACAATCTTAAATTTCATCTTTTTGGCCTTTATTAAAAACTCGCTGGAAATAAAAGCTCCTCTTTCGGATTCAAGTTTTGGAATCTTGTCCAACACCTTTTTACTGATTAATTTAAATCCGCAATCAATATCTTTTACATGTAGTCCAAAAAGAATATTTACAACCGTTTGCCACAAAAAAGTATTTAGTTTCCTGTTGAAGGGTACTTTTCTTTCAAGATAGTATCCGATTACAAGATCTGCTCCTGTTTCTTTTTGTGTGTTAATAAAGTTTGGAAGTTGAGCAAAATCAAACTGTCCGTCAGAGTCTGTAAACACAATCCAAGGATATCTGGAACCATATAAACCGCTTTTTAAGGCTGCTCCGTACCCCCTGTTGGGGTTGTGGTGAATTACCCTTATTCTCTTGTCTTTTTTGGCCATAGAGTCTGATATTTCACCCGTCTTGTCTTTCGATCCGTCGTTAACAATAATAATTTCCCAAGTTTTAGCGGTTTTATTCAAAACGTTTACGGCTTTTGTAACGGTACTTCTTATATTAATTTCTTCGTTGTAGGCGGGAAAGAAAACCGACAGTTTATCTATTAGGTACTTAGCCATATCTGAAGTCTAGCAAATTTGAAGCTATTCTTCCACAAGTGCATACACCAAGTTGATAGTGTTTGATAGATTTAACCGCTTATAATCTCATTTAAGATGGAAGTTCCTAGATTTTGGAGAATGAAACATTCGCTTCTTCGCCTGGAAGGTAGTGTTTGTAACGGATGTGGAGAGATCTCCCTTCCTCCAAGAGGTATATGCGAGAATTGCAAAGCGGATATTCGAACCGTAACCAAACCTGTGAACGTTGTGGAATTAGCAGAACAACATGGAGTAATTTTTGAAAACAAATCTAATAATGTAAGTATTCCGGAGCCAATTGAGACAACCTCACGTTAAGATTTGATACTTTCGCCTCTACAGTTGAGCCTTCAATAAATTTTTTGTACCCTTCTGCGATATCTCTCATACCTGATCTGACATGCGCTTTTCTTTCACTTCCCATAAATTCTGAAATATCGGCAAAACGATAGTCGTGCAATTTGAAACTACTAAAATTCTTAACTAACGTTTTCTTAGGCAATACCAAATGAAATACGGCGACATTGATGTCGGCAATGTCAAAATACATAAATGGTTTAATATCGTTTGGGATAATATTTTCCGGAAATACATTTTCAATTGTTTCTTTTGTAAACACTTCCTGCTGCAATACTCTTTTTACCGATTCCTTGGGAGTTTCACTCATCTTTGAAAATGTCATAGGTAAAGACACTGAGCCATAAGGTTTTCCGTATTCCAATCTCGGAGTTGAAATATCTTCTCCGACAAGCATTTTTTCATCTTCACCCTCTCTTGTAACAACAACTGCGGTTCCAAACCTTCTTGTTGCACCCTCTTTAATGTTGTGAAGAATTCTATGCATGGTTGCCATAGATGTTTTAAAGCTCGGGGGTAGTTTCCTGTAAACAGTTTCCAGGGGCATTTTGTGATCCGAAAGCATTGTCATGAAAGTAATAGCTTCCGAAAGAGTACTGTTTGGACCGGCTGATTTGACTATCCCCCATCTGTCCAAAAGTCTCTGATATCCGGGATAAGATATGGGGAGATTGTAATCGTGTCTTCGATAGACTTCGTCGACAGAACCGTATTTCAAATATTCGGCAACGAGCATTTTATTGAAGTCTCTTTCCCTCTGCTCGGGGTTAGTCAATTTTTCGGCCATTTCGGAATATTATAGCAAAGGCAGTTCTCTCAAAAGCTCTCAGATTACTTTTTTTTAGAAAAAGGGTTTTTCCAAGTCTTCCAAATAACAAGATTGTACATCGTGTAATTGTAAGGAAGGACCATAAAGACAACCACTACTGCGAGTATTAACCAGTCATATTGTGCTCCAAACCATTTTACCCCCAAAGATCCGAAAACGGTTTGAATTGCCAATGCTCCGGCGGAAGTAAGATTGAACTGCAAAAACTTCTGCAACCATTTACCAATTCCCGATATCTGAGCTTCCTTAAAAGTCCATATATTATTGAACACAAAATTGTTTACTATTGCAGCCTCTGTTGCCAAAAACCAAACAACCATCTCCGGTAACCCAAACGACCTGAAAACTCTGATTAAAATAAAATTAACCATGAATCCAATAAAACCAACCGTACCGAATTTAATTATTTTCATCTTGTCTTTAATCCCCAAAATAATCGCAACTTTGAAAGTAGATATCATTTCTTTGGGATTAAACTTTGATGCCTCTTCAAGTCTTGGAGCAAATTCGAGCGGAACCTCAACTACTTTCTTGGAATTTTTGATACTCTGATAAAGAAGATCAACCTTGTAAGCAAATCTTTTCGGTTCCATAAGGTTATCGAGTTCAATTTTATCGAGTACCCCCTCAACTTTTGTTAATCTAAAACCTGTCGTCAAATCGTGAAGCCCTGGTTTAAGAAGAACCAGTCTTATAAAAAGATTTCCCAAAAATGAGATAGCCTTTCTGGAAAACGCCCATTCTTTGGGTACCGAACCACCTTTAATATATCTGCTTCCAATACAATAGTCAGCTCCATTCAGATAAGCTTCAACCATTGGTTTGACAAATCGCGGAGGATGCTGGAAATCCGCATCCATTTCCATTACGGCATCGGCTGACAATTCTTTCATTGCATGTTTCATACCTCTAATGTAAGCCCAACCCAAACCCTGTTTTTCTCCGGTTAAAAGATGCAGGTTTTTATGCGATTTCATTTTTTCTTTAACAACTTCCCCGGTTCCATCAGGAGAATTATCGTCAACTACAAGAAGATGCATTTCAGCTTCGGATATCTTGGGGAATTCCTCTTTGAAGAGGGTATCGATCATTTTTGTAATATTACCCTTCTCGTTATAGGTGGGCATTATTATTACGACTTTATTCATTGTTTTCACTTTATCACTCCAGGCTGGTAAAATACAACCATGAGGATAGATATTGTCACATTATTTCCAAATATGTTTGAGGGGCCCTTTAGTGAATCTATTGTTAAACGTGCCCAGGAAAAAGGTCTTCTAGAGCTTAACATTCATGATTTGAGAAAGTACGGTCTTGGGGAAAGAAGAACGGTTGATGACCGACCGTATAGTGGAGGGGCAGGAATGATAATTATGGTAGAACCGGTTTATAAAATTCTGGAAGAAATTAAAACTCCGGGATGCAAAGTTGTAATAACAACTCCAAGAGGAAATAAATATACCCAAGAAAAAGCCAGGGAATATTCCAAACTGAAACACTTAATAATCCTTGCGGGGCATTTTGAGGGATTTGACGAAAGAATCCACGATCATTTGGTAGACGAGGAAATTTCTATCGGTGATTTTGTTCTTACGGGTGGAGAGTTGCCTGCAATGCTGATTGCCGATTCTGTCGCCAGACTAATCCCGGGAGTTCTCAAAAAAGAAGAAGCAACGATAAACGAATCATTTTCGGACGGGCTACTCGAATACCCCCAATACACAAGGCCGGAAAGTTTTAAAGGATGGAAAGTTCCCGAAATACTACTGGGAGGTAATCATGGTGAAATTGAAAAATGGAAAAAGGAGAAATCTCGAGAAAAAACAATGAAAGTTAGGCCTGATCTTTTGAAGAGTTAATTTGCCTTACGAGCTCGTCAATTGCTTCTTTCCACGTTAAAAATTTCATTCCCAAAATACTTTCTGTTTTTTCATTTAAAAGTCCCCCATACATAGGTTTTGGCGTCCTTCCCGGAACACTCATAAATTCTTTCAGAGAACCAGGTTTTACAGCATCTTTTACTCCTTTTGCTTTCTCCAATAGATAATTCCCAAATTCAAATGGTGTTGTCACTCCCGTACAAACCAGATGAAATGTGCCGGGCAATTTTTTATTGACCAATATATTTAATGCTTTGGCGATATCGTCGATAAATGCCGGTGTTAGATATTGGTCGGAGAAAAGAGGATATAGTGTTCCCCCTTCGTACAAAGAAAGAATACTTCTGGCAAAATCTTTTTTACCTTCAAAATTTGCTCTAAACGGATAACTTATCCTGGCAATGGATGCATTGGGATGGGCTTTCCGAACCTCGTCTTCGGCTAATTTTTTGGTCCAGCCATACCAACCGATTCCATTATTGTCGGCGGGTAAAGGTTTATCTTCCGAATGGGGTCCTTTATCATCCTCGGATCCTTTGAACACAAAATCGGTCGAAATATGAATCATGTACACCCCATTTTTTGCTGCCGTTTCTGCAATATTTCTGGTTCCTAAAACGTTTACTTCCCATGCAGGGCCGGATTCTTGCCCTCTTTCTTTTTCAGCCCCTTCTACATCCGTATATCCGGCAAAATGGATTATCGCTGTTGGTTTATTTTCCAAAATAAATTTTTCCACTGAGGCACGATCCGTAATATCGAAAGTATTAATGTCCGTAGGCAACACTTCACAATCAGGAGATTTCAGTTCTACGAATCTCGATCCCACCAAACCGGATGCACCTGTTACAAGAAGTCTTTCACTCATTTGTTCGTTGCTAATTGGATAAATTGTTCTTTATCGTTCACATAGCCTTTTCTATCTGGATCGTAAAGAGTGCTTGATAACGCAAGCACTATCGAATCGTCGGATAGTTTGGTAAATCCGTGCCAAATCAACCTAGGAACCCATATCATTTGGCCAGTGTTCATCATTACCTGTTCTTCCCCCGTTCCGTCATCCAAGGTTAATTCTGCACTGCCCTGCAAGACTACAAATATTTCATCTTCATCGGTGTGTGCATGTTTCCCGGACATCTTTTCGTTTTTAACATTTGTTAACCAATACAAACGTTTTACTTCAAAAGATGTCCCTTCGGGAATTTTCTTTACAATTTCGAGAACGTTCATGGTGAAATTCGGAGCATCAGCAACCTGAACATCAATTGGATTAAATTTTGGTGCCATTATTTTTTAATATGGGCGTTTGCTTCTTTGGCTTTTTCTCTCAAATGGTCAACCCAGTCTTTGTTTTCCAAATACCAATCAATGGTCTTCCTTAACCCTTCTTCAAATTTCTCAAGAGGATATTCCGGTTTCCATCCTAAAGCCATTATCTTAGAAGCGTCAATTGCATATCTTCTGTCGTGGCCAGGTCTATCTTGTACATACTCAAATGCATCTTCAGGCTTACCAAGATGTTTAAGTATCATTTTGGTTACTTCCAAATTATTTCTTTCATTATCAGAACCAATATTATATACCTCACCGGGAACACCTTTCTCCAAAAGAAGAATTAAGGCTTTTGCATGATCTGTTACATAAATCCAATCACGCACATTCAATCCGTCCCCGTACACCGGCAACTTTTCTCCAGCCATTGCTTTAAAAATAAAGAATGGAATTAATTTTTCCGGATATTGATAAGGTCCATAATTATTTGAACAGTGTGTGACAATTACAGGAACTTTGTGTGTTACCCAATAGGCATTACACATTAAATCTCCGCCTGCTTTTGCTGCTGCATAGGGCATATTTGGCCAAATGGGAGTTTTTTCAGTGAATTTTCTGTCTTCGTCCAGTTCAAGTGCGCCATATACTTCGTCTGTTGATACGTTAACCATTTTTTCGATGTTGTTAAATTTGGCTGCATCGAGAATCATTTGCACTCCCAATGTGTTTGTTAAGACAAAATCTTTACATCCACCATGAATTGACCTATCAACGTGTGTCTCTGCCGCAAAATTAATAATATGGGTGATTGAGTTTTCTTTGATTACTTCATTTAATCTCTCGAGGTCGGTGATATCTCCTTGAACAAATTTATAATTTGGATTGTTTTCAACATCCTTCAAGTTTTCCAAATTGCCGGCATAGGTTAATTTATCCAAATTGACAACCTTATCCTGAGGGTGTTCTTCAAGAAACACTCTAATAAAGTTCGATCCTATAAAACCGGCACCTCCACATACTAATAAATTCATTTCGTTTCTCTTACGCCTCCTTCTTATCTGCCCAATACTTATTGGCCTCGAATAGTGTAGCAAATGTACCGGCATCACGCCAGTACCCTTTCAACAAACTCCAATTAAGCTTTCCTTCTTTGAGATATAAATTGTTTATGTCCGTAATTTCTAGCTCTCCTCTGTCTGAAGGCTTAATTGATTCAATCTTGTCAAAAACATCCTTGTCGTAAAAATATAATCCGGTTACAGCATAATTTGTTGGAGGATTCTTGGGTTTCTCTATTATGTTTATAATATTACCCTTGTCGTCCATTTCGGGACATCCGAATCTTTGAGGATCTGGAACTTCTTTTAAGAATATTGTTGCACCCGATTTGAAGTTCTGCACAGATTCGGATATGTCGGCATCCGTACAATTGTCTCCTAAAATAACACAAATCGGTTCACCATCCGAAAAACTTTTTGCCAATCTAAGCGCATCTGCAATTCCTCCTTCACCTTCTTGGAATGCATATTCCAAATGAGAAACTCCAAATTTATCTCCGTTTTTCAAAACATTTATAAAATCTCCTGCATGAGGACCACCGGTAACAACCATTATTTCGTGAATTCCTGCACCTACCAATGTCTGGATCGGATAATATACCATAGGCTGATCGTAAACGGGGAGTAAATGTTTATTGGTAGCGTAAGTTAAAGGGTATAACCTTGATCCTAAACCGCCTGCTAAGACAACGCCTTTCATACTATAATTGTATGCTTAAACATATCAAATCAAATAACTAATTTCAACTGGCTGTTAAGTGTGCTTGTCGGCAACAGAAGAAGCACCCCAACTTTCCGGTTTTGTTTTCGCCACAAATCCGTTTCCGTTAATCATTCCAACAACTTCTTTGATCATTTCCCTTGTTTTTCCCAAAGGTCCAACATCGATATGAATCTCAAAATCAAACTTCACTGCCGTAATTGCTTCATTTAGTTCCGGAACTAATTCTTGAGCTGTCAGAAGAGATATTGTTGTTTCAGTCCAAATCTTTTTTCTCAATATTGGTTTTTCTTTAATGACCTGTTTCCTCCAGTAGTATTTAGCACCTTTCCCTTCCCTATGAACAATAAGGGCGGTTACGAAATTAATATGGTCCTCACCGTCATCGTTGTGAGCTTGAGAATCGGTACCCAATACAATATGGTATTTTTCATTGGGGCCTGATTCAATAAATTTGGCAATATCGGAGATAACCTCTTCTTTGGAAAGAGGCCCTTTTGTGGGCGAGATAAAATCCTGATGTTTTTCTTTCATACCCAACGATTATACTCTCTTTCGAGGCTAAAATCATCCAAAATGACCAATTTTTAGGAATTATTTTATGAGGAGTGAGAATACCAATATCATACCCAGAAATGCCACAACCAGGTATTCAATGAGAATATTTAGTTTAAAATCCTTGTAAAGATGGTGGTGAACAATACCCCAAACAACATACGAAACCGACATGGCAACGGTAATTGCAATTTGCCAAAATCTGTCCTGAGGAAGATATATAAAGCCGATTACTGCAGCCGCAAGAATTCCCATTAAAGGAAAATAGTGAGGTAAATGTTTTGCAATGTTTTTCATATTACCCTCCCCGCTCTAAGTATAATTATTATCACCAAAATCATTCCCAGGAAAGATACATGTGCAAAAGTTCTTCCTCCAATTCTGGCAATTCTTTTTCTTGAAGTCACGACACCGTCAATAACGAGAACGCCCAATAATATTGCCACAATAGCAATGGATAAAGTTTTTGATGCATTAAACGGTGATACCAAGACTTTTGCCTGCACCTGAGGAGACGGGGATATCTCGATAAATGAAGGTGTGGGTGTAACAGTTAACGTCGGTGCTTCAGCTTGAGTGGGTGTCGGTGTTTCCACACTAATTATAGGTGATATCTCGGGAGCTACCGTGACCACCGGTGTGATTTGGGCAATAGGCTGAACGGGAATTGTGTCGGCAGCCTGAGTTCCGAAAAACTGTACTATTATAGTAGTATCGACTCCGGCCAAGTCACCTTCCACAACCGCTATACCTATTTCTTTATACTTTGGAGAAAGCATATTGTCTTTGTGGGCTTGCGAATTCATCCAAGCTTCTACAGCGGAGGAAGGATCCCGGAAATCACGAGCAAGATTTTCTCCGGCATATTTATAGCTGTAACCAAAATTGGCAAAAAATGTCCAAGGGCTTACGCCATCAGGAGAAAAATGGGCCCAATAATCGTGTTCCAACATATGCAATCCTTTTGCCTGAGCCGCCTGTGACAATGTCGCATTGGCAGTCAACGGAGAAAGTCCATTCTGAGCTCTTTTTTCATTGGTAAGCCTTATTACTTCTTCTGGTGAGATATTTGATGCATATCCAAGAACATCGGGGGCGATACGTGGAAGATAAGTAAGTATTCCCTGAAATATTATTAAACATACTGCAATAACAGCAAGGCTAGAATTATGAAGCAACTTGGCTTTGTGATTGTTTGATTCTCTCGGCCAAAAAAGATGGGCAATTTTATGGGCAAATTTCATTACTTAATCTTAATCCGCGAGGCTATTTTTATCAAGTAAGCTTTATTTTCTTTTGGAGATAAAGTAGGAAGTAAATCCTGCTACAAACGCGACTACGATTGCTGCCGTAAGAATCCAGCTGGATGTAATTCTTTTAACAACCGTCTTGGCAATACCGTTCTCGAGTTCTTTGTCCATATTTATTATTTCTTCTTCAACCACCTCTGTCGATTCTTCCAATACTTGTCCTTCCGGTTCTTCTTTCGGCAATGTTACAACCGATCCTTCGGGAACACTTCCTGAAGACTGTGAAATTGTTCCGGTGGTGGATATTCCTAGCACTGCCGCGAGTTCAGCATCTCCAATCAAAGAAGATGTATTGCCCGCTTTGTCTACTGCTCTAACAACGTAGTAATAATCTTTTGTCGGATCAACTCCGTTGTCTACCCATTCATAATCGGTGTCTTTTGTTCCTCCGACCCTGGCAACTTCGGCTCCACTGTTGGCTTCAATATCAATCTTTTCTCCCCGATAGATAATAACCTGGGAAAAATCGTCGCTGTTTGGTGTGTGCCATTTAATTCTGTATGTTGTCGGTCCAAGTCTTTCTTTGGAAAATCCGCCTGGTTCTCCGGGTGCAGATACATCGTAAGTTGTCCATGTTTCGGACTCTTGCCCGGAATTCAAAACTACCTTGAAATAATATTTTGCTTGATCGTTAATTTGCATATCGGTTGTTTGAATTACCCCATTGGAACCAGTGAACACTCCTCCAAAAGGTACATATGAATTACCATCTTTCCTGTAGTAGAACTGCGCCGTTATGTCCGCAGGATTAGATGAAATAGCCGAATACTGCAATTTCAATGAATTTGTTTTGGTATATTCGGGAAGTTGAGTTATTGCAACCTTTGGAGACATTTGTGCATAAGCAGATCCCGCAAAAAATAGCCCTATCAAAGACAACAAAAATCCGGTGATTAATTTATTCATTTTTTCTTTTCCTCTCTATCATTATTGCTGCTCCTTTTGTTACAAATCCTACTACCACAAAAGCGGTTGCGAGCATTATAACCCAAGTTTCCGATCCTGTCGCGGGAAGGACGTCCGTTGATGCTCCCAATACTTGTCCTGTCAATTTTCCTCCATAGCTTACAGATGAAAGAAGTTCGACTTGAGAATCAACAATTTCGGTTGTCGCGGTATCCGATACCCGAATGATAATCGGCTCTTCGTGGGTATAATCGTCAGAGTCATCAACAATCATTGCCCTTTCAAATACTGAAGGTTCCGGATTATCCCAAGGGTAGTAGAATACTCCAACCGCATAGGCAAAGTTGGTATAGAATCCTGCAGGAAGACCCGAATCAAAAGTTGCTCTATATGTAAGGATAGCTGTTTCTCCAATTTCTAAACCTTCCTCAATTGACCACATTGCTTCACCGCTATTGAATACCGGATCGTCTATCGGGTTGTCATTCAAATACGAACTCCCTGCAAGATAAGTAAACCCTCCGGGGAGAGCATCATGGATTTCATAAGAGTTAAAGTTCATGTTCCCGGTGTTTGTTACCTTGATTGTATAATCGACGGTAGCATTGGAGGTATTGAGAATATTTGTCTTCTCGATCGCAAGATTCAAATCAACCGGCATATTTCCAAAATTATTACCGCTTTCAGTTCTTCCCCCTATTACAGTTACTGTATGGCAAGACTGTTCCGAAGGATATGTTTGAATATAACCTCTTTGATTTTCTTCACATATCGTGTATTCGCCGGGCATCAAGTTGTCAAATTCGTACTCACCGCTTGCATTGGTGCTTGCTGAATACGAATGACCTTGAGAATCTGTGGCGGTAATATTCCAGCCCGCTATCGTATTTTCTCCTCGTTCATAATGCATATCTCCGTCAACATCTTCCCATTTCACTCCGGTAATCTTTCCTTTGTTTAAGGTATTGAAAGCGATACAGTAATAGGATTCCCCATAAAGAGGGTTGTTAATCTCATCATAGTTATCGTAATTCAGGATATCTCCGGAACAATACATCTCCGCACTTACATCATTGTCTCTCGGCCAGGTTGTATCATCGCTGAAAGGCAACCATTCGTCTGAAGGAAGAACTTCTCTCACCCAAAGACTGGAGGATCCTTTAAGATCACTAATATATGCTTTGGCTGAATATTGGCTTCCATAGTGGTTGTTTGTTGCGGTATTAAAATTCTTCCATTCATCATAATCATCTCCCGTTTTTGGAGCGTATCCAATATAGTCACCCGGCACTGACGATACTCCACCTCTTCCGCCGTATCCCCACTGGAATTCCCAATTGTCTTGGTAATAACAACCGGTGTGATGAGAGAGAAACCAATCGGCTGTTCCACCGTCGATAGATCCATACGGTCCATAACCCCAATTCGGAAGAAATGCTTCCATCGGACACACAATCTTGTAAGCTTTAATTGTTACAATACCGTGGTTTCCAAAGCTGACCTCATCCCAATCTCCTCCGTCGGAATGAATGGTCGTTTTTTGACAAAGAGCGTTATTGGGAAGTGAACTATACCATCCACTTTGTTGAACTTCACAAATACTGTATTCTCCAGGAAGAAGTCCACCGATTGAATAGTCCCCACCACTATCTGTTACATCGGTCGGTTCACCAGAATCGTATTTACCGTTTTCATTAAGATCAACATATATTCTCCATCCTCTCAAATCTTCTTCTCCAGAATCATCGATATTGTTTCCGTTTTTATCGTTAAATTTCTCGCCGTATACCCCACCATACTTGGTGTTAATAAAAGTACAATTCATGTTTTGTCCCGGAAGAACTTCTGCACTAAACCTTCCGTCTGGAGTAAAACCATAATTACCCAAAGATCCTGTGTCTGTAGTACATACGGCATCGGTCAGTTTCCAATCGGGAGAACCACCTTCAACCGTTTCCGTTATGTAATATGTTCCTGCATTAAGCGTAAATGATTTGTTGTCAGGCCTACTTGATCCTGACCAATCATCCAATTCCGCATTTCCCACAATATTTCCTTGAGAATCCCTAATTGTGAACAAAAAGTCTTGTGTATCGTTCGGCCTTGAATCTTTCGTGATTTTCAAAACTCCCGTTGCAGGTTTGTTGTAAAAATCGCAAACAATGTTCTCTCCAGGATTTACAGAGATTGAGTCAACCGAGTCCGTTCCAATTTGCCCCCTTGGTGTAGCAGCTATACCACACTTGGCGGATACAAATGAATATCCGGATTGAGATTGCTCAACAACTCTATATGTTTTCCCTGATTCGGGATAGAAGGGAGGCATAGATATATTTCCAGTAGAATCGGTTGTTCCGGTTGCCATCAATTGAGGAGCTGCTCCTTCTTTGTATATTTGGAAAGTCCATCCCACACCATCGGATCTGTCTCCTGTCGTATTTTCCAAATCACCATCCTGATCAATGTATTTGTTAATCGAAAAGGTCACAGGTAATTTTTTGTTTGTAAACGTACATTCAAGATTCTCTCCAGAATCGAGGTTAAGATAAACCGTTCTACTATTTAAATCCCATGTAGATGGTGTTTGCGAAGCCCCATCATTACAAGAAATTGATTCAAGTTCGTAACCCAAAGCAGAAGGATCATCTTCCGTCATGGTATAACTTCCGGGATTTTGTTGTCCCCAATTGATCTGTTCACCATTACCCATCATTCCGCCAGCGTTACCACTAAAACTGAACATCGTTGTGGTATCGGTGTTAGGATTAGTTACCTTCTTTACAACAATCGTACCTTTTTGAATACATTGTCCAGCATAATCGCCAGCGTGAAGAGGATTTCCATTGGCATCTACATGACCAGCACTTATTAACGCCGACATCGGAAGATGAAGGGTATTGCAAACACCACTTGCAGCACAATGACACCAGTATTCCTTTTGTTCGCTGGACAAAGAATAATTCACTGATATTGAAATTGCATCTACCCTGGCGTATTCATCACCACCACTGTTTCTTCCCACTGAAAGTGCGACACCAAATTTGTTACTGTTAATTTCGTTCGCAGTCCATGATTCACCCCACAAATCACCCACACCACCGTAGTTTTCAGTACCATCGCTAAGCGGCCAATCAATACCGGTTTTTGCCTTGTTGTCCCCAACAACATTATCATTTTTCACAAGACGAACCGAGTAATCCCTAATTTTTGATGGATTTTGCCCACCTTCACTTCTTTCAATAACAACAGTTATTCCGTTGATCAAAGCATCATTCGGTATCGAAAAATCAAAATCTGTGGCTCTTAAGTAATTTGATATGTTACTTGAACTGGTTATCAGTACGTACGCTCTATCATTGTTTGATGTTCGTGCGTCTGAAGAGTTAGACCAATTATGGTCACCTCCTGAAATAGAGATATTCCCATCGACATCATCAGGTGTATTCAAACTTGTATCAGCATCAGTAAATGTTGCTTCCGCAATAACCACATCTCCTGATTTAATTTCAACTTTATATTCAGGTCGATAAGTTCCATCTAATTGATAGGAATAAAGAATTTCTCCTTTATCACTTGCTGTTACTTTGGTGGTGTAATTAAAATCATTAGTACCCGTAATAAGAAGGTCATATTCCGTTAAAACATCGAATCCGGTACCTGTTATTACAACAACATCTGTTGGTGCATAATCCAATTTATCTGTTTTAATTGAGGCTGTTCCGTCCGGATTGTATTGAATATCCATAAAATCGATTGATACAGCTTGAACATCTTCAACAATATTTACCTGCAATTTTTCGTCACCTTGTGGAGCTACTATCTCAACTGAAGGAGTAGGGGTAGGAGTATCCGTTACAGGAGGAGCTTGCGGTTGTGCTGCTTCGTTTGTTTCCCCACTTACTTCCGGAGTTGCTTCTGGTGTAGTAATAATCGATTCTTCAACAGTTGGCGTCGGAATAATTGTTTCGGTTGGAGTTATCTCAACTTGATCTTGTGTTTCTTCGGTTGAAGGAGCTGGTTCAACAAGAACATCTTCTTGTTGTTGTGGATTTTCTTGAACATCTTCTGCATAAACTGAAAGTGGTGTGAGGATATTGTTGAAGACAATAGAAAAGAGGGCGAGGAATGAGAACAGTCTGTTTGCTTTATTTCGACTCATCTTTTCTTTAGGTACTTTGATGTTATACACCCGGTTATAGGTGTTGTCAAATCTTTTGATCAGCAACTACTACAAGACGTTTTAATGTGGTTCCCGGAGGATAACATGTTTGCAAGGTTAAAGTATTCCATTCTCCAAGCTTGCCGAGGTATTTAACATCGGCAGCGTCAACAACCTTAACTTCATTAACAATATAATCATATTTCTTCTCCTTATAGTAAATTTCTATATTGTCTCCTTTATTCAACTTGCCGAGTAAAAAGAAAACAGCATTGTATTGTCCTACATTATAAAAAGTATCCGTTGAGTGGGCAAAGATATATGTATTACCAAAATCTCCCGGATAAGTCGAACCTTTAGCGTGAGCAACTCCCCTTCTTAGGGCACTCAAATATTCTTCCTCGTTTGAAGGACTAACGTCGGCAATTACCCTTGATGAAGCACCAATTTTGGGAATTACAATCCAAAAGTCTTTATTCCCCGGAGTTAGATCTTTTTCCTTATAAGGAATATTGAATGTTTTTCGAACCGTATAGCTTACTTCTTTTTGTGCGGCTTCCCTGAAGGTAAGGACTATGGCAACAAGTCCGATTAATATGAGAATGTCTCCGATAAGGCCAAGTGTTTTGGTCCAGTTGATTTTACTTTTCTTTGCCATCAAGTAATTCTACTACGTATTTCAACATGGGTAATTGTTCCTTCAAGGGGTTGCGTACCTCCAAAGCCATTATTGGCCCGAAGAATCTCGATTCATAATTGTCCAGATAATCAAATTCCGACAGGTTTTCGACAAGGTGAGTATTTTTGAATTCCAGATCGGTAGCAATATCAGCCTTGAGGGGTGATAAATGATTACAACCGACTTTGTATTTCTTCATTACCTCAAGGTTATGTTCATGGATATCTTTATAGATGTATTTTGCTTCTTCGATATGATTTACATCTATACACAAGCCTCCCCATCTTTTCACCTCTTCTTCGTCAAGTTTCAAATGAACATTTTCGACATAGATTATATTCTTGTATTTGGATATATCGTTTTCCTGTCTATATTCTTTCTCAGTGTGAATATTGAAAGCCTTGGTTCCCCACTTTTCCACAAAGTAATCCAACTCCCACAAATCCATGTCGCTTTTGAGGTGAACAAAAGGAATATTTTCTACATTGCTCTCATCAAGAAGTTTATAAAGCTCGGGTCTTTCCGATTTGTCTATCCCGGTAAGAAAGATTGCCAATGATTTAATACCAAGTTCGTCTGCATCCTTTACCCATTTTCTCCAATCAACATTCCAGGAAGTAATAGAGGGCACAAGAGTCCGGGAATCCCAAAAACCCATTAATAATTTATGTCTATTGATCCGCCCTTCCTCAGATCTTTTCCGTTAACAGGAATTCCCAATGCCCATCCAAGTGTTTGAGCAACCGCAACACCCACTTTTAAACCCGTAAAAGAACCAGGTCCTGTATTTACTTCAATCTCGGAAAAATCGGAAAAATCAATTTGTTTTTTATCCATTGCTTCTTTTATCAAAGACAGGAGTCTTTGCGATTTATTCCCCCCACCCGATTCGGTTCTTTCTCCGTCTATCTCAACAACCGTATTTTCCCTGTTTGAAGTATCTATATAGAGTTTCATTTTAAATATCCTTTGGGATGCATGCTGTGCCATTTGTGGGCACTAGAAATTATTTCATTGAGTCCATACTTGGGTTTCCATCCGAGTATTTTTTTGATCTTTGAGTTTGCAGCATATAGTTTATCCGCATCTCCGGCTCTTCTTTCTCCGTATTTTACGGCCATCTTTTTACCCAATACTTTTTCGATTTCTTTTACAATCTGGTTGTTGGAATATCCTTTACCTACGGCACAATTCACGTATTCGCTTTTTCCTCCTTTAATCAAATACTTGAGTGCAAGAACATGTGCTTCTGACAAATCCAGTACATGAACATAATCTCTTTCGCATGTCCCATCTTTGGTTTTATAATCTTTACCGAAAATGGTAAATTCTCTGTCTTCCATTGCACACTTCAAGGCAATAGGTATCAAATGGCTTTCGTCAGGATGGTCTTCTCCAATGGATCCGTCCATGGCTCCCCCTGCGGCATTAAAATACCTTAAAGCAACAAATTTCATACCGTATGCAGTGTCATACCATTGAAGCATTCGTTCAATCTGGTATTTGGTTTCTCCGTAAGGATTAAGAGGATTTTTTCTGTCGTCTTCACGAATAGGTGTCCTTTCTGGATTCCCATACACTCCAGCCGAAGAAGAAAAAATAAAATAAGGCACATTATATTTGGCCATCATATTTAATACATTAATTGCAATTCTCAAGTTATTATCGAAATATTTTGCCGGGTTTCTGAAAGATTCACCCATTTGTATATAACTCGCCATATTCACAACACCTAGGAATTTTTCCTTTTTGAATATTTCCTCCAGTTTATTTGGTTCTTCCGCAATATCTATCTGATAAAACTTAAAATCTTTAACCGCTTCTTTATGACCTGAAGAAAGATTGTCGGCAATAACCGGAGTGAAACCTGCTTTTTTCAAAGCCCTCACCATAAAGGATCCAATGTACCCGGCACCTCCGGTAACCAATATTTTACCCTTCATATGTAATTTTCCTTTCCGTGTCACCAATTATCTCAAAATTAATCCATTTTGTCTTTTCTGGTAAATACTCTTTAATTTTCTCCGCCCACTCGATAACCATAATGTTTTCTTTTCTTCCCCACAAATCGGTCACTCCAAGATTATCTATTTCGTCTTTTATGTTTTTCTCAAAACGGTACAAATCCAAATGAAAAAGAGTTTTTTCGTGCAAGGAGTACTGTCTCATTAAAATAAAAGTTGGGGATGTAAGCCTTCCCAAGTATCCCAATCCTTCAGCAAATCCCTGCATGAAGGTAGTTTTTCCGGCACCCAAGTTTCCGGAAAGTGCGAATATTTCTCCCCCCTTTATAGAAGATCCAATTTTTCTGCCAAGTTCTTTAGTATCCTCGGCGTTTTTGGTGATAATTTCCATATGGTAAAAAGCGAAACCGACGCACCAATTGTATCAAAAACCAAATCATAAATGCGCGCCGTTCTTCCGGGTACAAAGGATTGATGGAATTCGTCCGAAAATGCATATGCCAAAGAAATGACAAAAGCCAAAACAATTGAACGTTTTTTATCTAAGCCGCTCCCTTTGAATGCTCTAAAAATTAGCATTGCATATGTTGCATACATCACAATGTGTGCCGACTTTTTGACAATAAAATCGTTCCAATAAAAATCGGAAGTGGAAGGTAGCATTCTTGAAGAGAATTTAAAAATCAATAAAGACCATAAAAATGGAGGAAGCCAATATTTAAAGAATGTGAGAATTTTCATTTCCGTTATATTTATTTTCCTTTACTTTTTTGATTAGCACAAGAGTTCCCCCAAGAACCATTAACCCTCCCAAACCCATCAAAACGTATGCGGATGGTGGAATTTTTCTTTTACTTACCCCCAAAACAACAGGCTCCTCATCTTCCGTCGGTGTCGGACTAACATCTCTCAAAACAGCAATTGTATTGTCCAGTTCCTTTGTTTCGGTAGGACTTATTTTTTTTGTTGGAGTAGGAGTTTTTGTCGGAGAAGGCGTTTTAGTCGCAGAAACTGTTGTTACTGCTGTTGGCGTAGAAGTTGAAGTCGAGGTTGGGGTGGGTGTTGGAGTCGGAGTGGGAGTCGGGGTTGGAGTCGGACATACATTGAATACTGATGAATTTGCAGTTCCTTTGGTTTGACTACTCATTCTTTCGATAGTGTTTCCCCCATCGGGATATCTTCCGACAGATTCTCCCGAACCCGGAGCACATACTCCACCCTCATCTCCATAGGGAATGGAATCCACAACAGTAGAGTTGTCGGCTTTTTTAAGGTAAATCACATCACCTGATTTATCCAGATAATTACTGTATTCGATAATATAAAAGCTTCCTGCATTTAACATTGTTCCTTCAGGGATTATTTTATCGTTTGTTGCCGAAGTGTCTCTTAAATGCCATCCCGATATATCCGTTGTTTCGATTGCATATAGTTCTACCCAATCACCGGGAGAATCATAAGAGCTAAATTCGTTGATAAGAACTTGTGCTTTTGTTGTTGAGGCAGAAGCAAAAAACAAAATGGCAAATAATAATATCGTCCAAATCTTTTTTGACACTAGTTGAAGGATACAAGTCTTAAACTGCTTATGTCGGATACGCTATATTTATCCGAAAGATTTCTGTTTCCTCCATTTTCCAAAAACGGATCATGCATTATGTAATTATTTCCGTCTTTGCGAAGAATGACAATAAAATGGTCCGGTCCCGAATAAAGGCCCGCAATTACCGGTTGTCCGGAATTAAGATAGCTGTCCAAGTTGTCCCTTGAAGCCGAAGAGATGCTCACTTTTACACCATTTACAGAGAAACTGTGATATAGGTAACCCGTACCGGGGACAAATGCTTCACCGATTACTGCAATATTTCCTGGTTTAATGTTTTTCCCGTAATGACTGGCAATCATTGAAACGGAACTAACCAAACATCCATATCCCGCAACGGAATACGAAGACCCTCCCAATCCAAGATTGCCCCATTCGGCATCTCTTTGGTTGTAATAGCATCCCCAACTGTCGCACTTGGTTTGATTGGAAAGTATTGTTGCTCCTCCTTGAGTCGTAACGAATCTGCGCATAGCCGCAAGCTGAGCTTTTGCCTGATTAAGAAGGGATTGATATTTGGATTCACTGTTTTTTGTTTCGGCAAGGAGAGTGTTTTTAGCTCTTCTCTGGGAATCCAACTCTGCTTTTTGTTTCTGTAATTGTTCCTGTAATTCCTCTTGATCCACTTTTTCGTTTTTATAAGTGTTTTGTGCGGAAGTTAATCTTTGGAGCAAATCTTGATCTGATTCTTGGATTCTTTGAAGGTAATGGAATCTTGACATTGCTTCGTTGAGATTTGGTGCCGAGATAATAATATAAGCGGGGTCCCCAAGTCTCGACATTTTGTATGTTTCAACTGCTCGAGATGAAAAAGCATTTGTTAGTGCGTCCAGAGATCCTTCAAGTTGATCAATTCTTCCTCCAAGAAGGGATATTTTTTCTTCGGTTTGAGATATTTTCAATTGGGTTAGGCGAATTTGCGTATCAAATTGTGCAACTTGATTAGCCAATGTTGCACCCTGGTTTTTCAGCTTGGATACTTCCCCCTCCAAACAGGAAATTCTTTCGTTTAAATCACTAATATCGGTACATGATTGGGCTCTTATCTTCGATCCGAATAGATTCAGAAGTGTAACGATAATTAATAAGAGGAAAATTAATAATATTCTTTTCATTTGGTTTTGCGTGCTCGTGATATAGCAAGCAAGCTACCAAATAACGTGAGGAGAAATCCAATCAACAGTTCTCCCCCCAAAATAATGAGGAAGAGGAGGAAGAAATCCAGAGTACCCACTGGTAAAACCGGAATCTCCCCGAAATAGCGAATTACATTCGGGGTAAGGTATAGCCAAAAAAGAAAAGAAGTGACCCAACCTATAAATACACCAGTCAGGGCATATATCGTTGCTTCCAATACAATCGGGCTACGAATAAACGCAGGCGTCGCACCTATCAAATCCAATATTTCCATTTCTCCCTTTCTCGAAGCCATTCTCATGCCGATTATTACAACAAGAACCAGGAATGAAACTGCTGCCAACATGGCGACAAGTACCGCCCCACCGATACGGACATAATAGGATATTGTTCTCAATCTGGAGACAACATCGTTTAGAGTTGATTCCCCTCCCAAACTGGCAGTGAAACCAACCTGGTCGACAATTTGTTCTTCCTTTACAGAATTAATAACCTCCTCTGCATACGATAGATTTTCCAACGAAAATTCCAAAGAGGCAGGAAATATTGAAGGGCTCACAAGCTCTCCCAGAAGAGGGTTATCCGATGTCGCACTTTTATATATAGATAGTGCTTCTTCTTTGGATACATACTTAACATCTTTTAATTTTTCGTTCTGTCCAAGTCTGTTTTGCAAATCTGCTATTTGCTCTGGGTTTGAATCGGATTTGAGAAAAGCAATAATTTGAGGTCTTGTTTCGAAATATTTAATAAGATTGGACGTCGAATAAACAACAACGGCCATCATTGTTGCAACAAAGAAAGTGAGGGTTAAAACAACAATTGCTGATAATGCCTGGAAAGGAGATCTTCTTATGGAATCCGTTGCCGTTTTGAAATGAATATTACTCATTTTTTTCTTCCTCAACTTTCATTTTATCTTCTTTGTGCTCTTCGGTCGAATGGGGTTTTTCTTCCGATACTTTTTCTTTACTGACTATCTTTCCGTCTTTAATTTTAATATTTCTCTTTTTATACTTTTCCAAAACCATATGATTGTGGGTGGCCATAATTATTGTTTTTCCTTCTTTGTTTATTTTCTCCATCAAATCCAAGAGCCCGTCCGCAGTTTCCCAATCCAAATTACCGGTAGGTTCGTCCGCAAGAATAATTTTTGGATTTACAACCAAAGCTCTTGCAATCGAAGTTCTTTGAATTTCACCACCGGATAGTTGCCTGGGAAATAGTTCAGATCTGTCATAAAGACCGACAAGTTTCAAAACCTGATCAACTCTTGCCTTCCAATGATCTTCCGGAACTCCAAGTACGGCCAGCGCAACTTCAACATTCTCTCTTACGGTTCTTTCTTCAAGGATTTTGAAATCTTGAAAAACAACCCCGATTTTTTGTCTAAATTGGGGAATATATTCGTCGGGTAAGGTTGTGATATCGACATCGTCAAACTCTATCTTTCCCTTGTCCGCTTTCATCTCTCTCAAAAGAAGTCTTAAAAGTGTTGTTTTACCAGCACCGGAAGGGCCTGTCAAAAAAACAAACTCTCCTTTGTCTACTTCAAAAGAAACATCTTCCAATGCTTTAATGCTGCCGAAGGATTTTGATACATTTTTAAACTTAATCATTGCTGTAATAAGGGTATCAAATGAAAAGATTTAAATAAAGCTTTTGAAGATTATTCGGTTACTTTAATTTTTCCCACATCCATTAACCAACCCGCTTTTTTGGCGGATACTGTTTGACCCCAAACCTTAACCTTCTTTCCTGCAAAATTATCCATATTTATTACGGTAGAGGTAAGATAAACGGTTTGTGAAGATCCTCCGGTTCTAACAAGATGGTGGGTACCTTCCCCTGCAATTCCACCCTCTTCAAGCGTACCCTCGGCCGTATCAGGAAATTGCGATTCATCATCAATACCTGCTTCGGTCATTGATTCAACTTTTCCGGTACTTTCACTTTTTGTGGAGGTTGATCCTCCAAGAACACCCTGCCTTGCCAATAAATATCCGGATCCCACACCCAAGGCAACAACCAAAAATACACCTGCAATAAGCATGGCATTACTTTTTATATCGAACTTCTTTATTGGCCGTACAGTGGGCTGTGGAGATTGTGGAATCATTGGTCTTACCGGCATGTTATCCATAATAAACTAATATAGCACCTTGCAATGAATTAATTCAATTGCAATTCCGCTTCAACGAACATATCGAGATCTCCGTCAAGAACAGCCTCCGTATTTGATGTTTCAACTTCAGTTCTCAAATCTTTAACCATTTTATAAGGATGTAATACATATGATCTGATCTGAGTCCCCCATCCGGCAGGGCGATATTCACCTTTAATGGCACGTTTTTCGGCAAGTGCTTTTTCTTGTTCAAGTGCCCAAAGTTTGGCACGCAGGAGGTTCATTGCGTTTTTCCTGTTTTGTTCCTGAAATCTTTCCGCTTGAGCGGTAACAACAATTCCCGTCGGTTTGTGGGTTAATCTTACCGCCGTAGAAACTTTTTGTACGTTTTGTCCACCTTGTGAAGATGAATGAAAAAATTGAACTTCAATATCTTCTTCTTTAAGGATAGTATCTGAATCCACATCTTCAATTTCTGGAAGAACTTCCACCAAGGAGAAAGATGTTTGTCTTAATTTGTCCGCGTTAAAAGGTGATTGTCTTACCAACCTATGAGCTCCTGCTTCACCTTTCATATAACCATATGCATAGTGTCCGACAACTTTAAAAGTAACACTTTTTATTCCCGCCTCTTCACCACTGGTCATATCGATTACAGATGTTTCCCATCCCTTATTCTCGCAATATTTCAAATACATCCTAAGAAGCATACTTGACCAATCCATTGCTTCTGTTCCACCTTGGCCGGCATGAATCGAGACTATTGCATTATTTTTGTCATATTTTCCGGACAAAAACGAACTTAAAGTTAGTTTTTGAAATGTTTTTTCTGCTTTCAGCACTTCTTTTTCAAGTTCTTCGGATAAATCTTCCATTGTGCAGAGCTCTTTAAGAGTGTTGATTTCATCTCCGAGTGATTCAATTTCTTCGATTTCTTTTTTCAGGTCAGCAAATTTTCTAAGAGTATTTTTCGCTTTTTCCTGATCATTCCACAATGACGGATCCGTAGATTCGCCTTCCAACTTTCCATAATTTTCTTTTTTACCGTCTAAGTTAACGGAATTCAGAAATTCGGCGTACTTTTCGGCCAAATCTTCAATTCTTTGTTTTATGTCATACATACCTGGAAGTATATCAGCTTAGTTGGGGCAAATCATTCCCCGAACTTTTTTCGCCTCCTCGGGGGTTAAGGTCTGGTATTTATCGATAACCGTGTCAACACTATCTTTATCTTTTGCATTTGAAGTCGGTATTTCATCGGTTACACCGAGCACCTCAACCAATTTTTCTCTTCCTCTGTCCAAGGCGACCATTATCGGTTTTGGTGCATTTTCCCATCCGATCAACTCGGTAAATACTGTTCTTCCTCCAATAATTAAAAATCCTTCCAGTATCAGTGCAAGAAGAAATCCAAAAAAAATTCCAAAACCTGCTCCTTTAAAAGACCAATCAACATGATGTCTTCGTACACTTGCCAGAACAACAATAAGCAGAAAAATAAGACCAACTATGGCAATTGCCTGCCACACAGCAGGCCTGAAAGAAAAGGAACCCAAGGGAATTTCAAAATTCAAACTACTGGTTAACTTTGCGAATATATCAGGCATTACTATTATTTTACACAATCAGACAATAATAATGAAGAAATCAGTCGTTAACAGTAGGGGTTGGGGTTTTTGTTGCCGTTGGCGTTGCGGTTGCGGACGGCTTTGGTGTTGCACCTTTTCGGAGTCCGGTAATAATTACTACTTCTGATTTTTGAGTAGAAGAGGTTTTGGCGGTCACTTCCGTATATATTGTTTCCAATTCTTTTGTAATTTCATCAACAACGGTAGATGGAGTTGTTTTCGAGAAAGTAACTGTCGTTGTCGTTTCGTTCTGAGAATCGGCATTTCCGGCACTCATATCCGAATATCCCAAAGCCTTCAGTTTGGTTTGAAGAAAAGCCGCTTCTCCTGCAATTCCCGTACCGTTTTTAATTTCAATCGTTATTTCCGTTTTATCGATTGAAGTAGCTGTTGGTGTCGGTGTTGTAGACTCCTCAGGGGTGGGGGTTTCTTCAATAAAGTCGGTGGGAGTGGGTGATATGGAAATATTTTCTTCAGATCCACCTCTTGCAAATAGAAATACTCCCAAACCAATAAGAATTAGAATTCCGAGAATTACAAAAATTAATTTTCCGCCGCCTGACTTCTGTCTTTGAGGAGGCATTGTGGGAAAGCCGACGCTTGGAGTTTCATCCATGGGTGCAGGATTCAATACTTCTTGTGTTTGAACTTGCTGTGATTGGTCTTCTTCCATATTGCGTCGCAGTTTAACTATTTAAATCTTGTTTGTCAACTGTTTTGCAATTTTTCCATTAACATTGAATAAAAACGGAGATTGTGAATAGTAGATAAACGCATTGCAGACATCGGTTCTTTTTTAAACAAATGTGCTAAATAAGCTTTTGAGTAATTTTTACACAACAAACAATCACAAGCTTCGGAGATACTACTCAAATCATCTGTATAAGCACTTCTATCCGGAGTGTAATAAGTGTAGAATTTTCCTTTAAGAGTAATATCTTTGTACGATTTTGCTGTATATAAATAAAGTCTTTTATGTCTAGCATCTCTTGTTGGCAATACACAATCAAATATGGAATATCCCATCTTGGTTAACTCAACTATTTCTTCGGGCTTGCCGATTCCCAATCCATATAATAAATAATCTTCGGGGGAGTTATCGGAAATTGTCCTTGCCGATTCATAATCAAAAGATCCGTCTTTATTAAGAGGCCAGCCTCCGTATCCTAAACCGTCAAATCCTATTTTTACCAGCTCTTCGGTGCAATATTTTCTCAAATCTTGATAATAACCACCCTGGGAAACACCCAGAAGATACGGTTTTTGTTTTTTTCCTTTTGTTAATTTTTCAAACTCTTTCTTCGATCTTTTTGCCCATTCGATTGTTCGTTCAACGGACATCTTTGCTTCATCATGGGTAGAATCAGGATCCGTAAAATCATCTAAAACAACAACCATGTCTGTACCCAAACTAATTTGAAAGGCAATTGATTTCTCCGGAGTCAAAACAACTTTTTTGTTCCTTGAAGGATACATTACAACACCCTCATCGGTTACTTTTCCTTTCATTTCTCCGCTTTTTATCAAGGACATCACCTGGAATCCTCCCGAATCGGAAATAATACCTCCCTTAAAATTCATGAAATTACCGATTCCATTCGACTTTTCTAGTGTGTTCGTATTGATCTCTTGCCAAAGATGAAAAGTATTAACCAGTACGCCTTTTGTTCCGGAATTAATAATATCTTGAGAATCCAGTGTTCTAATAACTGCTCTTGTTGCATCGGGAAAAAACATGGGCATAGAAATATTGCCTGACCGTGATCTAAAATACTTTTTCATTGATTATTTTATTGGAGCGGATTTATTGTTTTGGGAAATATCTATTTTTGACAATGTATCCTCGTTTAAAGGCTCTCCTCTTTCAAGACCTTCCAATGATACTTTTACCCAAGGAGAAGTGTCTTCAGAAAGATTTTCGGATTTTACTCCTTTGCCATACAACTCTCTTACAAGTTCCACCCTGGCTTCGTTTGCTGTTAGTTTTTCTTTCATTGTCGGATAGTATAACTCCGAGAGATAACCAATTCAAACCAAACTTATTCTACTTTTAATAGTTCTACCTCGAAAATCAATGTCGAATTGGGAGGAATTACTCCCATGTCTCTTGATCCGTACCCCATTGAAGGAGGAATAGTTAATTTTCTTTTTCCTCCCACTTTCATTCCGACAAATCCTTCTTCCCATCCTTGGATTACCTGACCGGCACCAAGATTAAATGAAAAAGGTTCTCCTCTATCGTATGAACTGTCAAACTGTGTACCGTCGGTAAGTGTCCCTTTGTAATTTACCGTAATAATATTTCCTTTTACGGCTTCAGCTCCGTTACCGACTGCCAAATCTTCAATTTGTAAATTTCCCACTGTTTCAACCTCCTTTCCGTCTTCCAATATTGGACCATCAACAATCTTTTTATTGCTGTTATATATTAATAGTCCTGCGGTCAGAATAACCGCCGCCACGAGAATACCAAATAATATATTTTTCTCTTTATCCATTTCTCTTTTTCCTTTTCAGAATAATAAAGAATATTACTGGAATTAACAACACCCCTATTACGTAATACAGATAATTTATCGGTTTTTCTTCTTTTTGTTGCAAGGAAACATTAACAACAATATCGTATTGTGATTTATCACCCGAAATTGCCAAAGGCTGTTCGTCTTCACCATTTTCGTGGATTATCTTTATTGTATGATCGCCTTCTTCCACATTCTCAAACGTAACTACCCCTTCGTCATTGGTAAAACCAACCATCGGTTTGGTATGTATCTCAACCTTGGTATTAGGAAGCGGAAGGCCGTCTTTGAGAACTTTGATAATCAGTTTTTTGCCCTCTTTCTCTTCTCCTTCTCCACTTTTCTTGATTTCGGTGTTATCTATTTTTAAACCGCTATACTCACTTGTCCTTTGAACACCGGTTGCTTCTATGATAGTTGAAACGGCAAATATTTCGGACCAATCACTGCTTGAACAATTGTTATGACCTCTGATTTTAAAATAGTATTTCGTCCCAGGTTCAAGACTTTTTACATTAAGAGTTTGCACACCTTCCGAATCCAAAACTTCTTCTAATCCATGTTCTTCGGCATTGCTGTTTGCCGAATAACTAAGATGGTAATTATTCACTCCCGAAATTGGAGTGAAGAATATTTGAGCACTGTCTTTTGTTGTTCTGATTTCAAATAAATCCGGAGTTGTTTCAATCTTCTGTCCCGAACAAGTCGGGGCAGGAACGGCAATATCATACCTTGCCTCGGATACACCGGAAATGTTACCAGCAGTATCACATCCAACTGATTTTATGGTTATCGACGAAAGAACATTAATCGGACTTGAGTACAGGTTACCAGAAGAACAAGTCGGACTAGTTCCGTCAGTCGTAAATCTAATATGGTTAGATCCGGATGAGGTTATTGCTACGTTTTGTGAAGAGGAATAATAATTCGCAGACGGAGAATATGCCGGATTTGAGGGAGCGGTGTTGTCAATCGTCACCAACGAAGAATCTGTCGTTGCGGAATAATCACGATCTAATTCGGTGGAACTAATATTAAACTCGACCGTCCCATCCGTATCAATCGAACCAACTGTAAACGCTGCTTCCCAATTTTCTCCCGATGGGTTCGTCACACTTATTGTATCGACAACTGAAATTCCACCGGAGTAAACTTCGACCGTCGGAGCATCCATTGATCCGCTTGCAACAAAAGCAATTGTTACTTCATCTCCTGCTTTTGCATATGAAGTGTTCGAATTGTTGCTTGATATGACAACCGAGGAAATTGTTCTTATTGGATCGGTATTATCAACTGTGAATATCCCTCCGAGCAGAAATTCGACACAAGGGTTCACTCCGTCGCAAACCTCTCCTTTAAGGCCATAATTTCCGTTGGCCACAACTCCGACGGTTGAAAGATTATACGAAGTTGAAGACGTACCTGTTGCCAAAGTACTGACGGTAGCTCCTTCCGAATTTAATAAAAACAAATTATACGTAAGGGAGTCTCCATTTGGGTCGCTTGCGGGATCCCAGGTAATCGGAACAACTCCTGCATAAGATCCGTTTACGGCAGGTGTTATAAAGCTCGTTGAATTTGGGGGTAAATTCGGTAATGGCTCAAAAGAAAATGTTTCTGTGGTTGAAGATCCTCCGGCAATAACAGTTGCCGAAACATTGTCGGCATTTGTACCCCTTCTTGCAGTATGAATATGCACATCCGGACATCCGTTTTGATAAGTCGTTGTCCATCCAGAAATATTTCCCACATACCACCTGTTGGTATTGGTACAAAGGCTACTTGTTTGATAACGCAAATTCCAAGATCTGTTGGCCGGTTGAGCATCGGTATAGATTACTACCCAAAAATCCCCCGATATGTCCAGACTTTTTGTTCCGACTGTTTTATCGGCATTGGTCGATAAAGTAACCAAATGATGGGAAGAGTTTGCCGAATGGGTGTGATGAAAAGTGGCAGTCCTGAGAAAAGTTCCTACAAGCTCTACTCCGGCATTATTTCTCCAATCGGAATTAAAGTAAGTAATGTCGTGATTTTTCTCGACTAGATATATCTGCATATCGGCTGAGGTTGAGGTGTTTACCGGAACGGAATTAAATTCAATCCAAAAGCTTTGATTCGCAGTCATGGTAAACGGATTATGAAAATGAAGCATATGGTAGCTCCCTCGTCGAACGGAAATATTGGAAGGAGCATTTGCCCAAGTAATTGCTGATGGGGCAAAATAGATCTCCGGATAAATATAATCGGGATAAACATTTATGGATTCCCAAAGACTTCCCGAGTCATAATTCATCGTTAACTCAATTGGTGAAGATCCGCATGTCCCGTCGGCGTAATAATCCCAACACGAAGTGTTTCCATTTCCGTTGATGTTTTCAATCCTTACTGTCGCCGAGCTTGATGTGGGCCAATTGGTTATTTGAGCAGTGATGTTGTACGGAAGAAACCTGGAAATATCCAGATCCGGAACAATGGTAATATCGCTGATTACGGGCGGATCGTCTGCACTTATTATTCCCCCAAAGTGTAAAACGGAGAATACTACCGATACTATTAGTAGAATTAATAATATTATTTTTTTCATTAGGCAGATTTATTATATTAATTTCTATCCGGTTTGCGGATAGTGACACTTTTTCCACTTTTTTCCACTACCGCACCAGCACGGATCGTTTCTACCAATGGTACTTGTTTTGGGCTTATCGGTCTTTCTATTTTCCGATAGCCCTGTTGAATCGTTTCGGTCCACATTCTCGACAGCTCGTTCCAAGGGAATTTCACTTCTTGGAATTCCGACATTGATTCTAAACAATCTTCTTGAAAGTTCCTCGTCAATTCTTGAAACCAAACCTTCAAACAGATTGAACGCTTCATTTTTAAATTCGACCAAAGGATCTCTTTGTCCGTAAGCTCTGAGGCCTATTCCTTCTCTCAGATTTTCTATCTGATCCAAGTGGTCTATCCATAGTTTATCGATAGATCCCAAATATGCATACTTCTCAACCTGTCTCATTATTTCAGGAGAAAGCTGTTTTTCTCTTGCGGTGTGTACATCGGTAATCACTCCTTTCAACAATTCAACCATTTCGGACTTAGAATTTCTCTTTTCCAGTTCTTCCCTTACTCTTTTTGAAGATTTTTCATCAAAAGGAATAATTTCCAACAAATTACCCATTATTTTGTCTAAATCCGGGGATGATTCATATTCATACCAAGATGTTTCTACTATGTTTTCGGCTTGAACTTTTAGTTTTTCCAAGATTTCTTCTTTTACATCCGGGGACTCAAGCATTCTTCTTCTTAGCTTGTAAACAATTTCTCTTTGTTGATTGGCAACATCATCAAACTCCACCAATCTTTTTCTTATATCGAAATGGAATCCTTCAACTTTTACCTGGGCTTGTTCTATTGCTCTGCTGACCAAAGAGTTCTCAATAGGCTGATCCTCTGGAAGTTGGAGTCTATCCATAACCGCACCAATTTGTTCTCCTCCGAATATTCTCATCAAATCGTCTTCCAAGGATAAATAGAATCTGGAAGAACCGGGGTCACCCTGTCTTCCAGATCTTCCCCTTAACTGATTATCAATTCTCCTGGATTCGTGTCTTTCCGTTCCTATAACATGAAGTCCTCCCAAATCAATTATTCTGTCATGGGTTTTTTTCCATTCTTTGTATTCTTTTGAATTTTGATAATCTTCCTGACTTTGACCTTCCCGTCTGTCTGGCATTGCTCCGCCCAATACGATATCTACTCCTCTTCCCGCCATATTGGTGGCAACAGTAACTGCCCCCTCTTTTCCTGCTTCCGAAATAATCAAAGCTTCGCTTTCATGGTTCTTGGCGTTTAAAACTTTATGGGGAATTTTTCTTCTTTTTAGGTATTCGGAGATAATTTCATTCTTTTCGATTGATGTCGTACCAACAAGTACCGGTTGACCATCATGATGCATCTTTTCGATATCGGCAACAATTGCACCGTATTTTCCTCTGAGTGTTTTAAAAATCGAATCGGAATTGTCTTTCCTGGCCATCTGTCTGTGCGTGGGAATAACGACAACATCGAGTTTGTAAATCTTCCTAAATTCTTCCGCTTCCGTTGATGCTGTTCCCGTCATTCCGGAAAGATGTTTGTACATTCTGAAATAATTTTGAAAAGAAATAGTAGCAAGTGTTTTGCTCTCCTGTTGGATGGATACTCCTTCTTTGGCCTCAACAGCCTGATGCAATCCGTCACTCCATCTTCTTCCCAACATAAGTCTTCCGGTAAATTCGTCGACGATGGTAACCTGATTATCCTTAACAACATAATCCTTGTCTTTCAGGTAAAGACTTCTTGCACGAAGAGCGTTTTCTATATGATGTATCGATTCAAAATCTTTTTCGTAAAGATTCTCAACTCCTAAAATTTTTTCTACTTTTGCAATCCCATGTTCAGTAAGAGTTGCCGATTTGGCTTTTTCGTCAACTTTGTAATCGGTATCAGGATTGAGTTTTCCTACAAGCTCTGCAAATTTATAATATTTTTCGGTAGGCTCGGTATCCGGTGCAGAAATGATAAGAGGAGTTCTTGCCTCATCAATAAGAATAGAATCAACTTCGTCAACAATGGCAAAATAATGACCTCTTTGGACCATTTCTTCCAAGGAGGAAACCATATTGTCTCTTAAGTAGTCGAATCCGAATTCATTGTTGGTTCCATATGTAATATCTGCTTTATAAGCCTCTCTTCTCTCACAAGGTTTCAGGTGGGCAAGTCTCTCGTCACCGTGCGAGGTGTCGGTGTATTCCGGATCGTAAATAAATGATTTTGTATCCTGAATGATTGATCCTACTGACAAACCCAGCATGTTAAAAACAGGTGCATTCCATCCCGCATCACGTCTGGCCAAATAATCGTTTACCGTAACCAAATGAACACCCTCTCCTGAAATTGCCCGAAGATATAATGCCGGTACCGCAGCTAACGTTTTTCCTTCTCCGGTTTTCTGTTCTGCAACTTTTCCTTCGAACAGTGCAACCGAGGCCATCAGCTGGACATCATAGTGCCGCATTCCGAGAACTCTCCATGAAGCTTCTCTTACGAGTGCATATGCTTCGGGAAGGATATCTTTCAAATCTTCCCCTTTTTCGAATCTTTTTTTGAACTCATCCGTTTTTTTTGCAAAATCGGAATCTTTCAACTTCTTAATTTTAGGTTCGAATTCGTTAATCTTTTCGACTATTCTGGTTAATCTGTCGACTTCTTTCTGATTAATATCAAGAAGCCTTGAAAATATATTAAACACGCATACATTTTATCAGGAATGAGGCAAATATAATATATTGACTCAAAATATATGTGAGAATATCATTATTATTGTGAAGAAAATATTTTTTGCATTGTCTCTTCTTCTTTCTATTGTCTTCCCGATAAGGGCGCTTGCCCAAGAACAATTGCCGGAAATGAAGAATTTTTCGGTTGATAAGAAAACGATTATTATTCACAATCCCTATTTCGCATACGGAGAACAAGTAGATCTGGCAGGAACAATAACCGGAGATACATATGTTGCCGGAGGAAAAATTGATATTTCAGGTAAAATAAACGGCGATCTTTTGGTTACGGGAGGCGAAATTACCATATCCGGTGAAGTAAAAGAAGATCTTCGTATCATCGGAGGCCAAGTAAACATAAAAGGGAAAATCGGAAAAAATGTTTCCGTTGCCGGAGGACAAATCATAATTGATGAAGATGCAGTAATAAACGGATCTTTTGTTGCCGCGGGAGGGTCAATAGAAATTAACGGACCTATAAACGACAACGTCGATATTGCCGCCGGTAACGTAATTTTGAACAATAAAGTGGCCAAAGATTTCGATGTTGTTGCGGGTGAAATAAAGCTTGGCGAAAATGCCAATGTCTTGGGTAAATTCGAATATTGGAGTGATGTAAAACCGACAATCGCACAAACAGCAATTGTTAAAGGTCAAGTAATAGAACACCCCATGCCTGTAAAAGTAGAGGCCAACAAGGATTGGGAGAAAACCAGGGAAGAATTCGGGAGAATGAGTTTGGGGGCAAGAATTCTGGGAACATTATCTTTGCTTGTTATCGGAATGTTGATAATTAAAATGTCCAAGAAGTTCATGGACGGATCTTCGGAAGCAGTATCAAAACATTTTTGGAAATCGATGGGTCTTGGATTCGCAACAGTATTTTTGACTCCTTTCGCTTTCATAATTCTGCTTGCAACTGTAATAGGAATTCCTCTTGCCTTCATAATCCTTCCTGTGTATTTGATAATGCTCTATGTTGCCAAGATATTTACAATTTATGCCTTGGGCAAAAAGATCCTGCCCAACAAATCGCCATATCTTGCATATCTTCTCGGACTTGTTGTTTATGCTGTCGTAATTGTTCCTCCCGTAATAGGAGGAGTCGTAAACTTTTTCGTGTTACTCGTCGGAACCGGTGCTTATTTGATAGCTAAAAAAGAGGCACTTCAATCATTCAATAAATAATCTCCTTTACTTCGGTTTTTCTTTGGGTATAAAATGACCGAATGAGTGTTCCTTTAGCAGAAACCTTGCGTCCAAAAACCATTAACGATTATGTGGGGCAAGAACATTTGGTGGGAAACAATGGTATTGTTACAAAACTTCTTCTTAACGCCAAGAAAACCGGATTCTTTCCATCTCTCGTTTTTTGGGGACCTCCCGGTGTTGGAAAAACAACACTCGCAAGGATAATCGCAAACACTTTAAAAAGAGAGTATTTTGAATTCTCGGCAGTATCCGCATCGGTGAAAGAAATTCAGAAAGTTATGAAGCCGGACAATGACCAGCCCCCCGTTGTTCTGATTGACGAGATACACCGTTTCAACAAAGCGCAGCAGGACAAATTGCTTCCCTTTGTTGAAAAAGGAGACATAACATTAATCGGAGCAACAACGGAAAATCCCTCCTTCGAAGTAATCGGTCCTTTGCTCTCCCGAACCAGGGTTTTGATAATGAACAGCCATACGAAAAAAGAACTGAAAAAGATAATCAAAAAAGGCCTCCTTAAGCTAAAGGTAAAAATGAACGAAGACGCAATGTCTTTTCTCATAGAGGCCAGTAACGGTGATGCCAGGGTTTCGCTCACAGTACTCGAAATTGCCAAAAATTTAACCAATTCTAAAATATTAACCGTTAAGACGGTTGAACAAGCATTACAAAGAAGGCAATACACTTTCGACAAACAAGGAGAAGAATTCTACAACGTTATATCGGCATTTATAAAATCAATGCGGGCATCAGATGTAAACGCGGCACTTTATTACTTGGCAAGAATGGTTTTGGCAGGACAAGATCCTTTATACATTGCTCGCCGAATGGTTGTTTTTGCATCCGAAGATATCGGCATGGCACAACCGACTGCACTTGTTGTTGCAAATGAAGTATTCAACGCGTGTCATATAATCGGATATCCCGAATGTGCCGAGAATCTTGCTCACGGTGTTGTCTACCTGTCTCTAGCCAAAAAAGACAGATCATCTTACGACGCATATATGGCTGCTCTCAAAGATGTGGAGCGATACGGAAACTTACCCGTTCCTCTCAATATTCGAAACGCGCCGACAAAACTAATGAAAGATATCGGTTACGGTAAAGGGTACGAAAAATATTCCGACAAGAGTCTATTGCCCGAAAAGTTAAAGGGTAAAACTTATTTTAAAAGAATATGAATTACGAAAGCATAATTACAGAATTAAAAAAACAAAGAAACGAAAAAAACATTGAAGGAATGAGTAGATTCGGAATTAAAGGGAACAATCTTTTGGGTATTTCCATTCCTTATCTCAGAAAAACCGCAGCAACAATAAAAAAAGAATATCGGGGAAAAGAAAACGAGTTGCACAAGCTTGCTCTTCAACTCTGGGATAGCGATATTCACGAAGCAAGACATCTTGCCGGAATGATAGACATACCCGAATTGGTAACCGAAAATCAAATGGACAAATGGGCAAGCGAATTCGATAGTTGGGATATTTGCGACGGAGTATGTATGAATATTTGGTATAGTCTCCCCTGCTCTCACAAAAAAGCAATCGAGTGGACAAATAAAAAAGGGGAATATTACAAAAGAGCCGGATTTGCACTAATGGCAGTTCTTGCAGTCAAAAATAAAGAATTAAAAGACGGTGATTTCAAGAAATTCTTTCCATATTTAATTAAGCATGCAACAGACGAAAGAAATTTCGTCAAAAAAGCAATCAATTGGGCAATCAGGCAAATAGGAAAAAACAGACCGAAACTCAAAAATGAGATGATCGAACTATCCGAAACAATAATGAATAAATACCCTTCTTCGAAATCTGCAAAATGGATTGCCAACGGAGCGATAAGAGAATTAAGAAGTAGATAGTTTATCTTTGCCCAAGTATTTTCTGAGTACTTCCGGCACATCAACGGATCCGTCTTCGTTTTGATAATTCTCCAATATGGCAATCAAAGTTCTTCCGATTGCAAAAGCCGTTCCGTTAACGGTATGTACATATCCGGTATTCATTCCGTCCTGGTATTTGATACCCAATCTTCTTGCCTGGTAATCTGTTGTTGTTGAGGTGGAAGTTAATTCTCTATAAGTCTCCTGTGATGGAATCCAAGCTTCCAAATCATATTTTCTTGCAGCTGGAGTCCCCAGGTCACCGCTGCACATTTTTATCACTTGATACGGAATGTTCAACGTTTGTAATAATTTTTCTTCCAGCGAAAGAAAAAGTTCATGTTCACCGTCACTGTCTTCGGGTTTAACAAACGAGAACATTTCCACTTTATGAAACTCATGGACTCTTAAAATACCCCTAATATCTTTTCCCGAAGTTCCCGTCTCTCTTCTGAAACAGCTTGAAATGCCCAAATACCTTAAGGGCAATTTGTCTTGGGGAATTGTTTCTCCTTTATGCATCGGTCCTATCGATTGTTCAGATGTCCCCACCATTACAAGTCCGTCTTTTTCGAATACATACATATTTTCAGACCCTCCGTGTTCCATATATCCCATTCCTTCCATTGATTCTGTCTTGATCATGGTAGGGGGAATTACGGGGATAAATCCTTCTTTCGTCAAAGTATCCACGGCATATTGATACAGTGCAAGTTCAAGCAAAGCACCGTCTCCTTTTAAGTATGCGAACCTCGCTCCGGATACTTTTGCCGCTCTTTCAATATCGATTATTCCCAATTTTTCTCCCAATTCAACATGATCTTTTGGAGTAAAAGAAAAAGATTTTGGTTCTCCCCATTTTCTGACGATATCGTTTTCTCTTTCATCTTTTCCTTCTTTTACATCGTCTGCGGGAAGATTGGGAATTTCTCTTAATACTTTTTTGTATTTTTCTTCAACCTCGGCCAATTTCGGTTCGATATCTTTAAGAGCTTCTTTGATTTCTTTTCCCTCCTCTGAAGCCTGGCCCAACTTTGCTATTTCGTTCCTTTTAGATCTAAGTTCTTCAACTTTTGAGATCATTGATTTTCTTTCTTCGGAAAGAGAGATAAATTCATCGACAATTTTTGGATCAACCTGCTTCGCAGCAATTCCGTCTTTCACTTTGGTTGAATTTTCTAAAATATATTTTGCGTCCAACATTTATTTATTATAATCCCAATTCGGGAGCAATTTCCTGCATAGCTTTCAGGGCAATACCGATAAAATCGTTTAATTTTATTCCCAATTTGTCTTCACACAATTCAATTTGTTTTCTGTCAACACCTGCGGCAAACGATTTTTCGTTCCATTTGTTTATCACCGTATCCACGGTAACGGAAGACAGTTTTTTGTCCGGTTTTACAAGTGCGCATGCAACAATCAACCCAGTCAATTCGTCGCAAGTATACAATGACCATTCCAATTTATTTTTCGGCTCATTCTTACCCGTATGCGCATAGTTGTGGGACAAAATTGCAGATAATATTTCTTCATCGTCCTCCCCAATTTCTTTCAGCCAATTGAAGGTAATTAATGTGTGCTCTTTCGGATTATCTTTCGTAATCTCGTAATCCGAATCATGTAAAAGCCCAACAACCGCCCATTTATCTCCATCTTCCTTAAAATGTTTGGCAAGAGCTTTCATTACAACCTCCACGGCATAACAATGCCTGCGCAGATTTGTGCTTTGCATATTATTGTGAAGTATTTCCAGTGCTCTTTCTCTACTGATCATTTTGAAGCTTCCTCAAATCTTTCGGACACTTTTTCTTTCCCAATTCCAAAAATTAACCAGGCAACTTTTGGTCCATGATTCTTCCCAAGCAAAACGGAATATATGGATCCGAAAGCATCTCTTGCAGTAATGTCCATTTCCTGTGAGATTGCATAAATTGTTTTTTCCAAATCTTCGGGGGCTTTAGAATGGAATACTTCCGATGACAATTTTGCCAATAGTTCTCTTTGTTTTTCGGAAAGATTAACCTCCGGCAATTTTTCCCTAAATGAATACTTGGCATCTTCCGGGGCATATTTTTCCAGCCATACTCTGGAATATTTGATTCTTTCGTCCAATATTTCTTGTTCTTCTTCGTTGAGTTCACTTCCCTTTTTATCCGCAAAGTATTTTGCAATATCAATATTTCCCATTTGAACAACCTGAGCAACTTCCCTAAATCTGGGTAAATAACAATTGGATTTGTCTGCACTATTAACTTGTGCCAATTCGTAAGCTCTTCCCAAATCTTCATCGGATCCGGTTACGAAAGCTTCCCTACACCTGTCGTATTCGTCAAAAAGATCGGGTATTGTCATCGTATCCACCGGATCAAAATCAATTGCTTCTTTGTGATCTGTTCTGGAAAAAAGGAATCTTCCCACACTCGGAGGAAGCAACTTTGTTACATCATGAGATTTTAGTCCCAAGCCTTTGGAAGAAGACATTTTCTTTCCTCCAATCAAAAAGAATTCGTATGGAAGCTTGTATGGTCTGGGGTAGTGGAATACTTCATCACAAAGTGACATAGCAATATCGTACGACCCCCCTGCTGATCCATGATCTTTTCCCGCTCCTTCAATGGTTATTCCAACCACTTTCCAATGTGCTGCCCAATCCACCTTCCAGGGCAATTTTCCGTTACCGCCAAAAGGTGAAATTTTCCCTTCGTGTCCACAGCCCTGTGCCCATGTAACCATCGAAGGTTCACATTTGTAGGAAACTTCTTTTCCGTCCCATTCATAAACCCTTGTCGTCCCGAGTTTCCCGCATTTTTCGCACATTACTTGTAAAGGCAGCCAACCTTTTTCTTTCTTTTGCGAACCAGATACTTTCTGGTAAATATCCTGAATCTTCTCCGAATTGTCCAAAGCTTCCTTGATTACCTCATCAAACTTACCTTGATGATACATTTCCCAAGAAGAAATAAATTCCCCTTCTACCCCAAGTTCACGAAGAGTAATTTTCAGATCCTCCGCCAACAGATCTCCCATGGATTGAAATTTGGGATCCGGAGAAGGAACTTTTTTAAGAGGAAATCCCATGTACTCTTTGTATTCTTCCTTAAATTCCGGAGGAAGTTCATCCGCGGAGTCAAAATCGTTAAAGATAAAAGTAAACTTTACCTCTTTACCTTGATCTTTAAGTGCACGATAAATCATCGAGTGGATAATCGGACCACGCAAAGAACCGATATGCGAGTATCCGGAAGGGGTCTTCATATCGTCTACCCAATAGGGAAGATGCTTACCTGATTCAACGATCTCTTTTGCCAGTTTGTCTGCCCAATACATAGTTAAGGCTATTCTAGCAAAAAGGGAAACAAATTACGATTGAAGATTAATCGATTTTTACTATCTCGTAGGATATTGTCCCGGCTGGAGCTTCAACTTCAACTTTTTCTCCGACTTTTTTACCACAAAGAGCTTGTCCCAAAGGAGATTCGGGAGATATCTTTTTATTTACAGGATCGGCTTCCCATTCTCCAACCATTTCAAAAACATGTTCCGAACCGTTTACCTTAACGGTTACTTTTGTCCCCACGCCGACTCCGTCCTTTTTTCCGTTGCCGCTTACAACAACGGCGTTTTTGAGGACTTCGCCGATTTCGTCAATTCTTCCATCCAAAAATTCCAACTCTTCCTTGGCATTGGCATAATCAGAGTTTTCGGATAAATCACCTTGAGATCTGGCATTAGACAACCTCTCCACAAGTGAAGGTCTTTTAACTTCAACCAAATCTTTGAGCTCGGTCTTTAGAGCTTCCAATCCCTCTTTTGTCATTTGTACTAGTTTGTTCATATAGATCAAAAAAAATCCCCCCGTAACGAGGGAAATAACCTAAATTTAACCTTACAGAGAGAGATTTTAGTCTCCATTTTCACCCCTGTCAAGTAACTCAGAATGCATCATCAGGCAGAGATTTCTAAGTCATTTTGGCACTTCTCCGATAACAAAAAAAACGGGGGTTGCCTTTCGAAGCTAAATGATACATTATGAATATGTGTCCAAAAAAATAATTTGCGATGAATTTGCTGAAAAATTTAAAACTGCTCTATAAGCTCGGGATTTTAGTCCTTCTTGTTATCTCCCTCTACCTAATAAAAAACTTCAATTTTGTTAAATCAATTATTGCCGATGAAGCAGCTCCTACAATAGTGATAAATTCTCATGAAACTTCGGACGGAATGATTTCTCTTTACGGTACGGCAACAGACATTGAAGATATTGTGTCCGGCGTTAAATTTCGCAATCAAGGGGATATAGAATTTCTTCCACCAACAGGTCTTTCGGCTTATGACGGCGATTACGACGAAACCGAAGAAGTATTTGAATTATTTACCTCCACTGATTTGCCACAAGTTACTTATGAATTTATGGCATGGGATGACAATGGAAATACTACTCAACCGGGTTTTTATACAACATACGAAATAGATGTTAATTTCGGACCGACAATTACGCTGAACTCTTATTCTGGAACTTCTTCGGGGGGACAAGTATTAATAACCGGAGTCGCTTACGATAATCAAATTACAAACAGTATCCAATACAGAGATACCAACGACGAAACCGAAGGAGGATGGCACAATTGTACTGCCGACGACGGAGTTTTTGATCAAATCGTTGACGACATGGAAGGGGAAGACGAACCCTTTACTTGTACAATTACCGGACTTGATGACGAAACCGCATATTCTTTCGAAATCAGAGGCACGGATGGAGACAGCAATGTAACCATCCCCAGCAGTTACATTATTTACGAAGTAACAAATACTCCCGTTGTCGGGCCGACTCTTCAAAGCTGGTTCAAGTTTGAAGACATATCTTCACCCATAGATACCGAGGGTGCAGTCACTTACTCGACAATTTCTACAAACGCGGAAGCAAATTATCCACCCAGACAAGTATCTTGGGGATATAGCGGAAATGCAATCAACTTCGTTCGTGAGGGAGCATCAAAAATAATTTATACGGATGGTGACGGAAACCTGTCGTATAACGGTGCCTCAAAAGAATTCACTGTAGATTTTTGGATAAAACCAATAATCGGAGGTTCGCTTGGTAAGTACTTTATCATGGGAAAGCAAAACACCGCAGGAGACGGATTTACTTGGCAAATTGCAATGGACGGAAGCCGCCATGCATACGCAATTGTTAATGTAGTTAACGAGGCACTCGAAATAAACGAAAGATTTGTGGGACTAGATAATACCAATTCCGTTCTCACTTTTGGGGAATGGAACCATGTTCAATTTGCATACAAACAAGCAGCCGAAAGCACAATCGCAATTAAGGTAAACAATAATCCAACAGTTGAGTCTACCCTTTACGGAGAATCCTTACCTGCATCGACCGGAGCATTTCAGATTAACGACTGGAACGATAGATACACCGGATACCTGGACGAGGTAAAAATATACAGCAACTACACGCTTCCGGATACAATAAGCGCCGGTCCTGTTATCACATTTGCAACCAAAGGTGCCGTTACCCAAGCAGATTCATATCAAATAACCGGAAATGCATCTTTTACCAGCGATATTGCCTCCGTTGATTTTCGTTTGTTTAATGCTTCATCTCCCAACGAATGGTCTTCCTGTACCGCTTCCGACGGGAGTTTTAACTCGACAAGTGAAGATTTTATTTGTACCGCAACCGGCTTGTCAGACGAAACAGCCTACATGTATGAGTTTCGTGCCACGGACAATTCCGGTACTCCAATTTCCACAAGAAGCGATAGATACGGAAGGTTCAGTATATTAAGAAATGCCGATGGAGACATAGTTGCATGGCTTCCTATGGATCAACCAAACAGCCCCGGAGATACATCCGGAAGTTTACCGGTAAAAACTTGGCCGAACGGAGACGAATATATTTCCAACGGATTAATTTCGTACGAGGTCGGGGTATCGGGAAGATCTCTGATCTTTAATCAATACTCTTCTTCTTTCACTTTGACCGACGCAAGTTCTCTTCTTGATTTTTCCGGTGCGGACGAAAGTTTTAGACTTTCTTTTTGGATCAGACCATCTTCAGCCAACAACGACACGTCAAGAACAATAATCAGTAAAAGATATAACGAAACCGGTCTCAATTCTTGGCAGGTAACAATGAGGGAGACGGGACATATTTATTCCACTTTTACCGCCCAAAACAGCATGGGTTATTCGGTGGACACTCAGTATGATTCGGGTAATGCCGATCTGACTTATAACGATTGGAATTACGTCGAAATATCTTACGACGCTGTTAACAAAATGGTTTCGACAAAGATAAACGACAACCCGGCGGTAAATGAAGTGTTTAGTTCTTTCTATACTCTCCCCTCTTCTTCAGGAGACTTGATAATTGGAGAGGGAATGGAAGGAATAATTGACGATATAAGGTTTTACTCCACCCCCGGAGACTATGCTCCTCCCGCAATTACAATTACCGGTCCCGCAAATGCATCCAGAGTTACAGACAATACTCCTTCCATAGTATTGGGATTTCAGGACGCATCAACAATCGTATCTGCGGAATATAACGTTCCCGCATATGTAAATGAATGGATATCTATTACACCTGACGATCTTGCCTGGGATGAAACCAGCGAAACCGCAACCGTTACTCTTCCCGAACTTTCGGACGGAACTTACGTAATGTTTGTAAAAGCAACGGACGACAGAGGAAACACCCATGTCTACAATCTTGATTTTGGTGAATATGGCTACAGTAGGCCCGACATAGTCCCAAGCTACAGGTTCGTTGTTGAAGCAACAGACCAAACGGCACCGGACATCTTTGTTTACACAATTGCACCCAATCCGACAATTTACAGAGACGTATCAATTAAAGGATTTGTCAGAGATTACACATTATTAAACGAGGGAGATACGGCATCAAACATCGCCAATTTGAAATATCGTATAGATGGTGGGGAGTGGGTTACTGTAGACAATTCAACATTCGATTCTCCAATGGAAGAATTTGAAATCAGTCTGTCGGGTTTAAATACGGGAACACACACGATTGAACTACAGGCAACCGATGCTGCCGGATTAACGACAGATCCGATTATAGGAAACCCCCACTCCAATGTGGAAGAATCATTCGAAGTAATTGACCAACCGGACGGACTTTCGGTCACTGCCGTGTCCGCAGAAATTGATTTCAGATCTCACGTTCTTCAAGACCAACTTGCTTCAAGCGGAGTATGGGGAAACGGAAAACTGCATTTGAAACCAACTTTGGATTTTGACTATCAAGCACTATTCGAAAAGGATTACTTCCTCTTCGGATACGATTTTGGTAAGGCAGAAGTGTCGGTTTCTCCCGCAATAGATTCTGGATTTCTCTGGATCGGTACGGACAGAGGAGACATAATGTATTTGGACAAAAACACCAATGCATACACTTTATATCCTTCGATTCACGACTCAAGAGTAACCCAAGTAACGGAGTTTATGGCGGGATCAAACAGAATGTTGTTTATCTCCTACTATCAATCCGGAACAACAATTTTATATGACACCAAGGGAACAATGTCCGATATTGGAGACGATACATATATTGCATACAACAGTAAAACCAATTTCAATGTAATCGACGGGACAACTTACCCAAGTGAAACGGCTGAACTATACAATCGAGGTTTTTCCGTATTCGCCGTCGACAACACCCAGGCAACAACCGCCTTGTTTGTTAACTTGAACAACGGTGAGCAGGCCGAAGATTTGGGTAGTTACTATATTGCAAGAATCGACACCAAAAACACCTTCGACATTGAGGACGACACCATTACTTATTGGGGGCAAAGCGATGGCATCAGAGGTGATGTTGCGGAAGACGGATACAACGATATCGTTGGAACATATTTCGATGCGGACAGGAACACGCTTGTATTAAATAGTTATGTTAACGGAACATATATCTGTGATTTGGGTGTAACATCAGGCGACAAATCGGACGATACTTGTTACAAAACAACTTCCGGTTCTATCGACACAGCTGCAGCATTTTCCATAGTCGAAGACGAAAATAATATTTATTGGTTCGGTGGAGATGCTGGTATCTGGACACTTGATACTAAAGATACGGTAGCAACGGATGATGATGTTTTTGCCCTAATGGTCTCCATTGCCAATATCGGTAATGAACATATCCAAAAGATGTATTGGCATGAAGGTGACGATCCAATCGGAAGCGAAATAATCTTTGCAACCAGAGAAGGCCATATAAGAGTGTTTAATTACAACAGCACTTATACCGATACCATTGACGATGTATCGTATGACTTCTCTCTTCCGGACGCACTATACAGAACAGGTAACGGATTCGGATACTATATAGAAAGCGACGACACCATATGGATAGGTTCTCAGGCAGTTGGTGTATCCAAAGTCGAAATAACAAGATCGTACGAAGAAGAAAACACTGTAATCATTATCCCACCTCTTCCCTACGGAATGGCGGCAGCCAACTACTTCAGACTTGAAAGCATTATCGGATCCGTAAGTACGGGAAGCGCATATTCCTTGGACGATTTGACCAGCTATGCCATCTCTAACGATGGAGGAACAACTTGGGAAGAGATTGTGTACGGTGAAACGGTATTCTTTCCGACCGCCGGCGATCAATTAAGGTTCAGGATTACCATGACCAAAGGTTCAACACCAATCTTGGAATACATTAAACTTGTATTTCATTCATATGCAACAACCGAAGAAGCCGAAGTGTATGACCCGGACATGATGATCTCTCTTAACACCGATTCGGGAGACAACAATAACAATTCCGGTGGCAGCAGTAGTGGAGGTTCATCTTCAAGTGGAGGAAGTTGCGGTGAATCGGCACCGGGAAGTGCACCGTATATCTGGAAAGTCGAATCTTTGGGTGGAGACAAAATTAAAATATATTTCAACGATTCATGGCAACCGGTAACCGATTACCATTTGGTCTATGGTGTTCAATCGGGCAAATATATCCACGGAGGAATATCCGTTGCAAGATACGGAGATAAATCCGTTATTGTGTCTAAACTTAATCCCAACATAAAATATTTCTTTAAGTTAATTCCTTACAATAGATGTGCAAGCGGTGCGTGGTCCAATGAAGTATCCATCAAATCCGGAAGCAGGTATTCAATTCTCACCAACAATATCAGAAATACCGTTAATCAAGTTGCTCAGAAAATAACCACAAACAAACCTGATACGGAACAGTCTCCTTTAATCACTCCTTCCGTAACCCCTGAATATAAGATGCCCGCTATTCAGGAGCCTCCCAAAAAAGAAACTATATTTGAAAAAATTCTAAAGTTTTTCGGATTAAGATAATGCTTCTAGTATAATGTTGTCGTGAATAGATTCGGAAAATTGATTCTTCTTTCCTTCGCAACAATAATTGGAATGTTCTTTCTGTTTTTTTATCCGGAGATTAACGGATATTTTGAAAGCGTAAAAGAGAAAACAACATTTGACAACAATATTACTCAAATATTCTCCGGTAGCTTTTATGATAGTTTTGAACACCATAATCAAATACTGGATTTTTACGAAAAATTGCACGAGGACGGAAAGATAGGTAAGACCAATAAAATATTAATAAACATTGATTGGCATTCGGATGCAATTAATACAAACGAACACATTACTCAAGGAACAGAGGACATTTATAACTGGGTAAACTCAATGATATCCGAAAACGATATGGAAGGAGTAATTGACGAATATTACTGGGTACTACCCGAAGCCTCAATAGACAATGTAAGAATATATAAATTTTGGAATACCCCTCCCGACAAAAAATATTTCGGTTTCGGACAACCAGACCAAACGTTTTATATCGATAAAAAAACCGGTGAATGGTATCTTGAAAAACCCGCAGGAAAAGACATCAGGGAGATTGCCTTCCACAGAAGAGTTCTCTCGCAAATAGAATCATTTCAAAACACCAGTAAAGAGATCATCCTCACAATCGATGCAGATTATTTTATATCAAATGGTTATGAAGTGGACGGAAGCTACCTTTACAAAGGAAATGAACAAGAGCTCGAAAAGGAGCTGATTAAGTTTACACAACGAGTGAACGATCTTGGAATAAAACCATTCGTAATTGGCTGTTCCTATTCTGAAGGATATATACAGGAAAAATTCAGACCAATTATTGAAAGCTACTTCAACAAAATTGGGACAGCTTCCGTTAATAAAGGTGAATATTTGGACAGTTACACTCGAACGAAGATCAAGTGACCCCACTGGAATTCGAATCCAGGTTTGCAGGATGAGAACCTGCCGTCCTAGTCCACTAGACGATGGGGCCAATTATTACTTGCCCCATATTATATCAAATTAAGGCTATTTGGGCTTATTTAAGCTCAAATGTAACGGTAACCTGCTTACTAATTGTTTGGGATCCCGGTTCGGGAGCTGCTCCTCCTCCGCCCGCATCCATTCTGGCAAAGAAAACCGGATTTTCAATTCCACCTGTTGTGTCACCTTCTTGAATAGTAATAATCTTACCCAATTTTCTTCCTCCGACATTGGCCATAGCATTGGCTTTTTCCGTTGCATCTTTAATTGCTTGTTCTATAAGACCTGCTTCCAATTCTTTTTGATCATCGGATTGATAGTTCGGTCCGTAAATATTTGTCGCTCCGGTCGAGGAAAGAACATTGTATAGTTCCCCCGCTCTCTCAACGCTTCTTAGAGTAATTGTAACGTCGTTATTAACACTCCATTGTCCGGGTCTATATTTTTGTCTTCCGTCTTCCCAATAAGAGTCTTGTGTTTGGTAAACACTCATGTTTTGGGTTTGAATATCTTTATCGTCTATTCCGAATTCTTTTGCCTTAGATGTAATGTCGTTTATTTTTCCATTAGCCTCGTTTATTGCGGCTTCTTTATTGTCGCTATATACATTAACTCCGGCGGTAAAAGTAGCAATTTGAGATTTCTGCTGAGTCTTCGCAGAACCGGTAACGGTTATTGTTTCCCTATCTCCCACTTTCAGATTTCCCCAGTCGATATTTTTCAAAGGAGAAAAGAAAATCGCAACCAAAATGAATATGATAAAGACAACCGGATTAAGAATACTTGATTTATTTTCCATAGTAATCACCTCCCGTCATTTAATATATGGTAGCAGATTGGGGTGTGTTAATTCGAGGTTTTAACGGGCCATTTTTTTAGTGCTACTTCCAATACTTCGTTTAGTCTGGAGGCAAACACGAATTTAATATCTTTTTTGACGGCTTCCGGAACATCTTCCATATCTTTTTGATTGTCTTTGGGAAGCACGATTGTCTTAAGTCCTGCCCTGTGGCCTGCTATAACCTTTTCTTTTACCCCTCCTATCTCAAGAACTCTTCCTCTAAGAGTAATTTCTCCGGTCATTCCGACGTTTCTCTTTACGGGTATACCCGTTAATGCGGATACAAGTGCCGTGGCGAGCGTTACCCCTGCCGATGGACCGTCTTTAGGCACCGCACCTTCCGGAACGTGTAAATGGACATCCATTGTCTGGGCAAAATCCGGTTTTAATCCCAACTCTTTGTAATGTGCCTTAACCCATGTATATGCGGCCATTGCCGACTCTTTCATAACATCTCCAAGTTTTCCTGTAAGGGTTAATTTTCCTTTTCCGGGCATTAAGGCAACTTCAATAAACAATATTTCCCCTCCGACCTGGGTTACCGCAAGACCGGTAGACATTCCTACTTCATCTTTCTTCTCGGCAATTTGCGAAGTAAATTTTTGTGGTCCCAATAATTTTGGTACGTCTTTCAAATCAATTTTCTTCTCGAATCTTTTTCCTTCAGCAATAAATTTGGCAACTTTTCGACAGATCGACGCAAGGTTTCTTTCCAATTCTCTGACACCCGACTCCCTGGTGTATCTGGAAATTATCTCTCTCATTGCTTTGTCGGTAAGATTTAATTTTTCTTTTTCAAGTCCATGAAGTCTTAATTGTTTCGGCCAAAGGAAATCTTTCGCAATATGTAATTTCTCGTCCTCTGTATATCCCGGAAAAGTAATTACTTCCATTCTGTCTCTTAATGCATGGGGAATTCCATCCATCATGTTTCCCGTTGCGATAAACATAGCTTGAGATAGGTCGTAAGGAACTTCCAAATAGTGATCGGAGAATTCTTTGTTTTGTTCCGGATCCAATGCTTCCAACAGTGCAGAACTTGGATCACCTCTGAAATCTACTCCGATTTTGTCTATTTCGTCGAGCATAAAAACAGGATTTACTACACCCGCAGTTTTCATTCCCTGAATGATTCTTCCGGGAAGAGCACCGACGTAAGTTCTTCGGTGTCCCCTTATCTCCGCTTCGTCCCTGATGCCTCCTAAAGATATTCTAACGAATTTTCTGTTTAGGGACTCCGCAATAGATTTTCCGATTGATGTTTTTCCTACCCCGGGTGGACCCATGAAACAAAGTATCGTGGGTTGTGCTTCTTTCGATTCTTTTTTGAGTTTCATAACCGCCAAAAATTCCAATATTCTTTCTTTTGCTTTTTTCATTCCGTAATGTCGATCTTCCAAAACCTTGGCTGCTTTTTTAATCGACACATTATTGGGAGTTACTTCCGACCAGGGAACATCACAAAGCCAGTCCAAATAATTTCTTATATATGCGGTCTCGGGATTGTGGGGAGACATCTGAGACAATCTCTTTAATTCTTTTTCTGCTTTTTCTCTTACCGCTTTGGGCATCTTGGCATTTCTGATCTTTGTTTTGTATTCGTTACTTTCTTCTTCGGGAAGTTCGCTTTCTTCTTCTCCCAATTCCGCCTCAATGGTTCTTTTCTTTTCCCTAAGCATCGCTTTTCTCATTTGATCTTCAAATCTCTTTTGGGTCTTGGAAGATATTGTTTTTTCCAAATCCAATACATTTACTTCTTTTGCCAAATAACTAAGCACCTTTTCCATTCTTTCTTTAACTGAGAGCATCTCCAAAAGTTTTTGTTTATCGGTTGTTTTAATATCCAATAAAGAAGCTACCTGATCCACAAGTTCAATGGGTTCGACTTGTCCGGATATCAATTTCATTACGGTCATTATCTCGGCTTGTTTTCCCAAATTAACAGCTTTTTTGAACATTTCTTGAAGTTGTGAAGAAAGCGCTTTGACTTCAATGGTATTTAATCCTTGTTCTTTTATTTCAGATACTTTTCCGATTAAATACGGTTCTTTGGCCAAAACCTCAACCAGTTTTATCCTGGCCTGACCTCTCACAAGAGCATGGATCTCTCCGTCCGTGGACATCATTTGGGTTATTGTTGCTATTGTTCCTATCGGGTACAGATCGTCTTCGGATGGATCGGAAGTTCTGGGATCTTTTTGCGAAAATATCGCAACAACTCTATCTTCCTGAAAAGCAGTATTTACTGCTGTTATGGATTTCGGTCGCCCGAAAGAAAGAAGAGTATCGGTATGTGGAAAGATAACAGATCCTCTGACTGCAACAATCGGAACACGTCGGAATGCTAATATTGATTTCTCCATTTGTATCTTAGCAGTCTATTATTTTAACTGCTAATAGTCAAGTGTCATTTTCTTTTTATCCCTACCTTTGAAGACACAAATCCAACCACAATTCCAATCCATATTCCGACAATAACATCAAAAATATAATGAACGTTGGAAAGGATTCTCCCTACAGCAACCCCCACCGCACCCATTACAAAATATATCCCTATCGACTTCTCCCTCAGAAACAAACTTGTTGCAAGTGCGGCAGCAACTGCCGAATGTGTTGAAGGAAATGAATTAGTTCCCGGAACTGTCGCGGTAAGAGGACTGTATCCGGTTATTTCGTACGGCCTCGGAACACTGATAATCATTTTTATTATTTCGGCAACACTCCACGCTATCAGTGCTGACAAAAATGCCCTAATCGCGGTATCTTTTCTTACCCTTTTATTTTTAACCCACACGAAAAGAAGGGCTGCAAACATCAGCCAGATAAGAATACTTGCCAGAAATGTGATAAACAGGTTCTCCGAAGAGAAAATCAAATTATTCATGAATTACTATTCTTGTTCCGGGATTATTGTCGTCAGAAAATATCCAGCCTTTTCCGGCATTTAATTCGGGTGTCGTCCAATAGTAAAGTTTTTCGGCAATATCGGTCGGTAAATTCACACAACCGTGGGAGTGCACTTTTCCGAAATCATTATGCCAATATGTCCCATGAAGGCCGTATCCCCTCCAACCGGGAACCTTTTCGTTTTCCATAAACATAACATACGGAACATTGGGAAGATTGTAATAATATTTACCAGATCCACCCTCCATTTTGGTAGCACGCACTTTTGCCCAGATACGGAATTCTCCTTGGGGTGTAGGCCACCAAGGAAGTCCCGTAGAAACCAGAGATTCTAAATACAAACTGTCTCCGTCCCAAGCTCTCAATTTTTGATCCGACAAATCAACTTCAATCCATTTTTTCTCGCTATTGGCACCTAATACATAGTTGCTCGTAGACTTAAAAGATAATTTGGGTATATTTACCGCTTGGCCATTATATTGACCCAATTTTGCATCAGGATCTATTATTTCTTTTACTTCACATTTGCCACAACCAGTATTGACCGTCAAGGATCTGTTTGTTGTCAAAGACAACAAAAGAAGAGAAAGTACAAATAAGACAGGTGCGACAATTAGAAATCTTGGTATTTTTCTTCTATTAATAATTGCCATAATTCATCCTAACATAACCTTTGCTATACTTTAAGTATATGAGCAAGCGTCATTCCACCACTGCAAGTTTCGGATACGCTATGGACGGTATAGTGGAAGCAATAAAAAACGAACCCAATATCAGAATTCACTTGGGTTTTGCGATTCTCGCCGTAATTTTTGGATTTGTCTTTAATATCAATAGCACCGAGTGGATAATATTGGCATTTACGATTGCATTCGTATTGATACTCGAATTTATCAACACGTCACTGGAAGCAATAACCGATTTAGTATCACCAAAAAGAAGACCTAGAGCAAAAGTAGCAAAAGACGTGGCCGCCGCGGCTGTATTTGTGTCAGCTCTTCTTTCTGTCGTTGTTGGACTGTTTATTTTTCTTCCGAAGATTCTGCCTTTAATCAACAAGTAGAGCAACTCCCGCAACGACTACACAGTAAATGGCAAAGAAAAGGAATTTTCTATTGAGAAGTAGTTTTGAGACAAGTTTTATGGCGAAAAAACCCGAGATGAAAGCCGCAAGAAAACCTATGGAATAGTCAAAAATGTTTATCGTACCCACACCCTGAGAGGATAGAGAAAATAGTTCAAGAATATTTGCCCCAAGTATCGCTGGTACGGAAAGAAGAAAAGAATATTTTACTGCCTCCTGTGGTTTAACCCCCTGCACAAGTCCTGCAAATATTGTTGCACCAGACCTGCTGATTGCGGGTATGATTGCAATTGCCTGTGCAATACCGGTAACAAAAGAGTTTCTGGTATTAACCTCTCCCTCTTTGGGAATAATTTTCCATATCAAATAGTTGACCAGTGCCGAAACCAAAAATTCTAACCAAAGGGTACTCCCACTATCAAACATTCCTTCTATCCAATCTCTGGCAAATACACCAACAAGAAGTGCAGGTATCGTACCGATACCTAAAAACCAAAGGTATCTGAATTTAATTTTTAAAAGATCTTTTCTGAAATAGAAAAGAACGGCAAAAAGCGTTCCGAAGTGAAGAATAACATCAAAAGTAAGCCCCGGTTGAGAAAAACTAGGAATCAGTTTCTGAAAAAGAACCAGGTGTCCCGAAGAGGAAACAGGCAGGAATTCGGTTAATCCCTGAACTACTCCTAAAAAACCGGCAACAAGCGTATTCATACCCCTAAAAGTATACTTTCTCAGGCTAGTTTTGACAATTTTTGAGGCTAATTGTATACTACAAGAACCTATAACCTTTTTATAGGTGGCACATTGGCACATAAAGGCTGTTCAACATAAAAGACAACACCTGCGTTGTCTCATTAGTCCTAAGGAGAGAAACAAACATGACTATATATAATTGGAAAGCTCTCGAGGAAGAGCTCACAAGTTTACACATAAACGGCATTTCCATGGAGATGGCCAGAAACTTGGTCAATATGATGAACAAGAATCCCAATTTTAAAGGCACTGCCTCACCTACCGCTTGTGATGCAAAGCCATTAATACGATATGAAATTATTCAAATTGATAAGAATAACCGAGTCAGTTTTACTGACAAAGCGTTAAAAATACTTAACAGCTAAAAGCTGTAAAACGGGTTGACAGCCAAATGTACCAGCCAAAGCGGGGGAAAGTTTTTCCAAAAAAAACAATCCCCCGCAACCATTTTCTTTCGCAATTTGATAAAATCACACTGAAGATATAATGCGGGTTCGTCTAACGGTAGGACTGCAGATTCTGGATCTGCCTATTGGGGTTCGAATCCCTGACCCGCAGCAAGACTGGACACCAAGCGACCCTAAGCTCTAAAAAAGCCCGATTCTGTTTGCTAAGTGTCATCTTATTTTAAGAAGTCTCGGACCGTACCCTTGTTATTCAGGACTATTTCTACCTCAAATTAAAAACCCTCTTGACAAATTGGCACTCCATTTATTAGACTGCTAATATACATGAAAGGAGGTGAGAAAAATGACAAATAGTCTAATTCCAAGAAGGCTTTTATCTTTTCCAAGCCTTTCTCTTCCAGACTTTTGGGATGAAGACGAGGAGTGGTTAACTTCCCCTTCAACCCAAAGCGGTCTTTCGATCTATGAAGACGAAAATAACGTCTATGTGGAAGCAGCCGTTCCCGGTATTGATCCTAAAAATGTGGATGTGACATTCCAGGACGGATATGTTTGGGTTCGAGGAGAGAAAAAAGAAGAGGAAGAGGATAAGAAAAAGAAATACTACCGAAAGGCAAGTCAATCATTTTCCTATCGAGTAGCTATTCCTGGGGATGTAGATACTACTAAAGATCCAGAGGCTACGTATAAACATGGAGTAATGACAATCGCCTTTGCGAAGTCTCCAAAAGCGCAACCGAAAAAAATCCAAGTTAAAACACTTGGTGAGTAAGTGTCAATTTAGACACTCAATTAAGATTCCACCCAAGTATTGGGTGGAATCTTTTTGTTCTAAAGCAAATGTTGGTGTAAACTGACAAAATAATACCTGGACCCTGAGGCTGGAGTGAGAATCACTTTCTGGCAGCAAGCGTGTGCAGCCTCAGTGACCCGACTCTCTCGAATAGCCCGTATTTTCCGTCTAAAGTGCTATTTTGAAAGAGGAGGACTATAACCATCGTTTACCCTCGAAAAACCTCCGTTCGAATCTCTACTTTGTTTGAGTTTATGAGATATAATTGACTGGATATGGCTAAAAAGCTTCTCAAAAACAGGTATTTGATTATTGTTGGAGTTCTTTTAGTTCTTGGAGTTTCAGCCTTTTTCCTGTCTGAAAAAAAGCCTAACATGGAGAATGTTAAAGCTCCTGGAAGGGGCTGGAGCTCTCCAAAAAAGGTTGAGGACTATTTTATTGAAAGGCTCCATATGACTCCCCAGGAAGCATCCGAAACAAGATCAAGACCGGGGGTCGACGGAAACATCAATCTAAGAATAAATACTAATGTTACTTTAGATGCACTTGTGGGAAATCTTGCCTATTATGGTTTTGTTAGAGATGAAAAATCACTTCGATATGCATTGGAGCATACGAAAGACGTTACTCCGAGTGATAAAGCAATTGTAGTTGATAAAAACCGTACCATTGATACGAACGCCGAATACAGGATTTCCGAAAATATGGATGCCTGGCAAATAGCGGATATTCTTCTTAACCGACCTTCGGGACATTTTCCGTTTGATGAGTATGGCTACTTCTTTATGCCCTGATTTATTTGATCGGCGCCCCGCAGACTTCTCTGTTGTGAAGATAGAGTTGTTTATCAAAAGCCATGGCCATTTCCTTTTTCTCCTCGTTTGTTCCGTTCCTCAAAATGTGTTGGGCATACTCGTTAAAAGACAGGGCCTTGCCTTTGGGATTGATATTCTGTTGGATCAGGGCTTCTTCTCGAATATTGTTATATGCTTCCATTCCAATTTTAATCTTTTGAGACAACCTAACAGTTTGAGGATGATTATTTGCCATAAAGCTGATGTATTTATTTAATGAGCTAATTAATTTTTCTTCTGACACGAATGGTTCTTTGCAATTTGGATCCCTGATTCTTCCACAGTGATAGTAGACGTGTCTCCTGGGCTCTCCGTGTAATCTTTCTCTGAAAGACTCTTCACAGGTTACTCCTGCTTGGCAACTGGCACATTTAAATAGTCCTCTGAATAAGATATTTTTACTGCGCCATTTGGCTTTTGGCGGGATGCTCATTCTGAGTTTTTGAACCTTTAAAAACATTTCTTTAGTAACCAAGTGTGGGTAGGAGCCTTTGTACCAAATTCCGCTGTTAACAGGATATTCAAATTCTCCATAATAGAAAGTATCTTTAAGCATTCTGTATATTTGTGATAGATAAATTGGTTTTCCTGACCGATTATTAAGTCCCGCCTTATCTGCCCACTTTTTAATCGATCTACCATGTTCTCCGTTAATCGCTTTTTCAAACATTTCAGTTATTAAATGGCCTCTATCCGGATCAACAACAATATCTTTAACTCCATTAAATGCCCTGTTGTAATATCCGATTGGAGCCATTCCCGGTCTCCAGCCCATCTCACATTTATGCCGAATTCCCCGTTTAACATTCACTCCCTTTTGATCATTTTCAAGCTTTGCTTGAGAACAAAGAATCATGAGGAGGAACTTCTCATTTGGTGTGTTGGAAAACGTTTGGGAAAAAGTTCTAATTTTTAGAAGTTTTCCTTGATCCATTAAATCAACCAACATCCCCAAGTCTCCGGCATTTCTGGAAAGCCTATCCGGAGCCCATGTCAAAATTCCGTCAAAAATTCCATTTCTCAGATCATTTAAAAGTTGTACAAACACAGGTCTTTGTCCCGACTCTTTGGCCGAATGACTTTCTTGTCTGACCTCACTAATTATTAGGTTTTCTTTCTTTGCCAGATCAGTCATTTCCTTTATCTGTGAATCGATCGACATTGCCTGCCTTTCGTCACTTTCGGAAGATTTTCTCGCATAAAGGCAATACTCAATTGGTATTATTTCTTGTTCCTGGTTCTGACTTATTTGCATCCTAAAGGGAGAGTACCGCAGGTGTGGGTGAAGTCCAGACGCAATCTGAAGATTTAGAAAAACCACCTAAAACAACTCTAGCCCTGGTCGGTCACTGTTTTACCAAGGCTAAAGCGTTTTATTTAACCAATTCACAATCCTTAATATTTACTATTCCCAAGGTCATGTCTTGCATTTTCCCTTTTACTGTTACTTTTTGATCTTTCTCAAGGGATGTTAGATCGTCCTTATTGTCAAAATAGCAAGCAATTGTGGTACCAAAGTAATATTGATCGTTGTTTGGTTTCAAAGATAGATAATAACTTCCGGTAATATCGTTGCTGATATTGACTATATATCCGGTTGTTTGAACTAGTTTACCTGTATATTTATCTTGTGCCGAAAGCTTATTTTTATCATATTCTCCAACTAAGGTTTGTGCTGCGACAACAATAACCTCTTGCGATGGTTGAGTAGTCTCCTTTGTCTGTTGTTTATTTTCTGACTGTGAGGAACTACTTTTATCGCCTCCGGCAGCACCTCCAATCATTCCTATTAGAATAAGTGCCAAAATAACGGTCAAAATAGGGTGTTTTCTAAACCAATTTCTCTGGTCAGCCCCACACTTCGGACATTTAGTGGCTTTTGCGTCAATTTCTGATTTACAAGCTTTACATTGTTTCTTCATTAAATTTCACCCCCTTTCTTTCCTATTACCTGAATGATGCATGTAAATTGCCTCAAAGTCAAGCATAAGTTGAGGCTATATGCTCGCTTATGGCTAGTAGATTGAGACCTAATAGCTATCAATAATAGCTTATGATCAGAAGTACTAAACAAACTAAAGAAAGACTCGGGAAGAAAATCCAAAGGCTTAGAAAATCTCTTGACCTGTCTCAAGAGGGGCTGGCTAGCAAGCTAGACATTAGTAGAACTCATATGGGGCATATCGAACAGGGCAGGAAATCCCCATCCCTCAAACTTCTCTCAAAAATTTCTAAAGTGCTGAAGACTGATATCTCCGACCTCTTTTGAAGTAACTAGTCCCAATCATCTGGATCATCTCCATGAAACTCGCGGAACAAATTGTCTATATACGGTCGTGAACAATCGACAATACAAAATTGGAACCCTGGTTTACTGGCCTCCTCAAGTATTTTAAGAAGTAACAATGAAAATGCATCAGCTAAATCATCATGTCTTTCGATTCCAAATCCAGTCAGTTGGTTAATCAATTCTTCGGCACCGTGCCTTGGAAACCAAACTTTCCCCTGCTGAATTATGTGAGTTACGAGGGCAAGACGTGTTCTTTTATCCTGCCCATGGACTTGAACTCCCTCAACGGGAATGTTTTTGCTACTCAGGTAATCAATAAAAGCCTTTTGGTAGCCAACCTCCTCAATAAATAATTTTGTCTGTTCTCCATGCACAACCGTTTTTGAAAGTGAAATTGCAATATTAACTGTTGTCGGAAAATCCATTCTTTTGTTTATGGGATTAGGAAGAATATATACACGCAGATTTTCATCACGACTGAACATATACGCGGACACCATGGCTGTATAATCTGCCGATTCTCTTTCAGAGATGGCAAGATCGATTCCTACACCTGCAAATTCAAAATCATCTGCGTCCGGAGAAGGGAGATCATCATAATATTTAATCCACTCACGTTTAACAATTCTGTCCTCATCTGAAATTATTTTAAGTAAATATTCCCGATAGAAAGCTGATTCCTGCAAAAATGTTTTCTTTAGTTTTTCAACATCTTCCATTGTTGGGTATTTGGCTGGCCACAGAATATTTTTGCTGTCATCAAGAAGCGGATATTCAAAAAATTCTCCCGATAATCTTCCCTCATAGATAGATTTTTTGAATCTCATTATCAAACTGTCTTCATGGAGAAGATTTCCGATTACCAATGTTTTTGTACCTTTGTCACCTACCGGAACAATTTCAGCATTAAACCAGGTGTTGGTTCTGTCCCGCCCCTCTTTGGTTTTAACGCTGTTAATATCCTCAATGTCGTCGCAAATAATGAGGTCTGGTCTGTATTGACCATGTCTGACTCCACGGATGCTTTGCTCGGTAGAAACTGCTGCAATTCTTGCTCCAAACTTTGGAATTACAATCGAATTTGACCCCCACTCATCTTTCGGTGATTCAAATGGACCTATATCAGCTTTTAGTAGGTCATTGTTCTCAAGTTCCCGTTTTATATTTTCCAAGTGCAGTTTTGCCTGTGCTTGAGTTTGACTGACGATTAACACAAACTTCTTTTGCTGAATTCCAGTGATTGCCCAAATCACATACGAGAGGGTGACTAAAGTTGATTTTGCCGATCCGCGGAATGCGACAAGAACGGCAAACTCGACATCTTCTTCGGTTAGTTTGAATATCTCGTGGTGAAACGGCGCAAATTCGCACGTAATGTAGTGAGGAAGGTAAAGTGAGAAGAACCAATAATGACTCTTCCTTGCCAGAGCACGTCTTATTTTTCTGTCTTTCCTGATCTTGTCCAATTCTTCTTTGCCGAGCTGTGGAAAATAAGTCATTTTTGTCCCTCCTTTTCTTCCTTTTCTACTGCCGGAATTAGTGAAGCCAACTGTAAGGCTTTTGTCACCAACGCCTCCTGTTCAGGAGTTAATGTTTCGTTTTGATTTTTTAAATTCGCCGTTACCTCAATTTTAGTGGCGTATGCAGGATGGTGATGATTTAACCAATAAATGATAGCCGTCATATTTTGATCCTTGATGGCCGTTAGAAGTTGGCTCTCCGCCATGTCGTTTACTAATGCTGACCCGGCTTCTAGGGCCAACTCCGCTTCTTTTGCAAACTTCTCATCATTCATTCTCCATCTGTAATATGTGGCTCTAGCTATCCCGATTTTTCTGCAAGCAACTTCAACTACGGGCGTTTCCTTTAGTTTTTCCAATAAATCTTTTTTCAGGGCTGATTGTCTTTTTATAATTGAGTTTGTCATTTTATTTTTACAGCTTTCTGTCCAGTCAATTTCTCCCATCTGTGAATTGCAACCATAGCGTAAACAGGGCTTTTTTCCATAGAATAGCAACGTCTTTTGAGTTTTTCGCAACTGACCATGGTGCTACCACTTCCGCAGAAAGGCTCAATTACTAAATCGTTTCTTTTTGTAAGGACTTTGAGATAAGGCAAAAGTATCTCTACGGGCTTGGTTCCGAAGATTATCCCTTGCCCAGAACTTTTTTCATCTGCAGCTTTATATTCAACAAAATCAGTAGGACAATACTTTTTGCCTTTTTCGTATTTTTCCCAGGTGGGTTTTCCACTTGTTGCATACAAAGCCGTTTGATACTCATTTTGCAAAAGTTCCTCTTCAGGCTCTAAGTTGAGATCAGACTTATCTGATGAATTAGTTCCCAAGAGAGCTATATCATATTTGTTAAAAAATTTATACTTTGCTGCAAATCCCTGCATTCTATTGGGTAGGTGCCAAATTATTAAATTTCTGATCTTCCAGTACTTGGATATTGCCTCCCACATCTTTGGGAGGTTTTTCCAATTCTCGAAAGAAATAATGCTAAAATCTTCCTTTTGCACCTTAGCCACATTATCCATCCACAAATCCATGAAATTATCCGGTAATGATTCCGTTTCCAGATATCTTCTATCTCTCTTTGCACCGAACCCAGTTGTTGCTTTTCCATGTTTTGTTTTGCCGGTTAAGTATGAAATTAAATATGGCTCATCAGTGAAACACATGTCAGCTTTTTCACCGTCCATAAGTTTTAGTATGTCGCTTTCGATGGTTGAGTCACCGACCATTATTTTGTGAGGCCCAAGCTGATAGATATCTCCTTTTTGAGCTTCGATTTTAGTAATACTCAATTTCTGAAGTTCTTTTTTGAGATCAAATATCTCAGGGTTTATGTCTATATCAAAAACTTCATCCAGCTCCTCACTTGAAAAACCCACTGTAGATAAAAAGCTTTCGTCGAATTTGGCAAGTAAATCCCAATCCCATTCACCGACGTTTTTATTCAGCCTCAGATTTAATTCCTTTTCCTTGTTAATGTCTGGAATGTTTACATAAACCACTGGAATTTCTTTATAGCCCAAGTCCTCGGCCACCTTGAGTCTAAAATGGCCTCCAATGACAACGTTTAATCTATTCGGAGCTTTATTCGCGATTATTGGATCCACCAGTCCGAATTTTTGGATACTCTCGGATAATCCTTTGATTGCCTCCTCAGACCACTTTCTAGGATTGTAATCTGCACTTTTTAATTCTGTTATTGGAACGTCTACAGTTTCCATTAACAGAATGGTAAGCCTAAGATGAAAAATTGTATAAACATCAATTAAGCTTAATTGATGTGGAGTCGCTCTTTATATCTTTTAACTATTATATTTATGTCGTTGTAATCTAGTTCTTTGCTGTATCTCGCAGAAATCTTTTCGGCTATTTCTTTCCACCCCTTATTTGCTTGTTTTAACTGATAAACCTCCTTATCTCTCTCAAAATTTTTGAGTGGCTGAAATTTTACATTCTTCTTCCTCTTGAGTAGTTTTCTCGCCCACGACCAGACCCTTTTTAAATCTGGTAATGTTGTATCCTCGTCAAATTCAATTGAAGGTCTTAAAATACCGTGATCCCAGTTAAAATTTACAGTCAATCCAGTTTGGAATTTCAAATCATCGGAATCACCAGACAACAGATAATTTTTGATACCACTATGCCATTTTACAGGAAGGCAGTATTTTATAATGATCGCCCAAATATCATTATTTAAAGCATTTAAGGGAGCAGACGTATTTATCTTCCTCTTAATTTCTTCAGCCTCATCATATTTTTTCACCTTTCTTAGTTCAATCATTTTCTTGGTTTCGATAGGCCATTTTTCATAATAATAACTATCTGTTTCATCAAGTATCCAATCATTCCAATCCTCGTTTTCCTTTTCAGTCTTTATGCCTTCTTGTGGAATTTTCCATTTATTTCTCAAGAATGTTATATCTTTTTGAAAATCCGGTCTGTTTATAAGAATTTTGATTTTTTGATTAGTCCTTTTTGATTGCCTTTTTTGATACTCGTCTTGTGTTCTAATTTCCATAGCCTGATTATAATCCCTTTTCTTGTTAATAATGAACCTGAGTAATATACTTCGGATTGAGTGAGTAAGATGCATTTCTGTTCACCCAATCAATAAAAATGTCGACCATTTTTGCGACAAGAAAAGGATTTTTGTACCAGGACAAATTTGCAATTTTGTCTTTTCTTGTACATTTGCTGCAAAGGGACATTTTGGCTATTTTCATTGACTTCCCTTTTGATTCTCCAAACCAACGTTCAATGGATCTGAAGCTAATTATAAAAACCATTGGGCTTCCGATTGAAAGGGCAATTAGTATCAAAACAGGAGAAAGTTTTAAAAAAGATTTGAGAACAGACGATTCCACCCAGATAAAAGAATCTTTCGAAGAGTTAAAAGTTTATAACGATTTACATGGAGAAACAACAGATTTAGAGATGTTTTTGGTAATTTCACCACCTATTAAATCCAGAATAGCCAGCTATTGGGAGCGACTGAAAGCAATTGACGGAAAGCACATATATACAGCCGATGCAAGAATTGCGACAGATTCGTTATTTTCTGACCTTTCGATGCCTGAGTTTGCTACGCCAAAAGATATGTTTGGTTTTATAAAAAACATAAGCATATGCGATAGCTATCAGGATGTGCCCGATAGCGAAATCGAAGACGAAACTCCGCTGGACGATATAATTATTCGTAAAATTCAGAAACTAGCAAAAGAGTTGGGAGCGGACTCAACTGCAACCGAGTTACCGGACAAGCTATTAATGTTTGAGATGCTTCATTCTTGTCAAAGATATGCAGGTACTGGAACAGACATGTCTCCAATTCTGACAAAAATCCTTTTGGGATTTTTTGCCCAGAGGTTAATGATAAATCGAAATGGAACGGAAAAGTTCAAGGATAAACATGATGAAATTAAAAGAGTGTTTGAAATTTGGAGACGTGGAGTCTCAATTGTAACCCGCGATCATTTACAGACAGGTCCGTTATTGATAACGAAGGGGGGAACTGTAACATGAATAAGACTGGTGGAAGGGCAACTTATAAAGGAATTAACGCCCAATCGTGGGCAGCCTTGTCGTTGTTTTTACAATACGTGAGGCGTTCAGATCTACATCACATTGCATTTGAACAAGACAAACTTAAAGACTTCGATCTGGTTTTTTCTAGTGGTAAGAAGATTATTTGTGAATCAAAAACCGAAAAAGTAACACATTCGGTTCTTAAGGATATATTAAAGAAGTTAGTTAATAATGACAAAGTTGGGAAAGAAGACGAAATACTCATAATTTGTCAAGATTTGAGCTCTGAGTTAATAAGTGATGTTGAAAATCTAAAATATTTCGAGAACATAAAAGTGGGCCTCAAGAAAAAGGGGTTTGATGATAAACAATTCGATCTATTTTCAAGGATTAAATTTTGGAAGGTTGATAAGACCACAAATCAATTGATAGTTGAATCACTTTTGGCAGAAATATTAAACGTATGGGTTCCTGAAAATACTTTCAATGAAATTGTTAGCGATCTTATTTTGGAAAAAGTTTATCGGGGATCAGAAAATGGTGAAGTTTTAACAAGAAAGAATTTTTACAAGACAATCGAAGAAAGAAAAAGACAAATCCAGAAAGATGCTGGATATCAAAATAAACAGAATGAAAAGTTGGCACAGATTGATCGAGTTTTAAATGCAATAAACAAACCCACTAGACAAAGCTGGTGTAATGATCAGATTTCTTTATTAACAACAACTCCAGATCTGTATTATTTAACTATTCAAAAATTAGAAAGTTTGCCTCACCTAAAACTGTCGCAATGGAAAAATTTATGGAAGGCTGCAACTAAAGGAGTCTTTTCGTCACATGTATTTAATATTTTTGGAAAAAACCTCGACGATCCAGAAAATCGAAAGTTTATGATTGATTTCTTACCCACGATTGCCAAAAATTTGTTGAGTTTTTATCGACAAGAATTCTTTGTAGTAGATATAAAGGATATCTGTACAAAAATACTTGATCAGACAAGAATTTACGACGACAAAGTTTTTAATATTCTCAAAAACTTATTAGAGCTAAGCAGTAAAGAAGTCTTTTACGCAGAAAAAAATATTGATCGTTCAGAGTGGGAACTAGAAGAAGTAACAAATGCATTTAAAAAAATTTATGAGATAGCAGATGAAGAAGTTAAAACAAAGATAATAAATTTCATTTTTGAGTTTTTTGATTTAGTAGAAGATGATGGTGAATTCTGGCATTTCACTCCTAAGGCAATTTTTGAAATTATTAAATTGTATGTAGAGGTTGATGTGGAGACAAGAGTGCTAGCTTTGTCGAAAGAACTTTCAAAACAATATGAAAAGTTTTATAAAAGTTCTCGTAGAAAATCTTCATTTAAAGGCTGGGAACTTATGGGTTTTACCAATACAGATAGACACTTCATTTCTTATGTCTTGCAGCCAATTTTAAGCCAATATTATTCGAATAATCCAAGTAAGGCATGGAGATTTATTACTGAAAAACTAATTTCAAGAAAAGAGTCTTTGGTGTCCGCAGAAAAGCCTGATTATCTTAATAGGGCGGCTATTCCTGTCATCTTTGCGGCTTACCAAAATCCTCAATATAAAGCTGAAGCTTTCGGGATAATCAAGGATTTTGTAGAGATGAAAAAGGGAATTCCCCACAAGACAGGGTCTGTCTATCGTAAAGTTTCGGAGAGCTCTTTATCCGATGATCAGAAATGGAAATTAATCAAACTCCAACTTGACTACAAACCCTATCGTAATCTTCCTCTTAATAAGTATGTTGAGAATACTGTTAGTGAATTAGCAAACAAAGGACATTCGGAAGCTTTAATGACCATTGAAGGTTGGGCAACCAACCCTGAGTTTAATAAATATCGAGGTGTCCTGGAGGGAAATATCACTTCTAAAGTTCCTGGACTTGTGGCTAATCCAAAGACAAAAAATCAAGGAATAGCCATATTAAAACAATTTCTAAATAGCGACTTTTTTATAAACAAACAAGGATCCTGGGATGTTTGGGAAACGGCCAAGGTTTTAACATTACTCCTTACGGTAGATTTTGAAGAAGGAAGGTCGATAATCCAGGAAATATGGTCAAATAATTCTCTAACTAAAAATCAACAAGTCGTTATTACAAGCAGTATTAATGATATTGATAAAAACGATGCTCTAGGCGCAAGAGCCTACGACGAAATTGTTTCTATTTGGCTAGATGATTGTAAAGACGATATTAAACTTCTTATTAATAAAATTCCCGATATTCAATCAAGAATCTCACTAGTCCAGTTCGGAGAGAAGTTGGCAAAATCCGGAAAATATGACAGTGCCGTTAGAATAGCTAAAATATTCATTAACGACACTGACCCCGGATTAGAAAACGAAGCAGACGACAAAGAAGGAAAGTTTAACTATCACGAACAAGTTAAAAGAGGTAAGGATGTAAATAGTATTACAACTGTACGCGCGTCGGTAGCTTGGCTTTTACAAAGTGTAAGTGTGCTAAATGGACGTAATTATATTCCAGAAATAATTCCCCTTGTCAAAAAATTAACAAAAGATCCAAATTTCTATGTAAGAGCTTATTCTTGTATTCCACTTGAGCAGCTAGCAAGTATCAGACACACAGTATTACCTTTTGATAGAAAGACAAGATTTCTAGATATAAAAATTGCCGATAAAATTGAGGCAATTGCTTATGGTATGTTGCGTAATAAAGAAAACTGGGGACTGGAACAAGTAATGATGGGTATTTTAAGAACATTCTCAAATATTAGAACTGTAACTACAGAAGAAGCGAAGGAAATATTGGACATCTTTCTTAAAACTGGGAACAATAAAATTATTGAGGAAGCAAGAGTTTTGTTTATTTTCTTTGCAGAATTCAGGAAGAAGGCTATAGACAATAAGAAATTAGTAAATGTTTACAGTAAAGATAGAATTAAAGAGCTTGAGAAATTTGATGAGAAATATTTTAAAGAACTACTTATAAAAATACTGACAGAATATCCAAGCGACGTTCGGGGCGGATATGCATGGGCATTTTGGCATCTACCGAAGGAGCCAGGAGCAGATCTAGAAGAGAGTTTTAAGATTTCTTATAAATATCTGACAATTCTGGCTACGAAATATGACCACGAAGTAATGACAGATATTTATTATTTTCTCGAAGAGTTTTATGAAAAAGAATTTGAGAAGTGTTTTGAGCTTTGGAAAAAGTGTTTACTCGTAGAGCGCCCATATTTGCAAAGGAAAATAACGAAAGACAACCTTTACGAAATGCATTGGTGGCCATTTCATCATAACGGTCAGATGGTAGTTGAAATCTCCAACAAAAAAGGCGAAGGTGCATTCCTGAAGTGGGTTGAATACTTATTAGGATACCCAGAAGGAGTGATCGTCGCAGATGACTTAATCTTAATAGTAGACAGGCTAGAAACACTTCCAGTTACGAAGTTGTCAAAGTCGATTTTCAAAAAAATTGCGGTTCACAACCCTGAGTATTTTGAAAGAATGAAAGATTGGTTAACAAAATAGAAATGTCGCACAAGGGGTAATATACGGATCGGGTTAACAACAGGTTCATTTGCTTTTTTAAACTTAAAACATGTATCATGATTTAAGATGAGTATCAAAAGAATAATACTAGTAGCCTTATTCTTCTTCTGTTTCAGTCTTTTTATCCCAAAGACTTCACAGGCATTTGATCTACAAGAGACCTTAACTTCCGAAGACTCCATTATCATGAAGGTTCAGGAAGGAATTGAATATTTTTTTGCCTTTAGAGTTGAAAATAAAGTAGCCGTATTGGAAAAACAGGCTGAAAAAAGGCTGGTTATGGCACAGACTTACGCAGAAGAAGGAAATAATGAGAAAGTACAAAACCTACTTCAAAACTATCTTCAAATAAAAGAAAGACAAAATGATCTTTTGGGAAAAACCAATAATGGAGAGGCATTAGGAGAAGTTGCTGAAAGGACGATAGAACAGCAAAAAACCATGGAAGAGATTAAGACGAAAATTAACGATGATGGAAAGCAAAACGTTGTTCAAGTCCAGGAACAGGTTGTAAATCAGGTGGCAGAAAGAATTGTTGTGGTTAACGGAACTGAAGGCCAAACCGAATTTTTTAACAAAGTAGAACACGTTTGGGCTCCCGGCACGGGACCGGGAGGAACCGCTGGTGTAGTATACGAAGGAGGTTCCAAGTTGATGTTTGCACCCGGAACATCGGGCGGAGGGGCAGCAGGATCTGATATTAAAACTGTGGAAGTAAAAACCGGTGGTGTTGTGGAAGAAGGTTTGCCTCCAGGTGTGACTCGCGGAGATGGCGGAACAGCCGTAGATAGTTTAGCTCCAGGTACAACCAATTCTTCGGAGGGTGGTAAAAACGATACCTGGACAATTGACCCCTAATATTTTGTTTTTGAAAAATACTTCTTACTCAGGAAAAGCACGCCAATAACAAAAGCTGGAATACCGATAATGAGAGCTTCGAAGTGGGTAAAAATGAGCAAAGCAAAACCAGCAATGAGAAAGAGAAAGCCTCCAAGCATTTCATGCTTCCAAGCAACAATGGTTATGGCAACTAGGAAGTAGCTAGGGATTAAGTGCATGAATAACGCTAGAGGCCAATTAGGTTCACTAAAAACATCCAAAGCAAACACACTGATAAAGGCAATAAATAAAATAGAGAGAACACGAGGTAACCAATAAGTAATCTTTTTCATAATCATCCTTACCATTATTATACTCTACCCAAACATAAGCCACTCAGGCCTAAATAAAAGTAATAAGCCGATGATAAACATCAAAACACCTCCAATTAGATGAGAAAAACGGGAATATTTACTTTGTATTCCGGTAGCCTGAAGAGTAATCATGGCTGTAAAGAAAATAAATAAGTCATCGAGCATAAAAATCAGTATGTACAAAAGTAAATATCCGTAATATTGCCATGGATTTAGCTGCGATAAGCTTAGTATTTGAGTATAAATAGCTGGTAATCCTGCTGAGCAAACAAGTTCAACCAGATTTACTGCAAAAGCAAGAATAATTATTCCACCCAGTGCAAGTAGAAATTCCTTCCTTTGGGTAATGCCTCGGATTTTCTCAAATATTTTTTGTCTTTTCGTGTCTCCCATGACATTACACCCACCGGATTTATTTTTGACAAAATCTCGCAGATAATATACTCCCGCTCCTGTTGCCAAAATTCCCACAGCAATTCTTACCCAAACTACAAAGCCGATGAATAAAAATAAGTTAAGCCATGCTGAAAGGAAAAGAAAATAGACAAAGGCTGAAGAGATGATAAAGGTACTCCCCAAAATCCACATTCTTTTTCTATCCTTCATACCTAAAAGAAGACTGATTAAAAACAAGAGTGTCCACATGGCACAAGGGTTAAATCCATCCATAGCTGCTATTACAACGGTAAGAATCGGTAGCGAAATATTTTTAGTATCGATTATGCCAAAAATTGGAACCTTTATCTTATCGGGGATATTTTTGACATTTTGACTTTTTTCGACATCCAAAGTTGGAAGAGTTGTTGAAACTGGTGCAGGTATTTCAGATTCCACATTGTCAATCTCTTTATCGTTATCATCACCAGATTTAATAATTTTACCCACAGGATCAGGGTCTCCTTTTTTTGCAGTTTCTTCGACGAGTTCAATCAATGTTTTTCCTGTTGTTGCATCATCCAAATAACCCACAAAGTGTGAGTTGCCAATAATAGTAATAGGTACACCTCCCGTTTCGACTTTCAATTCTTCTCCAATTTTCTGCAGTAGAGAAGTATTTTCCGATAGACTCACTTCATAATCGTGGACTATTAAATTAGGATATTTAGGAGAAATTGTTTCTATAAATGCTTTTTCTTTGGCGCAGTGTGGACAAGATTTGGACCAGAAAAAATATAAATTTACTTTACCATCCTCGGCCGAAACCAAACCTGGAGTAATTAAAATAAATACAGTAAATATGGCAGCTATTACTTTTTTGAACATACTCTATAAGTTTCTAGTTTCGTTGATTGCTTTGAGAAGATCTTTCTTCTCAATCTCTCCCGAGATTCTTAATATTTCTTTTCCCTTTTTACCCAGAAATATAAATACTGGAAGTTTTCCGCTTTCAACTTTGTATTTTTTTATTTGATCTCTATTCTCATCAAAATCAAGATACTCTGTTTTAAGCCACGGATTTTCTCTCTCGATTTCCGCCCAGCGTGGACGCATGACAAGACACCCATTACACCAAACCGCGCCGATTTTTATTACTTTCATATTTTATATTCAAAAATAGTATGTTGGTTATTTTCCAATTTCACCATCTCATCAATACTTAATTTTTCGAAATATCTTCTTATGGGGCGTATTGTATTTCCGTGGGTAACAATTAGAACGTTAATATTCAGTTTCTTTGCATTAGCAACAATTTCATTAATAAAAGGTAGAACCCTTTTTTCTACTTCTTTTATACTTTCTCCACCAGGAGGAGGAGTGTCATACGATCGATGATATATGGGATATAAATCTGGGTGTTCTCTTTCGTACTTATTCTTGTTTTTTCTGGATAATTTTCCATAATCTCTTTCAATAATTCTTTTATCCGTAATCACTTTTGTTTTGGGGTGATATTTCAAAATATGTTTTAATGTCTGTTTAGTTCTTTTTAGAGGTGATATGTAGGCAATATCTATTCTTTTATCTTTAAGTTTTTTAGCCAATAACTCAGCATGCTCATGACCATATTTTGTTAATACAGAATCAATCCTTCCTGTAAAAACACCCAACTTGTTATAACAGCTCTCACAATGGGTTAGTAGATATATATGATTATTACTCATGTTCAAGAAATGTAACTAAATACATAATTAAGACCCCGATTAAAAACATTCCAAAAGAAGCTATCGATTTTTTCAAACTCTGCTCCTTTCTTATTTCCGGCATAAGATCCGAGGCTGCTATGTAAATAAAACCTCCCGCAGCAAACGGCAGTAAGTACACAGTAAAACTATTTAAAGATGAGAGAAAATACCCAACTATTCCCCCGATGATAACCGTTGTTGCCACCAGGAAGTTGGCAATGAGAGCCTTTTTCTTCTTAAAACCTGCATATAAAAGCACACCAAAATCTCCAATCTCTTGAGGAATTTCGTGCAGCGCAATTGCTAAAGTGCTTATAAAACCCAATCTAATATCTGTCATAAAGGTTGCTGCCAGAATTAATCCGTCAATAAAATTATGAATTGTATCTCCAAACAGATTCATGTAACCAAATGAATGAATATCACATTTGCCTTTGTGGCAATGGCGCCAATGAAATAGTTTTTCCAAAAAGAAAAATGAAATAAAAGAAAGAAGCACTATTCCATACAAAGCCTTTCCGTTTAACTCTTCTGACGCCTCCGGTAAAAGATGGATAAACGCACCACCCATTAAAGCACCCGCGGAAAGGGATACTAGAAGAAGTAATATCTTATTAAGCTTTTGTTCATTGATTGCTAAAGTAAATATTCCAACCAAAGCACCAAAACTGATTAGGGTAGTTGCAATAAGGATATAGAAAAAAGTACTCATATTTATTTAGATTTTTCACTTGCCACTATTACTGCTATAAAGGTAGTAATTGGAACAGCCAAAACCAGTCCTATACTTCCAACTAATGTTCTTACAATTTCATCAGCGACAATTTCATAATTAATCACTTCGGAAAATGGATGAGGATTATCAATAAAAAGAAGTAGTAAAGGCAATGCCGCACCTGTATAGACAAGTATAAGGGTATTTACCATTGATGAGATGTGGTCGCGCCCTACATTCATGGCTCTTTTATAAAGTTCAGCAAATTTAAGTTTTTCATTGGTTTCTTTTAGTTGAAAAACAATAGCTGATTGAGAAATGGTAATATCATCTAATACCCCAAGAACTCCAATAATAATCCCTGCAAGAAGCAACCCCTTAATATTTACAAGACTCCCTTTAGCTGCTTGCAAAAAACCCGCTTCTTCCGAAGCAAATCCTGACAGTTTTGATATATCAACAAAAATTCCAGCCAAAATTCCTGTAATAATTAAGGCAATAAGCGTTCCTGCTATTGCCACGCCGGTTTTTTTGTTAAAACCATGGGAAAGGAAAAATGTGACAGGGATTATAAGTAGTGACCCAAGTATTGCAGTTTCAACAGGGTCACTCCCACCCAAGATTCGGGGAAGAATAAGAGTAAAAATTATCAAGAACGAAACACCCATTCCCAAAAGGGATAGAAACCCTCTCCATTTCGCAATTGCCACAGTCGATACCATAAAAATTAAGAATAGCCATAACAGAGATCCGCGTCTTATGAAATCCGTAATGTAAAAAGTATCGTTTCCTTCAAGATCTTTTGAAAATGAAATAATAACTTTGTCACCAACCTTATATTTAGGTATATTTACCGAAGGGACATTTCCATTTTCTATAGTTATTTCACCGTCTTTTAGCGAACCTTTAGTTATCAATATTTTTAGTTTTTGGTAGAGTTGTGGATCTTTACCGCCTTCAGTTATGACTTTCTTCTCATCCAAAATTTGTATTATCTTACCCTCAAGAGTCTCTTCTTTGTGCACATCTTCTTGGGCTAAAACTACCGATGTAAAAAACAAGGAGAACAGAGAAAATACACACAAGATAAATAAACCTATTAAAAATCTTTTCATAATTTTAATTACAAACTATTTTGCCAAACATTTGGCACAGGTACCGTAAAATTCAAGAGTATGTTTTTTAATCCTAAAGCCCTTCTTTTTATAAATTTCCCCCTCCAGCTCGTCAGCAAGACAGTTGGTTACATTATCAACACTTCCGCATCTATCACACACTAAATGGTGATGATGTTTTAATTCTGAAGATTCGTAAGATACTTCGTTTGGGTGGAGATATACCTCAACAAGAAACTCATTTTTTAATAGAAACTGAAGTTCTCGATAGATTGTTGCTTTATTAACATTGAGGTCAGCTTTTTTGAGTCTTTGTTCTATTTGATTAGCTGAAAGGGGAATAGACACATCGGAAAATATTTTAATTACACCTCGACGGACCTTGGTTATTTTATGTCCTTTATCTTGAAGACTGGATATAGTTAAGTCGCTATTCATAGGTAGTTATGCAATATAGTCGCATACCATTATACCAATATACACATCCTAAGCAAGAGTCTTACGCAAACCATTTGCGGTTAGATTGAGGTTTGATCTATCTTAATTGCTTTGCCTTTTATAATCGCTTCAGCAATCTTTTTGGTAGCGCTCGCGAGGATCCTGGCAAATGTGGGTTGAGAAACTTTCATCTTTTCAGCAGCCTTTGTTTGCTCGAAACCGTCAATTTCGTATAACTTTAAGGCTTCAACCTCATCGGGCATAAGAACAACCTCTTCAAGAAGACGCAAAGGAATACCCTGAGGTTTGAAATAAGTAACTCCGGGATTGAAACAAACACAACGTTGTATTTTTGATCTTGGCATAAATACTCTAGCCTCCGATCCGCCGACGTATTCTAACAGATCGGGGGCAGTTATTTTTGCAAAGGTTTAAGCTAAATCAGCTTCCTCCTTTTTGATATCTTCAAGCTCTTCTTCAAGAGCTTTTTTATAGTCAGAAAGAACTTTTTTCTGACCTTCTTTGTCTTCCGGCCAGCCCCAACGGAAATATCTTCCTAAACCCCTGTTGTGGCGACAAGCATGACCTGGTCCGAAACCAAAGCAAGGACCGAATCCTCTCCCTGTTCCGGGACCCATTCCATGGGGTCCTGTTCCATCAAATTTTGGCATATTTTATTTCACCCCCTTCCATTTGAATTGAATACCTATTCAGTATAAGTATAGTCTTCTTGCTTGTCAATAGACTTTTGTGAGATCCTTTTTATAGTGTCCCAAATGTCTCATTTAGCCTTAGATGTGGTACACTTGGAGCAATCAGTTATGGGTCCGAATGGTCCGAGACCCGGCTGCTCAGCCTACGAAGTTGAATTTAATTAGTCAAAGAAAATATTTTTCCGACAAT
>CAZTVZ010000001.1:0-217031 GCA_964617045.1 uncultured Gammaproteobacteria bacterium | reverse complement strand
CATCCACGTTACCCGCAAAAGATACTTGTCCGGTTGAGTTAAAGTCCAATGCTCCTGTTCCGGATGTGGAGAGGGTATATGCACCAAGTGCAATGTCGGTGGAGGCATCAAGGGTAAGGTTATCCGCAATCTCGGTGAAATTAATTGCATCATCTTTAATAGATACAGCTCCGGATGTGACGGTAAAATCGGTAGAGGAGAACGAAGCAATACCTTTATTGGTATCGGTAGCATCTTCTCCTGCAATGGTAATTGTTCCACCTGATTCGGATGTGTCTATCCCTTCACCGCCGGCAATTGTTCTTGTTCCACCCAAAGCCGTTGAAGAAGAACCTGAATCTCCTGCAAACGTAATACCCGAATTGGCAAGTTCTGTATTCGCAACACATCCTACACAAGTCAGTTCAGATGCGGTAATGGTACCAGTACCTGTGAACGTTAAAGAAGCTCCGCTTCCCACAACCATTGCTGCGGAAGTGTTTGTTCCCGACGTTATGGAGGAGAAATTGGTTCCTCCGGCACCTCCGTCGTCATCGGCACATATAATATTGCCCGATGCGTCTGTGGTTAAATTGCCTCCGTTACTATATGTAGAACAATCAAAACCTGTAAGAACAATATTCGAACCGGCTCCCGCATCCAATACCAGGTTATTTGTCGCCGTTATATTGAGTGAACCTGTAGAGGTAATATCTCCACCGTTAACAGCCAGGTCTCCGGACGATACAATATTTCCGCTATCAATAGACGATGCCGAAAGGGCACCTACCGTTGTGTTTCCGGTTGCGCCGTCAACAAAAAACGGTGCGGATGAATCGTTTCCTCCTACAGCAAGATCGTCTGTGGCATTGTCGGGGGAAACAACACCAGAAACATAATTGAAGTAACTGTCTGAAGATCCGCTTACAGTTCCGGCTCTGTTCCATGCATCGTTGATTGCGTCAACAAGTCCGGTATTTCCGTTGGGTAGAGAAGTGGAAGTATCCGACAACTTTACATTTGATGTAAGATTCCCGTCTTTAAAATAAATATCGTCCAAAGATGTCATGGTGATATCTCCCGACCAAGTGTTAGAAGTTATATTTACATTAGAACCTTTAAGAGTAGAGGATGCGGCTGCGGTACCAAGGCTAAGTGATTTAGTACTATATATATTGAGGTTGTTAGAGCTTGTTATGTCTCCACCCGCTACACCCAGGTCTCCATTAACCATAAGGTTGTCGTCAACAGTTACTGTCGAATCGTTTATGTCCGAAAGATTTCCTCCAAGCTCAAGGTTTCCTTTATCATCTACGTTAATTATCGTTTGAGCATTGTTTTGCGCGGTAATGACATTTCCCTCGCCTTGTGACGTAACCGTAAATACTCCATATGTAGTTGCATCGCCCGATACTTCCAATCTTGCATTGGGGTTATCAGTTCCTACACCAAGAAATGTTTTTTGATTGTCCCAATAAAAATATTTATTGTTTTCGGCCAGAGACACACCGTCAGGCCCTTTAAAGAGGACAGAACCCTCTGTTAGTCCGACATTAAATACCGAAGCAATGTTTTGAATATTTCTAATTTCCGATCCTATTTCGCTTCTTACGCTGGAAGTTGCTATCTTTAGTTCTCTGACTTGATTGTAGGAGAACCAGCCCCCGAACCCTATCAGTAACAAAATGACTATTAATAGTACAAAGTTCATCATTCTTGCACCATTTCCGCCTTCTTTTATGACTTCCCGGATGACTTGTGGCTGCATTTGAGGTTGAAATACAGGTTGAGGTGCGGAAAATGTGGGTTGTTGAGTTGGCTCTACAGGCACGTTTTGTGTTTCTGGAATATCTCTAACATGCGGTATTTCTATTACGACAGGTTTATCTTCGGGTTCGGGCTTTACTTCAACCTCCGGTTTGGGTAGTTCGTTAACGATAATTGGTGTTACTGTAGGCTGTTGAACGTTGGATAGGGGTACAGATTGTTGAATGTTGGGTTTGGGATATGATTTCGCAACGTCTTTGATAGATTGAATGTCTTTGGAAGTAAATATTCTGTGTCCACCCGGAGTTCTTGTTGTGGTGATCTTTCCTTCTCTTTCCCATCTTCTGATTGTTTGAGGGGAGACGCTTAATATTCTTGCAGTTTCCTGAATGGAATAACCTTTATCCTGTGTAGTATTCTTTTTGAGGATTTGTTTGAGAAGAACAACGTCGTCAATGGAGTAGAGTCTCTCTCCATTAGGTCCTCGCTTTGGAATGACCTGGCCTTTCTTTTCAAGTCTTCGTAATGTGTCGGTGGATACTCCCACTAAACTAGAGGCTTTGCTTATAGAGAATAAATTGTTATTGGCAGGATTCGTCATAGGTTATGCAAAATTTAGCTTCAATTGAACAACTTTGCGCAATATTAATTAAGGCAAATACTGAGATATCTGTCAAGCATGTATTTGTTATAGAATATGGGGTAAATAGATGCTTATGCCTGGGTTGATATTGTTTGATTTTTTAATTACTATTACCGGAGATGAAACATAAAACAACAACTCTTCAAAACGGACTAAGAATTATCACAGTTCCTGTTCCAACAAGTGAATCTGTAACGATTTCTTTCTGGATTGGGGTCGGCTCAAGGTCCGAAAACGATTCAAACGCGGGCGTATCACACTTTTTGGAACACATGGTCTTTAAAGGATCTGTTAAAAGGCCTACGGCCAAAGAAATAGCAGAGGCTGTAGATGGATTTGGGGGCGAGTTTAATGCGGGAACGTCAAAAGAGTGGACCAACTTCTATATTAAAGCATCAAAAAGTAATATTACGAAAGCTTTTGATGTACTTTATGACATGGTAATCAACCCCGTTCTTGATAGCAAGGAGATAGAGAGGGAAAAGGGTGTAATACTGGAAGAAATGTCTATGTACGAAGATACTCCGATGTATAAGATTGGAGATGTATACGAGAACTTAATATTTAAAGGAGATAATCTCGGGAAAGACATAATCGGAAATGCAATCTCCATAAAAAATATGAAGAGAGATGATTTCTTGCGATATAGAGAGGATCATTATTATACAGACAATATTGTGATAACAGTATCGGGAGGTATCGATGAAAAAGTGGTTGTCGATCTTTGCAATAGTTATTTTAAAGATTTGAAGAAAAAGGGAAACATTGAAGAAACAAATTTCAATTTTAAGTACATCAACGATAGACCCAGGATCATTCTTAAGTACAAAGATATTGAACAGGTGCACCTAATATTCGGCTACGTCTCAGGAGAAAGAGGTAATAAAGATATGTATATCGAGAATGTACTTGCAGCCGTACTTGGTCAGGGAATGAGCTCAAGATTATTTACCGAAGTAAGAGAAAGAAGGGGTTTGGCCTATTCGGTGAGAACGGGAATAGACAGATATGCCGATACCGGCACAATTAATACCTATGCGGGGGTGGAACCGTCAAAAGTGGAAGAGGCGATAAGAGTGATCAGGGACGAACATATGGCTATTGCCAGTGGAGACAAGCCTATTTCGGATAGTGAATTAAGTAAGGCTAAAGAGTTCGTTAAGGGACATTTTGCACTTTCTCTGGAGGACACCACCAACATCAATACTTTTTATGGCCAAAACGAGCTTTTGTTGGGTGAAATAATTACTCCTGAAGAAACAATTAAAGGGATTGATTCCGTATCAAGAGAAGACGTGGTAAGAGTAGCCAAACAACATTTCAAAAACAGTGCAATGAATCTAGCCATAATTGGACCATTCAAAGACGAAAAGAAATTTGCTAAACTACTGTCGTAACAGATGGAAAAAACAGTTGTACTAATTAAACCAGACGGGCTTCAAAGAGGTCTTGTTGGGGAAATAATGCACAGATTCGAAAGAAAAGGGCTCAAGCTTACGGGTCTAAAGATGATCAGACTCACCGATGAGATAATCGACAATTGGTATGCACACCACAAAGAAAAATCTTTCTTCCAAACACTCAAGGAATTCATGGAATGGACTCCAGTTGTGGCTATGGTTTGGGAGGGTGTGGAGGCAATATCGGCTGTAAGGAAGATTGTCGGTATTACCAAATCGAGAGAAGCCGAAGCAGGTTCCATCAGAGGAGATTTTGGAATGAGCGGATCACAAAACATTATCCATGCATCTGATTCTCCGGAAGCGGCAGAAAAAGAAATGGGATTGATATTTAACGCCGACGAAATATTCGATTACCAAAGCGGTATGGATTGCCTCATTTACTCGCAAGAAGAAAGATAATTATGGTCGGGGTGCCCGGATTCGAACCGGGGACCTCCACGTCCCGAACGTGGCGCCCTACCAACTGGGCCACACCCCGAAAGTATAATTTTAAAGTATAACTAACTCTGTGCCCCTTGGGGGAATTGAACCCTCATCTCACCCTTAGGACGGGTTTGCTCTATCCGTTGAGCTAAAGGGGCTTTCAAGGAACCAGGATATTATAGCAAAAGAAGCCTACTTTAAGGTAAGAGAATACAAATTTGCAGGTCCATTTGTTGCTCCCAGGTCGGTAAGTATCAGAAGCTTGGTGGTATTGAAATACGGATATGCATGAGGAGGAAGATATCTCCCTGAATATACGGATAGTTTATTGGTGCCGTCATAATCCATAACGGTTACATTTCCTTCATCTGAAAGCACGAGATGCCTGGAAGTGGGGAACCAGTTTGGTACTTTACCTTCATCGGCAACAAAGAAATTTCTGTCCTCTTTGATGTCATATACATATGATTTCCCTTTTTCGATATTCCTTGCCTGTTTTTGGGTGGAAGAACCCGGCAATTGTTTAATCAGATTATCCTGCAGATTAGCAGAATCGGAGGCTGTGTAGAGTATTTTGTTGTCATCCGGAGAAAAGACAACTCTTTCTGTTTTTCTTTGCAAGATATCAGCCAATTCGGGAGGAAGATTACGGATTTTAGCTTCCAATTTAATCCTTCTCATCTCTTCCCATCTTTCCAGAATTTCGTCTTTTTGAGCCGCCACGTTAACCCTGCTCGATTGGGAAGTGAATTGATTTAAATTCAGAAGGAATATTCCCGTTTTGGTGGTAAGCAGAATCTCTCTTGAATCCGGGGAGAACTTGATCGTGGCTCCGGATAAATCACCGTCGGTAACTCTTCTCGGATCTCTCGAAAATCCGACGATGGGAAATTCGGAGGTTTCGATAAGCCATAGACCTTCGTTATCAAGGTCGGAATTTTTGTCTGGAAGAACGATATATGCAATACGCGAAAGGTCTTCCGAAGGCACCGGATTAATCACTCCCGAGAAAGTAACCGGCGTAAGACCGGGAGCCTGTTTAAAAAGGCTTACAGTGGCTTCAGTTACTTCTTCTTTGGTTATTGTCAGTCTTTTGTTCCAGCTTAAATATCCCTGTTTTTTAATTTCGACATCATATGTTCCCGGAACCAGGGAGATTGTCGCATCGGAAGCCGTCTTAAGGTCTCCGTTTATGAATATTTGAGCTCCTGTAGGTTCGGATTTGACTACCAATAGTCCCGTCGGGGCAAGAGAAAAACTTTTGAAATTGAATCTGTATCCTCTTGCATACGAGATTGCCAAAAAACCAAAAATGGATACGACGATTATTGTTGTCAGGAATATCAGAACCCTGTATTTTGCCATGGACATATTATATCGCAATTTTTCGTGCATTACCTCTTGTAGGGGATAAGATACTTACATATAATGCCCAAAGAACGGTGTTTTATAAGTAATACACAATATATTATTACTATATAAATACCTGTCATATTTACCATGTGGAGAAAAGATCTGGCGATTGATTTGGGAACTGCGAATACTCTTGTCTGGGTAGCTGGAGAGGGTATTATTGCCAACGAACCTTCGGTTGTTGCCATCTCTTCGGACGATAATAAAGTCGTGGCCGTGGGAGAAGATGCCAAAAAAATGTTAGGTAGAACTCCGGAATCTTTGATAGCTTCAAGACCTATGAGAGAAGGGGTAATTGCGGATTATCAGGTAACCGAGGCAATGCTTAGATATTTTATACAAAAGGTTACGGGCAGGTTCCAATTCATTAAGCCTAATGTAATGGTATGTGTGCCTGCCGGATGTACACAGGTTGAAAGAAGAGCTGCTCTTGATGCAACTTTGTCGGCCGGAGCAGGGCATGCATACTTGATTGATGAACCTTTGGCTGCGGCGATCGGAGCCGGGATACCCGTATCCGCACCGTCTGGGCATATGATTGTCGATATGGGTGGAGGAGCAGCGGAGGCTGCGGTTATCTCTCTCGGTGGTGTTGTCGTCCACAAGAGTGTTAGGGTGGCCGGTAATAAGATAGACGAATCAATTCAAAACTATTTGAAGAAAAAGTACAATTTAATCGTAGGAGATCAAACAGCCGAGGACATTAAAATAAAAATAGGCTCGGCAACACCTCTTTTAAAAGAAGAAAAGCTTGAAATATCCGGCAGAGACTTGGTTTTCGGGCTTCCAAGAAGCGTTACCGTTACTTCAGCGGATATAACCGAGGCAATGAGGCCGGTGCTTTTACAAATCATCGGAGCCGTAAAAGCCGTATTGGAAGATACACCTCCGGAACTTGCAGCGGATATTATCGACAAGGGGATCGTAATGAGCGGTGGAACATCCTGTTTGAGGAACTTCGATAAATTAATGACAGAAGAAACCGGTGTTCCAGCACATGTTGCCGACGACGCGCTATACTGTGTTGTAAAGGGTACAGGAATGGTATTGGAGAACATAGAACTTTGGAAAAGATCCATCACTACAAAAAGATAAAGCTATAAGGTAACAGTACTTTAAAATTCAAATAGATCATTAAGTATCACTCATTTTTAGGGAATAGACCAATAAATATAATTATCGGTTATACACCAATTGAGTATAGTAAATGGCATTATATGTTAATACAAATGAGGATGCTTTGAGGATAAGTATCGAAATATCGTGGCCAGTTTAAGAACAAATAATGTACACAATATTACACATCAGGAAACATGAATATTTGTGTGCTAAGACCTGTAGTAAAAGTACAGCAGGTCTTTCGGACAACATAATAATTTTACTATCGAAAACAAATCAAAAAATGGATATAGGATATTGTAACAGGGTATTTTTCCGTAATTTTTTACGCGTTAAACAAAAAATTATCAAAAAATATCGTGCTTAGAATGAAAAAAGTAAAAAAATGGCAGACAAATTAGACCAAAAACAAGGGAAAATACTTAATATAGGTATTGATAGCACAACCACAACAAGAGTGCTAACATATGTACGTGATAGCCTCAAGCGTGGGCATAAATTTTATATTGTGACCCCTAATCCGGAGATCGTTCTCGAATCCTCAAAGGACCTGGAGCTTACAAGAATATTAAATAATGCAGACATATCGATACCTGACGGAGTAGGACTTTGTATCGCAAATGAATTCTTGCACAAACCGATTGTTCCAAAATCGGTAAGCTGGTTTATCTATCCCATTCAGTGGTTCGCATCCTCGGTGAATCGGGGAAAGGGTGCCCTGAATCCAATGACGATTATCAAAGGAAGACAGTTGTTCCTGGATCTTATCAAGCTTGCCAACAAGAAGGGGCTTAGAGTATATCTTTTTGGAGGGATAGATGGAGCAACCATTAAAGCAAAAGAAAATTTGGAGAAATCTTTTAAGTCGATAAGGATCGAAACCGGGGAGCCTGGTATGTATGGAAAAAATGGAGAACCCATATCAGAAAGTGATATTTCTAAAGAGATTGATATAGTAAAGCATATTAATAATTTTAAACCCGATATACTTTTTGTTGCTCTTAATACCCCCAAACAGGAAAAGTTTATCGACAGACTTATGCCGAAACTAAATATCGGTGGAGCAATGACGGTAGGAGGAACAATCAATTATGTTGCAGGTTTATCCAAGGTTCCGCCAAGGTTTATCGGTGAATCCGGTTTTGAATGGCTCTGGAGGTTGATAACCGAACCGTGGAGGGTAAAAAGAATTCTTAACGCATTGTTTGTATTTCCTTCGAGGGTAATATCTTCAAAGCCGACCAAATAAATCCTTATATGGATCGTATTTAAGAATGATTTGTTTGTCTTTATTTTCTCTTTCCACCTTAATCAGGCCGTTTTCGTTTACAACTTTTCTCTCTTGACCCTCGCTTGAAGCATGCCAGCCAGAATGGTAGTTCATATTCAGGTTGATAGGCGTGTTTCCTTTCTCAAGCGTGAGCATTATCAGATTGGGACTCCAATATGAGATGGATACATCCTTGTCGGTAATAACAGGCACTCTATCTTTGATGTTGTTGTGGCTGTAGTATCCGACTGTTTCATAGCAGGCAATAGTGGCAATGTTGTTTTTTACCGCTGGGTATTCGGTTCCCCAGGGATAATAAAAGAACTTCTGATCTTCGGACATATTCAGTTTCTTTATAAGCCGATAATTAACGTCCATTTTGATTTGTGGTTCAGGAGGTCCGGTTTTTTCCGATGGCCAGGACAATTCCCTGACAATGAAGGCGTTTCCGAACAGATTTAATCCGGAGAAGATAAGAAGATCAATCGTGATAAAAATAGAAAGAAGTATGGCCTCAAATCGATATTTTCCTTTTATCCTTTCTATCCCGCCTGCAACAGCCAATGAAATAGGAACAAGAAGAATAAATCGGAACCTTTGAGCATATCTGAACTGATCATAAAAGGGGATTCCTTTCAGCAAGTTGTATAAAGATAGTATTGTGTTTGTGCCTAAAGATAATATAAAGGCTACAATCAAAACAATCTTGTATCTGATATCAAGTGTTTTGATTCCAAGCAATAGAGCGATAAACGATGCAATTCCGATATAAATAGTATTCTCGTCCATCAATTCTTTTATCGGAAAAAGATAGCTATTGGGCATACTTTGGACAGGAGAGATCAGGAAGTGAAATAGGTTGGGGAGTGTGTATCCGCTTTCTTCACCGGGAGTAAGTCTGGGATATTCGTTAGAAAGATCGATATTTAGCGCAAGCTTGGGTGAAGCAAAAAAAATAAAGGCAAATAAAAATATTAGACCTCTAAAGATAACGACAATGTTTCTATTTTTTACAGAGGAGGCGAGAATAAATAGGATAATAAGAGGAAGAACTAAAAGCGGTACTTGATAGCCTCCGTAATAGGCAAGAGCAAGAAAAATTCCCCCCAAAAGAGAATGTATAAAATAATCCTTTTTACTCTCGAGCGCCTTTTGAAGAAAAAGGAATACAAAAGGTATATATGTTGCATATATAAACGGGAGCATTCCAACTGCGGTTATTGATGCAATTACCCCGGAGAAAGAGAATACTATTGATCCGACAATCGAACTTAGCCTTGAATACTTATTGTGACGAATTAGCAGATACATTCCAGAAAGAGCAATAATGAAATGGAAAAATATTCCGACCTTTACTCCGTATGTTGTTCCAAGAAGAAGAACAAACAAAAATACAATTGAAATTATCCCTGATTGGGGACTGCCGAATAAAGGCATTCCTCCACAATGATACGGATCCCAATAGGGGAATTGGCCATATCTAACAATAGATTGTCTGGCTGTTTCCAAAAATGCCATATGGTGATCCCAATCTTCGATTCCCAAGTTGTTCCCGCTGAAGATGATCGGCAGGGTGAATATAAAAGAAAGGATTATAAACAAAGGAATGATAAATCTGTTGTAGTCTTTATTTTTCTCGCTTAACAAGGAAGATATCTGCTTCATAGATATTATTAGTTTATTTTAATCGATTATATCTTTAAATGACTATTGACACACCTGTACCCCTTTGATATTTTGTGATTAGTTAAGATAGCTCTTACGCACAAGACTATATCAATTAAAACATAATTGATACAAACTGAATAACGCGCAAGGCTAAATAAATAAATCGAATGGACGATAAACCAAAAAAGAAAGTTAGATTAGAAGATTTACCGGACTTACTTACCGTAAGGGAAGTATCCGATCTCTTGAGAGTTTCACCTCTTACTATTAAAAGATGGGGAAAAAGAGGGAAACTACCCGCAATCCGCATTAATTCTCGCGGAGACAGACGCTACAAAAAAGAAGCCGTTCTTTGGCTTCTTGGAATGGAAAAAGGGGAATAATTATCCCTTAAATACTTTCTCGATATCTTTGATCTCTTTATCGTTTAATTCTCCAATAAGATTAATATTTAGCTTATTGTAATCAAAAATACCTTTGACACTGTTGTTTACATCTTCAAGCTTCAGAGTTTTGAGAAATTTCTCTTCATCTTCGGGGAACCAATATTTTTGATCCGTGTCAAATATCTGTCTAATAATTCCTCCCGCAACAGATTCCGGACTTTCGTAACCCATCCTGATTGAGGCTTTTTGTGCATTCTTGGACAGTTTCAATTCATCTTCGGTTATTCCATTAATTGAAGCAGAATCTACCTCTTCTCTAATTGCGCGCATAACGTTTAAAATGTTGTTTTTTGTCGCTGATCCATAGATCCCCACCAGCCCTAAATGTTTATACATGGTTTGTGATAATCCTATGCCATAGACCAATCTTTCCTTGTTTCTGATGCGCTGAAAAAGTCTTGAGGAGGTACATCCTCCCAAAGAGCGAAGAAAACAATACGTTGTAATTCTTTCCTCACGTTTTTTGTCGTTGGTTCCATAAAGCGGGAAATTTAGTTCAAAGCCAATCTGATCTCTTTTTTCCGGTTGAACATAAAGAGAATAATTTGAATAATCATTTTTGCTACAAATCGGTTGTTCGTTGAACTCACCCGAAGCCTCCGCCCCAAAATATTTTCCGGTTAGTTGCTTTGCTTCTTTAAGGCTAATATTTCCGGCAAGTGTGAGAAGCATGTTTTTTGCACAATAATATTTATTTTTCCATTTCATTAACTGTTCCGGTTTCATATTCATGAAGCTATCTGGAACACCCATGGGTCTTCTTGCGTAAATATGAGGTTTGCCTTGAAATCTATTTTCCAAAGATATCTGGCTGAACTTGTTATCAGGATTGTTCCAAAACATTCCGTATTCAGAGAGAATTACTTGTTTTTCTCTTTCTATATCTTCAGGCTTATATAAAGGTTTGAATACAAGCTCGTGAAGAAAATCTATTCCGTTTTCTTTTTCATTGTCCGGGAACTTAACTTCGTAATGAGTAAAGGATCCTCCGGTGCCTGCAATATACCAAATCCCATGACTTTCAGTGTGTTCGGCAATGTCTTTATGGGATGGATGCTTTTCGGTTCCATGGAATGCAGAATGCTCTAGAAAATGGCTAATGCCTCGCTCATCTTCTTTTTCGTCTATTGCTCCGACTCTGATCGTAATTTCTGCGTACACAGACATAACAGAAGGAAGTTCAAATAGGCACACTTTGAGGCCATTGGGGAGAAAGAACTCATGATAATTCGACCTGAGGCTCATATATGGCAAGGATAGCAAGAAATGGGTGGGATATCAACAATTTGACACCTATAGTATACATATGCTAAATTACTGCTTAGAGAGTAAAAACTGATCATTAACATATTTCAAAAAGGAGGCATTTATGGGCAGCAATTGGCAAGACCAAGGCCACGAAAGATCAAATCAAAGATGGCCTCACGACCCTGGTGACATTGGTGCACACGGAGAAAGCCATAGAATAAATGATGACGGAACGGGGCATCACACTTTATGGCGTGAAGACGGCTCTCACATATCCTGGGATACTGATCGAAATGGAGACTACTCAGGCGGTGGACATACACACGACCCTGGTGGATCAAATCGAAATTGGTAAACCAAGTCTACTTTTTGTAAAATGGGATAGGTTTCTCTATCAAACAGTTTTCCTATCCCAAGCTTTTAATACAATAGATATACGAAAATAATGGATACAAATAATTCAATTAAACAAGAGTATATTGATGTTACCAGTAAGTATCTCAATAACTTAATCGACACAAAAGAATATTCAAAAAAATGTTTGGAATTGGAAAAAAGACTGCTTCGAATGCAAGAATATGACCTCGACCTTCTTGGAGTAATGTTCCTGTCTGATTCCTTGATGGTCTACAAATCTCTGGATGAAACAGCTCCGCAAAATCACCTCAAAGCTATTCGTCAATACCTGCAAGAGAATAAGTAAAAAGATTTGCGGTTCCCAGCTTGAACTTTTTCCTTCCAAGTAATACAATACATCTCACGAGACCCAATTAAGGGTGGCACATAAACATACAGCAGCTTGGATCAAGCACCTCGGAAGGATTAATAAAAAATACCAAGGAGGCGCAAATTGACCAAACAAAAAGCCGACGTACCCCTGGAACTGGACCAGGAAAGTAATAGGCTCATGTTAGGTGGTTTATCCTAGCGATTACTGCCGAGAAAGTTCAGTGGATTATTCCTATCTGCAGGATACCCAAATAGAACCTCGGAATCGGTACAATACCGCGCTAGCGAAAACAAGCAGTCGAAGGCTCGGCTCTTCGGCAAATGCTGTAAATCTTGGAGGGAACCAAGGAATAAGGTCTCGTACACCTTGTCACCCATAAATCCCCAAATTCCCTCCAAGAAGTTTTTTCTTCACAATTATTTTTCACGATTTCGTGAAAAAAGGACCATTATATAAATTCTTTTTCCAAATCGGAGACGACTTCATACACATCCAATTTCTCTGAAAGGCCTTAAAATCGATTATACAAAGCCGTTATTTTCCTGATAATGAAGAATAAATCTGGTAATTAAGCGATACTGTTTTTTTCCAGTCAAACAACTTTAACCTTTTTATTTCTTTACGGATTATCGCTGATCTTTTGTTTTTGTCGAATAATGTTTTGATTGCTTTTGTGAATTGTTTTTTGTTGGTTATATAAATACCGGCATTTCCAGCAATCTCACGAAAAACTTTTATATTCGACATGATAATCGGCACTTTATGTTGGAATGCTTCCAAAATTGGAAAACCGAATCCTTCACATTTTGACAAATATATAACTCCCAATGAGTTTTGATATAACCTGTCTAATTTTAAATTAGAAAGATAGCCCATAAATTCTATTTTGCTGGTTTTTGTAAGAACTTTGTCTTTATTGAAATTATTATTTCCAACAAATATCAGTTTAAGATCAGGAAATTGTTTTCCAGCTGTTTTAAAATATTCGACGATTCTTGACGGGTTTTTCCTGGATTCTACATTTCCAACACACAACAAATACTGATACATATGAGGTTTGGTATTTTTTGTTTTGGTGACTATTCTACCAGGACCAGAATGAACAACCGATATCTTGACTGGATCAACGGAATAATTTTTTAATAATTGCTGCTTTGTTGATTCCGAGACGCAGATTATTTTGTCTGACTGATTTAAAGAAAATTGAAAGAACAACTTGAATGTAAGCAACCTAAGCAGTCCATAGCCATCTTTATGTGTTTTAAAACAAACATCATGAACCGTGTTGACGATCTTGCAGGTCTTGATAATCGGTGCAAAATGTTGAACATGTAGTATGTCGGGTTTATATAGATAACAGGCGTGAGTGAGGCCGAATAGCACACGATATAATCCATTATCCATTAAAGGAATATATTTCTTGCTTTTTCTATGCGATAACGAGCCTGAATATAGATATAAATCGATTTTCATTCTGGAATACCCTTCAACCAATTTCTGGCAATATACACCTATACCCGTTTTGTTTTCTGTTACCGAATGTGTATCAAAAAGCAGTTTCATAGTGAATCAAATACTCTTTTGTATTGTTCAAGCATAGTCGATAAACCAAAGTAACTTGCCCTGTAATAGGCATTATCAGACATAAACGAGTAATATTTTTTATTACCTGCCAACTCCAATATTTGTTTGGCCAGTTTACGAACATTACCCGAAGGAAATAGGAGTCCATATTTTCCGGAAAATATTTCTTTTGGTCCATAGTTTACATTGCTGGATATCGCGGGCATAGAATATGACATGGCTTCCAACAGAGCATATGATAGCCCTTCCCGTTTCGATGGCAATACGAATATGTCGTTATTCTTATAGTGGTTACTTGTATTGGTTACCCAGCCAACAATATTTATCTGTTTAGAGAGATGAAGCTCTTTTATCAACTTATCGATAGAGGGCCGAAGCGGTCCGTCCCCCACGATGGTAAGCTTAATATTGGGAATAGGAACGGATACAATTTGGATTGCTTTAATCAGAGTGGGATAGTCTTTTTGTTCAACAAGTCTTCCGACACTCAGTATTTTTAAACAATCAGATTTTTGCCTCTTAATTTTTTTGGGAATTTTTATTCCGTTGTAAATTGTTAAGATATCCTTCTTGATAGAGAAATATTTTTTAAGTCCGGAACCAACTCCTTTTGATACCGATATCAGTTTGTCTGCCCTGTCGTAGACCCGCCCAATTAATTGTGTCGCAATTATATTAAGGGCAAATGAACCTTTTTCTTTAATTGTTGATGCTAAATCGATGTGTGTTGTTAACACTGTTTTGTATTTAATATTCGTAATATACCGGCAAATCATTATCAATAAATTTGGGTGAAGATCAGCTCCAACAACTAATTCTGGTTTTATGGTATTGATCAGTTTACGAAGCCACAACAGTTCTTTGGTTATATCCTTTATTAGTTTTGGGGTTACACCGTAACGTTCGGAATAATAATTGTTGCGATGAAAAAAAGAGATATTTTTTATGTTTATATCTTTTCTGTGTGCGGGTTTCTCCAATACCAAAAAATGGATATCGTAGAATTTTTGAAGTTTAGACAATCCGATTGCCCACGTTCCGGTTCCACCGTCAATGCTTTTTAATACAACAAATATTCTTTTTTTATCTTTAGGCATATAGGTTGTTTCGTTATTATATACTTATCGAAATGTTGAGAAGCAAAGTAATTCCTACTCTATATATATTAAGCATTATCCTAATTACGCTACCCCCCCTCCAAGTAGTATCGGGTTTACCGAGCCAACATGGTTTATCGAAAGCTATTTGGATTTTTATTTCATCTTTGTACGGATATTCAATTATCAAAAGCAAAGAGAGGATACAAAAACAGCACATCGCATTTATTTGGATGTATCTAATATTCCTTTTATCTCAAGCGATTTCTATTGTTAGCGCATTCAATATTTATGCGTATATGGAAACGATGGAAGAATTGGTAATTATGGGGATGTTCATTATCTCGACCTTGTGGATTTCGCAAATGAAAAATGCGGGTAATACATTTCTTACCGTTATTATGATTATAACTTCAGTGGATCTTTTTCAGTATGTAATTTTGTATATTTTTCCGGATATTGTGAATTCAGGCATAAGCAGATACTTTAATCAAGAGTATTTGAGCATTATTAATTTTAACTTGGGCAGGGAAAGAATATATTTTGAATCATATGCAGAAGCATACTTACCCTTACTGCTGTTTATTGGAATTAATAAAACAGGATTAATTCAAAAAGCCTCTTTTATAAATAGTGCGACTTTAATAGTTTTTTCCTATATAACAAATTTTAGGTCTAAATTCATAACACTCATATTTTCTTTGTTATCCTCGACAGCAATATTGTCAAAAAAATTGAAAACTTTATTATTTGTATTAATTCCTTCGTTTATATTTATTTTTGTAATTTCCGATAACACAGTGCTTGAAAGGTTTAATATCTTTTCCGATTGGGAAAACGTGAGAACAATAGAAAGCCGGTTGGTAAATTGGGAAATGGCTTTGGATATGGGTATTCAAAACCCCGTATTTGGGGTAGGTGCCGGGAATTACTTTGATTATGTCGACTCCTCTTTAAAAAGCAGCATAACTATCTTTAAAGATATTGAGAGGGAATTTAATTACGGTATTACTGATCCGCATAATATCATTGCGAAAACATTTGCGGAAACAGGTTTAATTGGAACGTTAGGACTTTTTGCTTTGCTTGTCTATTTTATTTTTAAAGATGTATCTATTATGAAAAGCAAAAATACATTTCCCAAATTGCTTGTTGTCGGGTTTTGGACAATATTTATTTATTCCCTTGCAAATCCGGGATTTACATCAAAATATTTAATGAATTATTGGCTCCTTAGATTAATAATTCAGGCGGAGATTAATATATAGCTTCTATAAGATATGACTTAATGAGAGATTTATTTGTGTAAAGACTTATAGAGTCGCCTGTTTTCATTATTCTTGTATCACCATAAAAATACCCTTCCGGAGTATCCGTAACTTTCATTGTAAGCAACAAATAATGTTTACCTTTCGAAAAATATGAATTTACGATTTCCAATACATCTTCCGTTCCGTCAAAATACTTTTCTCCCCTAACAGCATACGTACCGGTATTAGATGTTGGTTTGGACAAAAGGACTTTAATGTTTTTACTATTATTCTGAATTTCCGATTCCGATATTTGCATAATTGTTCCGTTTATTAATGTATTGGTTGTTTCAATTGCAATTGGTGAGGCGATAGTCAGGCTATCTCTTTTGTAATAGTATTTTCCTTGCGATTTGTTATATGTTGCTTTAATTTTTGCAACGACATATGCATTGTATTGAGTTTCGGCTCTAATTGTATTTTCATCCTGATATTCAATGAAAGGATAGTATCTTGTTTCAATAATTTCTGCAGATATTACTCCTCCCGTGTCTGTTTCGTAATTACCCAAATTTATGCTTGAAGGTATCCAATAATTTGGTTTACTCGTTGCGCTCCACCAATAGCCCTGTGATAGTTTAACTTTTACATATAAGTCTTGTTTGTTGGTGTCTTGAAGTTTAATAAATATAAATGCGGCAACAGACAGGCAGATAATAATGAATAAATATATTGTAAACTTGGATTTGATATTCCCCGCTGATTTAGTCACGGGTCAATATTAGATTAATATTAGTAATCATGCAAATCGTTATTGAAAAAATAATCGCAGTGTTGTTGTTGATCCTTCTTTCACCACTGTTTGTACTGGTGTCGATGTTGATATGGGTACAGGATTTTTCGAATCCGTTTTTCCTGCAAAAACGTTTGGGGAAAAATAAAAATATATTTAAAATTATCAAATTCCGTACCATGTACGTGGGAGCAGAAAAACACCAGGGAAGGTATGAAAAAATCAATGAAGCAGACGGTCCGGTATTTAAAATATATAACGATCCGCGTTTTACCAAATTCGGAAGGGTTCTTGCCCACACGGGCTTGGATGAACTACCCCAGCTTATCAATATCATAAAAGGGGAAATGTCCTTTGTTGGACCAAGACCTTTGCCTCCCGGAGAAGCCGGAAAAATAAGTAAAAAATATTCCATGCGGTTCTCTGTTAATCCGGGCATCACTTCTTTGTGGGTTGTTTCCGGAAGTCACAACAACAGTTTTACTCAGTGGATGGAGATGGATATGGATATGATTAATAACCTCAATTTTATAAACAAAACATTGATCGTTTTAAGAACAGTTAAAATGATTGCATTTTCGATGATCAGGATAGTGACAGGTGCACCTTTGGTTTTGGCCTTTATTTTATTAATTGTTGGATTGATCTTAAGAATTGATTCAATGTTAAATATTTCAATGTGGGCGGACGAAGCAATGATTTTTGATGCCGCGAAGAGGTTCTCGATGCCCGAACTTTTAACAACAGTACATATTCCTGAAAACAACCCTTCGGGATATATTACTTTTTTGAAATTATGGAGTAGCGTATCAAACAACTTACAGTGGTTAAGATTTTCATCAATTTTATTATTTGTTTTATCGTTTTATTTGATTAATGATATTTTCAAACACTACTCCAACTTTTCAAGATATTTTGCTTTGTTTCTTTATTCGCTTTCCACGTATTTTATAAATGTTAATTTTTGGATATCTCCTTACAACCTTCTGATTGCTCTGGCTCTGTATCAAATCAAAAATATTCAATCGTTTATCAATGCGACAGATAAAACAAACAATTTTGTTACTATGATTAAATTTATACTTACGAATTTTCTTTTATTTAATACACACTACTCAGCGGTTTTATTCTTTATTTTTGAGATTTTCATTTTTTTAATTTTGAAGCCAAATATTCGAAAGGCATATTTCATTTCGTTGGTTCTATCGGGAATTGTTTTATTGCCAAACTTGTTTTATCTACGAGCAAGCTGGGAACCGGCATCTAGAATTATGTCAAATTGTGTAAACGGGGAAAAAATTGGAATCATTTTTGCAAGTAAAAAAATTATTGCCGAAAGTTTCTTTAGAATAAGGGAAGAAGTTTTCGGGTATGCGGTTGCTGCTTTACTGCTTTTATCTCCTTTTTTTGTTGCGAAAAAGTTGGAAGATAAAACTAACCTGGGTTATTGGATCGGTTATGGACTTTTTATCGCAAGTACGATTGGCTTGACAGTTTTTTCAATTATTTTCCCCTGCATTTTTGTTGAAAGGACTTTTGGTATAGCCCATTTGGGAATTATCTTTATGATATCGATAATTGTTGGAAGCCCGGGAATTAAATTGATTGTTAAATTAATTACGATCGTATTAATTGTCTTGATGTTAACAGCAAGTGTATTTCGGAATGCAAATAACGAATCGGGATTTGAGGATATAAGATGGGGCTATATTGATTCTCGGAATTATCATCAATTTTTGAATGGTTTTGTCGATTTGCAGAAAAGAGGTTGTACTCAAATACATTTTGCGGGAGAAGATATCGATGCATCCAGTTATTCACAGCAGTTCGTTTTCAGATATTATTATTTGCCGTTCGTTGTGGATAGCGAGAAGGTCAATAAAACTGAGATAGTAGATACTAAAACACCTTCTTCCTGCTGTATCAATTTCTCGAATATTATTGATTTGAAATGTAATATCAATTTTTGGAACGAAATAAATGAAAAACAAAATTAATAAAATCGTATCGGAATTTTTGCTGGTAATCGTAATGGCACTTATTCTTACTTATTTTGCAACCTATCCTTTTATGAGAGAGTTGTCGAATGTATATTTTCCAAGGGAAGATTTTGAATCAAATGCTTGGACTTTGTGGTATGTGTTCTCGAAAATTACTTCGGGAAGTTACTCGACCCTGTTTAGCCCTCCGATTCACTATCCTTTTCCCAATATTCTTGCCTTATTCGATTTTCAACCATTCCAATCACTCGTTCTTTTTGGAATACCGTATTATTTGACCAACAATGTCGCTTTCTCTACAAATATAAAAATATTGTTATCTTTCGTTTTAACCTTTGTAAGCAGTTATTATTCATTCAAATATTTTCTAAAAAATAAGATTGCTGTCTTGATTGCGGCTGTAATTTTTTCTTTCGCGCCCTTAGTAACGATTAGATTTCCGGGACATATGGAGTATCTGTCTCGGATTTTTATACCCCCCCTGCTTGTTCTAATCCACAAAATAATTGAACAGCCGGGAAATAAAAATTCCCTTATCTTAGCCGGCATCGTTGTTCTTAACGCATTAAATAATATGCAATTAACATTATTTAGCTTCATTTTGTTGTTCCCTTACGGAATGTTTTTATTTTTCGAAAAGCTTAAGAAAAGCGGGAAGACAGAATACCTTAGGCAAATAGTCTTATCTTTGGTTATTTTGTTTTTGTCGTTGTTCCCCATATTAAAAATATTTGACTCATATCGCGATTATTCGATAAAAGAAAACTACTCTCGTTCAATCGAAGAGGCTGCAAATCACTCCGGAAATGTTTTTGGTTATTTGGAAGGCAACCCAAACGGAATTTACTATTTGACAGTACAAAAAGTATTTAATCTGTTTGGATTAGACTACACGCTTAAGCATCGTTTGGAAATGACCTTATCTTCTGGGGTAATAGCAACCGTGCTATCTCTTATTTTCTTGTTTTTGCTTCGTAAGAAGAAAATACATTGGGCTTGGGTTATTTCTTCATTTTTTGCGATGATTATTTCCCTGGGTCCATTTTTAAATCTAAATGATGAAAACATAAAGCTGCCTTTCTACTATCTATTTCAAATCTTCCCAACATTGTCGTTAACAAGAACTCCGGGAAGAATAATGCTGGTAGGAATTATTTTTATTGCCTTAATCGCTGGTTCCGCATATGAAAAGATGTTCAATAAAATAAGGAACAGATCGATGAAGAATCTGTTCACCCTTATTGTTATTTTGCTCGTCGGAGCTGAAACTGTAAACATTTATTACATGCCCAAGTATTCGCAATCATTTCCGAATTACGATATGTCCAAAAAAAATGTTGCATTTCTACCGACAAACGAAAGCAATGCTGCAAATACCGAATACATGATTATGTCGATGCAAAAAGATTTCGTTTTGGTTAATGGATATACGGGTACTGTTTTTGAAGATATGCACATCCAAAACTCAAGATTGGATTCTGTTGATGATCCGGGTTGGAAGAATTATGTAAGGGCACTAAATATCGAATTGCTTGTTTTGGATTATTTTTATAAACCGAATTTTGCGTCTCAGATAGCGGAAAAATACCGTGGTAGTCTTGTGTGGTCCGATAAAAGATGGGCAATATATGATTTTTCAAAAGAAAAAGATTCTAACTGCTATTTTACCGAAGCTGATAAACTTGATATTCTTACCAAGAAAATATCGAGCAAAGAGACTCAGGTAATAATTGAGAACAATACAAAATGTTATGGCAGATTCTTTGGTGAAGGCAGATATTATTTGATTCAAGATGAATCTAAGTACGTGGCTATCCCCCCGGTGGTTTTACCGGGTGAAATAATTTTTCGAATAATAAAAAAATAATATGAATAAAAACGAATACGTAAAAATGTTTTCTCTCGAAAACAAACATTTTTGGTTTTTGGCAAAAAGATCGTTTGCTGATGTATTTATTAACCCAATCCAAGGTTCCGTTTCAAAGATATTAGATGTTGGATGTGGTACGGGTGGAATGACTCAACATCTTTCAAAATACGGAGTTGTTGAAGGAATCGATAGTGACATAAGCGCTGTGAAATACTCTCTGAAAAGAAAAATAAAAGTTAGACTTGGAGATGCGAATAAAACGTCCGGCATAAAAGACAAATATGATTTGGTTACCTTGTTCGACGTTCTGTATCACAAAAATATACCGGATCCAAAAAAGGTAGTTAAAAATGTTGCAGCAATTATTAAAAAAGGAGGATATATACTGGTTACCGATTCTGCAATGTCATGTCTATACAGTTCTCACGATTTGCATTTGGGAGGGGTAAGAAGATTTTCGAGTTTGGAGATGCGAACAATGCTTGAACAATCTGGCTTTCAGGTCATTCGTATTTCATATATATATTTTTTCATATTCCCGCTCGTGTTTTTAAGAAGAGTGGTCTTGGATAAGTTTGTTGCAAAAGGATCGGATGTAGAAGAAGTAATTCCAGCAATAAATATTTTGTTGTTGTTCCTATTGCGAATTGAAGCATATATTCTAAAATGGTTTGACTTTCCTTGGGGATCGTCGATAATTGCTTTGGCTAAAAAGAAATGAAAATATCAGTAGTAATACCCACCTTTAACGAAAAAGAAAATATTCTAGAGTTGGTTTCGGAAATAAACATTGTACTGAGAAAAAAACGATATGATTTTGAAATTATTGTTGTCGATGATGACAGTCCGGACAAGGGCGGGTATCATGCAAGAAAAAAATTTGCCAATAACAAAAGAGTAAGAATATTTATAAGAAAAACCGACAAGGGTCTTTCAAAATCTATCCGTTATGGAATGGAAAAGGCTAAGGGAGATATCCTTGTGGGAATGGACTCAGATTTTAATCATCCTCCCCAGATTATTCCTAAATTGATTGAAAAAATCGGTAAAAATGATTTGGTTGTTGCTCAAAGGAAAGCAATGAAAGGAAACATAAGATATCCTTTTACTTATTCCTTTAATTTGTTGCTTAATAAGATACTTGGATTTCCCGTTATGGACAACATGAGCGGTTTCTATGTAATAAAAAAAGAAGTGCTAAGAAAATTGAATTTCGACCATGTTTATAGGGGTTACGGGGAATATCATCTCAGAATGCTGATGGGTGTAAAAAGAAACAAGGGAAAGATAACTCAAGTACCTTATGTATCTCCTGACAGAAGGTATGGGAAAAGTAAATCGAATTTAATAAAAATGTTTGTTAACTACATTGGAATTTCTATTAAATTGGCATTAAATATTGGAGATGAAAAAGTTTAATATTCCAATATCCAAACCGACTTTAACCCGAGAGGATAGAAGAGAGATTCTAAAATGTTTCGATTCATCATGGATTAGCAGCAAATCTCCTTACGTCGCAAAATTCGAAAAAAGATTTTCTTCTTTGGTCGCAGGTACAAAACATGGAGCTGCAGTTAATAGCGGAACCTCCGCAATATTTTTAGCACTGAAATCTTTGGGAATAGGACAAGGTGACGAAGTGATAATTCCGACATTGACGATGATAGCAACTGTCAATGCGGTAAAGTGGACCGGTGCTACGCCGGTGCTTATTGATTCAACATCCAAAAATGATTGGAATATGTCCGTAGATGAATTTCAAAAAAAGATTTCAAAAAAAACGAAAGCAGTTATTCCCGTACATCTTTATGGTTATCCTTGCGCTATGGATGAAATTACCAAAATTGCAAAATCTAATAATATATTTGTGATCGAAGATGCGGCAGAAGCAATGGGATCAAAGTATAAAGGTTCGAAATTGGGAAGCCTTGGTGATCTTTCGTGCTTTTCTTTATATGCTAATAAAATAATTACGACAGGTAACGGAGGGTTTGTCGCAAGTAATAATGAAGATTACATAAATAAAATTAAGAAAATATCGTTCTTCGACTTTAATAAGGAAGAACACTTTAGCCATAAGATGATGGCATATAACTTGGTTATGACGGGTTTGCAAGCCGCATTGGGATTATCACAGCTTAATAAATTTAAACATCTCCTGTCCGAGCGAAAAAGAGTATATCGGGAGTGGGAAAAGAAACTGCTTGTTGAAGGAATCAGCTTTATCCAGCCGATAAAATCCCAAAACCCCAATTACTGGTTCCCTGCAGTATTATTTGATAATCAGACAAAAAGAGAAAAAATGGAAAGACTGTTAACACAAAATGGAGTAGACAATAGAAGATTCTTTAGGCCTGTGCATCTGCAAAAATTATATGAAGAAGATTATAAAAAAGAAAAATATCCAAATGCGGAACATTTTTTTGAAAAAGGGTTATTGTTACCTTCATATAGCACTTTAACCAATAAAAGTATCAATGATGTTTGCAAAATAATTAATGAAAATTGGTAATATATATTTTGAGATAGCTGGAGTAGTGATTCAATTTAGCCTAAAAACAACGAAGAATGTTGTTGAACAAGAAATATTTATTAATAATCTCAATAAGTATTGGGGTAAATTCAAGATCAATAAGAAGAAAATAGATAAGACGATCGTTGTAAGAGATTTCGCATATAAAATATTCCGCAAAAATAATGATTATTATCTTAATAAATATCGTAAACTGGGAAACAAATATGAACTTGCATATTCATCTTCCGCCTTGGATATCGATTTGATACTTAGAGATATTCTCCTGGAGAAGCAAAGATCTGATTCGCTGTTGTTTCATGCATCTGCGGTAATGAATAGAAATGGAAATGCATATGTCTTTATTGCAAAATCTGGTGGTGGGAAATCTACTATTGCAAAAAATTTGCATAAGATTGGTTACAATATTATCGCTGACGACGCGGTTATCCTCCGAAAGATCAATGGTTTTTGGACCATATATTCAACACCTTTCTTGGAAAAAACTAAGTATCCTGTTAAAAAACATTCAAGTAAAATTGTCTTGTTGCGAATACATAAAAGCAAAAAGTGCCAATCAAAAATAATCAGTGATCAATTTGTAGAGGTAAAGAATATTGCTGATTCCTTATGGACTCCAAACGGCAACCTTGATAAAACGACTTTGTCGAATATCATGGATTTGTCGTCAAAAGCAAAAATGTATGATTTGTTTGTCAATTTGAAACCAAGAGAAATTCATAAGGAATTAGTAAAATGTATAAACTGAACAAAGATATAATTATCAACAAACTGGGGAATGCGTATGTTGCCTATGATAACTCCAATCAGCAATTGCACGAACTTAACGAAATTGGATATTTTATTTTGGAAGAAATTGAGAAGAAAAAATCAGTAAAACAAATTATCGATAACATAATTGAAAAATATGATGTCGACAGAAAGAAAGCTTCTGATGATCTGGGAAAATATATCGAAATTCTTATCGGTAAAAAATTGGTGAGCAAATAATCGAATAAAACATTCTTTTTGCAAGCGAAAAATATCTACCGCTTGAGTTAAACGGATTGGAAAATCTGGATATTATATTTCCCACGAATTTGAAATATTCGTAACTCTTAAAGAATGAAAAAAACTTTCGAGGAGCACAAAAACCATAATATTTTTCCAACATTTTTAAGGGCGGATAACATAGCGAAAAAAGAGAATACTTTATCATCATTCGTGCAATTTGATTCCAGTTGGGGCGGGAACCCTTGGTAACAATATTGTTTATAAAATTAAGTCGATGTATTCCCTCCATATTGTGTTGGAAAAAATGCAGAAGAAGGTAAACAATTTGAGTATCTTTATTTAAGACAGTGTATTCCTTGTCCGAAATTTTAAGCTTTTCCGACCCTTCCCAAAGCATATTGGAAATCTTTACTTTGTCAGGAACAAATACATTTAATAAATTTAGCTTGCGATAAATCCGAACCGGACTAATATGAATATCAAAATTAACGCCAAAGGATTTATTTGTATTGATGTAGGTATGCTGAACGCCACTAATCTTTTTGTCTTTGCCGTCATTGCCTTTTTTAAAACCATTTGTTTTGAGATATTTATCAACAATACGTAAGCAATTTTTATTTATCAAGAAATCCACGTCAAAATATATTCGATTGGGAATTTTACCTTCGTAGCGTAGGTGTATCGGTAAACCTTTGAGTATTATGTAGGGAATCTTGTTCTTGTTAAGAAAATCGGTAAAGCGAACAATATGGTGCATGTAGAGAAGCGATTGTGTTAGATAAAAAGATTCTATTTCGCTATTTTTAGTTTTGCCCTTAACACTTTTTACTTTTCCAAGGATCATGTCAGGCAATATTTTACCGTCGCTTCGAAGATTGTTGTCGCCTTTTGTAATAAAAAATTTGCGCGATTTCGGAATGTATATTAACCGGTGAGCGATTAATCGATTTCTTTTTTTAAATACGACGATGTCGTCAATTTTATATTTTTTTGCCTTTACAATTTCAAGAACAGAATTCTGGTCAAAAAGAGGAAGCATGCTTAGACCGAAAGAGATGTTGTTAGAATATTGAAGTTGGTGATGCAAGGAGGAACTCTGCGTTTTCGTAATTTGATGTGGAAGTGTTTTTGCCATAGAAATGTATAGGTTGAACTTTTGAGGTCTTAATTTTAGGGCTATTATACTTCTTTTTCTTTTCCATATCCTATTATTAAAATATACTACAACTGGGTAGGTAGTCAATTAATTATGATAAATATTTCGGTATTTTTGATACTTCTTCTGGGCGGCATTGGAATCTATGTTAACGAGACAATATATTTAGTCATTATTCTTTCCTTAATGCTTCTTTTTTCGGTCTATATTAAAAACGGGAAAATATTATTACCAAAACACATTGGTTTGTCGGCACTGTTTCTTTTTTCTCTAGCAATTAGCATGATTTGGTCGGTCAATTTATCTAATTCGTTTAATGTTTTCTGTCTTTTTCTTTCCGGAATATTATTGTGGATATATTCCTCTAACGAATCTTCGTTAAAAATGGTGAGGTTGATTGTAATTCTGACTACACTTTACACGCTACTTGCATACGTCCAAAATAATTGGGGAATAATTCGGAATACCCATTTGGGATTAATTGCGCCAATGAACTCCAAACACCACCATCTGGGGGATTTGTGGAGCATAACCCTTTTAATACCAATCTTTGCAATGGGCAGGGGAATATCTATTAAGAATAAAATAATACTTTTATCAGCCATTGCCATTGGCTTGTTGACGATTTACATTTCTGGCTCAAGAACGGCCGTTGTCTCGCTTTTGGTACCTGTATTTATCTACTTCCTTTCAAGGTTCAAAAATAGGTCAAAAATTATCTCAACATTGGTTATATTGTTGATAACAGCAATATTGTTTGTAGCAATATCGAGACAGAGAACAATACTTCTTGATAGACCTTACATTCTTCAATCGATTGTATCTTTTCCGAAACACATTTTCGGCATAGGAATGGGTAATTTTGGATACATATCCCAAACTTTCGAAAAAAGCATTCCTCTTTTCGGAGGATTTTCGGAAATGACCCACAGTATTCCTTTTGAACTTTTAAGTGGAATGGGGATTATGTCGATCTTTGCATTCTTGTTTTTTGTAAAGATGTGTTCGAAAGAATTGCTTGGAGTGCAAAAAAAACCACAATTAAAACAACTTCTTATTATTGGGTTATTAACTTCTTTTATGTTTGATATAACTTACAATATCCCTTTGTTTTTGTGGCTTTTCTTTTTACTGTTGGGATCTGGTAATGCTTATCGTGACGACGCTATCAAGATTGGGATTAAGTAGATTGTCTTTTATATATATGTTTATATAGTCTCCGACATTAATCTCCTCAATATTAACCTGTTGTGGCGTTCCGTCCGGGTTTGTTTGATTAATTTTCATTTTTTGAATTTCGGATTCTGAGAAATGAATTCTCATTGATTTACCCTCAACCCCCCTAATTACAATTGCGGTTTTACCAACATAATTATCAAGGACAACAGAGCTTGCAGATATTTCCTCAACAGTACCCGCAATCACTCTTTCGATATTCGCCTGCTTTAGAAGTCCGCTTCCTGCAGATACATTAATTTGATCTATGATTGACGAAGATTTATCGACTATTTGATCAACAGCAAAAATTGATTCTTCATTGGCATCCTCTTGTATTTGCTGTTGTTTATCCAGCATTTGTTTGTTGTAAAAATAATATCCCGCTTCACCTGCGACAAACAAAACAATGATCGCAATACCGATAATCAACAATGTTCTGGTTTTGTTTTCCGGAGGAGTGGATATGGTTTGGACAACGCGATAATTTGTATTTTCCTGATCCATGATCTAAGTATATTTATTAAGACAAAGCATGGCAAGCACACAGAGCTTGAATATACCTCGGCAGAGAGTATATATTTATATAGAATGCTTAAAAAGATAATACCAATTGTGGCAATAGTGTTGGTAATCTTATCTGCCCTTACATATTTCTTCTTGTATAAGGATAAAAATACTGAGTTTATTAAAAACCTGGTTCCCAATATCCAAAACACCCAACAGATTGATACAGTTCCGATAAAAAGTGAGGGAGGATTCTACAAGATATCGGGTACTCTAATAAAAGAATTCCGATTTAACGATCTGAATAATTACGAAAGCGAGTTTGTAATTAACGGTGATGCACAACAGAGAAAAATGAGAATAATGTTGGCAACCACCAAAGAAGCACCGACGGGTATGCCATTCTATTCATATGAGGATAGTTTTAATACACATCCCAAATATGTGTTTAACGATCTTGAAACGGTAGTGAGCAAATTAAAGCCAGGTACTATTATGGAAGCGTGGGTTGGTTTTGGGCTTACACAATTAAATTCTTATGAAACATGGTATCTGGGAAAGACGAAGGAACTTTTTGAAGGAAACTGGGCAGTATTGGATGATCCGAAATATCACATTTTTGCCACTGCAGTAGGAGTGCTGGAATAAACCGATGAGAGAAGAAAGACTAATATCAACCCAAGAAGAAGCGTATACATATCCCTATCCCACAATGGATATGTATGTTCACGGGGTAAAAAATGCATTGAAGCAAGAAGGGAGAGGGGGTAACAATTTGGAAAGCTGGTTGTCCACGATTTCTCTAATGACTCCAGAGGAACATGGAAAAGTTGAGGCCAGGATATCAACGAATTTCGGTAAAGGTCCGATATATGAATTAAGTACAAACCATCCATTGCCTGAAAAAATCGACGAAAACACGCCTGCAACCAGTGTTTTGGAAGGTTTGGGATTATTGTCTGCCAAGCTGGAACTTGTCAGAAGAATGGATGAAGTACCATGGACGGTAAAACTTGCAGCCGGCAAAAAACTCAAAGAAGCCGAAAAAGAAACGCACAATATTCTCACGAGATCGTCTCAAAAAATAAAAGGAAATGCACGGGACCTGACTCTAACTGATATTTTTTCAGGGAAAAATTTTTCAAGAGATCATTTTAAAAGAATGCCTCTTGCTTTATTGTTACTCACTGCATGTTCACCGGTGGTTGCTAAACCAATTGAACCAACACCTCCATCGGAAAAACCGGTTGCTTCAGCAACAATAGAAAAACCTACGATTACCATTGAACCTACAAGTACTCCCACCGAAATACCCGAACCGTCGCCGACACCGGAAATCTATACGGGAAATCCCAACAATATTGATTCTTGGCCGGAGAAATTCAAAAACTACTTTGTAAATAATCCGGAAGATCAAAGTATGGACGAGGAGTTCCAGAAATTTATGGACAAGATAAGAATGGATTACTTAAAAGAAAAAGGAGTTGAAGGATTGGAAAAAATGGATAAAGACGAGATATTCTTCAACTATTTGAAACACACAGCTATTGATAAGCAGAAATGTATCCTAACTATTACGGAGATAATGAACATCATTGGTGACCCGGATATTGGTTCGTTGGAATTTCGAAATATTCACGTAAAAGGGGAAATGTATGGTATTTGGTATAATTCAAGCCCAGCGGCTGTGCAGTATTTGAAGGAAAAAACCCACACAACCAGTGTTTATGGAAGAGACTTGCTTGTTCACAGGGGGATTTATCTAGGCATGACAACTGGAGACTTCGTGGGCGTTGTTGATTTACCGGGAACTAAAGAAAGCTACTCTTTGTTATTAAGAATTAGGGACGTTAATAGTCAAAATCATTATGTAATTAGACGAATTGTGGGAGAAAAAATGGAAAACTTAGAAATTTACACAAAAGAAGTTACAACAATAGGAGAAAAAAATAAGTGGTATGATTTGGCTGGTGACATTGACCGTTTGATTGAAGAAAGAATAGTATGGCCTCCAGTATATGCCAACATTACACAACCACAAAATTTGGCGTCGTTGGAGGCTCAAAGTAAAATTGAAGACTTATATTTTTTTGACGAATCAGGGATAGAGGCAGCAGGTAGTTTATTTATCCCAGTAGTAAAGGAAAACCCCAAATCAGGAGAATACTAAAAGATGATTAAAAAACTAATAATTATTTTCGTTGCCCTTTTCGGATTAATTATGATTGGTGTTAAACCAGTAAATGCGATAATAACCGATCCATGCAAGGTGTGTATTGGCAATATTTGTTCAACAGTTGCTTCACCCCCCCATTGTTCATCTACATACGATGAATGTAGCAATAATACTATGTGTGGAGGTATCGATCCGTATTGTTCACAAACAATGCAAAATCAATGCCCATGCGGTTGTACGAAAACTGTTAACGGGGGTATCTGTACAACATGTCCCACCAGCACATCAACCCCTCCACCCACGGCAACCACAACCCCGACAGCGTGTGAGTGGTTATGTGGGGATGCGCCTCTTTTCTGTGGACAGGATAGATGTGGGAGTTATGAAGTTTTTTGTCGTTATGTTAAAACCGGAACAACTACTAATTGTTATTCATATCCCGTTACTCAGTGCAACAATGATGTTGCATGTGTCGACAGACCAGGTTCAGCATGTACGCCGGGTGTTAATGGATGTATTTATCAATATATTACCGATGGACGTTGTGGTCAGTTGGGATGTAGTCCGTGCCAGCGTCCAATAAGGATAACAACTAATTGTGATAGTATTGAAAATCCTTGCGGTGTTAATTGTTCCAATCCCGATCCTTCCTGCGGCACTTCTTGCGTAGGTGGTGGAGACGATGGGGGTGGGGGAACCACACCTGGACAGTGTTCGGTTTCTCTTCTTCCTTCTACACAAAACATTGCTTTGGAATCAACGGGGATGTTAACTGCTTCTGTAAATGTAATTTCGGGTACCGTTAACTCCGTTGTTTTTGATTCTATTAATGACGGCGTGGCCAGTGTAGACCCAACCATTGACTACACTCCCAGCTATTCTTCAACTGTAACCACCAATTCCATTGGCACGACAACAATTAGCGCATATGTGAGCATGAATGACGGTGGAAACTGTTCTTCGACCGCTTCTGTTGTTGTAGGTACACCGGGTGCTTGGTGGCAAGTTGTTAATTCCGATGTATATTCTGCCGCAAATTTGTATTCATACATTCCCGGCACGTGCACACTACCTACATGTAATCCTGTTTTTGGACTGAATGGTCCGGGTGGATATCCTGGTGTTGCTGTATATCTTTCTGGATATGATTTTCTTTCTGGAAGCGGACTTGGTATGGCTGCCAGCAGCCCCAATAATTGGATCGCAAACACATCCTTCCAGGGGAAAATGATCGATTATTCGTATTTTTCCTCACAGATTCCTAACAGCCTAGTACCCGAAGAGATATCGACATCGGTTGTTGACGGATCGGTTTTTGAATCGGGAGGCACTCTCTACAGGGGATATTATTATTACCATTTTGACGGAACCAATTTATCCAGTCTTACGATTAATGGAGACATAGACATATCTGGAGACAGAAAAGTGGTAGTGCTTGCGGAATCGGCAAACATATACTTAAACGGAAATGTGGAAATCCTTAGTCCCGGAAACGGATTTTTCATGATTACTGCGGGTAAAGATGTAACCGGTACTAGCGGGTACATCTTTATTGATGATCTTGTCACCAACTTGGATGGTATATATTTTGCTGAATCGGAAATATCAACGGGTGCGGGGGATACTCAGCTTGTTGTAAGAGGATCAATGGTTGCAAACGGGGGGATAACTCTTGAAAGGGATTTGGTCGACAATTCGTTCACTCCGGCAGAAGTATTCAATTATGCCCCCGAAATTGTCCAGTTGTTCCCTTCGATATTCCAGCAGACAAGAATGCGCTGGAAGGAAGTTGTGCCGTAAAGACGGTCTAATTTGCTCCTGTTTGCTTTAATCCTCTCAAATGGCGAATTCGTGATAATCATGCGAAAGGAAATATTGTAAAGACTTCTCCATTACCATGGAACTTAATAACCCAGGTAAACTTGCAAAAACGCTATAGAAATTTCAGTTTATCAAAAGAACCGGATCTAAGCTCGTTAATATTGGTGGTAGGGATATTATGGTTAGTGTATATAACTGCGACAGTTTTGATGAAGAAAAGGGAACATGTCGAAACTATGAAGACGAACCAAGACCCAGTTTTTGTGTAAATACCGATGTTAATTTAGTACCCACAAAAGAATGTATTCTTCTTAAGAAGAAACAGATTTAAGATCTCTCTTTACCGCGTGGACCTTTAACGTGTTCCAGAGATACTATGATCGGATTTTCCAAATCCAAGTCGTATCCGTCCCTTTTAAAAAGTGTTGTTCTTGTGGGTATGCCTCCCGTATCGGAGGTAGGTATTTGAACCAAAGAGCCAGTAAACGTTTCTCCGTTATTTATTGTAAGTACCGCGGAATCCATGTCTCCGGTAACTACAGCTTCTCTTATTCCTTCGTCGGTACGAATAAAAGTATATTCGTTAAATAATGGTCCTTCTCTTTTTCTCACGACATTGTCCATATTAATTAGAATTATGTCATAAAATAATTTAGAGTCAATTTAGAGCCTTCTTACCTTTTTTCTTACTTTCTCGACAATAAAATTTAGTAAGTATTTGGGTTTGTCTATTACGAAGTCTCTTGCGTGTAAATAATCAATCTCTTCGCCACCAAAACCGCGTTTAAAAAGGGATACTCCGTAAAACCGGTGGTTAATTTCATCTTCCTTGGTAATTCCCCAAAAATTAAAGTATTTCAAACCTTTTTCTTTTGCCTCCAGTGCTATTTTCCAGAGAAGAAGATACGCCCCAGGATATTTTCTTCCCAGATCACTGCTGGCACCATAGTGATATACGGCTTCATTTCCGTAAAAGATAATGAAAGCTTTTGCGAGCATCTTTTTACCCAGATGAGCAGTGTACATTGCCACTTTGTCGTTTTCCTTAAATACTTCAAATTGTTTTTTCAGATAATCAAGGGAGAAAGGAACAAAATGGTTACGTTCTGCGGTTTTTTCTTGGAGTTTATAAAAGTTATTGATCTCTTTGGCATCGTTACTTTTAATAATCTCGATTCCCAGCTTTTCGGCTTTTCGTACTTCGTATCTGGTGTTTTTCCTCATCTCGGACATTAACTCTTCTTCACTTTTTTCCAGGTTAAGTCTGAGAGTTAGTTCCGCATGCAGATGCATAGGAGCGGGCTTGAAACCAAGCTTTCCAAATAATTTTACGTTATTATCGTTATTTAGAAGTTGTGGCCTTACCCGGACAAAAGAGCAGTGGTGTTTATGAGAAAGTTCTTTTATGCAGGAGATGAAACATTTAAGAATTTTCTTGTTGTTCCAGTCCAGTAAGGGTCCTGCCGGAACGGTTGCATAGGTTGCTCTTCTTGCGTGTTCGACGATAAACAGCATTACCCCCACGAGTTTCTTGTTGTCATATAAACCAATTCTTTCGATATCGTTTCCGATTCTTTCGTGGAACTCTCCCCATTCCCACCCCTGGAGGAAATTGGACCATTCGTATTTTTGTACGAATGATTCCCAGATATCCTTTTTGGTTATTTGTGAGTATTTGACCATTTTGAAAGTAAATCAACAATCATATTAACATCATTAGTGCCAAGTGTGGGATTTGTAGGTAAGTTGAGCATCTCCTTGGAATACTCTTCGGCTTTGGGACACGAACCTCTTTTGTATCCTGAGAATTTATCACTGGTTTTGGGCATTACCACGTCTTTGTACCAGTCTCCCAGATATATTTTCTTTTTAGCGAAGTACAGTTCCAATTCCGAAGCCTTATCTGTTAGTATAGGAAACCTTAATAAGGGTGGAACCTCCGATGCATGGGGTAATTTAAAATTCGTGTTTTTCAGGTCGGTAAAATATGTTTTTGCAATTTCATATCTTCTTTTATTCAATTTAGATAATTTGTTGAGTTGATGAACAGCCAAAACCGAAAGGGCATTGGGTAATTTAGCCGGAAAGAAATCGGGTTGAATCCCCAGTTTTTCTTTCGAAAACACAGCTTTTGATAACAATTTTGATTTTGAAGCCAGGTAAAAAATTATTTTACCGAAAGGGGAATAGAATTTAACTGAGAAATAGGTGATTATCGGATGCAGAAGTTGTTTAAAAATAAACAGTTTTGAATTGTAGGGAAGAATCTCGATTAGTTTGTCGATTTTAGCTTCTATCGACTTATTCTTGGTTGTTATCATTCCTCCAAAAACCGAAGAGATTACTTTATCGCGCCCGAAACTGAAGAAGGCAATATCACCAAATGTTCCCAATGGTTTACCTTTAAAAGATACCCCCAACGAGTGGGCGCAATCTTCGATTACGAAAATCTCGTGTTTTCGTGCAATCTTTAAAATTTCTTTCATATTTGTGGGGACTCCGAATGTATGCTGAACTATTACCGCTTTGGTACGGTTTGTTATTTTTCTTTCAAAATCTTTAGGGTCGAGATTAAATGAACTGTCGACATCCGCAAACACGGGATTTGCACCAAGAGCGCGAATGGCATTGGGAACGACAATACAAGTAAGCGCCTGGATAATCACCTCTGAATCGCGATCTAATCCTAGAGTTTTAAGAATGATATACAAGCCACTTCGACCGCTATTTATCGGCCAACAGTCATAATCCTTCCCAATAATTTTGGAAAACTTTTGAGTCAAAATATTGTTTGAGTTTCCCGAAACCCAACGATTAGGAGAAAAAAGCATCCTTAATGCCAATTTGAAATCGTCTTTTTCAAGATTCGGGGATAGCGATATCGATATCATATTATTCTCCTTTCGGCTAATGATTTGGCATCAACAGAGACTCTTCCTTCCAGAAGGATTGTATAACCGGATTTAATCAAATCGATTGCGATCTTATGTATATCGTTGGTGTTCTCGTTAACAACTAAAGCCGGTTTTTTGCTGTTACCTATACCTTCTTTGATATATGAAGCAAATTCTCTGTTAGTTAATATTATTTTATCGTACCTATTGCTGAGAAGCTTTCCAATTTTGACATGTTCTCTCTCTGTGTATTTACCGAGTTCCAGTAAACCCGGTGTAATGATGGCTTTCTTAGTTTTAAAAGAGGAAAGAGAATGAAGCGCTGATACAAAAGCAGTGGGGGTAGAATTGAAAGAGTCGTCGATAATTACGCTTCCTAGACCCGTCGGAATAAAGTTCATTGTCTTTTGAGGAAGCTTTAAGTTGCGGCATATCCTTTTAATTTCTGTCCACGGAATTTTATTTAATCTTGCAATATAAATTGCGCATGCGAGGTTTTCGGCAAAATGTTTACCGTGTATGGCAGTTTGCACAATCCCCTTATCGTGTTTAATTTTGACGTTAACCGTTAATCCTTTTATGTTTTCTGACGCACTTAAAACAGTGATCCCATTTACTGGGACTTTTTTGCCGGAAGTATATTCAGCAAATTCTATCTTTGACTTTTTTGCTTTTTCAATAAATTCATTAATCTCACTGTTGTTTGTGTTAAATATTGCCAAGCCGTTCTTATCCAAATTTTGAACAATTTCGTACTTTGCATTTTTAAGATTTTCGAAACTTCCGAAAAGTGATACATGCTGGGTATCTATACCCGTTAATACGGAAATATCGGGTCTGGCGATATCGCAAAGCCTGTTTATTTCACCCTGCTTGTATGCCCCCATTTCCACGATGAAGAATTTTACACCGGGCTTTATATCTCTCAGTATTTTTCTTGCTATTCCGATTGGAGTATTTTGGCTTCCCTCCGTAGCCACCGTATTATACGAGGAAGAAAGTAATTGATAAATAAATTCTTTGGTTGTTGTTTTCCCGTAGCTTCCTGTAATTGCGATAATGGTTGGATTAATATTCTCAAGTTTTTCTTTTGCACATTCAATTATTCGATTTTTAACTATAATTACCGGAATGTCGGTAATCAGCATCAAAAGAACGGGTGAAGTTATCAATAGCAGTTCCAATAACACAAAAGGTGCACGTATCAATACAGATAACGATAAAATAAACAGGGAGCCGAAAATAATCAAAATTGCTCTTAGCGTAAGTATTGGTCTGGTTATTCCGAAGCTTAAGAGCCTATATAAAACATAAATGACGATTGCACCGAACACATAAGGAATTATCCATGTGACACTGGAAACAAAATGGAGGATTAAAAGCAGGATTATTTTTGCAAAAAGAATCGGCAGAAATAGTTTTCTTATGGCTTGACCCGATTTAACAAAATCAACAAGTTTGTCGATACGGTATTCTTTGGTTTGAATCCAGTATACGTATACTGAAAGAAAATATATTGCCTGGAAAATCCATAATGTCAGAGTAATCATAATTTTTTAAACCAAATTTCAATGTCACGGGAAAGTATTTCCGGAATATCGTAAGGTATTCGGTGGCCATAACCGTCATGAATATTTAGAACCGATCCCGGAATTTTGTTATTTATGAATTTTGCATCCTTGGGTGGAGTCATGGTGTCTTTGTCGCCCCAAAGAATAAGGGTGGGAATATTAATTTTGGATACCAAAGGCTTCAAGTCTTCCGAGATAACGTTGGTCATTGTCTGCTTCATTACTCCGGATGTTTTCTCGTAATCGTGTTCTCTAGCAAATTTATAAAGCATTTTTTTGAATATCGGATGGGGATTTTTACCGAGGGTCAATTTGCCGATTTTTGAAATAATTGCAAAAGCGTATCTTTTAACCGACACCGTTCGGGAGATACCTGGTGCACTACAAAGAACCAAACCCGACAGCTCGGGGAAACCCTCGGATGCAATCTTTATCCCGATCCTGGCTCCGAAAGAGTGGCCGAATAGCACGTATTTTGATTTTCCGAAATGTTTCCTGGCTTTGGAAACAATGAAATCCGCATAATCATTGAGTGTCCATGGTTTTTGAGGAGCCTTGAGGTCAAAACCTGGCATTTCAACGGTTAGAACTTTCCAGCCTGTCTTTTTTAGATTTGCCGCCAGAGGTTCGAACTTGACGACAGAAGAACCCCAGCCATGAAGAATCACAATGTTTTTGGTATGCGTCATTTTTACTTAGAGTATCAATATCGTACCATTTTATGGCCATTTTTCCATATTTCGACGTCCTTATCGGTTCGAGGGGCAAAAACTGATATAATATTACTTAGATTTTGATTTTTCCCAATATGCGTAAAACCGCCTTTTCCTTACTTGCATTTCTTGTAATATTTTTCTCCTCTTTTGGTGGAGTAGCGGCTTTGACTGCCTCCCCCAGTGCAACACCCACGGTTTCGGAATCTCCGACTCCCACTCCGACTCCTGCGCCAAAACTGGTAGAGGATACCAGAGAGAATTTGGACCCTTTGGAAAAACTACTAAACGAACAAAAACTTGGGTCACATTATCTAAGTCCTATTAAATATGCAATCCGGGGAGCTGTTGACGCCGGAGTACCGGCAAACACCATGGTCCTGCTTCTTCTCTTGCCAGTTGCCGCCTCTGTTATCGCAGGAGCAAGGCATTTAATAGGTCTCAGAGGATTCGGAATATTTTTGCCTGCTGCACTTTCCGTTGTGTTTATTGCAACAGGGCCTATTGTCGGATTTCTGTTGTTCCTGGTGATTATTTTGGTTGCGAGTTTGATAAGAGCATTTTTGAAGTGGACCAAGATTAAACTTCAGTATTTACCCAGAATGGCCTTTACCCTTTGGTTTGTAGCTCTCGGAGTTCTCGGTATACTTTTCCTTGCTCCGATCATTAAATATCCGTCATTGTCAGATGTGTCCATTTTCCCGGTATTAATTCTTGCACTTCTTGCGGAGGACTTTACCAGAGTTCAGATGGGTAAAAGTGTTAAGACTGCTATTAATATAACTTCGGAAACAATAATCCTTGCTTTGCTTTCATATCTATTCCTTACCTTAAAACCGATACAAGAATTTGCCCTTCTTAATCCGGAAATTCTTCTTCTTATTACCGCACTCTTTAACTTTTTCTTGGGCAAATATGTTGGCTTAAGACTTCTTGAAATCTGGCGATTCAGGAAATTATTAAACAAATGAAACTTTCTTCGATTCTTGGTTTAAATGCTAGATCACAGCTGTATTCGTACGTATACAATTCTCCCAAGGGAAAAGGAATTGCGGATTCTAAGTTGCTAACCAATAAACTGTTGACCAGGGCGGAGATTTCCAACCCTCAGATTTATAAGAAGTTTAAAAAGCCCGAAGATATCGAAAATTTTGATTGGAACCAGCTTCCGGGATCGTTTGCACTAAAGCCATCAAAGGGTTTGGGTGGAGAAGGAATAATTGTTGCCAAGAAAAAATCCAAAGACGGACAAGGATGGATTACCACCCAAAGGAAAAAGATATCGATTGATGATTTGAAATTTCACACACTCGAAATACTGGAGGGTGCATACTCGATGGACAATGTTCCCGACATTGCTTTTGTTCAAGAGTACGTTGGAAGACATAAGGCATTCAGGAAATATGCATTCAGAGGAACTCCCGATATTCGTATTATCGTATTCAATCGCATACCCGTAATGGCAATGCTCAGGCTTCCTACTAAAGAATCAGGAGGAAGAGCCAATCTTCACCAGGGTGCTATTGGTGTCGGGATAGATATTGCAACAGGTATTACCACGCATGCTCTCTATCAGGAGAACATGATTAAATTCAAACCGGGCACAATGAGAAAATTGCACGGGATAAAAATACCAAACTGGACTCAAGTTCTTCTGACCGCGGTAAAAGCCCAAATGGTATCCCATTTGGGATACATTGGAGTCGATATTGTTCTTCATCCCGAAAAGGGACCCATGGTACTTGAGATGAATGCCGAGCCGGGACTGAATATCCAACTTGCAAATCAAACGGGATTAAGAAAAAGGCTTGATCGTGTGGAGGGTTTAAAAGTTGTCGATGCAGAACACGGAGTAAAAATTGCCAAATCCTTGTTTGCTTCGGATTTCGCGGACAGAGTAAGGGCGGAAGAGGGAATTAAAACCGTAGATGTTTTTGCGGAAGTGAAGATCAAAAACAAAAACGGTAAAAAGATAGTTATCCCCGCAAAAATCGATACCGGTGCATATAGAACTTCTATCGACAGAACTCTTGCAATGGATTTGGGGTTGATTGCACCCGACAACATACTTTGGTACAAAAGCGTCAGAAGCTCTCTCGGAAAAGAAAAAAGGGCTATTGTTAATTTGGTTTACTGGTTAAAAGGAAGAAAGATACGAACGGCTGCCGGGGTTGCGGACAGAAGTAAATTGAAAAGACAGATAATAATTGGGAGGAAGGACTTGGACGGTTTCCTTGTTAATCCTTAAATGAAAAAAATATTAGTTATCGCTGGTGGAGGGAAAAAACATCTGGTTCCTTTTGTTGAGGAAGGTAAAAAGATGGGGTTGGATGTGATGATTGCCAGTTTTTCGGATCTAAACTATGTTACGGAAAACGAATTCGTTTTAAAAGTTGGGGATACGCCTTTAGACGATTTTGAAATTATTTATATTCGACTTGTAGGGAAAAGGTTCGAAGATGCATCTCTTCTTGTCGATTACGCAAAACAAAAAGGGATTAAGGTGGTTGATGAGGCATACGAGAAAAGTAGATTTGTCAGACTTCCCATAGCCAAGTCTTTGGAGGGTAAGCTTTTATACGAAGGGGGTATTCCTTTCCCAAAAACATATTACGGATCGCTTGAGAATATATGCGTCAATGCCCCAAAAATATTCGGGTACCCGTTTGTCATTAAAGGAACACAAGGAAAACAGGGAAATGCGGTGTGGTCTCCTAAAGACGAAGAAAAACTTAGAAAAATAACCGAACCATTGTTTGAGATAGAAGAAAAAGGCGGAAGATTTATCGCCCAGGAATTTATTAAAGCCTCTCAAAGATTCAGAATATTTGTTATCGGCGATGCAGCTGTTGCCGGCATTACCAGGCCGACAAGGTGGAGGAGAAGGTTTATCAAAAAAATTGGGGGAGAGTTCCCAGAAGGAGAAAGGAGATCCCTTGATCCGATTCCCGAAGAAGATGCCAAAATAGCTGTAAACGCTTGCAAAGCGTTGGGAATAAATATTGCAGGAGTAGATGTAATTCACGAAGACGAAACCGGAAAACCGTACATTCTCGAAGTAAATTCGGCTCCAAGATGGGATAGCGTGTCGAAAGATAATGGAATTGTTGTCGAGAAAGAAATCCTCAAATATTTAATTTTTCTCCACTAAAAAATCCGTCTTTTAGGGACGGACTTTTTAGAAAAGATTCAAAGCACTTAATTACTTAAGTTCGACTTTTGCTCCGGCTGCCGTAAGTTTATCTGCGGCTGCTTTAGCGTCTTCTGCTTTTGCGTCTTTCAAGATTTCAGCTGGAAGCGTTTCGGTCATTCCTTTTGCCTCCATGAGTGTCAAGTTTTGATTGATCTCCCTGAGTGCTTTAATGACTCCGATTTTGTTAGCTCCTGCATCAGTCATTACAACTGTTTGGTTAGCTCCCGCTTCAGGTGCGGCATCAGCTGCTGGTGCTCCTGCTACTGGAGCGGCTGCGGCTGCAACCGGCATTGCTGATACTCCAAGTTTGTCTTGAAGTGCATTTACGAGTTCAGAAAGTTCCAATACTGAAAGTTCTGAAATAGAATCAACCAATTTCGAAACTTTTTCTGATAATTTGTTTTCTGCGTCTGCCATTAATAATCACCCCCCTTACAAAATTAACTCTTAGCCTTTCTATCAAGCATAGATACAAGCATTTGAGGTCCTGCGTTAAGTACTCCAACGAGGGAGTATGAAGGTGCCATTAAAGCACCAAGTACTTGTCCCAAAAGAACATCTCTTCCAGGCAAGGTGGCAAGTTTTTTCAACGACCCTTCATCTTGGAAGGATCCGTCTACTATGCCGACTTTCATTTGAGGAATTTCGTTTTCTTTTGCAAATTTACCGAGTACCTGTATGGGTCCAATCGGATCAACTTCGGAGACAATCAAAGCAGTTTGTCCAGAAAGAACAGACTCTTCCAGAACCTGTGGGTTAATTTCTGCTTTTTCTCCTGCCAATTTTAGAAGAGTGTTTTTGACAACGATCATTTTTGAACCTACTTCGGAGAGTTGCTTTTTAAGTTCTTGTTGTTTTGCAACACCCATACCGGAATAGTTGACGAGAACAACAGACTTGGCGGCCTTTAGTTCTTCGGTCAAATTGTCTACGAAAAATGTTTTTTCTGCTTTTTTCATTTTATTTTTCCCAAGAAGCCATAAAAAAAAGCGCTCGAGGCGCGCTTTACGTGTGTTTAATCGCCTCGGTACGACTTATTTGAATGCGTACTGTCTTAGGAACAAGGTAAATAATACCAAATATGGAGGTTAGAGTCAACCTGTTGTTCCCTTGGGGGGTTGAGGTGGGGTAAGCTTACTTTTGTCCGTTTCAGGGGTGGCAATTACTTTAGCACCTGGTGCTAATATTTCCGTATTTTCTCCTGCAGGAATACTTTCGTGACCGGAAAAAACACCTCGTCTGTTTTCTGCCATTTCTGCCCACTTTATTTGTTCCTCGGAGGCAAACACCTCTTGACCGGATCGCTTGTTAGGTTCAACTACCTTGGGTTTAGGAGCAAACAGAGATTTTATCTTGTCAAAAATACTTTTCTTTTCGGGTAGTGGAATAAGTGCGTCGGGTGTTGAAGATGCAGGTGTTTCGGTGGTGGGAAGGACGGTGTTCTCTGTATTTAAAGCTTTTTCAGCCTCATCCCACTGTTTGTACTCCTCAATTGCTTTATGGAAGAACTCCATCGATTCTTCGTGTGTTCTCTCGGGTTTAATTTGACCCGTTTGGGTATTAATTGATCCTTCCTTGAAAGGGGGAACGACCTCTGGGTTTTTAGGTACATCGGCTCTTTTCCATGTTCCGTCACTCTGGGCTTTTTCTAGAGATCTTCTTAAGATATCAGCATCGAGTACTTTATCCATAACTAACAATGATTTTAAGGGTATCTTGGGAAATAATGCAAATTCAACTTTATTATTTCATACGATTAGGATGGGAAATAATATGGACAAGTTTGGGTATTTTCTGGAAGGATATTTCAAGAACCAAAAAATAAATGAAAGTTTATTAAAGGCTATTAATTTCTATACGCTTTTCATATCTACACGGGCTTTGGATTATTTTATGAAGAATAATCCGAAATATTATAAATCCGCGGCTAAAACTCACAATAAAATTTTAGAACACATTGTTAAAACAATCTAATGGAATAGATAAGAAAAATCGTTGAAATATAATATTTTCCACATGGATTTATCTTCCGAGAATTCCATAAGAGTAATTCCACAATTGTTTACCGATAGGGAATTAAATAATTTTTGAAATGAACTATCATTTTCTTGCTTGTTAAGGATACAAGTTGCAATAAAGGCTCGAATAAAAATATCGTGACTAACAATTGCAATATTGCTCCCTTTGTATTCTTTTATGAGAATATTAGCGAATTTAATTGCCCTTGCTGTCACGTCATCAACAGACTCTTCGGTAGCGTCAAATTTCCAAACAATTTTATTGCCACTATTATTAAATGAATCTCGATAATTTTTCCCAATTTCTGACTCAAAATTTTGACCATATATTTTATTGCTTTGGCGGCGCTCATCGACAAGGTTAGTACTAATTATTGGAACCTTTATTTTTTCTACTAAAATATTTGCAGTTTCAAGACCGCGCTGAAGAGTACTGGAAATAACAAAATCAGTATCATTAAATCTAGTAAGTTTGGAGAGTTTTTTTGCTTGCATTAAACCGATATCGCCAAGAGGTGTGCTGGGTTGTTGCCAGCAACCATTTTGGGCGTTTCCTTTTGCGTGCCTAATCAAAAATATTTTCATGAGTTCTTGAAACTTTAGTTTATATCACCCAAGGCAATTACACCAATCACTGATTCGTCAATTCCGTCGATGTCTATGATTCTATTTAATCCTTCGTCAATAAAACTACCAATTGAACAAACACCGACTTTATATTTATTTTCTGTTTTGTCAGATACTGAAGTAATTAATAATTCGGGCTTGTTATCTAGGAGATTAGGCCCTAACCTTGATTGAAGGACCCATTGTTGCCTTGATATGAATTTGCAGTACCTGTTTGGAGCCACCTAGTGCTTTCAGAATGGCTTCTGCATTTTCTACCAATACTTTGTCTTCCATTGAGACTTTGCCGAATATCGTGTGCACAAGAGGAGCTTCTCTTTCGGTTTTAATGTTTGTTGCTCCTGCAGCATATTTTTTCGGGTCGGAGATTAAAGTGCCGTTTTTGGGATTAGGCATCAAACCCTTAGGTCCTAAGAGCCTTGCAAAAGGAACCAATTTAGGCATTGTTTCGGGTGTTGCGACAAGTACGTCAAAATCAATTTTACCCTCAGAGAGTTTTTTAATTGTTTCGTCGGATACGATTTCAACCTTCTTTTCTTTTCCTAAAGAATGGGGAAGGTTAACGTTAACATTAGTTCCGGTTTTTTTGACCGAAAGATGCATTTCCATTGATCCGTCAAAACTGGAATATGAGGTTTCTTTTGCCAACTTGATTGCTTCCGGTAAAGAATACAGGTTGGTGGAATTTACCTTTGCTTTGTTTTCCTGGTACTTTTTTCCTCTGGATTTTGGAGCCTTTTTCTGTTTGTTGGATTCTTCGCTTGAAAAATCGTTAACAACGACAGGTTCCGCATCAATAGCGGTTATTCTTTGGCCGCCTTTGAGTCCGGAAATGTGAATTTTTTCTTCTTTTTGTTTCTTTTCGTCTGTCATTTTTATCCTTCTATCTTTACACCCATAGATCTGGCTGTGCCTGCAACAATTTTCTTGGCTGCATCAAGATCTGTAGTATTCAAATCTTTGATTTTTTCTTCTGCGATTTTGGTCAGTTGTGCATCAGTCATGGTTGCTGCAATGACCCTGGGTGTTTTTCCTGAACCTTTTTCTATCCCCAAGGCTTTTTTGATCATTTCTGACACGGGAGCAAGTTTTGTGACGAAATCAAAGGTTCTGTCTTCGTATATGGTGATAACGGCGGGAACAATATTGCCCTTCATCTTAGATGTTTCGTCGTTGTATCTTTTAACGAAGTCCATAATGGCAACACCGTGCTGTCCAAGAGCCGGTCCCAAAGGTGGTGCGGGAGTTGCTTCTCCAGCCGGTAAATTAACTTTTAAGACTACTTTTACTTTTTTTGATGCCATTTTGGTTTGTGCACAGATAGGGAATACTTAAGTGAAGTTTTCGATATCTGTGATATCTCCCTCAGATTTCCGAGGTAGGGTAATTATACGACAAGACATACGTACTGTAAAGTATGCCTATATATCCTGTAGTCCTTGACTAACAGCCTTGTCGGGCGTATATTATCGGCTATTGTAGGTAAGCCCTACTCAATCGCACATATACAAAAAGGAGGAGAAATGACAGTCATGGATTTGCCAGTCAGTGCTGGAAAGTCGTCAATGTATGAAGGCTGGGTTACCGGGATTATCTCGACAACCATTCGCTGGATCAACAGTCTTCTATACATCATCGGAGTGCCGGCAATATTATTGGCCGACATATATCTTGGCGGGATTGTATTACAGGAAGTATTCGTATTTCCCGATTCTTCCTGGCTCAGATACGCCATACCCTGGGTGATTTCAGTTGTGACGGGAGTCATACAACTGGGGTTATGGACAATGGTGTTTACCCAATCAAGAAGTAATGCTGCATTCGGTAAGATCATTTCCATTGTGGGTCTTTTGGCCGCATTAATCCTCTCAATAGTAGATACACTTTTGGATACTCTTTGTGCCGAAATGTGGGTACTCGGGTCCACTCCAACAAATTTATTCCCGGCTGAATTGGGATTGAATGTATTTGGAGCAGTGTATGTTCTGTTGATGTTGATCTCGTTTTTTGGAGAACCGATTGTTCTATTCCTTCTCTATGTAAACAGGGATCATACAAAAAGAAGTTACTAAATGTACCTTCGAATTTTGGGCGAAAGTGTCCTTTATGGAATTACTTCGCCCGAAGTATCTTCAACTATCTCTCCTTTTTCGTATTTTGACCTTGTTGTTTCAAGGATAATGCTTTCCAGGTCTTTTCGATGGGGACAGCCTTTTTTCGATTCTTCAAGAGTGTTTTTAACAAGGCCTATCCAATTTTCTTTTGACCAGTATGGGCCAACTTCTTTTGTCGAAAGATCCAGTTCTTTATTGTCAGCACCACCCATTGAAGCTTGAGAGTTAAATTGTCCGATTAGAAAGCATTCTTCGTCGCAGACAACTCCTCCATTGTAACTGCATCGGCGTCTTTCCGTCATCGAGGTTAAACTTTTGCTATCTGAAGGAAATCGAGTTCTACCGGGGTTTCTCTTCCAAAGATGGATACGAGTACTTTTACTTTACCTTTTTCTTCGTCGATGTCATTTATGGTTCCCAAGAAATCGGCGAATGGTCCGTCGGTGATTTTAACTGCTTCTCCAACAGTAAACTTTGTTTTGAATCTGGGTGCCGGTGCCGACACGAATTTCTGAATATTTAATACCTCGGATTCCGAAAGAGGTGTTGGTTTTTCTCCTGATCCGACAAACCCAGTAATACCAGGTGTGGTTCTAACTGCCAACCATGTTGGATCATCGAGAATCATTTTTACAAGCAAATAACCCGGGAATATTTTTTCTTTAATGGTTGCTTTTCTTCCGCCTCTAATGACAACTCTGTCTTGGGTCGGAACAAGAAGTTCAAAAATGTTTCCTTGAAGGCTCATTGTTTCGACTCTTTGTCTTAAAGTTTCAGAGACACGAGCTTCGTGTCCGGAAGCGGTGTGTACGACGTACCACTTTGCTTTCGGATCATCGGTTTCTGTAATAACGATATGGCCAGGAATTTTTCTTTTCCCGGTTCCTCTTTCGTCTACTGCTAATACTGTATCTTCGTCCATTTTTATCTGGCTACCAAAAGTTCCAAGCCTTTGGTTAGTAGGTAATCGAGCCCTCCGACGTATCCGCCCACAATTACAGAGATAATAAGAACTATCAATGTTAACTTAGTTACCTCTTCTTTCTTGGGCCAGGTTACCTTGCGGAGCTCGGACCTTACCTCAGAGAAATAGTCTAAAACCTTTCTCACGGATGAAATTATAGCAGTTCGAAATTGAATTAACAAGGAACTATGGTATTATTTGGGCACAAATGAAAGAAAACTCCCCCAGAAGTATTGAGTCAGCTCGTGACATGTGGGCGGAAAATAGAAAAAATAGGTTTTCCGAAGAAAAGCTCGACTTGATGGTTATATCCAAGGAGCAGGAGAAAATTCTTGATTATCCTGCTGTCGGCAACTACAGAAAAGAATCTATTCAGTATCCAATTTGGGTACCAAGAGTAAATCCCGTTTCCGGTTCCGTTATTGTAAGCCGGTGGGGAAAATATACCGAACGAGCCTTGGATTTTGACAAAGATATTATCTTTGGAGGTAAAAGAAAAAATGAGGCTCTTGTAATTCCTCAGTATCCCAAAAGCTGGAACATAAAACGACTTATCCTTGTAAATGTTGAGGGGGGATTGGAGCCTGCAATGAGACAGCAAGATCTGATTGCACACGATTATTCAGAATACGGAGTTGAAAAGGGGAAGGTCGACGAGGTGTTTCAGGAGATTAACGAAATCAGTGGAGAATTTATTAACGGAAACATTAAAACACAAAACGATTTATCAAAAATTGCATTTGAGGCAGAGATGGTGCTTAAAAGAAATGGCATGTTGGATTCAAGAAGTAATATCTGGAAAACCGTAATCGATAAAGTTGCCAAAGCAGCTCAAAAAGACAGCCTTGGTAGAGTAAATCCCATGATATCAAGGATTCTTCTAAGGTCAGCATTTTTGGAGAATGTTAAAAATGAAATTAAAATGCCAAACACTGAAGGTAAGGCGGAAAATATATATAGATGGCTGGAGGAAGAGCGGGCATATACGAGAATGCAAATTGAAAATGCCGCAATTTCATTGGAAATGATAATCGGCTTAAATGAATATCGTGGATTAGATATTTTCGAAAATCCGCAAATTAAACATGTTAATTTCGATTACTGGACGGTAAGCCAGCTATTAAAGGCAATTTCGAAACAGATTTTATCGCAGGTACAGTGTGCTCCATATTTGGGGCCTGTAACTATCGCTAGAAAGTATTTAACGGGAGCATATTTTGAGAACTCTTCGGAAGAAAAGCTTATCAACCAAAGGCTGCAGTATATAAAGATGCCGAAATTGAGAGAAGGAATGTGTGCGGAAGATTATCTTAGGGCAAAAGATTCTACAGGAGCAAGACAGCATATTAAATACGCACACGGAGTTTTGAAAGCTCTTCTTAACGATCCCGACACTCTTGCAGTTAATACATTCTGATATATGAAGCAACCTAACTTTTTCTTCGAAACTAAATTATGGAAGAAAAGGTATGAAATTGTTGCCGGACTTGATGAAGTAGGCAGAGGATCGTTTGCTGGACCTGTCGTTACAGCCTGCGTTGTTTTTGAAAAAGGACAAACAATATCAAAAGAAGTAAGAATAGATGACTCCAAGAAATTAACATCGCTTCAAAGGATAAAAGCAAACAAATGGATTAGAGCGAATTCTTTCGCGTGGGGAATCGGAGAAACAAATGTCGGTTTAATTAATAAAAGCGGTATTCAAAAAGCTACCAACAGAGCATTTAGAATGGCTATTTCGAAAACGAGACAAAAGATGGGCAAGCCGATAGATTATTTACTTGTCGATGCTTTTAGTATTCCATATGTTCCCAGATTGCCCGCAAAAAGAAAAAGAAGGCAATTGCCAATTATTAAGGGTGACAGAAAATCACTTAGCATTGCGGCTGCATCAATTATTGCCAAAGTATATCGAGACAATTTAATGAAAAAATTATCTAATAAATACCCTGAATACCAATGGGACGGCAATAAGGGATACGGTACAAAAAAGCATCAGGAAGCTATCCTTAAATTTGGAAGTACCAGATATCACAGAAAGAAGTACATAGAAACTTGGCTCAAGAAAAGGAATTAATAATTTCTTTTCTTTTCCATTTCGATATTGAATTTAATTCTGTATTTGTTCTCCTTACGTCTTTCGGCTGGTTTTTTATATCGTTCTCTGTCTCTGAGTTCCAAGAGGATTCCCTCGTTTAAGACCTTTTTCTTAAAACGAGCTATCAATCTATCCTCGGATTCTCCTTTTTTCTTTTTGACTATAAACATCCAAAAAATCGCCTCCTTTCGAGTAAAAATACTCTTGCTAGATAAATATTTTATCAGATTTTTGAGTTTTTGGTATTGATTTTTGTACCAGGAGGTAATTAGAATAGAGAAATCGATGGCAAAAAAGGCTCTCATAACTGGAATAACAGGACAGGACGGATCTTATCTGGCTGAGCTTCTTCTGAAAAAAGGTTATGAGGTTGCAGGTACTGTAAGGAAAACCAGCTCCACAAAATACGAAAATATTGACCATATCCAAGAGCACTTGAATTTAATCCAAGCTGATTTATTAGATCCGGTATCAATAAGAGAAGCGATTCAAGCAAGTCGACCCGATGAAATATACAACCTTGCTTCACAGTCGGCACCGAGAGAATCATTCAGACAACCTATTCATACCGCAGAAATAACTGGTATTGGTGCCCACAGAGTAATGGATGCTGCATGGGACTTGGTTCCCGAAGCAAAGTTTTATCAAGCATCTTCTTCTGAAATGTTTGGGTGGGTTAAAGAAATCCCTCAAACGGAAGAAACTCCCGTTAATCCTGCCAATCCATATGCTGCAGCCAAACTATATGCACACAACATCGCAAAAATTTATCGTGCAAGTTATAACATGCATATTTCCTGCGGAATCCTCTTTAATCACGAATCACCAAGAAGAGGTTTGGCTTTTGTAACCCAAAAAGTTTGTTATGCAGCAGCTTGTGCAAAGTTGGGTATCAAGAATTCACCGCATCTTAACGAAGAAGGGGAGCCTATTGTCAAAAACGGAAAAGTGGCAATGGGTAATTTGGATGCAAAAAGAGATTGGGGTTTTGCGGGAGATTATGTTGAAGCAATGTGGTTGATGTTACAACAGGAAAAACCTGAAGATTATGTAATTGCCACCAACGAAACTCACACGATCAGGGAATTATGTGAAGCGGCATATAACCACGTAGGAAAAAATTGGGAAGATCATGTTGAAGTAGATCAAAGATTCGTCAGGCCTACGGAGACAGGGCCTTTGGTAGGTAATCCGCAAAAAGCCAAAGATGAATTGGGCTGGGAACCAAAAGTGAAATTTGAAGAACTGATTGGAATGATGGTCGAAGCAAATATCGCAAGACTAAAATAAGTTATCTTCCTTTTGGTTTAACAAAAAGTAGATACTGATTCCCGCTTATACCCAGATCCGCAGAATTCGGTTTAAAGTTAATATTTGTTCTTAGGTAATCCCCCAAGTCATCAATTTCGTCTGAACTAATTAGGTTGAAATTCAAATCATGCATAAACTTTTTAATATGTTTAATTGCATCCTTTTTAAATAGTTCCGCTTCTTTTGTCCTGTTGTCCATTACAACCAAAAAATGTTGTTTTTTATTTGAGTCAAAAAATTTTTCAAGATCGTAATTGATAATTTTATCGTCAACTACATCTTTCGGATTTGGTGCAATGCAGGTAATCCAATCCGGTGCAAAGCCCGGAACACTAGCGGCATCCGAATTAAACACGATGAGCTTTGAGTCGGGGTTGTTTGCTGAAGATGTATGCACATGAACAGATGAACCCGTTATGTTTTCTTCCTTAATATGCGGATCACAGCCAACCCAAAGATCACCCTTTTTTAAACCAACCGACATTCTTGGGTTTTCTCCGCAGCCGATATCCAATAACGATAGTCCACTCGTGGAATTGATTTCCCGAATAAATTCATCTTTGGAGGGATTCAATGTTGCCCTTGCGTAAGTCTTGCGAATTATTTCTGTTTGACTTTCACCTTCCATTGGATACAATATGGGACTAATATGTCGCCAGAGTTTAATTATACAGATTTAAGCAGGGAATTAAAGATTCTTAAAGAAGAATCCGAGGGTTATGATAAAGAATATTTAGAGATATCTCTTCATGGTCTTAACTATGCAAAAATTGCGATAAGTGAAGCAACAATATCACTTCGCGAAGTCGAGGAGCAGGGGGAAGCTTTTACCAATCATCTTGCATACGTGGTGTTTGGAAGAATAATCAATAACACTAAATCATGCCCCGATTCTCTTAAGGTGAATTGTGTGGCTGCACAGAAATATTATGAGTTGGGAACTTACATAAATGAAAAACTTTCTTCAACCGAAAACAGGTTTAAAACAGTTGATTTCTCGGATCCGGAATCCGTGGATTTTCTTGAGAAAATTTTATACTCCCTGGATACCCAGGAATGGGAAAACAAATTAAACACCATTCAAATGAACAAGATTAGATCAATGGAAAGAGTTGTTGTTCCCGAAAACCCCAAACAAGACAAAGACTTCGGTGGAATAAAACACGATCTCAACTATTAAGGAGTGTCCGTTATTTGGATTTTAATATTCGGTGTAATCAGTGGTTTGATATTTAACGAAGGGGTTGTAGTGGGACATGTTAATTTGAATTGAGCATTGGTTGAACTGATAATGTTTGGTGAAATTGTTTCAAGCCTTATCCAACCCGAATATGAACCAAATACTTTCCAATTGGTACTTACCGTTTTTGTTCCCGCAATAATAAATTCTTCCTGATTCTCGACAGGCGTTGTTCCGTCACTTTTAATCCATCTGTATTTAACAACTCCCGGAGCGTCAACTTTAATTTGTCCGGTGAACTCGAAAGTTGTGGGGCATGTTGTTGAATTTTGCGGGTTAACCGTTACTGATGCACCAATAACCTTTTGCGGAACAATGGATGGGGTTACTTCCGTTTCGTCTCCCAGTACTTCTGTTGGTTTTACGGTAACCGATGGTGTTGGAGTTGAGGTTGGCTCTTCAGTTTTTTCACCTGATTGGTTTGTGCCGAAGATAAAAGCCCCACCCCCAACAAGCATTATCAAAAGAATGAAAATTAGAGCCAATAATCCGTTATTTGAAGAGTTTGATTTCCTTTCTTCGTATCTTGCACTCACAATATGTTCTTCATCCATTGCCGCATATTAGAACAACGAGAGAACAACTGTCAAGGAAATAATTAAGACTTTTTTTGTGCGCAAATTTTGTGCTAAGATGTTCATGGTATGTCGGAAGATAAAAAAATAAAAAAACCTTCGAAAATTAAACTTCCTATCGATAAGGACGCTTTAAAGAAACTTAAACTGGTTGCCGTTGCGTATTCTCACGTTGAAAGAGATTTTTTCCCCACAGAAGATGCTTATATAGCTGAGGTTGAAGTTGAGGATAGGGCAAAAGAAGTTGCCGAGGAAATAAGAAAGCTCGGAGTCGAAGTCCGAACCTATCCCGGAGACCAATACTTCCTCACGAACCTTCTTGTGGACAAACCAGACATAGTAATCAATCTGGTGGATACACTGAGGGGAAAAGACAGACTCCAAACATCTGTGCCCGCAGCACTTGAATTATCCAGTATTCCATATACCGGAGCAGGGATGGAAGGAATGATTATCGGAAACAACAGGAATATTACCAAAAGACTTCTTATCGCATACGACATTCCCACACCCAATTTCCAATTTGTAAGAAGAGCCGGAACTGCAATTGACGAAGGGTTAGGGGTTCCTTTGATTGTAAAACTTAACGAATCGGGAGGATCTGTGGGAATTGACAACAAAGCTGTAAAAGAAACAGTAAAAGAAGCTCAGAAAAAAGTTGACGAAATGGTCGGAACATACAAAATTCCGGTAATTGTCGAGCAATTTATTGACGGAGAAGAAGTAACCGTTGTGGTTTTTGACGATGGAACCAAAAAACAGGTATTTATGGGACAAAAGATATTCAAAAACAAACCAGACGGAAAGCATTTCTTTACTTCAATCGAAAGTTATGATGACGAAGATGCGTATAAATACAAGTTTGTACCCGAACCTTTGGCAACAAAAATTCAAACACTCGCCATTCGAGCTTTTAACGGTTTGCATCACAAAGACTATGCCAAATTTGACGTAAGGGTAGACGAGAATACCGGTATTCCATATTTTACCGACAGTAATCCGAATACGGCATTCGGGCCGGATATGGGACTGCCTATGACAGAAGTAATGGCTCTCCATGGAGTATCTTTCACTGACGTTCTCGCGTGTATGATAAGCAAATATGCCAAAACTCTTCAGTAGCCAATATTTTCCTGAGTTAAGAAGAATTGCGCAGGTTACAAATGCACATTGTGGTCCTGCAGTTCTTGAAATGCTTGCTTCGAATGCCGGTCGAGATATTGATCAGGAAGCATTTGTTGATGCAGTTGATATACGGCAAAAACTTCAAACCCATGGAATGTTTATTAAGGAAATGGCTCATGCAGTAAGTATTCTTCTTCCTGACATGCAGTTTTGGTACAAACACAATTCAAGTCTAAGCGATCTTGTCCGAGCGGTTCGTCAATACAAACACCCGGTGGGAATAGAATGGCAAGGTGTATTTTATGAAGATTCGGACGACGATAACGGCCACTATGCAGTTGTTACATACATAGATACGGTAAACAACATTATTATGTTGGCAGATCCGTATGCCAGGTTTGCGGGAACCGACAGAATATTTCATATTTTAGAATTTGAAGACAGATGGTGGGATGAAAATGAAATAGTAAATCCGCTCACGGGTGAAACCAGATACGAAAGGGATTATCACACAATGTTTATCTTAACCGAAAAAGAAGAAACCTGGCCTGAAGATTTGGATATGATTCGAGGTTAAAGGAACTTAAAAGATTCAATTATTTTTGTGTATTCCCCAAAATATTTATCTTTTCCTTCTTCGTATGAATATCTCATATCTATGGTGTAAAGAAGTTCGTCTTTAACAACCATGGTTGTAACTGAAATTACTCCTTCGTAACCAAAATCAAACTGTAAAGCGTCCCTGTTATCGACTTTTATATTTTTAATATTTTGACCCGCCTCTTTATAAATTGGTTTGTTGTCAAATTCTCCCTGAAGATTCGAATTTGCACTTTCTGCGTAGACACTAACTGTATATCCGGATTTTACTGTTGGGTAGCCGTTCTCCGGTTCATCCATTTTGTAATCTGGACTTTCGAATAGGATACTTGTGTATCCGTTTCTGTCGGTGCTTTTCTTTTCGATTAAATCGTTTTTAATTTCAACTGAAAATTTTGGATTGTCGTTTACATATGTCTTTGTGGTTTTAATCGGAGTAGGGGTGGGGGTTGAGCTGGAAAAAATCTCTTTTTCGTTTAAGTTTTCCATACCTCCGGTTTTTTTGTCTGCCTCTGCAATTTGCTTAATCGCATCTTTTGCAAAAAATCCTCCTACACCCGCAAGCGAGATTGCAACTATTATCAAAATTATCGCCAACACTGATCCTTTTTTGGTCACAACTAAATATGAGGCATGAAGCCTAAGAATGTCAATTGCGTCTATTGAATATTATTTATTATGCGATATTTTAAGTAATCTCAAGATGAGTATCGAAAAATTCAGTATCAAATCCAGGGAAAGACCCTCCAGCATCGATATCTCTTATCCTTCGATAATTGCGGTTATCGGGAAAGCAGGGGTCGGAAAAACTACTTTTGCCGAAGAATTAGCAAAGAACATCAACGTCCCCATTTTGAGTAGTGATATCTATCGAAGAAGGTTATTTGCTTCCTCTCAATACCAGGAGTGGCATTCCAAAGCTGCGTATGAAGAAATGTTTAAAGAAACAACGAAGATTTTAGCAAATGATTCTTCCGTAATCTTAGATGCAACTTTTTCGAAACTGGAGTACAGAAATATGTTAAGAGCAACAGCTGAACTATCCGGGAGAAAAATATACTGGGTCGAAATTGTGTGTTCAAGACATGATATGCATTCACTAAACATTAACGGAGTATTTGTCGAAAGAAATGCCGATCAATTGTTGGATATTGCAGATAAAATTGTTATCAATAATAGCTTTCAAAAAGGATGCTTCGAAGAACCTCTGAGAAATCTGATTGTGCGCAAGGATAAGTAGGTGATAAAATCACCAAGTTATTTTTGCATATGACCGAAAGACTCCCAGAAAACAGAATCCCTGCCGATTTCGATTTACCGTCCAGAAAAAACGGTAAAGACAGATATGAAAATGTACCCACAGATCCTATCAAGTTGATGCTTGCGGAAGCCCGCGCTCCCGAAAACGGCACATATCTTACCCTTGAAGAGGAAATTGAGTTGGGAAAAAGGATTAAAAACGGAATGTTGTTTGAAAGAAAAGGGGATATCATTGGTGCCAAAAAAGAAGATTTCAATGAAGATGCAAGAGAGGCAATGAGTCAACTTATGGATGCCCACCAGCGTTTGGTGGTTAATATTGCCAAAAAATATGTAGGAAAAGGTTTGCCCTTTGAAGACTTAATTCAGGAAGGAATGTATGGAATGGTAATTGCGGCAAGAAAATACGATTATTCCTTGGGCAATCGATTTACCACTCACGCCACATGGTGGATAGAACAAAGTATAAGAAGAGCAATGGCCAACTACTCGAGAATAATCCGATATCCGGCCAATGTTCATGATAATTTGATAAAAATGAACAAGATGACTGTAAGACAGACACTTATTAACGGAACGGAGCCGACAAACGAAGAAATTGCGCAAGAGTTGGGAAAGCCTCTCAAATACGTTAAAAAACTTAAATACGCCAAGAATATGGTACTCGATCTTGATGAACCGGTCGGGGACAAAGAAAGTGTGTTTGCCGACTTTATTCCGGATAGCAAGAAAAACCAGGAAGTTATCATGGAAGAAAAAGAATATGCCGATTACATTGTCAAAATGGTTAACGATATTTTTTACAAAAATCCCAGAAATGCAACAATATTTTTGTACAGAGTTGGATATTTGGATCACGAAAAACACACATTGGAAGAAACGGCCAAGATGTTTAACTTGACCAGAGAAAGAGTAAGGCAGATAGAGTATCACGCTTTGTTGAAGATCCACAATCAATTAATGCGAAACGAGTATTTCGAAGAGAGACGAATGAAAAGAAACAGGTAATTTTTCAATTTTCTGTAGAAACCTGTAAACAATATCGGGAATTTCTATTGAAATTAGGGCTGTTGGTTGTCTTTGTAGGCACCCCAAAGAACTATGTTTGGATCAGACAAAGATTCTATTTTATCTGTAGCGTTTGAACCTTTTCCGTTAGTAGTAATCAAGAAAATTTGTGCGTCATTCACATTTTCAACAGGTATTGTAAATGGTCCTGCTCCCCAAGGACCTTCTTCGCCAATTTTTTCCAATTGGCCAATATTGTTTTGGATACAGATTGAATCGTTTTGACCAGTTGCAACGGCCCATAGATAGTATGGGGAGTGTGTTTCTGGAAGTAGATTGGTTACCACATCAATGGTTAATACATTGTTTTGAACACTTCTTCTAATGATCGCCTCAAATCCGGTTGCTATTTCACTATTTGTTGTACGTAGAAAAAGTGGCTCGATATTTCCTTCTTCCGGAAGAATAGGATCAACCCAAAAAATTTTACAAGAACTATCTACAGGGGGAGCAATATTGGTATTGTTGTTAACATCCTCGGTATCTGTCGGTTGAGGCGTGGAGACGCGGGTGGACTTGTGAAAAAATCCAAAGTATGCAAAGAGACCAACACAACATAAGATTATTAATAAAATAATTATTTTATTAATTTTTGATTTTGATATATCTTTTTGAATGGTTGGGTCTTGTGGTTGCACTTGTGGAGACACCGAAAAGGAGTCTGTTTGTTGAGGGAAAGGCATAGGTTGAGGTGCATTTGGTTGCGTAGAATTGTCACCGTTACTATTGGGAAAACTTTGATTTATTGGTAGTCCAGAAGATTGATTCTGATTATCAATACTCATCAGATTAGTATCTCAATTATCAATTAATAAAGTCAACAGTTTAGTATGTGTTGAAGTACCCAACCAACCCTCTCCCAAGTGTGGTTTTAGCAGGGGTTAGCTAACTTTGTTAAGAACTTATTAAGTTAGGAGAATGTAACAAAATTTGTTTGATGGGGAATGTTTTCAGTTGAAACCATTTCGATTGTTTTTTCAATTCCTAAACAAAGCATGTCCATAAATGAGAAAAATCCTTCTTTATTCCAAGAATTATCCCAAAGTTCAAAACCAACATCTGCATTTACGGTATTATCTCCATTTTGGCTGGTGACAAATATTTTTATTAGTTTCAACTTATCGTTTAATGAAAGAAGGTTTATTGTAAAGCTATCTGGGATATTTTTAAGAAAGTCTACAGTCGATACCATAACAAATTCGCCTTCGATTTTAAAACTAATCAAAACTCCTTTATTTTCTCCCTCCAAAGTATAAGGTGAAATTAAAGAGGTTTTATTTTCAGAAACAATTTCCCTAAAATGCCATCCATATTCCTCAAGGAACAATTTAACTTTTTCGATAGTAGGAATTCTTGTTGGTTCCATTATTCTATAATACACACCCTAAAGCTTTTTTGCAGAAAGTCGTAAGTGATGTTAGAACTTATTACCTCAATCTTCAAGAGCCTTGTTATATCCCAGTGCTTCAATAATTAACCTCAATTTGTGTAATCATTGCACGTCCTAGTGGGTGGGGAGGGGTGTTTAAAAACGCCTGGGACTCCCAATGGAACCAAACGCGGAGTAAAGTACTAGACTTGCCTAGTTGTAGAGCAGATTGCCTCTCATAATGGTGCGAGTTAAAATATGTCCATGGATAGACCATTGCTTGAAAGAGCTATTGGAGTAATGCAAAGAGATAGATTAAGTAATTTTGTAAAAGAAACTCATGATTTGGGTGATGGGTGTTTCTATTATTCTCTGATCAGTTGTTTCAATTATCTCTATCCCGATAGACTTTTACCAAAATCTATTGAGACGAAAATCAAACAAGGTTTAAAGCTTGGTAAGGGAGTTAAGGTGGGTGAGTTTATAAGCGAAGTCAAAAGATTTGAACCAGAATTAGGACTTAAAGTAGATCACATTATTAACCATACTGACCAATCAATAGAACACATTAGAGGGGGAATACCAGTAGAAGATCAGGTTCCAATTATTGATTCAGAAGATGGGTGGGTTAGACCTGTGCCTGGAATTTCCACTGCTGTTACGATGTTAAGAAGAAAGAATGAAGAGAATCGTGGACATTTCATGGCATTGGTGGAAAATCCCAGATTTGAAGATGACGGAGAAGTAATGGGTGGCAATACTGAGTATCAGAGAATTAAAGACAAATATGTTGGAGGACTTTCCTTTATCATAGTAAAATCAAAATAGGCTCCTTGATTGCTTCTTAATCTGGGGTGAACTAAAATAAGCCTGTTTTATGAATTTGAATTCCACTTACATATCAAGAATCTTTGTTGATGGTATAAGGTGCTTTAAAGATTTCGAAGTAGATCTTACTTCAAATCTAAATATCTTCGTTGGGCCGAATGCTGTAGGGAAAAGTACTTTATTGCAAATAATGGCCTATTTTTTGGATGGCAATTTTCTTGGAAATAAGAACTTTTTCTCTGTGACTAATTTGTTCAGCTCATATTACTCCGAAGACCACAGTAAAGTTCCCTATATAGTTTTCGAGACATCAGAAGTTGAGTTGAATAGCAGTTTTTTAAAAGATGTATGGTCTGATACTATGGTGTGCGCTTTGACAAAAAATAACGAAAATTGCATGGTCGACATTAAGAAGATTTTGGTTGACGACACCAGAGACAAACCAATAGTAAGGGAGGGTCTTCTTAAACTGCATGACATGAAGAATTCAAAGGTAAAATTTTTATTAGTACTTATCGGGTCTGGAAGTAGTCATAACGAACGAGTTTTGGTTAGGGTTGATAACGATATATATTATGTTTATCAATCACGAGATTTAGATGCGAGAAAAATATTACAAAAATTAAGAATTAAGTCATTAGCTTACAACTACGCTGATTTTAAAAGCATATTATTCAAAACCTTGGAAAACAAAAAAGCGATGAGTAGGCATTTTAACAAGGTTGTCGAAGATTCTACAACAATAATTAACAACCTGTCAAAAAGTGACGACTATAGATATGTATATGATGGAAATCCAGAAATGTCACGTATGATTTTGGATGGGAAAGGGAAAGATATTCAAAAGGCAAGCTCTGGTGAACAACAACTAAACAACCTTAATGTTTTTTTTGAAACAATAGAAGAAGTCGGGCCCTCGATTGTGATAATTGACGAACCTGAGTTGCACTTAAATTATTCCCAATTGCCATTTGTAATTTCTAAAATTAAGAAGTTATCACATCGTGGTGTTCAAGTCTTGATTGCAACACACTCCACATTTTTTATCAGGTGGACGAAAGTCGATTGTATAAAATTGCTAAAAACATCAGACACTTTTACGAGACATGTCAAACTACAGAATAAAAGATTATTACAAAAATATCTTACATTTCCCGAAATATTTTTTTGTAGAAAAATAATAGCTGTCGAATCAACGACAGATAAAATATTTTTTGAAAGGACGTTGGGAGTTCTATCGAAGCACTTAAACAAAATGAGTTTGGATCAAAGAAATATAGAGATAGTTGCGGGCTATGGAAAAGCATATATGCATAGTCTGTATGACTTATCTAAAGACCTAGGAACAGACTATTTTTTTGTAGTAGATTTAGACTTCTTTTTACAAGAAACAGATTTTGATTTTTTCGGTAAAGAATTTGTTAGATCTGTAAATACCCTTAAGAGAAAAATGGTGAGACTTGACGATAAAGAAAGTGGAATAAGGACATTTTCACTTAACAGTGAAGTTAAGACCACTTTTTTCAAATTAGTTAATAAAATTTTTAATCAAGGTACGTTAACCGAGGATGACAAAAAACTATACCAAATGCGTTATAAGAAATTGATTGAAAAGTATGTCTATGAACGGAAATCTGGTTTGTTAAAAGTTATTAAAGACTTTCAGATTGGTAAAATTAGAACTATTTTTAGAAAGCAGAATGTGTGGTTATTGGGAATTGGATCGATTGATGATTACATAAATAGTTCATTGAAGGAAGGGGAAAAGTTATCTATCGACAAGCTCCAATTAAATTATTACCCAAGTAGTATTTCTGAACTCAATGCTTTCATGAGTCGTAATGCTATCAGTGAGTTTAAAAGACTGGCCGAAGAGATAGCCCGATGGGATATCTAAGTGATGTTAAAACTTATTACAGACAGCTTCAAGAGTCTTGCCATATTCCAGTACTTCAAAAGTTAAATGTATGAGTTTTAGATTCCGACAATCCATCATTTTGAGTGATTTGAAGTATAATATCTGTGAATGGACATTTTTCAAGCTCTCACAATTATAAATTCTATTGTTCTTGCGATCCTTCCGTTGGCATTTTTTAGAAGGCAAAAATTAAACGAGATTAAATATAAAGAAATAATGGAGTTAAATATTAAAACTCACGATATTACCAAGCGAGCTGAGAAATCTATGAAATACCGAACTTTATATGACAAGGACTTTGATAGGTTGGATTATTTGATATCTAGATTTAAGAAACACAGTATAATTCTTTCAAATGAAATTCAAGAATATAAGAAATTATGGGAATTAGTTACGAGAAAAGAAAAAGGTAAAAAATTAAGTAAGAAAAGTACAGATGAGATGATAGTAAAGATAACAAAAAAAGGAGAAGTAATCAGGGACCTTGCCGACAAGTTACTAAATTAGTTTATTAAAAACCGTAACAGTCTTGTAATCTGTGCTTCAATAATTAACCTCAATTTGTGTAATCATTGCACGTCCTAGTGGGTGGGGAGGGGTGTTTAAAAATGCTTAACATCCACAATGGAACAGACTGAGGGATAAAGCACTAGTTGTCTCTAGCCAGATTTACTTTTGTAGCTTTCTAGAATATATTGTTGTTGAAACATGAATTTGGAAACCTTCCAGGAAAACCACGTTGATTATCAAAGGTATTTTCCTAGGTTTAGTACAGTTCAGGGCTGGATGTATGGAGATCTAAAGAGGTCTAGTATTAATGCACAAGCGAACTTTTTGGTAGCATTGGGTATTTTTAACTATATTGAAATACTAGGCAGTTTTTATCGATACAAAGATGTTCGTGGCTCTGCCACTCAAAGATTCAATTTTGTTATTAACCAGCTATTTAATCATGGTTATCAGAAAGAAATTGCAAAGATAAAAAGAGCGACTGGTAATGGTATCTATAACATTATTCGTTCAGGTTTAACTCATGAATATCTAATAAAGACATATAAGATAAAAAATGGCAAAAAATTAACTTTTTCAGTAATTGGTTCTGGAAATGAATCAGATTACAAAATTGCTCTTGAAAGAGAATCCTGCGGAATAAAATTTCTTAAAAGTGGCAATCTTTACAAGATACTTATTATAAATGCACGACTAATTGAAGATTTTAAACAAGCTTGTGAAGAATATAAAAAAAGATTGAGAGAAGATAGAAAAAACTATCGACTATATTTTATTAAGCGTTGTAAAAATATAAACTTCCAAATAATGCCACCATATTAACTTAAAGTGCTTTTATTCAATTAGTGAGGCTTGGCCATCATTGAAAATACTAGAATCAAATCCCTTACTCATAATTATAATTTTTGGTTTAAACATCTTGGCACCAGATAATCTTTCACAGTATTTGGCTAAGGTTGTTTCATCATCTGTGATAATGAATGTAATATTGTTAAATTCTGCCTGACCCATAAGTTTCAGATCGTCTTTGAATTCTGCCCGTGATCCACGTTTTTCGCCTGAAATATTGTAGGCAATTTCGGCCGTTTTGATAGCGTCCTCGTAGTTATAAGATATGGGTATGTAATTACCTGAATTTATAATATCGACAATAGGTTGCATTTGTTGATATTCTGAAATAACAATTGTTGATAAATACATGTCTATTAAATTATCTAAAAAATAATTTAAATACTTAAACGCAGTAGGATTATTAGGTCTCGTTTTGTCATACAAAGTTATTAGAAAACTTGTATCTACTAAGACAGTCATTTTCTTGTTATCTTTATCCATGTTTAGTATTAATTACCTCTTATTTCATCAACCCAAGTAGACGGATTTTTTACCGATTTCCAAGCCAATGTTGCTTTTTCTGAGATTTCTTCGAAGCTTTTTTCGTCAAATTGAGGATTATAATAGACAAAAGACATAAGTTTTTCTTCTTTCAATTGTCTTGTATCGATATTACGTTTAGCCCTTATTCTTACTAGTTGTTTTTTATAAAGTCTGTTTTCCTCATCGGTTGATAAAAGGCTTGTATTAGTTTGAATTTTTATTGTATTACCATTATCTAATTCGATATGAACATTCGGTTTGTTTTTACCCCCTAGATCAAATATCTTACCGTAAAGGTAGAGATCAACATCTACCCAGTTGTTGTTTATCATAATAAAGTTGGTTTTCCTGGATATTATGAAATGAGGATTGTTCGTGGAATCATCACCGACATACAAATCGTAAGACCTGTTTTCATTATTTTTACTATTCGACTGCCATAACTCAACGATTCTTGCACGATTGGAATCAATATCATTTAGCGACCCATGTTTTAACAAAATTTGATAATCATTAAAGGCTTCATCCAATAGGCCGTCGTTGTTGTTTACTTCAATTGCCAGGGAACCATGCTTGATGCTACTTTTAACTTTGGCTAAGTCTATATATTTCCCCCCTTTTAAAAACGTTGTAACTTGTTGCAAAAACTCATTTAGTAAGGGGAGAGTCATATTGTTAGGGTTAATTTCTTGACCAACAACAATATCTTTTAGTGAAAAGGTGATTCTATTGTTATCTTCATTAGATTCTAGAGTAGTTTTATCCATAGTTAATAATAATATTAGCACTTTTTATAATCTAGTTTTTACAAATAAACAGACTAAATTTAATAATTGCTATTTAGAAATTAATCGGCAGTTTTTCGAAATGGTGTCCGAGATATTACACAAACCAATAATTACCGAATACTTATTACTATAAAATCTGAGGACGATTATTTAAGGCTAGATATATAAAAGATCGGGGAGAAAGTTAATAATTAGCCTCTAATCAAATTCTTCTTAATTTGCTGAATGTAAATTGATTATTTTAGGCACGAATAGTCAAAACTTTGTCTATCGTAGAATTGTTTGCAAGTAAAAAAGTAGATATGTGAGAAGAGAGACACACCAATTAATATGGAATCATTGTTGATGCTTCCAAGACTGTATATTTTCCATCTGATGCGACGCAACCGTACTTAAGATCTTTGTTAATCATAACGGCCTTATGCTCTGGAGAATTTTCCCATGCGTCGATGATCGACTGTTCTGTTTTATAATTCTTGGCTAGGTTCTCACCCATCATACAGTTTACAGCACAAAATCTAGCTGCCGAAAATCCATTATGACTCCAATTAAAAGGAATTTCTTTTAATCTTACCTTTGCTACATTGCATAAATTCTCATTTTTGACGAGAGAGTTCAAATCATTTTTTAAGCGAAAATTGTTAACATCTTCTAAAACAATATCTGTATCAATCTCAAATTTACTTATGTGAGATGAAATTATGTTTTTGGGAAACACATGTTCAATTACTAAATAGGTGAGTATACCGAGACAAAAACATATAAATGCAAATATAATTTTTTTCATTTTCAATCAATAAAATCAGCTATAACAAACACTATTGCTCCAAATATTAGAAACGCTATACCCATATATTCTGAAAACTTTTTCCACCTATCTTGTTGTGTGTTTGTTAATTTATTGTCATTGGATTTTGCAAAACCTACAAACGCAAGAATTTGGAGTAACAGGATGATTATTGCGACTAAAATAATTAAAGCTACTTTGGGTGCCATATTTATACAATAAACATAACTCGTAGTTAATAAAAAAGCAATAGTTTTAGCCTCATTTTCTTTCCTTTTACGTAATAAATATTTAACACACTCTCTGCTAACTTAAAATGTATGGATAAGGTAACTAAAAAAGATTCTGGAATAGGTAAAAGAATAAAAAGATTTAGAAGGCAGGCAGAATTAACCCAAGAGCAACTGGCTGAAGACATTGGGGTTAGTACAACCCATATAGGTTTAGTTGAGACAGGTAATAGAAGAATGAGCTTAAAGACTCTTCAGAAGGTAGCAAGAGTATTGAAAGTTAAGGTAAAAGATTTGATTCCATATTAGCTTCGTAAGATAATAGTCTTAATTAAAATAAATATGAAACTTGATAGGGCTATCTGTGAAGAATATTTGGGAGTGCTTCAAAAGATAAAAACTAATGCCTATTTCGAGAAAGAGTTTGAATGGATAGATTATGGTGGTGTTTCTCCTAACGAATATAATATTTTACGAGAGCTTGAAGGAGAATGTATTATCGCATTAATGTTTACAGGCAAAAACAATGGATCTCTTCGTTTTGGAAGTGATACGAATGGAATTAAGGCAGAGTTTCGCCTATTAAACGCAAATAAACTTGAGAGAAAAATCTCCTATTATACAAAGGAAATTAAAGTAGATAGTGAAAAACCTAAGCAATACAAGCTTGGTGAATGTTTTGGCTTTAGTGGATTGAGATTTTGGTTAAGACGAATTGCTGATGACAAACTAATCATCGATTTTAAACCGCAAGACAAGAAAAGCTATACGGACTCGTTTGTGTTTATGTCTGCATTAGTTGATTTCCTCCGAGGTAATATAGAGCGATCCGGGGATTGGCTCAAAGCAAACGTCCCGCAAGAGTCTATAACTCGTTATGTAACTAACAATTATCCTAGAATAGGCGTCGATGATAACTGGTTGAAAAATACAAAAAGTGCTTTGGTTAAAAAAATTAAGCATGATGTTGATTACATCGAAGTTGGAGAGTTTAATAAGAATAACAATACGTATTCGATATCACTCAAGATACCCGTTTCAATGGTGGAGTAACATATTTACTCCGTTAATCAACCGTTTTTACATAGTTTCAGCTTCGATTTTGCTGTATTGACAACTTGTTGGTGTAAGTTCTGTATGTACGTATATGAAGATAAATATTTTCTCTACGTATTCATTAGATCTCTCGGCGACTCTTTCTTTATGGTTTCCAGTTAATTTGGATAAAACAAATGGGAATAAAAAAGTTCTGTTTGTTTTTGAAGATAGTAAGAAACTTCAAGAATCTGTTGATAAATATTGGAAGAGGGAACTTCTCGTTGAACCCCGACAGTACTTTGACAACTTAAAAGCTTTAAAAGCCAGGATTTACGAAGAGCCTTAGCTCTTAAGAACAACTATAAATATGAATATTATCAATCAAACTTCCAAGCTCAGTTTTTCTTACAAAATAATTAAAGATGGTAAAACAATAAGTAAGTGCTTAACTCACTCCAGACGAAGTTTTTCTCAAAAAATACGCACGATAAATTGGAAAGAAATCGAGAAAAATGATAGTTTCGTTTATCTTAGAGTTAACTACGGCAAACTTCTTGATAATTTTGGAAAATATTCTGAATTTCATAACGACGGGAACTATGCAGACAAAGAATCTTTTTATTGGGCTTTGAATGCTTTTTTGGAAGACTAATATGCAAAACACTCAGTCTATATCCAACGAAGCAGTAGAAGAGTACCAGCGAATTTATAAAAGCGAGTTTGGTATGGAAATTCCATCTGAGGAGGCAAAAGAGCAAGGCATCAAACTTTTGATACTTTTTGACATTATTTACAAACCAATACCTGTAGAAGCATTGAACAAATACAAAAATGAAAAGTGAAAAGACAGAATCAGAATCGATCAATGAGGAGCCATTTATATTTATTCCAAATATTGTAAATGCTGTTGTCGGTCTCAAAGCATCAGAAAGAGATGTTTTGGCAGTAATTGTTGGACTATCTAAAAAAGATGGGTATTGCTTTATAAAAAACGAAACCTTAACCCAAGTTGCTGGAGTAAAAAGTGTTCGTGGGGTTCAATACATTTTAAGAAAGCTCAAAAGTAAAAAACTAATATACATTAATGTTACAAGGTATAAGAAGTCTGAAATCAAAGAAGGAAAATCTCGCTATGGGACTGTAAGAAAGATTTCGCCTGTTATCGGAAATATCATAAATCAAGGTTTAAAAGCAAACTTAAAAAGTAATGAAAATCCATTCATGGGGGTCATGAAGGATCAGTCACATAATATATTAAATAGTGATATTAAATCTAATAATTATCTGGACGACCAGAAAAGTAGTACTTATAAGGAAAACTCTGAAAATCTGAATCCCGTACCGTTATCGAAAACCCGAAACGAAGTGGTATTCCGTAGCATGATAAACAAAGCTAGTGTTTCTTTCTTACTAGATAAGGATTTGTTAACAAAACATAATATCAAGAAAAACGAAATAAGATTAGCAAGAAAATCCCTTCTTTATTACTTGCTTAAATATGAAGCCTTACTTGGTGAGGAACATATTTTGTATAAGCAAGAACAACTTAACAGATGTTACCTGGGTTTTATTATGCAGGTGCAAATTTTAAGGGATCAAGGCTGGTCTTTGGAGTATATCTATAGAGTGATGAGAGAAGTTATTAATAGATGGCTCACAAGTATTGAGCGTGATAAAAACAACCTTCGCCTAAACCATTATTTTGGGAATTGGGACAACGAAATATTTTATAGATGTTTGGAATATGTAGGCTTGACTTAGGCACAAACTGAGCACATAATTATATTGTACTCAGCTCGTTAGGATTGCTTTTTTAATGGCCGCTTTGGGCAATTTGGAGCAATCCGAGTTGAGTACACCAGAGCGGCCATTTAAGTTATGTACATACCAGAAGAATTATTACAATTAAAATACGATATCTACCTTAGACGTAGTAGTGATGATAATGATCATCAAGTGGCTTCACTTGAGTCTCAAAAAGAGGTCTTGGTTAAGTTAGCGATGGATAATCATCTCAAAGTGGAAAAAATAGCAGAAGAATCAATGTCTGCAAAACAGCCAGGAAGACCAGTCTTTAATCAAGAAGTTGAACGTGTTCAAGAAGGGGCTATTCAAGGCTTAATTATTTGGGATTTGAGCCGTGGATCAAGAAACCCAGTCGACTCTGGTACATTAAGCTGGTTGCTTCAGAAAGAGCTCTTAAAAGTGATTGTGACGCCTCAGAGACTATACCAATCACAAGATAATGTACTTCTTCTAAATATCGAATTTGGGCAGGCTAATCAGTTTTTGAGGGATCTTTCCAAGAATGTTAAAAGAGGCTTACAAACGAAACTAAACAATGGTTGGAGGCCTGGTTGTGTTCCAGAAGGTTATTACAATGACAAGACTGAAGAGAGAGGTAGAAGAACAATAGGTGTTGATCCTGTGAAGTTTCCTCTTATCAGGAAAGCATGGGACTTAATGTTGACTGGTAATTATTCCGTCTTAAAAATCATGGACATAATGAATAAAGAATGGGGTTATAGAACTACAAAACATAAAAGACTTGGTGGAAATGAGATAGGCAAAAACACTTTATACAAGATATTTACAAATCCATTTTATTACGGGGAATATGAATATAGTGGTAAATGGTATGTTGGTAAACATCAAAAGATGATAACTCGTGATGAATACGACAAGGTCCAAGCTCTTTTAGGAAGGAAAGGGAAGCAAAGACCTAAGACCAGAGAGTTTGCTTTTACAGGTATGGTTCGTTGTGGAGAATGTGGGGGAATGGTTACTGCTGAAGAGAAAATAAATAGATATGGTTCAAGATACATCTATTATCATTGTACGAAAAGATTAAATGTGCATTGTACTCAAAAGTCAATTGAGGTGGGTGAATTTGAGAGACAAGCAGACTATTTGCTATCCCAGATTGAGATTCCAGAGTCATTCAAAGATTGGGCCATTAAGTATCTGAATGAATTACACGATAAAGAGGCCAAAGATCAGACAGTAGTAAACAAAAGCGTTGATTCTGCTTATGGTGATTGTATCGAGAAGATAAACAATTTAGTTAAGCTTAAAATCTCGCCAATGAATTCAGACGGTTCAGTACTTTCAGACGAGGAATTTGAAAGACAAATGAAAGACTTAAAAGCAGAGAAGAAAAGCCTTGAAGATCAAAAGAAGAATGTAGGTGAGAGAGTAAATCAGTGGCTAGAACTATCCACTAAAACCTTCGATTTTGCATGTTATGCGATGTATCATTTTGGACACACCGATAGCTTACAAAAGAAAAGAGAGATACTGGCGACAATCGGTTCGAACTTTGAGTTATTCAACAAAATAGTCCGTATTTCCGTACCAAAACCGTTTTTGGCTGCTAAAACTGCTAAAGTTGAGACGGATAAAATTATCTCTAGGTTCGAACCCGAAGAAAAGACCGATTATATGGCTCAATTGATGCATTTATACTCTCAAAATCTCACTCTGCAGGGGCGAAGAGAATCGAACTCCTATTGACGGTTTTGGAGACCGTAGTCCTGCCGTTGAACGACGCCCCTAAATACTAGGGTTTATTATAGCGGATTTAAGCTCAAAGGGGAAATTACTTAAGCTTGGACGTTTCTTTGTGGGAAGTGGATTTTCTGCATTTTTTGCAGTATTTGTTTACTTGCAGTTTTCCTTCCATATTAACCTTGTTCCTGTCTGTAATGTAATTTTGACTTTTACAAACGGAACAAATCAAAGCGACTATTTCTCGAGCTCCTTTTTTTGCCATAGACGTGTATTTTAACCGATAAACCTTATTTGGACAAGTTGTGAGCCTGAGGTGGGAATCGAACCCACGACCTTGTCATTACCAATGACATGCTCTGCCGACTGAGCTACCCAGGCGTAAATGAAATTATATCAGATTTATTGCTATACTGATTTGTGAACAAAACAACCTCGTTTTTACTGATTTTGGCCTCGGCATTTCTAATAATCCTCATATACGTACTTAGCCATATCAACAATTTCGGACCCAAAGATGTATTGGGGTTAAAAACAACCACCAGGATCACTCTATTGGGTGACGTAATGTTGGGAAGATCGGTAATGGTGACGAGTATGAAGCAAAACGATTTTGATTATCCCTTCAAAAAGGTATCCTCTTATTTGAGAGGTTCGGATATTGTGTTTGCCAATCTCGAAAGCCCGTTTGCAGAAGATTGTCCCCAAACGAATTCGGGAATGATTTTTTGTGCTGATCCAATACTGGCAAAAGGAATAATTAACGCTGGGATAAACGTGGTTACCTTGGCGAATAATCATACTGGAAATTACGGAAAAGAAGGAATGGTCACGACCCAAAAAGTGCTTACGGAAAACGCAATTGAATACACGGGTGAGGGTAATTTGGTCATAAAAGAAGTGAACGGAATAAAATTCGGATTTCTTGGGTTTAATTTGATGTACCGATCTCCAGACAATCTTGAAAAAAAGATGATAGCAGAGTCGGACAAACTGGTTGATGTGTTGATTGTCGGAGTACATTGGGGAGATGAGTATCAACCTTCAGCCAACAATAAACAGCGTGCATATGCAAGGGAGCTTGTTGGTTTGGGCGCCGACATTATTGCGGGACACCATCCTCATTGGGTGCAGGATATGGAAACGATAAACGGAAAGAAAGTATATTATTCATTGGGCAATTTTGTTTTTGATCAAATGTGGAGCGAAGAAACAAGAAAGGGCATTGCGATTACACTTGAATTTGATGGATCCGATATTGTTTCCGAGAAGATAACAAATATATATATCAACAAATTGGGTCAACCCGAAATCGTCAGTAGATAAAAGTTGCGTCTCCAAAACTGAAGAATCGATATTTTTTACCGATTGCCACTTTGTATGCAGCCCCGATAATACTTTTTTCGAATGAACCGAATTTTCTTTTTGTGTTTGGCCAACTTACAAAAGCCGAAATCATTGCCAATAAAGACGATTTGGGCAAGTGAAAATTGGTAATTATCGAATCAATAAACCTAAATTTGTACGGAGGATAAATGAAGAGATCAGTCTCTTTTCTGGATGGAACAAGCTTCCGATATTTTAGAGCCGATTCAAGCACCCTTGCCGTTGTGGTACCAACTGCGACAATTCTTTTTCCTTCCTTTTTGGCAGTGTTCAATCTTTTTGCTGTTCTTGCATCTATTTCGAAATATTCGGAATGTATTTTGTGGTTTTCTATTTTTGAGTCTTTAATCGGGGCAAAAGTTCCCAATCCAACATGTAAAGTAACAAATTCGAAATCTACACCCTTTTTTCTGAGCTTGTTTAAAAGCCTTTCGGTAAAATGAAGTCCCGCTGTAGGAGCAGCAGCAGAACCTAATTTATCTGCATAGATTGTTTGATACTCTTTTCTTAGAAGTTTTTCTTTTGTTTTGCTTTTAATATAGGGAGGAAGAGGAGTTAACCCGTGTTTTTCCAGGTTTTGCATTAACCAATCATCGCTTACATCGAATTCTATCACCGATATTTCATTAAATCTTTTTTTTATTTCTCCCTCAAAGTCTTCGAAATGAATGACTGTTCCGACATCCAAGCCTGGTTTGGTAAGTGTTTCCCATACTCCATTCCTGATTCTTTTTAAAAGGAGAAGTTCGACTTTTCCTCCTGTTTCTTTTCTTCCGAAAAACCTGGCCGGAAAGACTTTTGTTTTATTAAACACCAGCACATCATTTTCGTTTAAGTAGTCGGATATCTCGTGGAATACTCCGTGTTTGATTTCTCCGGATTGTCGGGAAATTAAAAGCAATTTAGACGAATCTCGTGGGGAAGCCGGTTCCTGAGCTATTCTCTGTTTGGGCAAATGGTAATCAAGTCTTGACGTTCTCATGAATTAAAAAGAGGCAGAAATTGTGCTGAGGCCAGGATTCGAACCTAGGTAGCCCTTTCGGACGTCAGATTTACAGTCTGATGCGTTTGACCACTCCGCCACCTCAGCATGTGAGCCGAGGGTGGGATTTGAACCCACGACTTGCTGTTTACAAAACAGCTACTCTGCCACTGAGTTACCCCGGCGTAAATGAAATTATACCAAATATACGCGCAAATTGGAGGGGTACGAGGTCAGCCCTGTCTCGGAGAACCGGACTAATTTTTCCTGGAAAATCCAGGTGGGTAAGCTGCCTTTAAGTCCAAAGGGCTTAAAAGACTCCGCCTTCCCTAAATTAGTTATTGATCAGGAAAGATTATCTCGGCTCCCTTCGATCAGGGTAATTACATTGTAGCAATAGGAGTCAATCTGTCAAACAAAATATCCGGGTAACAAGAGGTTCAATATTAAATTAAGTATTGGGGAGATGATTGTAAATAATAGTGATGTTCCTCCGAAAACGGGGAATATGAGCATCAACAGAATAATCGTTCCGTATCTTCTCAAAAATCTGTCAACTTCGTGATATGTGTCTTCGGGAAGAATCCCAACCAACACTTTACCCCCGTCAAGAGGGTGAATAGGAAGAAGGTTGAATATCGCCAGTGATACATTAAGAAGAATAATTGGGAATACGATGTTTAGGACAAAATTGTAAGGAGAGAAAGGACCTCCGAAAATACGTGTAAGAGCAGCCAAAAGTATGGCAACAAGAATGTTGGCCATTGGGCCTGAAAGAGAAATCAATGCGGCGTCTTTTCTGGGATTTTTCAGATTATACGGATCGTATTCAACAGGCTTGGCCCAACCGAAAGGAATAACTGGAAGTCCAAAGGACCTCATAATAGCGGTTACCAAAAGAAGGGTGGTTCCGACCGGATCGTAGTGTTTTATCGGGTTAAGAGAGAGCCTGCCGTCCAGTTTTGCCGTAGGGTCACCCAAACGGAAACTCATCCATGCGTGTGCCGCTTCATGGACAGTAATGGCAATTGCAAAAGCTAGAATCCAGATTAATATAGTCATGGGCTTTACGAAATAGTAGAGTTAATTGTATAATAGCTAACCTCAAAGCACAAAAGATTGGGGAAAATTATATGGCATACATTTGCGCATACTGCGGAAAAGGAAAAACAGTCGGAAGACAACATCGTCACAAAAGAGGTGTTGCAGGTAAAAGGTGGAATTCAAGAACCACTGTTACTGGACGTGATTTCAAACCTAATCTTCAGAAATTTACTATGGAGAAAAACGGAAGCAAAGAGACAATTTTGCTTTGTACAAAGTGTATAAAGAAATTCAAAAAAGAAGCCTCAAAGAATTAAAATTCGGCTTTCGGATAACCTCGTAAAAATTCACTCCAAGTTACGGGATTTCTTGCTTCAACCTGAACACGATCAATTACCAGTATGCCTTTTTCGTTGTGAAGCTCAAGAAGTTTGATTCTTCTCTCTTTTCCGTTAACACGAAACTTGGACCATAAACCGGGCCACGGACTAAGAGCTTTTAACATTCTTTCCAGTATTTCGGCAGAGGGTTTAACGCAATAATCTTTAATTATTCCAATTTCCCAATCTTCTTCCAATGTGCCTCCTTTAATTAGAGCTGCGATAATATGGGAAGGAACAAATCCGTGTTCTTTTTTAATAAGCCTGGTAAACGTGGCGTTTTTGTGGTTTTGCTCTTTGGGTTTAATTTTACCGGTTAAGTATGGTTTCATTGTTTCCACCAAAACGTCGGCGGATTTTTCAAACAATCTTGTTCTCAAGCTTTCGGTGGTGTCTTCAGGAGTAATTTCCTCTTCAAATTGAGTAATAATATCTCCATGATCCATTAGCTCGTCCAGTTTGATAATTGTGACACCGGTTTTTTCCGGGGTGGAAATTATTTGTGCCTGGACAGGGGAAGCCCCTCTAAATTTCGGAAGAAGTGAAGGATGAATATTTAATACTCCCTTGGGAAAGTGGTTTATTACCTTATCGGAAATAATTGCTCCGTATGCTGCCAATATTGCAATGTCTGCTTCTATTCCGTCTCTGGCGATTTTGAAAGGTTCGTAATATACAGGAATTTTCCTGTCGTGAGCCCATCTGTCTACAGCGGAATACTCCAATCTTTGTTTTCTGCCTGAAGGTTTTGGTGGTTGTGTAACAACAGCCATTATCGGAGATTTGTTTTTTTCCCTAAACACCCTACTAAGTTTCTCCAAAACGGGCAAAACATACGCGGGTGTGCCAAAAAAGACAATTTTTAACATATTAGATTATTTCTACCTCTTCCCATTCGTTTCCGACCAGTTTGTAAAGTGTTTTTTTCTGTTCAAGTAGCCTGTCTACAAACATTATTCCTTCAAGGTGGTCAACTTCATGCTGAACAATTTGTGCTTCGAAATTTTTGAATACTTCTTCTTTGGTTTCTCCTTTTTCGGTCATATATCTAAGCTTGACCTCTTTGGATCTGGAAAGAGGAGTGTAGTAATTCGGCAAAGAAAGACAGCCTTCCATTAAAGAAGGTTCTTTTTCAATTTCTTTTTGAGTCATTTCTTTTACAGAGAGAATTTCCGGATTAATAACAATTAAGATCGACTTATCGCTCCTGACCATGGCAAATACCCGCATGTTTTCACCAATTTGGCAAGCCGCAAGACCTACCCCTTCTGGGTCCTTTTGCGTTTTTAGGGTGTCTTTCAAGTCTTCAATCAATTGAAGAACCTTTCTGTCTATCCTTTTTACCGGTTTGGCTGTTTTACGAAGTACGGGATGTCCCGTCTTCACGATTTTTCTAATCATGAGCTTATTATATCATTTAAGCCTATTATTTGGCATATTTGTTAAGTTCTTGCTTAACAAACTCGTCTTTGCTGTCAATATTTTTAAGGATGTAGTTTAACTCTTCGACAGCCTCTTTCCTTTTTCCTGCTTCTCCAAGAAGAATTGCATATGCAAGCCTTGCATCTTTGTAATTGGGTTTAAGCTCAATGGTATTTTTTAACACCTCCATTGATTTTTGGTCTTCTCCTGCACGCATATAGGTTAGTGCAAGATAATAGTAAAGTTTAGCATCGGTTGGGGCCAAATTAATGGCATCAAGGAGGTCGTTTTTAATGATCTCGAGCAGGTTGTTGTCGATAGGAAGAAGTTTGAGAAGGACAAAATATTTATCTCTTCGAATGTTTAAATTACGAGGAGATAAATTTTCGGCAATATCGATTTCCTTTAACGAATATCCGGCAATTTCTCTTGCCGACAGATCCTCACTGCTTTCGTGAAACTTGGAAGCGATTCCGGCTGAAGACTGGGAAAGCTCGCTCCAATAGATTGCCTCATTCGGTGATAGTTTGACGGCGTTAATCAGATATTTTCGCCCTTGGATAAAATCGCTTGAATCGTTATAGCTTTTCCCCATCGCATACAAAGTATCCGCATACCAGTATTTAACAACGAGGAATAATAATCCGAAAACAATTAACCATATGCCGACTGCTAACATTTTGAGATTTAATCCGACCATAAATTCTTTTTTGATTTCTTTTTGTTCAAATACTTCGGTTAAACAGAATGCTGGAAGAAGGAAAAATACTAAATTTACGGGAACAACCGAAAACCCAAATGCATTTGATACCAGCACGGATACATATCCGGATATGTAAATCCATTTATTTTCATTTTTTGACCTATACATGAAGTAAAGTGAAGCGCCTAAAAAGAACAAATAACTAATTAAACCCAACGCTCCGGTATTTGCCATGATATTGAGGTATTCGTTATGTGCTTTGTTGTATAAAAAGTCCCATTCGGAAACCAGATTATGGGCAAGGGGTCGGTATTTGTAATAAGAATAAGCAAATGTTTCCACTCCGGTACCAACAATCGGATAATGTTTCCAAATTTCAACAGCACCCTGCCATACAATTTTTCTTATTTCTCCCGATTCTGTTCCGCCACTTTCCAGTACGGGAACATTTTTCGGAGTATTTACTGCAGGTTTTCCTAAAGAAAACACCGAAGGAGTAATCGGTGTTCCAAAGATTATTATTAGAATTACAAAGGGAATAAAAAACCCCAGAAGTTTTGTGAAGTTATTTTTGATCTCTTTACCCAGAAATGTGGATAGAGAAAGAACAATCGAAGCTAAACCAAATCCCAAAAGAGCCGATCTTGATTTAGTAAAAAGTAGTGTCGCAAAAAATATGGTTGAAATAATAAATACAGTTTTTTTGTTTCCTTTTCTAAAAAATAAATAAGTCAGGGGAATTAACATGGATATCCATGTACCCAACCAGTTAGGTTGTCCCAGTGTCGAGAATATTCTTTCCTGAACATCTTGAACCCACACATCTTTATCAATTCCAAATTTTTGCAATATCCCGTAAATTGAGACCAATAATCCGGATGCAAGCAAAAATTTAATGTTTTTTTTGTTTTCTTCTTTTTCAACATTCGAAATATAGGCGAAAAACAGGAACAAATAACATACCGTTGTTGAGATGCCACCGTTGAAGCGAGAGTAATATCCCAACCAAGAAGTACGGGGATCAATCGATACCAATGCTGATATTATTTGTGAAGCCAAAAATATTAGGGCGGGTATTAGTAATATATTTTTTCTGTAAATTATTTTTTTGACTGCAATGCTTTTTGCGATCCATGCTCCAAAAATAAGAAGAGACATAACATATAAAACAACCGTTTTGTTGAATTCAAATAATTCGGAATTGTAGATCCAGAGTACCAAAGGAATTGTAAAAAGGAGAATTTTGAAAAGAACGTTTATAAGTTTGTTGAAAAAATGATACATATTTAACTATTTTAATATAAAATGCTCTTTGCGTAAGTGTATATTGAATAATATACTTGCGGAGATATCAAATGAAACTATTTTTAATAGATAAATTCCTCGGATTATTTTCTCACGATGTGGGTATCGATCTTGGTACTGCAAACACGCTTGTACATGTCCGTGGAAAAGGAATAGTAATAAGGGAACCATCCGCTGTCGCAAGGCATAAAAAATCCAAAGAAGTTCTCGCAATCGGATCTTCTGCAAAAAAAATGATGGGTAGGGCTCCGAGTACAATCGAGACAATAAGACCATTGAAAGACGGGGTTATTGCCGATTTTGATGCAACAGCTGCTATGCTTACTCACTATATAAGAAAAGTTCACGAGACGGGTAGCAATATTCCCAAAATTCCGAGACCAAGGGTCGTTATTGGTATTCCTTCCGGTGTTACCGAGGTAGAAAGAAGGGCGGTTGCTGATGCAGCCATTGCCGCCGGAGCAAGAGAAGCACATTTAATTGAAGAACCTATGGCAGCAGCAATTGGGGCCGGACTTCCCGTCGAAGACCCCGGAGGGTTATTCATTGTTGACATTGGTGGTGGTACGTCGGAAATTGCCGTTATATCTCTGGGGGGTATTGTCCTGGGCAGATCAATTAGAGTTGCCGGAGACGAGATGGATGATGCAATCATTAATTACGTTAGATTGAAGTACTCATTATTATTGGGACAGCCCACCGCAGAAGACGTTAAAATTAATATTGGATCATGTCTTGAGGGAAAGGATAAATTTGCTGTTATCAGGGGAAGGGATTTGGAATCTGGTTTACCCAAATCGGTTAAACTTGCATCCAGTGAAATTAGGGAAGCGCTTGCTCCGATGATTCAAGAAATAATAACGGCGATAGCGGAGACGTTGGAAGAAACCCCTCCGGAGCTAATATCCGACATAATGGAAAAAGGTATTGCTCTTGCTGGAGGGGGAGCAATGATACCGGGAATCGACAAAGTAGTATCAGATGCAACAAAAATGCCTGTATGGGTTGCCGATGATCCTTTAACTTGTGTTGCCAGAGGTTGCGGGAGGGTATTGGAAGATCCTCAACTTCTTGCGAAAATAAGAGTAACCAAAGGTTTATAACATGGAAACACTTGCCTCCACCAGAACACAAAGCTGGTTAGTATGGTTTGTGAGAGGGATACTAATTCTCGCCTTCCTTCTTTTGGCGGGAAGATTATTGGAACTTCAAATTATCAAAGGTGATTATTATAAAGCGGCAGCAGAAGGAAACAGGATTAGAAGAATTCCCATTAAAGCTGCTCGTGGAAAAGTGTTGGCAAGAGGCGGAGAAATTCTAATTGACAATATCGAAACTAAAAAAAGAATTGTAATAGATCCAAAAGAAGGATTTAAAAAAACCGACGAGATCAAAGATGCCTCCGAAAGCGAAATAGTAAAAGAGTACTCAAGATTTTATGTTTTGGGAGAAAAGTTTGCCCATACTGGAGGATATATTGGTGAAGTTAACGAGAACGAAGTCGGGAAAGTTAATCCTAAATGTCCAGAAAAAGGAATTTACAGATCTGGAGATTCGATCGGAAGGACCGGACTTGAAAGCCAATACGAATGCGATTTAAGAGGAATTGACGGAGAGGAACTGGTTGAGGTTGATACATTTGGTGAAAAAATCCGAACAATTGGACGTAGAGAGCCTGTCCCGGGAAAGGATATTAAAACAAATATTTCATACGGATTGCAGGTTAGGGCTTTCGACTCACTTGGTGGAGAAAAAGCGGCAGTTGTAATTACCGACCTGAAAGGTCAAGTGCTGGCTCTTGCCAGCTCTCCTTCTTTTGACCCAAATATATTTGTAGGGAAGAACAAAGATAAAGAAATCGGTAAGTATTTAACCGATGAAAATCTTCCGTTATTTAATCGAACAATCGGTGGTCAATATCATCCCGGCTCTGTTTTTAAACCACTTATTGCCCTTGCCGCATTATCAGAAGGGGTAATTGATAAGGATTGGTTATATAACGATGTCGGATATATTAACGTAAACGAATATTCGTATACCAATTGGTATTACACGCAATATGGAAGTACCGAAGGGGAAATCAATGTAGAAAAAGCTTTGGCCAGGTCTACGGACACTTTCTTTTATAAAATAGGAGAACTTATGGGGATAAAAAAGATTGATGATTGGGCAGAGAAATTTAAATTGGATAAAAATACCGGAATTGATATCCCGGGTGAAATTGCAGGATTGGTTCCAACTCCCGACTGGAAGAAAAAAACAATTGGAGAATCATGGTACTTGGGAAACACATATCACCTTTCAATCGGACAGGGGTATTTGGGACTATCTCCCGTAGCCGTGAACACAATTACAACAACAATTGCTTCGGGGGGTGAATATTGCAGCCCGAAAATATTCGGAAGCGGAAATTGTCAAAAATTAAACATAAACAGCAAACACATAGACACGGTAATATCAGGAATGGTTAAAACATGTACAACCGGAGGAACTGGTTATACGTTTTTTGATTTTCTTCCTCAGGTTGCTTGTAAAACTGGAACGGCAGAAACAAACACCGACGGAAAAACTCACGCATGGTTTACGGTTTTTGCTCCTGCTGAAAAACCGGAAATGGTGATGACAGTTTTGGTGGAAGGTGGAGGAGAAGGTTCAAAAGTTGCGGGACCTATTGCCAGAAAAATATTCGATTATCAATTTAATCCATGAAAGAAAGAGACTGCCTGATTTCCTTATCCGCATTCAACGGATTTGGCGTTACGAGACTAAAAATTTTGTTCGATTATTATTCTTCATACAAAAAAATATGGTATTCGGACGAGTCGGAACTAATAAAAATCGGAGTCAATCGAAAACTTGTAAATCAATTTTTGACTTTTCGAAATATATTTAATTTCACTGAATACATTTCGGATAATCGAAACAGGGAAATAAAAATAATCACAATTATTGATAAAAATTACCCCATTAATTTAAAAGAAATTGATTGTGCTCCAATATGTCTGTATATGATCGGAAATATTCTTAGTAAAGATAGCGAATCGGTTTCAATTGTTGGATCGAGAAATAATTCAGATTACGGCAAGGAAGTGGCAGTAATGTTTTCCAAATATTTAGCCGATCATGGAGTTACCATTGTTTCCGGTATGGCCAGAGGAATTGATTCGATCGCCCACAAGACAACCCTGTTAAGAAAAGGTAGGACGATAGCAATATTAGGATCGGGATTAGACAGAATATATCCTTCCGAAAACTACGGTTTGTTTAATAAAATCATTCAAAATGGTGCGGCAATTACAGAATATCCTTTGGGTACACCACCTTTGCCAGGTAATTTTATCGAAAGAAACAGAATCATAACGGGATTTTCCAAAGTATTGCTTGTTGTTGAAGGAAGAAAAAATAGTGGAACATTAACAACTTCTTCATATGCAGCAAATCAGGGTAAAACCGTTTACGCCATCCCGGGAAAGATTACTGATCCGGGATCTTTTGTTACCCATATGTTAATAGAAAATGGTGCAAAAATTGCACTGAACCCTAAAGACATACTTGACGATTTAAGGCTATGATTTGACAAGAGTTGCTAGAATAACTACTTTGGAAAGAGCACGTCATCTGACGAAAAACAAAAAAATGAAATTAATTATTGTAGAGTCACCGACAAAAGCCAAAACCCTGGAAAGATTTTTGGGCAAGGATTATTCCGTAATAGCCACATACGGACATATCAAGGATTTACCCAAGAATAACTTGGGAATTGATATTGAAAAAGATTTCGAGCCCCAGTATGTAGAAGTTCCGAAAAGAGCAGACAATGTAAAAGAAATCGGAAAAATGTCCAAAAAAGCAGACAATATCTATATTGCAACAGATCCTGATCGTGAAGGTGAAGCAATCGCGATGCATGTCTCCGAAATAACTGATAAGAAAAAATCAAAACGAATAACATTCCACGAAATAACTAAAGAGGCTGTCGAAGAAGCAATTGATAACCCTTCCGAAATTGACAAAGATTTGGTTGATGCGCAAACGGCAAGAAGAGTCCTCGATAGATTGGTTGGATACAAGCTGTCACCTCTTTTGTGGAGAAAAGTAAGAAGGGGTTTGTCTGCCGGACGAGTTCAATCAGTAGCAGTTAAATTAATTGTTGAAAGAGAAAAAGAGATCGAAGCTTTCAAGCCGGTTGAATATTGGAAAATATTCGCCAAACTACAAGCGAAAAAAGGTGAACTACTTGCGGAACTTTCGAAAGTTGAAGGTAAAAAGTTTTCTTCTGATAACGCCAAAGATTCGGAAGTAATTAAAAACGACCTTGAAAAATCCGACTATGTAGTAACGGGTATTGAGAAAAAAGAAGTTGTAAAAAGACCATATGCTCCGTTTACAACATCAACGATGTCACAAGCAGCGGCAAGAATTTACGGATGGTCTGCCAAAAGAACAATGTCGGTTGCTCAAAAACTGTATGAACAAGGATTAATTACGTATCACAGAACTGATTCGACAAACATTTCCGCCCAAGCAATTACAAAAGTAAGAAAATATATTGAGACAAATTACGGAAAAGAATATCTTCCCGAAAAACCCAACTTTTATAAAAAAACATCCAAAGTTGCGCAAGAAGCACACGAAGCAATAAGACCAACAGACCTAAATGCAAAGGTTGAAGAAAAGGAAACCAAATTCGGCAAAGACGAATCGATCCTATTCGGTCTTATTTGGAAAAGATTTGTATCTTCGCAAATGTCACCCGCAATATATGACGAAACAACGGTTAGTATTACTGCCAATGGAAAAAAAGAATATCTTCTTGTCAAACGAGGACAAATTATCAAATTCAACGGGTGGAGAACATTGATTCCCGCAAAACAAGATCCTGAAGGTGAATACGAAAAAATTCCCGAAATAGAAAATAATGAAAAATTAAAGCTGTTGGAGATTATCGCGAATCAACTATTCACAGAACCGCCTGCCAGGTATAACGAAGCATCTCTTATCAAAATGCTTGAGAAACTTGGAATAGGAAGGCCTTCAACATATGCTCCGATTATTTCCACAATACAAATAAGAAATTATGTTGAAAAACAGGAAGGGAAGTTTTTACCCACATCTGTGGGTAAAGCAGTTGATGAATTTTTAAACAAAAACTTTGATGACATTATCGATTATCCCTTTACCGCCAAAATGGAGGATGAACTTGATTCCGTCGCCAACGGAAAACTTAAATGGAACAAAGCAATTAAGGATTTCTATATGCCCTTTGAGAAAACACTTGAACATGTGGGAGAAAAAAGTGAAAGGGTAAAAATCGAAACCGAAAAACTCGGAAGAAAATGTCCGGAATGTAAAGAAGGTGAGTTGGTAATAAGATTGGGAAGATTCGGAAAATTTATATCTTGCGAACGTTTTCCCGAATGCAAGTACACCGAAAAATATATGGAAAAGGTTGGTATTAAATGCCCCGAATGTGGAAAAGGAGATGTAATTGTGAGAAAAACAGGGAGAGGCAAAAAATTCTACGGATGTTCAGCCTATCCGGAGTGCAAATACGCAAGCTGGAAAAATCCAAAACTTCAAAAACAAAACGATAAAGAATAATTTCCCCGTTGACATGGGTGATCAATAACTGATAAAAACTTGTAGCTTTCATGAGCCCCGAATTTACACAAGAATATACCAAAAGACCGGTTAATCCCGGAGCCGAAGAAATGATGGGGAAGGAATTTCCGGTACTTGATCACGGATTTATTTATTTGGTGGATTACATGGGATCCGACTCCGAAATCGCGCGAGCGGCAAGAACTTCATATGGAAAAGGAACAAGGACAATCAGGGAAGATTCGGATTTGATCAAACATCTTTTAAGCCATGACCATACAAGTCCTTTTGAAATGGTTGAATTTAAGTTTCATGCAAAAATGCCGATATTTGTTGCAAGGCAATGGATTCGCCATAGAACCGCCAGTTTGAACGAAATGTCCGCAAGATATTCTATTTTGGATAAAGAATTTTATGTTCCTTCGGCTGAAGAAATGGGTGTCCAATCTAAAGTTAACAATCAAGGAAGGGTGAATGAATTTAATCAAGATCAAGCGGAATTTATAAGGCAACTTCTTATTAGTGACGCCCAAAGAAATTACGAACATTACGAATACATGTTAAACGATAAGGGTGATAAAACTCCCAAAGATCCAAATCGGGACATGTTGGCAAGAGAACTTGCACGAATGAATTTGTCACTTAATTTTTATACCCAGTGGTATTGGAAAATAGATTTGCACAACCTGCTTCATTTTCTTAATTTGAGAATGGATCCACACGCGCAAAGAGAAATCCAACTTTACGCATTTGAGATGGCAAAAATTGTAAAAGAATCCGTTCCGATAACTTGGAAATCATTTGAAGAATACAAACTAAACAGCCTTAAATTGAGCAGAAATGAAGTAAAAATAATCGATATCATCAATAGCGGTAACCCGATTACCATTTCTCGGGAACAAATTAAAGAACTTCTTAACACGCACGATATGAAAACAAAATGGGAAGAAGAGGAGTTTAAAACAAAACTAAATAATTTGGGATACAAAATTAATGGTTGAGAAAGAATCTTCCGCAGAAAAGAACAAAAGACATATTAGAGTTGGAATATTGGGATGCTTGGGTTCGGGAAAAACAACTCTTTCCAGGCTTCTTAAAGACAGATGGAACGCAGTGGTGGTGACCGAAGAATACGGCAATAATCCTTTTCTGGAAAAATTTTACGCCAAACCCCAGGACAATAGTTTCAAGTCTCAGCTTTGGTTTTTGGAAAATAAAGTAAGACAGCTTCGTGAAGATTGCAATAACTGTACTGAAATAATAGACCCTTCATTTGAGATGGATCGACTATATGCATATACACAACACAAGACCGGATGGATGAACGAACACGAATGGAATTTGTATGAGGATGCTTATAAATTTTTACTTGAAGAAAAAAACATCAAAAAACCTGATTTCAATATTGTAATTACAGCCGATTATCCGACGATCTTAAAAAGAGTGAAAAGAAGAGCAAAAAACGAAGATAGATTTTTTGAAAGATGGATGTTGAAAAATTATCCCGATTATTTAAAACATCTTTCGGATGCGGTACTGGATTGGTCTATCGCAAATTCTCAAAACTCGTTGATTATAAACACAACGTTTAAGGATATGGTCAACCCGGATAATCATACTGAGCTGAGCAGGATCGAAGGACATATTGCTCTTTTTGTATCAAGAAATATTGGAAAAATAATTCCACCACAATACGGAAACGTAGGGCCAAGTCAATACGATGGAATTCCACATATTAGTGACGGAAAGGTGATGAGGTAATTAGAATGGGATTTCTTATAACATTTGAAGGTCCGGAAGGGGGAGGAAAAACTACTCTTGCCTCTGACTTGAAAGAACATTTCATACAACTAGGTATCGATGCACTTTTTGTTCGAGAACCGGGAGGGACGGCTATCGGTGAACAAATAAGAACTATCCTTAAAGATTGTAAAAATAGGGATATGGACTGTATGACCGAAGCGCTTCTTTTTCAGGCCGCACGTTCGCAAATTTGTCGAAGTGTAATATCGCCGGCCTTAAAAGATAATCGCATTGTCGTTCTGGACAGGTTTAGAGATTCGTCGGTTGTATATCAAGGAATTGCCCGAGGGTTGGGAAAAGATATGATAGAAAAGCTAAACGAGATTTCGACAGGTGGATTGGTACCCGACTTGACCATACTCCTTGATTTGAATCCGGAAGTGGGAATATCCAGAATCAAAAATGCTGCCGATGACAGATTTGATTCCGAAGAAATCGACTTTCATAAAAAGGTAAGAGATGCCTATTTGGGACTAATGAGTGAAGACACTTCCGGCCGTTGGGTGAAGATTGATGCAGATAGATCCAGGGATAAAGTAAGAGACGATGTATTCAAGATTGTTGATGAAAAATTAAAGTCCGCCGGAGTTATCGAAGGAGTACGGTTGGGTAAAGAAAGATTCTGAGTTATAATTCCCCGTATGGAAGCCCAAATATTTGATGGAATTAAACATGCAAAAAAAATAGAAGACCTACTCTCAGGAAAGGTAAGGGAGCTTTCCCTTCAGCCGGTTCTGGTTTCTATTCTTATCGGAGAAAACAAAGGGAGTGAACTGTATGTGTCTTTGAAACAAAAATTTGCCGAAAGAATTGGGGCAAAAATGATTATTCAAAAATTTCCCGAGAAAACATCAGAGCGGCAGATAATCGACAAAATTAGAGATTTGAACGAGGACGCAAATATCGACGGGATTATGATTCAACTGCCGGTTCCTTCCACGATGGACAAAGAGAGGCTGATCGAGGAAATATCTTCCGTTAAAGACGTTGACGGAATGAAAAACGACAGCTCTTTTATTTGTCCGGTTGCCTTGTCAGTCCTTGAGGTGATACAAAGTTCAGGTGAGAAGAGTACGAAAGTGGGCATTGTCGGAGCGAACGGATTTATAGGAAAAAAAATTGCAGCAACTCTTTCGGGATACGATATTCATAAATTCGACAAGGGCGATGTGTTGGACGACCTTGTGAAATGCGATATCGTAATATCGGCTTCCGGAGAACCAGGTTTAATTAATTCCGATTTGGTCAAGCAAGGTTCTTTGTGTATTGATGTAGGAGCTCCAAGTGCAGAGTTTTCTAAAAATGTTTACGAAAAAGCGGGATTTATTACTCCTGTTCCTGGGGGAATAGGACCAATGACAATTGCATACCTAATGTACAACCTGGTTGAGGCTGCAGTTGCTAAGGCCAAAAAGGTTTGTTAAAATACCCTCATCACACATTGATCATGCTTTCTGGGTCTCCCGATCAATGGCGGTTTAAGAAAGCACAAAAACCATGACGGTAAAAGTATCACTCGAAAAATTGCTGGAAGCAGGTGCTCATTTTGGGCATCAAACCAGACGTTGGAATCCTCGAATGACCGATTATATTTACGGGCAAGAGGAAGGAATCCATATTTTTGACTTAACCAAAACTAAAACATGTTTGGAGGAGGCATTGAACTTTCTCACTAATTCCATTAAAGAAGGCAAGGTTGTTCTTCTTTTGGGAACCAAAAAACAGGCAAAAGAGAAAATTGCCGAGATTGCAAAAGAAGCAGGGCTTCCATATATTACCGAAAGATGGTTGGGCGGAACATTAACCAATTTCGAACAAGTTCAAAGATCGATTCGAAAAATGAGTGAGACAAAAGAAAAGATGGCAGCCGGTGAATACAAAGATTACACCAAAAAAGAAAGGCTTATGATAGAAAGAGATATTGAAAGAATGGAAAGATTTTTAGGTGGAATCTCAGGACTTACAAAGACTCCGGACATTTTGTTTATTGTTGATACCCACAAAGAAATCGGCGCAGTAAAAGAAGCAAATAAAGTAAAAGTTCCGGTTGTCGGTATCGTCGATACCAATGCAAATCCAGACCTTGTTGATTATCCGATTCCAATGAATGACGACGCAAGTAAAGCAACAGATTATGTATTAGAATTAGTCAAGGAAGCTATTCTTGAAGGTAAAAAACCCGCCAAGAAAGCTGCAAAATAATGGCATACAAAGCTACAGCCGATCAAATAAGACAACTCAAAGAAGCAACCGGTGCTCCCGTTATTCGTGCAAAACAAGTATTGGAAGAAATGAACGGAGACGAAAAAAAAGCTTTTGAGATACTCCAAAAAGAAGGTTTTGAAAAAGCATCGAAAAGAGAAGGAAGAGAGACAGGACAAGGTGTAATCGAAACCTATGTCCACCATTCCGGAAAAGTTGCTTCCGTAATCGAAGTACTTTGTGAAACGGATTTCGTAGCCAGAAACGAAGTATTTAAAGCAATGGCTCACGACGTCGCACTCCAGCTGGCATCAATGGAAGCAAAAGATACACAAGACCTGCTTTCTCAAGAATTCATTAAAGATCCCTCCAAGAAGATTTCCGATCTTGTAAAGGAAGTTATAGCGAAAACCGGCGAAAATGTTCGCATCGGAAGAATTTATCGTATAGAATTAGGTAAGTAATGGACGAACAAGAAGTACGCTCCAAAATGCAACAAGTGTTGGAACTTGTAGTCTCCGACATTGGCGGAATTAGAACCGGTAGGGCAACACCCGCGCTTGTCGAGGATATTTCCGTTGCCGTATACGGAGGACAACAAAAGCTTACAGTTAAAGAAGTCGGTACTATCACGGCTCCAGATACTCAATCAATCGTAATCGACCCCTGGGACAAATCGATTATCGGTGAAATTAGGCAAGGTATTTTGGCAGCAAACGTTGGGATGAATCCTTCAATCGACGGAGAAATTCTTCGCATAACATTTCCTCCGATGACTACCGAAGACAGGGAAAAATATGTAAAGTTGTTATCCTCGAAACTGGAAAACGGAAGGGTAATGATTAGACAGGTTCGGGGAGACGGGATGCATGAGATTAAGGAAAGGTTTGAGAAAAAAGAGATAACCGAAGACGACAAATTCCTAAAAGAAAAGAAGATGCAGGAAATTACCGATGAATTTATTAAAAAGATAGACGAAGCCGGTGAGAAAAAGAAATCGGAGCTTTTGGAACTTTAATGTTATCTTCTGTCCTTACCTTCATTATTGTCCTTTCAATTTTAGTTCTTGTTCATGAACTCGGCCATTATCTTGTTGCAAGAAAAAACGGAATTCTTGCCGAAGAATTCGGAATAGGACTTCCCCCCAGGATTTGGGGTAAAAAAATTGGTGACACGATAGTATCGGTTAATGCGCTTCCTTTCGGAGGATTTGTCAGACTTAAAGGAGAAAACAATGAAGACACTGCAGATGATCCAAAAAGATCATTTTCTTCGAAAAGTAAAAGAGTCAGAATCGCCGTATTAACTGCCGGAGTGATAATGAATATTCTTCTTGGTATTGTCGCCTTTGCACTTGTTTATTCATTTTCCGGAATTCCCAAAGATACGGGAAGAGTAAAAATTTTGGATATCAGTACAGGTAGCCCTGCTCAAATTGCAAACATGGTGGTTGGGGATATTGTTCTTTCAATTGACAAAAACGAAGTCAAATCAACAAATGATTTTATGAAGTATGTTGAAGATAAAAAGGGAAAAAAAGTTGCATTGGAAATTGAAAGAAAAGTTGGAGATGAAAAAGAAATAAAAAAAATAACTCTTACACCCAGAGAAAACCCTCCCGAAGGAGAAGGTTCAATGGGAGTAGTCATTTCCACGATGGAATTATGGTACCCACCGGCATGGCAAAGGCCTTTTGTGGGAGTGTATTACGGTACAAAAGAAGCCGTATTCTGGGGAAAAACAATATTACTTAGCTTATTTGATATGGTAACAGGCTTATTCAGAGGGGAAACCCCCAAAGATGTTGCCGGTCCGGTGGGAATATTTGCCGTAACGACCGAAGTTGCAAAAACAGGAATTCTCTCCTTGATTAACTTTATGGGAATACTATCCGTTAATTTGGCTATTCTAAATATTCTTCCTTTGCCGGCACTTGATGGAGGAAGAGTGTTCTTTGTCGCCTTGGAAGGCATAGTCGGCAAAAAAGTATTGCCGAAAGTAGAAAACTACGTACATATGGTGGGAATGTTATTGCTGATCGCTCTCCTTATTCTTATAACGATCGGTGATTTGAGAAAACTAATCTCAGCAGGTTCCCTTTCAAATTTTGTGAACTCGATGATAAAATGAGGGAATGGCTGATATTTCGGACAAAAAACTTCTGACCAAAAAATCCGTTGATACACCAAGGTGGTATACGGATGTTATATCTTTGACCGGTCTTGCCGATTATGGTCCTGTCAGGGGAACAATGGTGATTAAACCGTACGGATACTCAATGTGGGAAACAATCCAAAGAGAATTTGATAAACGGTTTAAAAAAATGGGTGTTCAAAATGCATATTTTCCCTTGTTTATTCCAATGAAGTTTCTACAAAGAGAAAAAGACCATGTCGAAGGTTTTTCTCCTCAACTTGCGGTTGTAACCCATGGGGGAGGAAAAAAATTGGATGAACCTTTGGTTGTAAGACCGACCTCGGAAACCATTATGTATGAAAGCTATTCCAAATGGATTCATTCATGGAGAGACCTTCCTCTTCTTATCAATCAATGGTGCAATGTTGTCAGATGGGAAAAAAGAACTTACTTTTTCCTAAGAACATTGGAGTTTTTATGGCAAGAAGGCCATACGGCTCATGCAACGTATGAAGAAGCCGAAAAGATGACAATGGATGCACTTCAAACATACTCCGAAGTTTATCGAAGTGTATATGCAATTCCTTCAGTAATAGGACTAAAAAGTGAAGCCGAAAAATTTGCTGGTGCTGACCATACATACGGAATTGAATTTGTTATGCCGGACGGAAAAGTATTGCAGGCCGGTACATCACACCATTTGGGTGATCATTTCTCTAAAGTATTCGATATTAAATTTCAAGATAAAAATGGAGATACCAAATATGTTTTTCAGTCATCTTGGGGAATTTCCACAAGATCGTTGGGTGGACTGATTATGACTCATGGTGACGATAAAGGATTAATCCTACCTCCGAAAGTTGCTCCGGTGAAAGCAATAATAATTCCCATATTAGGAAAAAGAGATAAGGAAATTCTCAAATACTGCGAAAAAATAAAGATAAATATTGAAAAAATTGTGTCGGAATATCCGGGAGATGTTGTGATAGATGGCGATACGGAAAAAAGTTATGGTTGGAAAGTAAATGACGCAGAACTTAAAGGAATCCCGATCAGAATCGCGGTTGGAGGAAGGGAATATGACGAAAAAACCGTTTCGATTAACACTCGTGTCGAAGAAATCGGAGCCCAGGTAACAAGAATTACCGATGTCGGAAAGAAAGTCGAAGATCTTCTATCAAAAGTCCAGTCAACTTTATTGGTTAGAGCCGAAAAATTGCTTGAAGATAACACTCATCAAGTGGAAACATATGATGATTTTAAACAATTAATGAAAGATAAAAGAGGGTTTATCAAAGCCCATTGGTGTGGTAATCCCAAATGTGAACTGTCTATCAAAGAAGAAACAAAAGCGGCAACAAGAGTAAAGCCTTTTGAACAGAACAAGAGAGGAAAGTGTATATATTGCGGCAAAGAAGATTCAGAAGTTTGGTACTTTGGTCAGCCCTATTAAATGAGTAAAAAGATAGTTGTTATAGGTGGGGGATCCGGAACATACCAAGTCCTTACCGGTTTAAAGAAATTCGAAGATCTCGAACTGTCTGCCGTTATCTCGATGTGTGATTCCGGTGGATCAACAGGAAGACTCAGAAAAGAATTAGGGATTCTCCCTCCGGGCGACGTAAGAAGAGCAATCCTTGCCTTATCTGATTTACCCTTTGCCCAAAAAACATTGGAAGAAGTTTTCGACTTCAGATTTGAAAACGGAAAAAGTTTTGCAGGACATTCTCTTGGAAATATTCTGATTGCGGCTCTTGTTCAGATTACGGGATCCATGGACAAAGCGATAAACGAAGCCGCCAGAATATTAAATGCTTCCGGAAAAATAATTCCGGTAACCTTGGACAAGGCAAACCTTGTCGGAATACTCGGTGATGGGACAAGGGTGTTTGGAGAAAGCAATATCGACAGAAGGAAAATAAAACCGGAAATTCCTATCAAATCCGTATACCTCTCCCCAAAAGCGAAGTTATTTAAAGACGCAAAAAATGCGATTCAAAAAGCTGACTTGATTGTATTTGGCCCCGGGGATTTGTATACAAGTCTTATTCCCACACTATTGGTCGAAGGAATGAACGATGCAATTACAAAAAGTAAGGCAAAGGTCTTATACGTTGTGAACTTAATGACAAAAAAAGGAGAAACGGACAATTATAAAGTATCGGATTTTGTGAACACGTTTATTAAATATATGGATAATTCTTCCGATAAATTAACTCATGTTGTTGTCAACAAAAAAATTAACGGTGGAAGAAAACAGATAATGGCTTGGTACAAAAAATACGGATCCTCTCCGGTAATAGACGATCTAAGCAAGGGAAACAAAAAATCTTTTAAAATCATTTCGGGTGATTTTGTCGACAATACTACATTTTTCAGACACAGTCCCGAGAAACTTGCCAAAGCAATCATTAAGCTTCTTTAACCCCTTGTGAAAAGAAGGGGAAATTTATATACTGCCGTTATGGATGGTTGTGTATTTTGTAAAATTGTTGCCAAAGAAATACCTGCCGATATAGTAAAGGAAACGGAAAACTTTATTGTTTTCAAAGATCTTCACCCTAAAGCCGATATACACCTTCTTATCGTTCCAAAAACCCATTATAATGACATTCACACAATCCCAGAAAACGAATGGAAAGAAGTCAGAGATATTGCGATAAACCTCGGTAAAGAATTCAAATTAAACGGATTTAGACTTGTAAACAATGCGGGAGAAGCAGCAGCAGTAAATCATCTGCATGTTCATTTTTTGGGGGAGGTGGATCAAGAAAGAGAAATATGATTGGAAATACTTTACAAAAAGAAATTGGAGAAGCACTAAAAGCCCATGACGAGTTGAGATTGTCTACACTTAGGCTTTTGTCTTCGGCATTTAATTACGAAAGGATTGCAAAACAGCACGAGCTTTCGGAGGAAGAAGAATTGGTTGTTGTTAGAAAAGAAGCAAAGAAAAGAAAAGATGCAATTGAAGCATATGAAAAAGCCGGAGCCCAAGATAGGGCAGACAAGGAGAAACAAGAACTCGAAATACTGGAAGCATATTTGCCCAAACAAATGGATGACGAAGAGTTGTCGAGAATTGTTGATCAAGTTTTGGGTGAAATGAATGTAAGTTCACCTTCGGAAATGGGGAAAGCAATAGGAGCGGTAATGGGTCGGGTAAAAGGACTTGCGGACGGCTCTCGAGTTTCGTCAATGATTAAGGAGAAACTGGCAAAATGATTAGGGTGAATGTTAAAAAACAATCAAACTATCCATCCAGTGTTAAAAAAATAAAAGACTCGTTATCCAATTTTTTCAAAGACAACGGAATAGTATCCGATGCCGAAGTTTCCGTTGCCATTGTCGGAAAAGAGAAAATGCAGGAACTTGGTAAAACATATTTGAACGAAGACGGAAAAAACGTTCACAATGTTCTTTCATTCACCCCAGACGAGGTAAGAGGAGAATTTATTAATCCACCGGATGGAATTCTTCATTTGGGGGAAATTGTAATTTGTTATCCGAAAGTTGTTGAGGAAGCAAAATACGAAGGAGTGTTGATTGATGAAAAAGTAGTTGAACTATGTGATCATGGTGCACTTCATTTAATGGGAATTCATCACGAATGATAACTTTATACAGAAAATATCGTCCGCAAAAAATTGAAGATTTGGATATTTCCGAAGTTCGTGATTCTCTTGCCAGACTTGTTAAAACGGGCAAATTCCCACAGGCACTTCTTTTTTCCGGACCAAAAGGAACAGGTAAAACATCTGCTGCAAGAATATTCGCCAAAGTATTAAATTGCGAAAACGAAAAAGAAAAACCATGTGGAAAATGTGATCAATGTGTTTCAATCGAAAACGGAAACAACATAGATGTTATTGAAATCGATGCAGCCAGTTATACGGGGGTAGACAATATCAGAGAGATAAGAGATGCTGCTAAACTTGCACCAGCCAAGGCAAAAAAGAAGGTATATATAATTGATGAAGCGCACATGTTATCAACCGGAGCATCAAATGCTCTTTTAAAAACATTGGAAGAACCACCAGAACATGTCACTTTTATTTTGGCAACAACTAATCCAGAAAAACTAATTGGGACAATTAGATCTAGAACTGCGAATATAAATTTCAGAAAAGCAAATAACGACGAGATTGCACGGTCTTTAACCAGAGTTGCATCCGGAGAAAAAATAAAAATACCGGAAGCAAGTTTGCACCTTATCGCAAAGTATGCCAATGGTTCTTTCAGAGATGCGGTTAAAACTGTTGAACAGATGCTCTTCGAGGAAAGAAGTTTTGACGAAGTGGAAGTCGAGAACTTTTTGTTTAAATCAAAAAATATCGACATTGACTCGTTGATTGCGAGTATTGTTGGAAGAGATATAAAAACCGTATTGGAGTTGATTGCCAAAGCAACAGGGTCGGGGGTAAGGCCAATGGATTTGGCAGAAGAACTTGTCTCTTCGCTAAGAAAAGAATTGCTTGCCCATATCGGAATCGGAGAAAAAAGAATTGATATCGACAAAAAGGATCTGATTTCCTTGGTCGATACACTGACTGATTACATTCCAAAAATTAAAACATCGGTTATCGAAGAATTGCCTTTGGAGCTGGCGATAATCAAATGGTGCGAAGGAACTACAGGGAGTACAAAAATTGAAACAGAGGTTGAAACAATTTCCAAAGCAACGATTATCTTACCCAAAGAGGAGGAACCCTCTTTAAAAGTTGTACGACATCCCGCCCCGGAAAAAGAAATCAAACTTGACGGAAACAATCTGAAAGAGCTCCCTGAACAAGACTGGAGAGATATCCTGGCAAGAATAAAACCAATCAATACTTCGATGGAAGCTTTATTGAGGGCGGCGAAACCATTGGCTTACGACGGTAAAACATTACAACTTGGCGTATATTATCGATTCCACAAAGAAAGACTTGAAGAAACGCATCATAGAAAAATATTGGAAGATGTTGTTGCAAGTGTTGTCGGAACTCCAATTAGAATTTGCTGCATGTTAACTGAACCACCGGAAAGACCAATTCCGACGACGGTTGGGACTACTTTGACTGAAGGAAAGGATAAAGATATAATTCAAGCTGCCGAAGAAATATTCGGTAATTAATAAATATGTTTGACAAATTTAAACAAGGAGCCGAACTGATAAAAATGAGAAATCAGGCAATGGCTTTACAAAAGGAACTTGAAAAAATAAAACTTTCCGAAGAAAAAGACGGAATGAGAGTGGTTGTAACAGGAGATCAAAAAATTTCATATATTGAAATAAATGGGGAAGAACAAAAGAAACTTGTTGATCTTATCAACGAAACCTTGAAAAAAGTCCAAAAAGAGTCCGCCAAGAAAATGATGGAAATGGGCGGAGGACTTTCGGGACTCCTTGGTAAACTTTAAGAATGAAGATAGCCAAGCCCATTGCACGCCTCATACAATCATTTGAAAAACTTCCCGGCATAGGACCGAAGAGTGCACAACGACTTACTTTTTATTTGTTGCATGTCCCACAAAGAGATCTTACTGAATTTGCCGAAAGTTTGGAAAACCTAAAAAAAGAAACCGTACTTTGCAGTTCTTGTCGCAATGTGTCGGAAAACGATCCTTGTCCTGTTTGTGCAGATGATTCGAGAGACAAAGAGACAATTTTAGTTGTGGAACAACCTTTGGATATTTTGGCTTTTGAAAAAACAGGCAAGTATCAGGGTCTTTATCATGTTCTTCACGGATCAATATCTCCACTGGACAACATTGGACCGGATGAAATATATGTTGACGATTTATTGAAAAGAATTAAACCCGGTATCAGGGAAATAATAATTGCCACAAATCCAACCATGGAAGGGGAAGCAACGGCAATGTATTTGAATAAAGAGATTAAAAAGATATCTTCCGAAGTGAAAATCACAAGATTGGGAATGGGTATTCCGACAGGTGCGGATCTTGAATATGCAGACGAGGTTACGCTGACGCAAGCAATTCAAGGGAGAAGGGAATTGTGAGGTACAATTAATTAATGGGAACAATTACAAATTCGGCAAAACAACAAGCCGTTGATCTTGCCAAACAAATTGCTAAAGATTTTTTTCAAGAACCTGGCGAGATAATCAAGGAATCAAAAGAACAGCTAATCGGCATTGAGAATGTTCCCCAAGAACAACAACATTCTTCTCTTGAAGAAATGCCACTCGAAGAAAAAAGAAAAATTGATATTCAAGGTCAAAGACAACTTCAGGCTTTGGAAAGCGAGATAAAAGATATTCAAATACAAAAAGAAAAAGAGGAACAGATGAAAGAACAAATTGAATTACAGGAAAAAGCTGCAGAAAACAGAACGTCGGCTCTTCCAATGCCGTCTTCAAAACCTGGAAGAAAAATCGGAATGCCGCAAAAAGCGAAACAACAACAAACAAGAATAGAAAAACCTCTGCCGCCAACAGGATAATTTGATATCATACAGTCATGGCTGATATTTATTTAACAAATTCACTTACAGGGAAAAAAGAAAAATTTGAACCGATTAATCCTCCATATGTGGGAATGTACACCTGTGGACCGACCGTTTATCAGTTTGCTCACATAGGAAACTTTAGGACTTATGTTGTTGCAGACATTTTGGCTCGTCTTTTAGGGTACAACTCTTATCAGGTGAGGTATGCAATGAATATCACCGATGTCGGACATTTGACCGGAGACAATTCTGGTAATGCGGATTTGGGTGGAGACAGAATGGAAGAATCGGCCAAAAAAGAAGGCAAGACCGCTTGGGATATTGCCAAGTTTTATACTGACGCATTTTTGAACGACATGGATAGGCTAAATATCCGAAGGCCTTGGATGATGCCCAAAGCAACAGATCACATAGAAGAACAAATAAATTTGGTTAAAAAAATTGAAGAAAAAGGATTGGCTTATAAAACATCCGATGGAATTTATTTTGATACCAAAAAGTTTGAAATAGATACAAAGAAAGTGTATGGAGAATTATCAACCTTGGATCAAATTAAAGCAGGTGCCAGGGTTGAAGAAAATCCTGAGAAAAAGGATCCGAGAGATTTTGCTCTCTGGAAATTTTCCGATAAACCCGGGGAAAGACAAATGGAGTGGGAAAGCCCTTGGGGTATGGGTTTTCCTGGTTGGCATATTGAATGTTCCGCAATGAGCATGAAATATTTGGGAGAAAGTTTTGATATTCATGCGGGAGGAGAAGATTTAAGATCTACCCATCACCCGAACGAAATTGCCCAAAGCGAATCCGCAACGGGAAAACAGTTTGTTAAATACTGGATTCATTCGGCATTTTTACAGGTAGACGGAGCAAGAATGAGTAAAAGCAAAGGCAATGCTTACAGGTTAGAAGAATTGATTGCTAAGGGATATGATCCTTTGGCCCTTAGGTATCTATATCTTACCGGACACTACAGGTCTCCTCTTAATTTCACCTGGGATTCTCTTGATAATGCACAAAAAACATTGAACAACATGAGGGAACTCGTTAGGGCTTCCAAAAACCAATCTCAAAGAACTCAATTGTCTCAGGAGAAAGCAGAAGGAATGGAGAAATTCAGGGACGAATTTACAATGGCTATTAATGACGACTTAAACACTCCGAAAGCTCTCGCAGCTTTCTGGTCAATGCTGAAAAGTAATCTTCCGTCACAGGATAAATACGAAATGGCACTTTCTTTTGATGAGGTATTAGGGCTTGGACTTGGAGAAGTAGTATCGGTTGAAATACCTCAGTCTGTGATGAAACTTGTTGAAGTTCGTGAGCAGGCAAGGAAATCCGGAGATTTTGAGGAAGCTGATCAAGCAAGAAAAGAAATTGAGAAACATGGATACAAAGTACTGGATACTCCCGAAGGACCTCAGGTAAAATCTAATCAATGATTATTTCTGCAGCAATCTTTGACCTTAATGGAACTATTCTTTCCGATGAAGATGAATACGGCAAAGCATTTGCACGGGTATTGAAGCAATTCGACATTGATGAAGTAGATGATATTCCTCACATTGCAGGAATAGGCGTCGAAGAGAATTGGCCCAAGTTGATTGAGAAGTATGGGATTAAGACGGAAAAAACCCCACTTGAGCTTGCCAAAGAGACGCAGGAAGCCTATGAAGATATGATTGATGAAATTACCCTGCAAGACGGAATTGTCGAGTTTATCAACGATCTGAAAGAAAGCGGTGTTAAAGTAGCTTTGGCCACATCAAACAACTGGGAAATTGTCGATAAAGTTTTCGAAAAGTTTGGCTTTGAAGGATTATTTGATGCAGTAACAACCGGAGAAGAAGTTGAGTTCAAAAAACCCGATCCGGATATTTTCATTTTGACATCTAAGAAGTTGGATATTGATCCCGAGAATTGTCTGGTATTCGAAGACGCAGATGCTGGGGTTGAAGCGGCTCACAGAGCAGGGATGAAAGTGGTGGGAATTGTGCGTAAAAGCTGTGAAGAAAGCCTTGAAGAAGCGGATATAACGATTGATAGCTTCAAAGAAATGTCTCCTGAACTAATTGCCGAGATTTGACCATCAAGTCGTATAGTGGGATAATATTCGGGTTCCACAAGCGGAACAAGCACTTTTTACACTAAAGAGGAGGTACTATGAAAAAAACACCCCTTGTAGGTGGCCAGGAACGCTGGGAGTTTCCTGAATTAAAGGAATTCATAATCAGCGAACTTGGAAGACTCGGTACTGTAGCTGTCGACAAAGACGATTTGATCTCAATTGAGGTTACTATTGTTTCCAGGGACAATTATCCTTTCTGTGTGCACAGAGAATACGAAAAAAACAATCTCAAAGTGTACATTGACGGTGTTCTTGTTTGGAAGGATTCATTGGAAGTTGTCGACAAAAGAATTCCAAGAATTCGTTTTTTGGAAGCTCCGGTACATGGTACAAACAGGTTGAGAATGAAGATATGGTTGGAAAAAATTCAACCACACGATGAACCTTATCATGCTCAAAAAAGATATCTTGAAAATTTTTTCAGGAAATTTGTTTTGGGACTGCGAAGAGACATCTACTATCTTTAATTCATTCAACCGAAATAGGGTGACAATTCTGTTATAGAGGAGTCACCCTTTTTTATATCCTAATTTTCTTTATCGAGAATTTTTTTACGATTAATCCGATGTGGTCGTACATCGGAAAGCCTTTTAATATTTCCTCGTGGAATTTTTCTGCGAGATTCCCCGTATATCCACCGTAACCGGCTTTTTCGGATTGGGAGCATAATTTTTGTTCCCATTCTTTTACTATTTTTTGGATTTTATCTCCCGCAAGGTTGTATTCTTCCTGCAGTGTGTCCGTATCATCTGCGATTGCGTATTTGTCGTGAATAGTTCTAAATGCGTCAAATTCTTCTTTGTTCGCATCAATCATTCTTTTGTAGTATTCGCGAAACTTTGTCATACAAGAGTCAATTTAAACAAACTGAGAGTATCAACGCAACCACCATTTGTTATAATCGCAATATGAGCCTATCAGTTGGTATTGTCGGACTTCCAAATGTTGGAAAGTCAACTTTATTTAATGCACTTCTCAAAAAGCAGCAGGCATATGTTGCTAATTTTCCGTTTGCTACGATTGAACCCAACATTGGTGTTGTTCCTGTTCCCGACACTCGATTGTCAGAGCTGGCAAAGATAGTAAAAGAAACTGAAGGGATGAATGAGATGCCTCCTGAAGTTCCCGCAACGGTTGAGTTTGTGGATATCGCAGGACTTATTAAAGGTGCCCATAGCGGTGAGGGGTTGGGTAATAAATTCCTTTCCCATATTAGAGAAACGGATGCAATATGCCATGTGGTGAGAGTGTTTTCCGACCCGGATATTGTAAAAAACGGTATTGTATCTCCGAAGGATGATTTTGAAACCATCGAAACAGAACTTGCTTTGGCTGATTACGAAACTTTGGAAAAACAGAAAGACCCTGGAGGTTCTCCAGACAAAGAACTACAAAAAAGGTGGACTGTAATTAAAAAACTTAAAGAAGAAATGCAGGGGGGTAAATCCGCAAGAGATGTTGATCTAAACGAAGAAGAGCTAAAAGTTGCCAAAAGCCTAAGCTTGTTAACTTTAAAACCAATACTAATTGCCTTAAATGTTGATGAAGGAGATTTGGCGAGAGCTGGTGAAATCGAGGAGCATTTTAGTGTAAGCCTGGGTGTTCAAAAAGACCAGGTAGTAGCGATATGTGCCAAAACGGAATCGGAATTGTCAGATCTTTCCGAGCAAGATCAAAAATCGTATCTAAAAGATTTAGGAGTAGAGAGTTCCGGACTGGAGAGGTTGATACGAAAAGCTTTTTCTACCCTTGGCCTTATCACATTCTTGACTGCCGGAGAAAAAGAAGTACGTGCATGGACAATTAAGGAGGGAATTAACGCACAGGAAGCATCCGGAGTTATTCATACGGATTTCATGCTTAAATTTATTAAGGCCGATGTGGTTAATTTCTCGGATTTTGTCAGTTTGGGATGGAAGAAATCGCGAGAAGACGGAAAATGCAGATCGGAAGGAAGAGACTATATTGTAAAAGACGGAGACGTAATAGAATTTAAGATAGGACAATAATCCCAGTTCTTCCATTGTTTTTGAGCCTGTGTTATAATTTCCCGGATATGAGTAAATATGAATTAACCATCGTACTTGACGGCAAGGCCACCAGTGCCAAAAAGAAAGCCGTAATGGAGACGTTGGAAAAAACAGTTGGTCTTCTTTCCGGGAAAATGGGTACGGTTGAAGATTGGGGAGTAAAAGAACTTTCCTACCCCATTAAGAAATTAACAGCAGGTCTTTTTGTATTTATCCCCTTGGATCTTCCCGCGGAAGCAGCCAAGAAATTGACGGAAAAGATAAAAACCGAAAATGATATAATCAGATACTTACTTGTAAGGAGTGCAAAGTAAATGGCAAGAAGCTTAAACAAAGTCGAATTAATCGGAAATCTTACCCGAGACCCAGAACTAAAATACACACCACAGGGAACTGCTGTGTGTACATTTTCTATTGCAACCAACAGGCAATGGAAAACGGAATCCGGAGAAAACAAAGAAGATGCTGAATTCCATAGAATTGTTGCATGGAACAAATTGGCGGAAATTTGTGCAAATCTATTGCAAAAGGGAAGAAAAGTATATGTAGAAGGAAGACTTCAAACCAGATCTTGGCAAGCACAAGACGGAGCGCAAAGACAAACAACCGAAGTCGTAATTAACGATATGATTATTTTGGACAACAAAGGAGCTGTTGCTCCGGGAGAAGAATTCGAAGTATCTCAGGATTCGGGAAATGTAGAAGAAATACCGATGGAAGAAGCTCCAAAAGAAAAGAAAGGAAAGAAAGAAGCTTCCGATAATCCGGACGACGAAATACCCTTCTAAGAATTAACATGGCACCAAAAAAACAAAAGCGAAGAAAAATTATGCCAAGAATCGTGGCAACCAATTGCCCTTACTGTAAAGGAAATACAATGCCCGATTACAAACAATACGACGATCTGAAAAAGTACATTACTGATCGTGGAAAGATTCTTGCCAAGACCAGAAACGGTCTTTGTGCAAAACACCAAAGACGTTTGGGAGTAGCTGTAAAGCGAGCAAGGCATTTAGGTCTTCTTCCATTCACCGGTTAATTTAAATATAATCACATTTGTTATAGCTAAATTTGTCATGCCCAGAGTAAACTTTCATTTATTAAGAAAATATCTTCTGATAGTCATTTCCGTGGTTGTTCTTTTTGGCGGCGGATATTTATTGGGAAGCCAGGGATACAAAATAAATATTCAGTCCTTTAATAAAGTCGAGATAGAAAGAGGAACACCACCCAACAAAGGAAATTTGGATTTTTCTCTTTTCTGGAAAGTATGGGACACGGTTGGATCAAAATACTTCGATAAAGCCAAGCTAAACAGTCAAAACATGATTTACGGTGCAATTCAGGGCATGGTTTCCGGTATTGGGGATCCCTACACAGTATTTTTGCCCCCCGAAGAATCAAAGGTGGTATCCGAAGATCTGTCGGGTTCATTTGAAGGAGTAGGAATCGAAATTGGATACAGAGGAACACAACTTGTGGTTGTTTCACCGATTGCCGGAACACCCGGTGATAAAGCCGGGCTCAAACCGGGGGATATGATTCTTAGAATTAAGGATGACCTTAAACAAATAGACTTGGGAACAGGAGGAATGAGTACAACTGAGGCAGTACAACATATAAGAGGGAAAGCGGGAACAACCGTTGTCCTTACGATTATGAGAGAAGGAAGTGATAGTCCGTTTGATGTAAGTTTGGTTAGAGAGAAAATTGATGTACCTTCCGTAAAAACTGAATATGTCGACAATGGAACAATAGCTCATGTCAGGCTTCTAAAATTCGGCGGGGAAACAGAAGAAGAATGGAATTCCGCAGTAAGAGAGATTATTAAAAAACCAGAAGTAAAAGGGTTGATACTAGACGTTAGAGGAAACCCCGGAGGATATCTTCAAGCGGCGGTCGACATATCCGCAGAATTTGTAAAAACAGGAACAGTTGCCGTAATTGAAGAGAGAGGGGACGGAACAACCATTGAATTTAAAACCGAAAGATTGGGACTATTAAACAACTTTCCAACGGTGGTAATGGTTAACGGTGGTTCGGCATCCGCATCGGAAATATTGGCTGGAGCCTTAAGAGATCAAAAAGGATTTAAGTTAATCGGCCAAAAATCATTCGGTAAAGGAACGATTCAGGAACCGGTAAATATGGATAACGGCACAAGGCTTCATATCACTATTGCCAAATGGTTAACCCCCAAGGGAACGTGGGTACACGAAAAAGGATTGTCCCCGGATTTTGAGGTGGAAAATAATCCAGACACTGAAGAAGACGAGCAACTTATTAAAGCAATTGAGGTTTTAAGGAGTAATTGATTTCGTTAAATCGATTACTTTATCCAATTCTCCGTCGATTATTCTTTCCAGATTACCCCAGGATTTTCCGATTCTATGGTCTGTTATTCTATCTTGAGGGAAATTATATGTCCTGATCTTTTCTGCTCTCATGCCTCTGCCGATTGCCGATCTATACCCGGCAATTGTTTTCATTTTTTCTTCTTCTTCCTTTTCCCAAAGTCTGGTTCTTAAGAGATCCTCGGCCAAGCGTCTGTTTTGTTCTTGGAATCTTTCTCTTTGTGAAGCAACAACGATGCCTGTCGGCTTGTGAATAAGCCTTACTGCAGTCGATACTTTTTGAACGTTTTGTCCTCCTTGGGAAGATGAATGGAAAAATTGAATTTCGATGTCCGCAAAGTTGAGCTTTACGTCCTCCGATTTAATTTCGGGAAGAACCACCACTGTTGCTGTAGAAGTATGGATTCGTCCGTGCCTTTCGGTTGCAGGTATTCTTTGAACGCGGTGTACCCCTGACTCGTTTTTCAGAAGATCGTAAACACTCGCCCCCTTTATCTTAATAGAATTATCTTCGATTTGGGTTACGGTCCAGCCTTTTTTGTTTGCATATCGGATGTACATCCTAAGAAGGTCTTGTCCCCAAAGTTTAGCTTCTTCGCCTCCGGTTGCACCACGGATTTCAATAAATGCTATTTGAGAAGTGTTATCCATTTAGATAATGGTTACTTGCGAAGATCGGCCAAAGAGTCCGGTCTTTCAAGTTCTTCTTGAAGTTTTCTTTGTCTTTTAAGTTCTCTTTTTTGGGTTTTGCTTACAAACTTCTGATTTTTTGCAGTATCCATTCTGGCTTTAAATGCTTCAACTCTTCCTGCGGTGTCGAGGTATTTCATCTGTCCTGTATAGAATGGGTGGCACATACTGCAAACATCCACGGAAAGTTCCGGTGTTGATGCACCTACTGTAAAAGAATTTCCACAAGCACAAGCAACCTTGGCTTCAGGATACCACTTAGGATGAATTTGAGCTTTCATAGACGGGGAAATTATACCAGTTAACGCTTACTCTTGGCAAGGCTGGGTTTTTTGACTTCGGCGATGAATACTCCGAGTAGGGTTATTATACCTCCAACAACAAACAAAATAGTGATCTTTTCGCCGAGCCAAATTACGGCGATAGGTAGTTCAATAAGTGGGTAAAGGTAATTAAATACGGAAGCTTCTCCCGCCTCGATAGTTTTTTGACCCTTTGAATTTAACCAGTAAGCAATTACCCCGGATAAAAGAGCCATATAGAAAATACCCAGCTGGAACGGTATGGATAAACCCGAGATCAAACTAATGGAATCTTTGATGTTTCCAAAAAGCATCAAAAGAGGAAGCATTGTGATAAAACCAACGATAAACATGAAGTTGGTGATATCCATCGGTTGATGCCCCAATTTGAGAAGTTTTTTGGTAATAATGATCGAGAATGCATTTGAGAAAAGATAGGCAAACAACAGCAGGTTTCCCGAAAGAACCGGACCGTCGGTTCCGTAGAAAATCAAAGGTCCGAATGTTATCAATGCAGTTCCCAATAGGGCAATAAACATTCCCTTTTTTTCTTTATTTGTAACATGTTCATTCAAAAACCATACACCCATGACCGATATTATTAACGGTGAGACCATATTAATAATCGAATAGTCAACAACAGTGGTGTTATCTAGCGCGATAAAAAGAAGACCAAGAGTAATTGTGGAAGTGATTACACCGTGTAGAAGAAGCAACCCTAAATTTTTTAGATTTTTAAAAAACCGAAACTTTTTTATTCCGAAATAGAGGAGAGCAAAAACCGCAGAAATACCAAAACGATAGGTGAGAAATGTAAATGGATCGACTTCTCCCAGAACGTACTTAATTATCGGAACTGCGAAAGCCCAGATAATAAAGGCTATCGTTAGATAGAGATAGGCAGTTAGTCTTGATTTACTCATGAAAGGCTTTCGGAAAGGGAACTAAGATCAATTTGTTCTTGGGTTTTATCAAACATGTTTTTAAGAGTTGCCTTATTGGTTGCTATTTCCTCGGGGCCCATGATTATGACAAAAGGAATCTTTCTTTCGTCGGCATATTTCATCTGCTTATCGAGACGAGCATTTTCATCCGAATACAGTTCAACATTGATACCTTTTTCTCTCAGCTCACTTGCTACTTTAACGGATTGAAGCAGAAATTCGGGCGAAAATATTGTTACCAACGCCTTAATGGGTGTCGGTTTAATATCGGGTATTAAATTCATTTCTTCCACCACCTCGACTATTCTTTCCAATCCTATTGTTGAACCAACGGCGGGAAGATCTTTTCCTCCCAGGGAAGATAATAATTTGTCGTATCTTCCTCCTCCGGTAAGAGATCCGACTTTCGGTTCTTCGACATATGTTTCAAAAATAGGTCCGGTGTAATAGTCCAGACCTCTTGCCAGTTTTGGATCAAAGACCAAGTTGTCGGCAACTCCCATAGAATCGGCCATGTCTATTACTTTTCTTAAATATTCATCAGGCCTTGCTTTTTCGATATTCTCAAACAAGGACTTAATTTGATCATCTGAAAGACCTCTTTCGGATAATTCCTTTACAACTTCTTCTTTTGTTTTTTTATCCAACTTGTCTATAGATTGGATTGTTTTAAATTTTAATTCTTCCGGAATACCTGAGGATTTAACAAGCTCAAACAATACTTCTCTGGAATTAATTCGGATCTTGTATTTTGAAAATCCGACAGCTTTCAGCGAATCGTTAATGATTGCCAGTATTTCGGCATCGGCAATGGGGGATGAGCTGCCAATGGTATCAATGTCGCATTGATAAAATTCACGGTATCTTCCCCTTTGGGTGTTTTCAGCCCTCCATGCCGGTTGTATTTGATATCTTTTAAAAGGAATTGGCAAAGAGGGGTAACTGGCCACCACTCTGGCCAGGGGAACGGTTAAGTCGTATCTCAAACCCACCTTTCTTCCTCCGGGATCGTCGAAGATATACATTAATTTTTCAGCCTCTTCGCCGTATTTGCCCAACAATACTTCTGCATATTCGAGAGTAGGTGTTTGTAATTCTTCAAATCCGTATTTTTCGAATACCTTTTTCAGCCTTTTTATTATTTCCGATCTGATTGCCATTTTTTGAGGCAAAAAATCACGGAATCCTTTTAGCGGTTGCATTGCGTCCATAATGATTTAATTCTAGCAAAATTAAGTGAGGATGTAATCCGCCTATTAAGGCCTGCCGATTATAAAGATTGTTCTCGGGAGAAACTTTTCGTTTTCTATTTTTCCAATCAGATATACTTTGTCGTCAACCGAAATGTTGCTGAACTTTACTTTGGACAATTTATCTCCTTCCAGAAGATATGTCGAAGTTGTACTTTGAGAAAGAGCAAGAACGGACGATTCGTCCTTGTCGTTTTTAACTGTAATATCCTTACTTGTTGCTTTTTCTACTTTTCCCGAAAGATATGCAGCGGTATTCATTTGTTTTTCGGTAGTAATTAATATTCTTTTTGCGGTGAGGACATGATTTCCCGTAAAACCCATTGCAACCACATAATCTCCAATGGCAATATCCGTGAGTTTTACTTCTTTTGCGTTTTTACCGTCTTGGATAACGGTTGGACTTTCGGTTGTTGAGATTTGTTCGATTTCTCCTTCGGAAGTTTTTATCTGAATTCCGTTCTCCGAAATGTCGGTAATTGTTCCCATATACGCAAGGGGATTGTTGTAAGCATCTTTTAATTTATCTTGAACTTTTTGTCTTACAGAATCTGAAGATGTGGGATTGTCCGTGGGAATTTCCGGAGGAGTAATTTTTGCAAATTCGGTTGAATATACAACTTTTATTGATTGTTTTTCATAATCTCCTTTGTCGTTGAATATTCCTACGTTGATATTATTTACACCCCCAGAAAGTTCTATCTCTCCGGAAAATGATCCTTCATTGTCGGATCTGACCAAAACGTCTTCTTCGTCGGAGCTGATTACCACCAACGAGGCAACCTTTGCAAGCCCGCTTATAGTTGTTGGAGATTTAACAAGCACATCCAGATTGTTTGGTGAAGCAATAGAAATATTTGTGGAATTTTTAATAATATTGTTTTGTACTTTTGGTGTTTCCTTTTCTTTGGGTGATAAAGCGGAATTTACCCTCCAAGCTCCAAAAGCAATCAGGAGGCCCAATATCCCTCCCGCGACAATTGCATATATGACTTCTTTTTTCATTAGTAAGGCAGTCCTTGGTAATATACGAATTCTTTTTACCCTTGTCAACGAAACGCCATTTTGTTATCCTGCCAATGTATATGGAAATATATTTCTTGGGTCATTCTTCTTTTAAATTAAAAGGGAAAACAACAAGTGTTGTTATAGATCCTTTTGATCCGAAAAATGTTGGATTAAAATATTCCGGAGTTGAGGGGGATATTGTTACTGTTTCCCATAATCATGACGACCATAATCAATCGCAACTTGTTGCCGGAGCAAGAAAAATTCTCAAAGGACCAGGTGAATACGAAATTCAAGGAGTAACAGTGCTGGGATTTCCTTCTTATCACGATGACAAAAAAGGTGAGGAAAAAGGAAAAAATACAATTTATGTGTACGAAATTGATGGTCTTAGGTTGTGTCATTTGGGTGATCTTGGACACCAATTATCGGAAAGTTTAATTGGAGATATCGGGGATATAGACATACTGATGATCCCGGTTGGGGGAGGGTCTTCTCTTAACTCGGAAAGCGCGGTTAAAGTTGCACAGGCAATTGAGCCAAGAATAATTATCCCAATGCATTATCAGGAAGAAGGGTTAAACCAAACCAATTTTGGACACCTAAATACTTACGATGAATTTGTAAAAGATATGGGTCTTCCTGTCGAGACTCTGCCAAAACTATCAATTAAAAAAGAAGAATTTGGCGAAGAACAAAAAGTAGTTGTTCTTGAAAGAAAATAAGAGTATTTATTTAATCTAACATGCCGGAAGCATTGAACGTTAGAATACCACCTCATTCTGCCGGAGCTGAAGAATCTGTCCTTGGTGCGCTCCTACTGGATAAAGACGCAATTATTGCAGTTGCGGAGTTTTTAAGTGCAGACGATTTTTACGACGACAGACACAAAATGATTTTTGAAGCTTGTGTCGCTCTTTATGAAGAGAGAGTTCCGGTTGACGTATTAACCGTAACGGAAAAATTAAAAAAACAAAAAGATTTAAAAAAAGTCGGGGGAGCAACATATCTGGCCGAACTTGTTAATAAAGTTCCGACTGCAGCTCATGTTGAACATTACGGAAAAATCGTTAAAGAAGCTGCAACTAAAAGAACATTAATGACCGCAGCTTCCAAACTGGTTGAGTTTTCTTTGGATGATTCTTTGGGTGCTGATCAACTTCTCGATAAAGCGGAATCGGAAATATTTCATATTACCCAAAAAGCAATCGCAAAAGCATTTACTCCCGTCAGGGCGACATTGGAAGAATCATTTGACAGGTTAGATGAACTTCACAAACAAGGAGATTCCCTTAGGGGAGTTCCTACCGGATTTAAAGATTTGGACGATACTCTTGCCGGGATGCAAAAATCCAATCTAATTATTCTTGCTGCAAGACCTGGTATAGGAAAAACATCTTTTGCCTTGAATATCGCCCAAAATTTGGCAGTTAAATACAAGAGATCGGTTGGATTTTTCTCATTGGAAATGAGCAAAGAAGAACTTGTGGATAGACTTCTTGTGGGGCAGGCAGACATAGACGCATGGAAACTTAAAACGGGAAAACTGAACGACGATGATTTTTCCAAGTTGTCGCAAGCAATGGGTGAACTCGCGGAAGCTCCGATATATATAGACGATACACCAGCTCTAACCATTCTTGAAATGAGAACAAAAGCCCGAAGATTGCAGGTTGAAACCGGGGGGATTGATTTAATCGTGGTCGATTATTTGCAGCTGGCTCGATCGAGACAGCTGGAGAATAGGGTTCAAGAAGTTTCGGAAATATCACAGGGACTTAAAAACTTGGCCAGAGAATTGAAAGTACCGGTGCTTGCGCTATCTCAGTTGTCCCGTGCGGTCGAACAAAGAGGGGGAAACAAACCTCAACTTGCGGACCTTAGAGAATCAGGGTCAATCGAGCAGGATGCCGATGTTGTTATGTTTTTATGGAGGGAAGACAACGAGGCTCCCGAAAACGTAGTCTTGGATATAGCAAAGCACCGTAACGGACCTCTAAAATCCATAAACCTCTTCTTCAAGGGAGACAGAATTAAGTTCTACGGAAGAGAAACACAAAAGAAAGAATCAGCCTCGAAATCTTGACAGATAGCCTATAACACTATAGAATGCCACATTGGATTAACAAATGCGTTAATCGGCACATTCAAATATCATTTCCACGCAATCATAAGGAGGAAAATATGGGCGTCAGAGTTGAGCAAGCAAAGGATGTAGACTTATTGAAATTAATCGACTTCGTAAGAAGCATCGGTTATGAATTCGGAAGTATAGGTGTACCTCAAATGTACCCCGATCCGATCATTGGTAAGCTTTCGATATTTACGACAAACGAGTTTTTGCCCCAGAATAAAATCCAAAAATTGTTGAATATTAAGGAGCGTTATTATTTGGGAGATCTGGAATTTTGCCAGAAAAACTCATGGATATTCTGGTATTACGGCTCTTTGCAAAGGGCAGAAAGATTTGCCAACCTTCTTTCGAAGGAATATCCCGCCGTGACAATAACCTTGACTTGTAGAAGTTACGAAGATTGGCCGGAACAATCACTCGATCGTTAAAAAATGTGGAAATGAAGGTAAGTAGCCCTTCTTTGACTTAACAGTCTGGAAGGGCTTTTTTTGTGCCGAGGAGAGGAGTCGAACCTCCACGAGGTGTTAGCCTCACAGGTTTTTGAGACCTGAGCGTCTGCCATTCCGCCACCTCGGCTTAAGGCTTCAATTATACCAAAAATTAGGTTAAAATACCCTCTGTATGATTAATTCCACAGATTTAAAAAACGGGGTCGCTTTTCAGCAATATGGAAAGCCCTATCAGGTTATCAAATATTCTCTTATCAAAATGGGTAGGGGAGGTGCTGTTGTAAAAGTCCAGGTTAGAAATTTGGAAACCGGTTCGGTGGAAGAGAAATCTTTCAGTTCCAATGTTGCCGTTGATGAAGCCAATACCTATCGAAAGATTCTTCAATATTTGTACAAAGACGATACAAACGCCTTTTTTATGGATCCCAAATCCTTTGAACAAGTCGAAATACCAATAAGCGTTCTCGGCGATTCAATCCTTTTTTTGAAAGAAGGGGAAAACGCCAATATCTTGTTTTGGGACGACAAAGCACTTTCGGTTGAACTTCCTCCCAAAGTAGCCTTAACCGTAAAAGAGTGCGATCCGGGAGTAAAAGGAAATTCTGCTACCAATTTATATAAACCTGCAGTGTTGGAAAACGGAATGAACGTAAAAGTTCCTTTGTTTATCAAGGCGGGGGAAAAGATAATCGTTGATACAAGAGATTCTTCTTATATTGAGAGAGCTAAGTAAGTATCCACCAAATAGCACCTGCGATGACAAAAAGCTGAGTAATAAGTCCTGGGATAATCGGTGCATCCACCTGAAGTTTTTTCTGCAACTTGATGTAATCTTCCAGTATTTTTGCCCGCACCTTGAAAAGAAAGTATGGTGCTTCAACGATGTCCGGAAGAGCGGATGCAAAACAGGCAAGTAAAATTGTTAAAGCATGTGCACGATCGGGCAGTACCAGCGTGGAAATAATACTTCCGGATATTAGGGCAATCGTAGTATCGGCAACAATTATTCTCATTGTTTGTGATGTTAACTTTCCGTACTTTTTTGTTTCGGTATTAAGGTGAGGATTCCAGTGGGGAATTTTTTCCAAGGCAAAATGAGACAGAAGAGCAAGCGGAATTGCAATAAAGGGATTGGGAATTTTTGTGGCTATTGCCGCGCCGACCAGAACATGTGGAGTTTCCAACATTGTTTAAATCTTAAAGCTATTTTTCACACTAAGTCAAATGATATACTGGTGTCGGATGTTTATCTCAATACTTTTTAATATTCTGGGGATATTTCTGTACCTGTTTCTTTTCTGGAAAAAATTAAGAGAAGATTATCCTGCAAATCAAATATTTTCCACCGGTTTATTTTCGCTATTGGGTTTGGCTATTTTCCTTTTTATTTTTACCAAATATCTGCAGCCATGGTGGATGTACGGAGGAGTTGTCGGGCTTACCGTTGGATTGTCTCTGGGGATAATCAAAAATAAGCTTAGATTCTATGAAACTTACGAAGCATTTGTTGTCAGTATTCTGCCGATGCTTTCTTTTACTTTTTTAATTGACTCCGTTGGGGCAAGAAGTTTATTTTCCTTCGGTTATTTTATTTTTATTGTTATTCTCATGGGTTTGGCATATTTTTTTGACAGACACTATAAAAAGTTTTCTTGGTATCGTTCCGGAAGAATCGGTTTTACCGGGCTTACCATATCTGGATTGTTTTTCCTGGCAAGAGCAATCATTGCTTCCTTTTTTCCTTTCGTGATATCCTTCTCTGGTAAATACGAAGTGATTGTTTCGGGTATTTTTGCATTTACATTTTTTCTGTTAGTATTTAACTTAGCAAGGCAAAGAACATGAGCAAGAAAGAAGAAAATAAAAAAGTAATGTTTCCGACAAACCTGCTTAGTCCTATTGGAGTCTTTTTAAAGGAAAACTTACAAAAATTGACCTTAAGAAAGAAAACAATAGAAAAGGAAGATCCTTTCAAGAATGATTTGAGGGTTTCCGATAATGCAGCTCCTGATACGGAAGCAGATGAACAATTCGGTCATGCGCGAACTGCGGCAATTAAAAAAGAATTAAACAAGAAAATCGATCAAACCAAAAAAGCTTTGAAAAGACTTGAAAAGGGAAAGTATGGACTTTGTGAAGACTGTGGAAAGATGATCGATACCGACAGACTTTCCATATATCCGGAAGCCACACTGTGCACTTCATGCCAGAAAAAAAGAGAGAGTTAATCTTCGTGTTAAAATACTCTCATGGAACCTAAAGTAATATACGAAAATACGGAGTATTTTGTTGTATCAAAACCAGCCGGCTGGATTACGAATGAGGCTGATACCACTACAACCCAACCCGTACTGCAGAAATGGGCAAGAACAACTCTTGATTACCCCCTTAACAATAATCGTGAGCTTCGAAATGGCATTGTGCACAGACTGGACAAAGAAACATCAGGACTGCTTCTTGTTGCCAAGACCGAAGGGGTGTTTTGGGCTCTCCAACGCGAATTTAAGGAGAGGGAAGTAGAAAAAACGTATGTTTGTCTGGTCCACGGAAAATTAGCCAGCGAAAAGGGAGAGGTAAACGCTCCAGTCGGAAGGCTTCCTTGGAGGAGGGATCGTTTTGGCGTATTGCCCGGGGGAAGGGATGCTCTTACTCTTTACGAAGTAAAAGCACACTATTCCAACCAAGAAGGATCGTATTCTCTTGTCGAATGTAAACCCAAGACGGGGAGAACACATCAAATAAGAATACATATGAAGCATTTGGGTAATCCTATTGTTGCTGACGATTTTTATGCCGGGAGAAAAACAGCCAGAAACGACAGGAAATGGTGCCCAAGATTATTTTTGCACGCCAAAGACATCTCGTTTAATCATCCCGGCAGCGGAGAAAGGGTAACCTACTCCCAAGACTTGCCGGAAGACCTTCAAAAGGTTGTTAATAATCTGAATCAAGTAGAGTAATTTCACAATCCCCTTTACACGCATGACCTTTTCTTATTAGACTAAGAAGTACGGTTTAATGAAGAGAAAAACTGCCCAAAACCACAGAATGAGAGTGTATAGAAAGAAAAAGTCTTCGTTTAACGTTTGGCCAATTCTTATTCCCTTGTTTGTAATCCTTGGAATCATTGCATATGTCTTTTGTACGGATTGTCATTTTGGAGGGAAAAATAAAGTTAGTATTGCGATTCAGGGCAAAGAAGGAGAAATTATTGTATCCACCTTTGATCCTGAAGCGGGTGAGATTACAAATATTACGATTCCTGCAAACACTCAACTTACCGTATCGAGACAGTTGGGTTCATGGAAATCAAAAAGTCTTTGGAAATTGGGAGAGAATGAGAAAATGGGAGGAACGTTAATGCAGGAGTCCATTGTGCGTAATTTTCACTTTCCTGTTTCGGCTTGGGCGAACGATAAACATCTTGCTCTTGCTGAAGGCAAACTTCTTCCAATGCTGGGATCTTTGTTCTCGTTCGGAGGATCCAATATGGGTTTTGGAGACAAAATTAACCTGATGATCTATTCAATGGGTGTGTCCGGAGGAAAAAGAATAGATATGAGTTTGGAAAATACAACATATTTGAGAAAAGAAAAACTTGTTGATGGGGAAATGGGATATGTTCCCACATCCAAAATACCCAACAACTTGCTTGTGGTATTCGGCAGTCAGGAATACGGAAGAATGGGATATAAAGCTCTAATCAAAGACAACACGGGGAAATTATATGTTGCCCAAGAAGTCGGATCTACCCTTGAGGTATTGGGTATTAAAGCCGCCTCTGTCGATAAGGGTGAGAAAATTGAATTTGACTGCCTGGTAAAAGGGGAGAACAAAAAAATGGTAAACGAAGTATCTTTGATCTACTCTTGTGGTAAGAAATATGAAAAGCCCGAAGGTAATTTTGATTTGGTTGTCGAATTGGGTGAGAAGTTTGGAAAGAGATATTAAGATACTCCTGCTCCGTCCAAAGAATGTGACTCTTCTTCCGAAGCGGAAATCTCCATATCGTTTTTGTGTACCAACTCGGGAGGAGTAAAACTCACATATTCAATTTTTTCTGCCGGGAAGCTGGGTGTGCCACTCTTATTTTTTGTTTCTCTAAGCAGTATTTTTACGCCAGCTTGATCGAGAGACTTAATGACCACTTTGTATTCGTTACCACATGAGATAAGCATTTTAATTCTCGCCGACAAATCATCAGGCAACCTTCCTACATATTTTCCGTCTTCGGTTAATATCTCCAATCTGTGGCTGTGGGAGTCAAGCCTAACTTCGTCTCCAGCATCAAGAGTGGCAATTACTTTGGGGTCTCCCTGATGCATGACATACATCATTTTTGTTTTCCCTGGTTCTTCCAAAAAATCGTCCGGTGAGGATATCTTCCCACATGGGCATTCTCCCTCATCCATATTTTCGAGTTTGATTAAAGCCTTAAGGGCGATTGAGTTGTCGGGAGATATTTTAAGAACCTTTTGTGCTGCATCTTTTGCCTTTTTAATGCATCCAAGTTCACTGTGTGCACGGCCAAGCCTATTGAGAGCATCAATATCTTCAGGATTATCTTTTAAAATTCCTTCGTTTATTTTAATTGCTTCAACCCAGTTTCCTTGGAGAGCTTGTTTTATTGCCAGTTGGGCAGACGTATCCATGATTAAGACTAAAAAAGAGTATAGAAAAGTGGGGAAAGAAGTCAAGAACTAGATGAGACATTTTTGACATTAAGCCTATAATAGGCTAGAATCAGGCACTTTGAAATTATGCTCAAAGTTAATTTGTGCTTACTGTAAGCACTGTACTTTTACATTTCATCAGATTTAACCCAAAGGAGGGAAAAATGAAAGCACCGTTATTTTTATTGCGGTATCTTGCCGGCCGTATTGGAACCCGTAGAGCATGGATGGAATATGCCAAGGTATGTGTATCAAGAGGGAAAAAGATTGAGAAAAAGGTAAAGGCCGAATTATATTCGTATTCCGGAGCATCCTTTAACAACTTTTTGGAATTATGGGAATTGAGGATGTATGACCAGGTCAAAGATCAGCATGAGAGAGCCAAGGAAAAAAAGGATCTGCTCAATAAGATATATATATACTCTCATTACACCGATGAAATTAAAACGGCGTTGCGTCTGATTCAATCAGATCCGGACATAAGTTCGGAATGGAAATGGGAGATTATTCGAAGTGCAATTTTGGATGCCGGCAGAACGGATATGGCGATTCCCATATTTGAATACATTGAGGAGAAGAAAACACAGCTGCACCTTTTACGAAAGAGCCATTGTATGGCCAAAACATTTTCTGACTATTTTGGAGTTTACGAAGTCGCATCAAATAACGTTGAATTCCAAACCAATGCCGAGTATCTGGCAATAGCCGAAAATGCATACTTAAAAGCATGTGAACTTGCCTCGGGAGTCGACGAACTTAATCAAGTGATTGAAGTTGAAGCGCAAGAAATATCCAAGAAAGCGGTAGATGCGAAGGAAAAAGCATGTGCTCAACTTCTCAAGGAAGAGGAAGTTATGCCTGAAGATTGTCAGCTTGTATTCGAACAATCAAATAGATATCAGCCTGAGGCTATCAGTACAGCAGTAAATTTGATTGGCAATTTCGAACAGATAATGTTTTATATTAAGGAGTATGAGCCTAAGTTGCATGACGACCCTGGTATTTACAAGAATCTTCTTGATAGGGCAATCACCCTTGCCGATGAGTACCGCGAATGGGTAGAAATTGCTTGTACTGAGGCTTTTTGGTGTGATTTGGGAATGATGAACCAAATCATTTCAGGAATGATGATCAATGCACATAGTCCAAAACAATTCGAATATGCATGCGAATTCGAGGACGCAAACCTGATCAAAGACATGCAGGTGCGTATTGAGGCATTGAACCATTTGGTAGTAAGGCAATATCCGATCTGATGAAGTGAAGTGGGGGTAAAATCCTAACAAGGAAATTACCCCCTTTTTATGCCTAATTTAAAACCCAAGTACTTGACAAATGACCCATAATGTGATATAATACCCACACTGCTCAAGAGGAGCTCCAGTGGCAAGGTTAGCCTTACCAAAGAGGAGCTTTTTTTGTAGCGAAATTTGCTCTTTAACATACTGCGAAGAAAGGAGGAAAAATGGTAATCGAGTTAATTATTCCTTTAGCTTTTGTGCTTTCGGCCGGTCTTTTGTGGGGAACAACTGCTTACTTAGTGTTGACAAAAAGATCCGCTGCAGATGTTGCGACTGCCTTTGGCGTGGCAACCATTGTTACCTTGTGGTATTTTTTGATCTTGTTAACAAACATTTGCAGTAAATATGCCGGTTCAGGAGGATAAAATGTCCAAACAGATTAAGTATGTTCGAGATCCTAACACAACACCAAGCGCAAAAGAAACATTTTGGTTCATTGTTATTGCGATCGTAATCCTATTTGTAATTATTCCGCTTGTTGGCGGTCCGGCGATACCATAATGGTGGTTGCCATGGCCGACTTGAGGGAAGAAAAAAGAAAAATAGGAAGGGTCGTGCAAACATTAAGGCATATCTTTGAAGCATCAATTTCAGCTCTTTGTGCTTTTTTGCTTGTAATACTAATTATTATCCTTGCAATACTTGGATCGTATTAAATTCGCAGTATGACTTACCCGAGGTAAGTATTTGGCTTATGCCATCTACAAGCCTCGGGTTTTTCGTGGTTTGAAAGGGGAGTGGCCTATGAGGTATAATATCCCAAGTCCGAAAGGGCTTTTTATATGTCAGGTCATTCACATTACGCAACAATACACAGACAGAAGGAACTGAAAGATGCCCAAAAAGGGAAGATATTCAGTAAGATCGCCAAGGAAATCGCAATTGCGATTAAAACCGGAGGCGGTCCTGATCCTGATACCAACTTCAAATTAAGGGTTGTTATTGAAAAAGCCCGAGGTTCTAACATGCCTAAAGATAATATCGACAGGGCACTTGCCAGAGCTCAGTCTTCAGCAGAAAACATCGAAGAAGCAACCTACGAAGGATTCGGTCCTTGCGGAATAGCGGTCCTTGTTACGGTTGCAACTGATAATAAAAACAGAACCGGACAGGTTATTAAAAATCTTTTTGAAAGAGTAGGGGGCAACTTGGGTGGACCAGGATCGGTTTCTTTCAACTTTGTCAGCAAGGGGTACTTTGTTGCCAAAAAAGAAGGAAACATCGAGGATTTAATGTTGGAACTAATTGATTTGGGGGCCGAGGATGTCGAAGAGATGGACGGATCAATAGAGGTTTATACGGCTCCGGATAAACTTTCGGAAACCAGGAAAAAGGTTGAAGAAGCAGGATTTGAAATATCGGATTTGGAACTTTACATGAAACCTGTTAATACCGTAAAAATCGATAATACGGGAGATGCCCAAAAGGTGCTTAATTTCTTGGACAGCCTTAACGACGACGATGATGTTCAGAAAGTTTCGGACAACAGCGAAATTTCGGATGAAATAATGGCTCAACTTAATAAATAAGCCCTTGCCCGAACAATGAGCAAAAGACGTAAATTTGTATTAACTTCCATTCTCCTTTCCTTGGGATTTATCGGTATACAGCTGTTAGATGAAAGATTTAAGTTTCCTGCAATCGGATTATTGGGACTTCTGACAACGGGACTTTTTTGGTTTAGTTTACGCGAAGGAATCGGCAAAAACGCGACTCTTCTTACACTAATTTTACCTACTATGTTTACATTGGGTGTGGGAATTTTTTGGTTCCTTCTTCCTTCAAGTGTGTTTACCAGAATCCCGATAATTTTGTTTTTCGGAATAGGCATCTACATACTTGCATTAACAATGAATATTTTTACCGTTTCTGCTGTAAGAACAATTGCACTGTTGAGGGCCGCTCGCGGTGTTGGATTTGTACTCACACTTGTCACTTCGTTCCTTGTTTTTGATGCAATATTGTCTTTAAGAACTCTCCTCCCCATCACTGCACTGTCTATTGCCGCATTAGCATTTCCATTAATGGTTCAGGGAATTTGGCAGGTAGATTTAAAAAACGAATTTTCAAAAGAAATAGTTACATACAGTTTGATTTCTAGTTTGATAGTGGGGGAGATTGCAGCGTCTTTATTCTTTTGGCCGGTTACGGTTGTTGTCGGTTCGTTGTTTTTAACTATGGCAATTTACATGTTGGTAGGTTTAGGTCAGGCTCTGTGGGAGGGTAGATTATTCTCACAAACTCTGAGGGAATATCTTTTCATGGTTGGGCTTGTTTTTATTGGAATGTTCATAGCCACGAAATGGGGTTTATAAATTAGCTTCAGATTACGCACAAAATAAGAAAAAAATTTAAACATACCCCGACAAGGGGAGAGAGGGTAGTACACACCCTATAATTATAGGTTATTAATCAAGACTGGGGAGTGCTAATTTTCACAAATATACTTCACAATTTTCACAATTTGCGACAAATCGTATTGCGGAAAAAACCCGAAACTTCCCTTGGGGGTAAATGGTGATACACAATGATATAGTTACTAGGCACGAAAACACGTAATTATTCCTCTAAACCTTCTCTCTGTGGATAACTTTTCAAGGCTAATATGCCTACAAGAGCCTCTTTCGCTCTTTCTAGGCGTGTAACGGTTAGATAGACGGAACAACCGGGGAAGACCCTTTAAAATTTATTACACAATGTTTTTTAGATTATCCCTCGATGGTATTGAATACTTATTAATTAATGATTTATTCATCCCAGCCTCTTTGAATATGGTAAGTCGCACAATGTAACTTTTGCGACCTATTCTAAAAATGTAAGGGTAGGGATAAGGTCAGTGTATGCTAAGGAACATGTCTGGCATAAAAAACGAAAAGTAACTGTACTACTATGTATTTTCCCTGTTTTTGATGTTCGATATTTATTTTCTCCGACCGAAACTATCCCGAAATGAATTTTATCGTTTAGTACCCCTCCCCTGTTTTCCAGTGTTTGTGAAAAATAGTTACAAAATAGTGTTAATAATAAAAATAACGATTTGCATAAAAGCCCAATAGTACGGGATGAATAGATAGTCGTCTTTTCATTTAGACAGGCCTTAGAATCGATTTGGTGAGGTTATATTTGAGGCTAATTTATATTCCAATGGAATTATTAATTTACCTCGTGTACAATGCCCGAAATGAGACTGGAACGACCTAGAACAGGAGAAATTTTAAAATATTCCAACATCAGTTTCGATGTTGATGGATGTCTTGCTTATTCAGGTGTTCCGGTTGTTGAAGAATTTAATAAAATTTTTGGAACAAATAAAAAACCTGCGGATTTGGATCACTGGGATTGTGTCCAACATTGGGCAATGGATGAAGGTTTGTCTGAAGCCGAAGCTTATGAAGTGCTTATAAAATTATGGTATACGCCCGAAATTTTATTAAAATCTCCACCCATTGAAGGAGCCGAAATTCTTCTTGGAAAACTCTACGATTATGGAGTTAAGCCTCAGATAATTACTTCCCGTGAGGCTAGGAGCGCAGAAATGACCAGGGAATGGTTTAAAATTCATTTTCCTTTTGTCGATCAAAATACAATAAATCTTTGTAATACGAATGTTCGTGAAGAAAGAAAAATGTTCAAAGCGAATACCATAAAAAGACTTGGAATTGCACTTCATATAGAAGATTCTTTGGAAGATACAGAAAAAATTCTTGAAGTTGACGACAAAGTCGAAATTATGCTTGTTCCACATAGATACAACTATAAAGTTAAACCTATGCCCAGGGTAATAGAATATGACGAAATCGAAGTCGATTTGGACAAGGAGCCGACACTCTACCCTGTTTATAAAAAATTATTTGTAGGTAAATAATTCTTCTACGTCGCACAATCTTATTGACACATCCTCTGTGAAACATTATTATGAAATAACATGACTGAGTCCCAGCCCAATCAGTCTGAAATTGCGAAAAAAGTAACTGATTTTTTGGGTTATCTTCAAGTCGAAAAAGGCTCCTCTCCCCTAACAATAAGAAATTACAAACATTATTTGGACAGATTTATTCATTATCTGGAAAACGAACATATTCACCAAGGGCTAAACGACATCAATTCCGATGTTGTCAGGTCTTACAGGGTCTATTTGTCGGGACTGACTGACGGAAAAGGTGGTACTTTGGGGAGAAAAACTCAAGGCTATCATGTAATCGCATTACGGTCTTTTCTTAAATGGCTTATTAAAAATGACCTTAAAGTGATGGCCCCCGAAAAAATTGATTTACCGAAAATACCCGAAAGAACGGTCAAATTTTTAACCGGAGATATGGTAGACAGACTCTTAAATGCTCCAACATTATCCACAATACAAGGAAAAAGAGACAAGGCGATTCTCGAAGTATTGTTTTCAACAGGGCTTCGTGTTTCCGAACTTACTAAACTAAATAGGGATCAAATTGATATGGAAAGAAAAGAGTTTGGGATAGTCGGAAAAGGAGGAAGGGCAAGAGTGGTATTCCTTTCCGGAAGAGCTGCGGAATGGATAGACAACTATCTCAAAAACAGAAATGATCACTACAAGCCTTTATTTATAAGACATAAAGGATCTAAAGATCCTTCAACCGGTGATGAAAAAATGAGGCTAACTGTAAGAAGCATTCAAAGAATGATCAAAGGTTATGCAAGAAAAATTAAGTTGCCCATGGAAGTAACACCTCACGTATTGAGACATTCTTTTGCAACGGATCTATTAATGGCCGGAGCTGACTTGAGAAGCGTTCAGGAAATGTTGGGCCATAAAAATATTGCAACCACTCAAATATATACACACGTTACGAATAAGCAATTGAGGGATATTCATCAAGCATTCCACGGCAAAGGACATTAAATCTTCCTGGAATCAATAGCCCAATGAAGAAGGGCTTGTCTTTGGACTTTTCTGCAGTTTAGGTCTTTCGGTTTACAATTCTTTTTGATTTGACCGATATGTCTTTTGATGGCTTTCCATCTTTTGATTTGTCTTTCGTCATCAAGACTTCTTCTGCCCATAAAATATCGACAATACCATTGAAACCAACCCCTCGGATCCTGTTTATTTATCCATCCCTTTTTCTTCCATACGGAAAGGGGTTGAGAAGCATTAACACCAAAATAATTCAACTGAGGATCATGCTTTTCGGAATTTAATTTTGCTTCGGTATACCAATCTTTAGGAAATTCCCTTGCACAATCTGTCATGTATTTTCCACCGAATACTCCCATCTTTAGCATTTCTTTTGGGGTTAATTCAGGTTTAAAATCGGGATCAAAACCATCCCCCATCTTTTCTGAAAGATGATAGGAATAATCCTTTTGCATTTTATCGTTTACAACCACTACCCTATCCATAATTAATTTATAACATAGAAAAAGGCACGGTGAACAATTGTTCTGTTGGAATAATCCAACCCGTGCCTACTAATGAACATTCAATTCTACTCATCCATATCATCACTGGACAAAAATTTTCTCATACTTAAAAACAATAGTTCGTCGAACAAGAGTGATTTTGGTTCAACCAACCTAATGTTCAATATTGTGAGGATGATAAGTATGGATAGGATTAGCAGATATGAAAGTGCGGTAGTAATATCCCGGGCAATTATCGCCAAGACGATAAATCCCGTGTAGCCGATGCTGATCAGCTGAAAAGCAATTACCAGAATAGGTCGAAAGCTTTCTTCGAATTCTTCTCCCATTCTTCTTGTGAGAAACGCATACAGAATATACACGGATGCAATAATTACGCATACGTTTGAAAATATATTTGTGTATGGGTTCATATTTCCCCCTCTTTTTTTGTTCTGTCTTTTTCTTTAAAAACAGAATGGTAAATCCCTTTGAACAAGATCCAAAGAATTGTCGGCCATGCAACAACACAGAGGAGGATTGCAAGAGATGAACCAATTGAGGCAATAATATTATTGATTTCTTCGAACATATCTCCTCCTTATTACTCTTGTATTTTTGTTATGTTCCCGCTTTCGGGATCAATAAACAATTTCCCTTGAGAGGAAAGAGTCATCAACACATCTGTTGTGTGAACGCCTTCTCCGAAATCAAGGCCTCGATGAAATGCAAAATTGATTGCATCTCTGAGTGTTTTAACGTGTCCATCCGCAATTGCTTTTTGAAGGACATCAATGGATGAGTCTGTTCTTAGCAATCTATCTTCCATCCCAGCCTCCTTTTAGAATTGAATGAATTTTAAGGTGCATTATCGTTTGGGCTTTCCAGACGACGCCCGATTATAGCACATAGTTAACCCATAATAAAAAAAGGGGTAAACTTCTTATGAGAATTTACCCCTCTTTGGTTACATCGGAACTAATATATTGGAACAAGCCAATAGTCTGATTCGTCTCCTTCGACTGTCCATCCTGACAGAGTCCAGTCTGTGGTTTCGATTTTCCACCACACCCAACCGTTTGCACATTTTGGTCCATCAAGAATCGAAAATTGTGTGCCAGGATCCATCATGCCAACAATTTCGTATTTTGTACCCGCTCCTTTTCGAACTCTTTGATCCAATGGTGGATCGTATGCTACATATGCAGTCATTCCTGGATATAGTCTAGAAAGCCTCGCTCCCGGACATGCTTCCCAAGGATCTGGTGCAATAATAATTCTTGGTTCAGGCGTCGGTTCGACAACAACTATCGGATTGGGTGCAACTTCAACCACAACTGATTGTTGTTGCTGCTGTTGCTGTTGAGCCGGTGGAGCTTGAACAACCACAACTTGTGGCTGTGATTCGGTCTGTGGCGGAGCCGGTTGGGTAATATACACAACCTGAGGCTCACTGGGAACATATACAACCTGCGGTTGGCAAGCGGTAAGTACCAGGGTAACCAAGACCAGGAAAGATAAAAACACAAAAGCCTTTTTTGGGTTCATTTTTCCTCCTTTTAATAGTTTCCGATTTTAAAAGAACACCCATAGTATATCAGATCGTTGAGAATTATGAAGTGGAAAAAATGAGGCCAGAGTGTTTACTATTGTGCTTGAGGTTCCGAAGTTTCTTCTTCGCCGTCTTTCTTGAGACAGGTTGCTGCAGCCACAGTGTCTGTTTTGTCGTTAAATCTCATCAGGATTACTCCTTGGGTTGCCCTTCCGAGTTGTGGAATGTTCTTAATAGGAAGCTTGATAACCTGTCCATTCTTGGATGTCATTACTACCTGATCAAATTCTTCAGTAACCATTACCGCGGTTGCCAGATTACCAGTTTTTGATGTAACTACGGCTGCTTTGACTCCCTTGCCTGCCCTTTTTTGTATGGGGAATAGATGTATTGGAGTTCTTTTGCCTAAACCTTTTTCTGCAATGGTTAGTATATCTCTGAATACTTTTCTTCTTTTGTCGGCAATAATTTTTTCTTTCCCGGGGAATACTTCCATTCCAATGACTTCATCGTTTTTGTCTAATCTAATACCTGCAACACCCGATGTTGCTCTTCCCATTGGTCTCACATTTTGCTCGGGGAATCTAATGGATTTACCTTCCCAAGTAAGCATGATTATGTGGTCTTCTCCCTTTGTGGGATGAACCGATACGAGTGCATCTTGCGGGTGCAACCTAATGGCGATCAAACCCGAGGATCTAAGGTTTTCAAACTCTTTTAGAGCAGTCTTTTTAATGACGCCGAATTTTGTTGCCATTATGAGATGTTTTACTTCGGGGTCGTTACTCAAAGGAAGAATCGATTTAATTTGTTCTCCCTGTTCAAGATTCAGGATGTTAACCAACGCTTGCCCTTTGGCTTGTCTCGAGGATTCGGGTATTTCCCATGCCTTTGTCCCGAATACCCTTCCCTTATCTGTAAAGAAAAGTATCGTGTCGTGGGTGGTTGCCGAGATTATATGATAAATTTCATCCTCTTCTTTGGTGGTCATTCCGAGAACACCTTTTCCACCGCGTCTTTGTGCTTTATAAGTATTAATCGGAAGTCTTTTGATGTAACCGGTCTTGGTGACAGTTATTAAAGTTTCTTCTTTGGCAACCAAATCTTCTTCGGAGAACTCCCCTATTGCTGATTTGTAAATTTTTGTTTTTCTTTGATCGCCAAATTTTTCTTTTAGTGCGGTAATTTCATCCACGATAATATCCAATACCTTTTGCGGGTTTTTTAGAATTGCCGTTAGTTGATCAATAAGTTTTTTGATTTCTTCATATTCTTTTTCGATCTTTTCTCTTTCCAGAGCAGCCAAACGTCTAAGTTGCATATCCAAAATTGCAGTAGATTGAATAGCCGAAAGACCGAATCTTTCGATCAAATTCTTTTTTGCGTCATCTTGAGTTCTGGATTCACGTATGGTTTTAATTACGGCGTCCAAGTTATCAAGTGCAATTTTCAATCCTTCCAATATGTGTGCTCGTTTTTTGGCTTCCGTTAATTCAAATATGGTTCTTCTTGTTACTACTCTTTGTCTGTGTTTAACATATTCCGTAAGAATGGTTTTGAGGTTTAAGGTATGTGGCGTTCCATCTACAAGCGCAACGAAATTTGCAGGGAATGTTGTTTGCAATTTTGTGTGTTTATAGATGTTATTTAGAATCGACTTGGGTTTTGCGTCTCTTTTAAGGTCTATTACAACGCTCATTCCGTCCTTGTCCGATTCGTCCCGGATATCCGATATCCCGACCACTTTTTTGTCCTTCACCAGATCGGCAATTTTCATTACCAATTCTGATTTGTTTACTTGATACGGAATTTCTGTAATTACGATTTGTTGCTTTCCTTTTGCACCTTCTTTGATTTCGGCAATTCCTCTTACTACTATTCTTCCCCTTCCTGTCGCATATACTTCTTTCAGAGAATTTGCATCATAAATTGCTCCCCCGGTTGGAAAATCGGGACCAGGAATGAATTCAGATAATTCGTCTGATGTTATATCGGAGTCGAAACTAATTGTGTTGGGGGTGATATCTTCTTCCGAAAGGGATTTTTCTTCCCCTGAAGCGACTAGGCTAATTTTTTTAATGACAAAATCTGTTTGATCGGTAGCCTCTTTTTCTTCAGAGATTACTTTGCCTTTTTTGATCATTGCCGTAATGGCATCAACAAGTTCTGTTAAGTTATGTGGAGGTATCTTCGTGGCCATTCCGACAGCAATACCTTCCGAACCCATCAAAAGAAGATTGGGAAGAAGTGCCGGTAAATAAACTGGTTCTTTAAGCGTTGCGTCAAAGTTTTCTGTATATTCAACCGTATCTTTTTCGATATCCGTAAGCATTGTTTCCGATATCTTTGCGAGTTTGACTTCGGTGTAACGCATTGCGGCGGCCGGATCACCGTCAACAGATCCGAAATTACCCTGCCCTTTGACAAGTGGATACCTCATTGAAAAATCTTGAGCCAAACGAACCATTGCTTCGTATACCGGAGAATCTCCGTGAGGATGATATTTACCCAATACTTCTCCAACGACTTTTGCGGATTTGGAAAAAGAAGAACCCGGTCCCAGTCCCATTAAATTCATTGCGTAAAGGATTCTTCTGTGTACGGGTTTAAGACCGTCTCTGACATCGGGAAGAGCTCTTGCAACGATAACACTCATTGCATAATCCAAATAACTTTGTGACAGTTCTTTGGTAATCTCTACGGGTTGTACTTTTCCGATTTCCATTACTATTCTTTAAACAAAAAAATCAGGCTAGTTAGCCTTAAATCATTCTACCCTTTTTGGGTTTGTGAAGCAATAGAATAAACCACAATAAGCTTTCAATTCAAGATGCTTAGGGGTTCATTGATGAAACCATATGTGTAAGATATGTAGCGAACGATACCCACGCTGCGTAAGGAATTAAAAGAAACGATGCGATTTTCGAAACCGGCCAGATATTAATAATTAGAGCAACTACGCTAAGAGCTAAAATACCAGCTTCGACGGTAGCAATTTGAAGAGCATGAAAAACGAAAAACAGAGCACTCCAAAAGATATTTAGCCCTGCGTTGATTATGAAAAGAGTTGTGATTGCCCTAATGTTTTTTGGTTTTTTGGAATAAACAATAAATGCTGATATGGCAGTAAGGATAAAAATAACGGTCCATACCATTCCGATTGTCGATCCGGGTGGTGTCCACGCAGGTTTGTCGATGAGGAAATACCAATCGTTCAATCCGACATTTGTTAATTGACTACCGACAAAGGCAACTAAAACGGTGATAAGCGGGATTAATAATTGATACGGTTTTATTTTATTATTTTTGTTAGCCATGTCATAATAACTGCACTGATACCACAAACGGTCATTCCCCAGATAATGTCAACAATTGTTAGTTTTAGAGAAAAATTGGAAAGAATTGCATGATTTGTAAGATCATATATACCGTAACCTATTAATCCGAATAATGCTCCCCAACCGAGTGCATGAAGATAATTCCCGTTTGCTTTGGGAACCGCAAAAAGAAGTACTCCCAAAGGAATAAGAAGATAAACAAGGATTGCAGGAGCCAAGCGTGCCGTTCTGTCAAAGGCTTCAAATTGTTTGTCATAAAAATTTTTGGCGATTACAAAAAGCCACAAAGCGTCAATGCCAAGAAAGATAGGAAGAGAGGACAAGTAAACTTTTAATAAGTGAGGCATTAATAATATTATAACAAAATTATCTGTTGTCGCCGTCACCGGAAATCAGGTTTCTGTCTTTTCGGGATTCAATTTTTTCCAGATTGTTTTTTGCAACATCGTTTAACGAAATACCCAGTTCACTTGTCATTTGAGAAAGATACCAAAGAATATCGCCTAGTTCTTTGACAATTTCCATTTTATATTCTTTCGTGAGTTTCCCCTTTTTATCCCTAAAAAGTTTTTTAATTTTTTCTGCAACTTCACCCGATTCTCCCAAGAGTCCGAGTGTCGGATAAATTATCTTATTTCCGATTGCAGGATATTGTGCGGTTTTGCGTGATCTTTTTTGATAATAATTAAAATCCATGGAAATTGATGTTACGGAATTATAGCAATTTATGTAATATTAAATACATGGAGAATTGCGAACAAACAGAAGGAAATAACAATGACGTATTGAAAGATCCGTTTGAACTGATGGACCGATTTTATAAAAGCAATAACTACCAAGAAGGAATTGAAAACTTTTATCGCAACAAAACTCTCTCCTCTGACGTTACGCAGAAAGAAAAAGAAAGGGTGTTTTTAGAAAGCGATCAAGCCAAGATAGACTTTGTAAATTTTTGTCAAAACAATGTTAATTTCAGATATTGTCCAAATAATTACCCCCCCAGATGCGTGGAAGCTATCAAAAATTATGAAGAATTAGTAATCGATATTAACCGGAAAACAAGAGAAGGATTCGAAAGCGGAGAAGAAGTTGTTGCTCTTGATCAATTGAGAAATGATTATCATCAAGAAGCAGCAAAAGAATTGGCACGATCGGGTATTGTTCCTTCGGAGAAAATTGGTCGCGGCTTCGCAAAAAGTATCTTAGCAATTAAAGGTTTGGATACTTGGGAAAACGCAAAAGAATCAGATGCCGAAATGCTCAGGAGAAAACTTGTTGTTTAATTTAAACTGAAGTACATCTTTGCCTGATCCAAGGGGTTGGGGTTAAATCTTTCTATCTTGTATCCGTTTATCGCCGCATCCTCGTACTTGTCGGGGAACATATCTCTTATAGACTTTGCATAATTCTCTCCGTCTTCGGGTTCTTCGTGAGATTGAACAGAAAACTTTCCGTCCACTTCTTCAACTATTAGTTTTACGGGATATGAAACACCTTGCCCCAACACCGGTTGGTTGTTTTCAATATAATATTCTTCACAATAGACCCAAAGGTAAGCTAAGGTGTAGTTGTGCTCCTCTTCTTTCTCGGTTCCGTATGTATGGTATGAACAAAACACTTTCGATTGAGGATAGATGTCGTAAATTATTTTTGAAGTTATATATTTCCTTATTGCCAAATCAATAGGTTTATCCTGTATTTCCGGTGAACTGAAATCTAATCCAAACTTTTCGGAGTTTTTGAAAACCCAATAACCCGTTGCAAAGATTAGTAGAATTCCAAGAAGAATAATGAAGTTGCGCATTAATTAACTATACAACAGTTATTTTCTGTTTTTCTTGTCAATTTTTGCCGAATCCGGTCTGGGCATATGTCTTCTTATGTCCCAAGATATTTCTTTTGTTGGCCCGATTGGTTTTGGGCCGGTTTCGGGAACAGGAGGCTTTCCTTTGTCGATTATGGTTTTTATTTCGTTTGATTCTATTTCGGCTCTCATGACATCAATAAAATACAGGTTTAGCTAATTTTTTTCAATATTCTTTTAAAACGCCTTTCGTTTATTGTCCCGTCGGTTCTGACACACCTGGCACTTAAAAGCATCAAGTTTTCTTCGGAATATTTATCTCTTAGGCTGTTCAGTGAAGAAGCAAAATTTGGAACCTTGTGTGCAAAAAACGATCCGTTTGGGTGAAATACTTCTTTCAGAAGTTCGCAGTTATAATAGTTTAATTCGGCGGATAATTGAGATATATCATTGCCGACAATGAGCATATCCTCGATCCGCTTCGGTGTCGGAGTCTCGATTTTTCCTCCGTACATAGCGAGTAGTTTTTCTCTAAATTCAATTGACATGGCAAAAATATACCCGAGAAATTAATTTTTGGGAAGACTTACTTAAAAGAGGAAGACGATTCAAGTACTTTATTTGCTTCTCCCGCTCCTTTGAAGCCGTGCACCTTAACCCATTTTTTGGGTTCCAGAGATTTATAATTTTGGAAGAACTGCTTAATCAAATTTCTTGTTGCCTCGGGTACGTCGTCAATTGAATCGTATACACCAAAAACAGGATCAATCTTTTTGTCGGGAACCGCAAGAATTTTTGTGTCTTTTCCTGCCTCGTCTTCCATTTCAAGTAGTCCGACAGCATGACATTCTATTAATACTCCCGGATATATTCTTTCGGATGAAATAACGAGTGCGTCCAAGGGATCCCCATCTTTTCCGTTTGTGTTGCGAATAAATCCGTAGTTGTAGGGATAAATACTTGAGGTGTGAAGGAATCTGTCGACCCTTAGTTGTCCGGTTTCTTTATCAACCTCATATTTAACTTGACTCTCAGCGGGTATTTCAATGAGGACTTCAAAATCCATAATTCAAGTTAACAACTAACTTACTAAATATCAAGGGTTGCTGCCTTGGCGTGTGTTTGAATAAATTTCTTTCTCGGTGCCACTTCCTCCCCCATTAACATGGTAAACATTTTATCTGCTTCCGAAGCATCATCAACATTTACTTGTTTTAGAATCCTGACTTTTGGATCCATTGTTGTTTCCCATAGTTGAGACGGATTCATTTCTCCAAGACCCTTATATCTTTGAATGTTCACCTTGGAATCTTTTCGATTTTTTAATATTGCATCTTTGTCTTCATCCGTATATGCGTAGTTAATTTCTTTTCCAATGGTAATTTTATAAAGAGGAGGCATTGCGCAGTAGACATATCCTCTGGTAATTAGTTCCTGCATTTGTCGGTAGAAAAATGTCAAAAGAAGAGTCTTTATGTGACCTCCGTCAACGTCGGCGTCGGTCATTATAACTACCCTGTGGTATCTTAGCTTGTCGTAGTTTAGTGAATCCCCGATTCCTGCTCCTAAAGCAATAATAAGGTCTTTAATTTCATCAAATTTGACGATTTTATCTAGTTGTGCCCTTTCCGTATTGAGAATTTTTCCTCCCAAAGGAAGGATGGCCTGAAATCTTCTGTCTCTTCCTTGTTTTGCGGATCCGCCTGCTGAATCACCTTCAACGATGTATAGTTCCGATACCGATGGGTCATTTGTTTGGCAATCTGCCAATTTTCCTGGGAGAGTTGCTCCTTCTAAAGCACCTTTCCTTAGAACGGCGTCTTTAGCTGCTCTTGCCGCCATTCTTGCTCTTGCCGCAAGAACAACTTTTTCGACAACTTTTCTTGCATCACCCGGATGTTCTTCGAAATATGTGTCCAATCCTTCCTTTACGGCTGCCGAAACAAATCCTTGTATTTCGGGGTTGTTAAGTTTTGCTTTTGTTTGAGATTCGAATTGTAGAGATTCGGAGGGCATTTTAACGTACACGATTGCTGTTAATCCCTCTTTCATATCTTCACCTGTAAGAATGTCTTTGTTTTCAGCTGCTTTTCCGTTTCCATTACCATTACCGAATAATCTTTTTGCGTAATCTGTAATTGCTCTGGTTAAAGCAATTCTGAAACCGGTTACGTGAGTACCGCCGTCTACTGTGTTTATCCCGTTCACATATCCTTTTACGTTTTCATTGAAACTGTCTGTGTATTGAAGTGCTACTTCTACGCTTATATTCTCGTCGGCCTTACATGTATAAATTGCATCATGGAGAGGAGTCTTTCCTCGATTGGAATGTTCGACCAATGATTTAATACCGCCTTCGAAATAATATGAAGCTTCATCTCCGTCTCTGTCATCCTCAAAATTAAATGTTAGCCCGGCAACCAAATAAGCCCTATCTTTCAAAAGAGTTTTTATTTTATTGTTTTCAAACGGTATTTCACCAAAAATAGATTTATCAATTGAGAAGGTAGTTAATGTACCTGTGTGGCTTCCGCCCAGCTTGATTCCCCACTCTTTTGGAAACCATTCGTCGAGCTGTTTTTGATCGGCTGTTGTTACGGCTTTTTGCGGTTTACCGGCTTTGTATTCTTGATAGTAAGCTTTGCCGTCACGCATAACAACAACTCTGAAATATGAAGAAAGGGCGTTAACGACTGAAGCACCGACTCCATGAAGACCTCCGGATACTTTATATGCTCCTCCTCCGAACTTACCTCCCGCGTGAAGTTTTGTCATTGTCAGTTCCAATGCCGACACTCCCGATTTGTGTTTGTCGACAGGAATACCTCTTCCGTTGTCTCTTACGGTTGCAAAACCGTCTTCGGATATTCTGACCCAAATAGTATTGGCAACACCGGCAAAACTTTCGTCGACCGAGTTGTCGACAATTTCTCTAAGACACTCATGAAGACCTCTTGAGTCCGTTGAACCGATATACATCCCCGGTCTTTTTCGGACAGGCTCCAATCCTTCAAGGACTTGTATTTGCTCAGCTGTATAACCTTTGATATCTGGCATTTTTTAGACAAAAAAATAATACACTCTTATATAAATTATATTCAAATTAGCCTCACTTAACAAGGGACAGAACCATGTTGGTGAGATGTAAATTTACATTTCCGTTTGCTTCCACGCGATTAAGTGTAACAGTAAATTGTTCCATATAATTGGCCAAAACAGACGCCCTCGCGGGATACTTATGCAATAGTTGATGAAACGACCTAATAAATTCTGTTAAAAACATTTTTGTTTCGGAACGGTCTTTGTATTTATCTGCGAATGACAATTTTTTACCGGTACTCATTTTGATAAATTCGATTGTATCTTTTTCTGAGCATTCCGGCATATCGTTATTCACATATTTAATTTGACATCTGGAGGCAATTGTCGGGAGGACCGAAGATTCGTTGTGGGAGGTAAGAATGAAAAACAAATTATTCTGAGGTTCTTCAAGATTTTTCAACAAAGCGTTTAAGGAAGGTTCTGTTGCGAGATTAATATCTTTAATAACATAAGCGGTTTTTTCGTTTAAGGAAAGTTTTACTTCTTTTTGAAGGTCTCTTACATCATCGATTTTGGTAATAGAATAGTCGATTCGTTTTGCCCCGATTGTATTGAGTAAATCGGAAATTATATTTTCAGGGTTATTTCCAATAATTAAATATGCATGCATGTCAGCGTTGCATTATGGAGCACTTGATAGCTCAATTGCAATAGGTCATAATGAGCTTAGTGGCGTTAAAGCCATTTTTTGTCTATGCCCGACCAAACTGTCCAAACATCACAACAAAATGGTGCACGAACTCTTTCCGATATTCTTGTTGCACAAGGTGCTCTGGATCAAGAAAGAGCAAAGCAAATAAAACTTGCAGAGATTCAATCCGGAAAATCGCAAGAAGATATAATAAAAGACCAAAATCTTGTTACGGAAGATGCTTTGATTAAAGCAAAGGCAACCTACTACAACATTCCTTTTGTTGATTTAACAACAAAACCAACGGATCCTCAGGCTTTGAACGTTTTACCTCTGGAAGTTGCAGAAAGATTTAAGGTATATCCGTTTGGGATAGATAAGATCGGTAAAACGATTGATCTTGCAATGTCCGATCCGCTCAATTTGACAGCAATTGAGTTCATTGAACAAAAAACAGGGCTGAGGGCAAAACCTCATGCCGCTGTCCCTACTCAAATCGACGATTTCTTGAACACAAAGTACCAAACGTCGCTTTCTCAAGAAGTCACAGAAGCCTTAAAGGATGTTGAAACCGATCGTCCGGTCGAAACAATGTTTCAGGCAACAGGTGGTGTAATAAGAGAAGAAAAAATTGCAGAAATCGTCAGCCATATTCTCGATTTCGCAATGAAAGCAAGAGCATCGGATGTCCATATCGAACCTCAGGAAAAAGTAACAAGGGTTAGATACAGAATAGACGGAATATTACAAGAAAAATTAACCATACCGAAAGATTTGCATGATTCTCTTGTGTCAAGGATAAAAATTCTTTCGGCTATGAAGATTGACGAAAAAAGAATTCCACAAGACGGTAGATTTAATTTTAAAGCCGGAGAAAACGAAGTCGATTTGCGTGTTTCTTCCCTGCCGACTTCCTGGGGCGAAAAAATTGTTATGAGACTTTTGAAAAAATCCGGAGGTGTCCCCGAACTTACGGAACTTGGACTTCGAGGACAAGGTTTGAAAAACCTCCAGGAGGCAATCCTAAGACCCCACGGAATTGTATTGATATGTGGACCTACAGGGTCCGGTAAAACAACTACTTTATATTCATTAATTAATAAAATTAATACTCCCAAACTTAATATTGTGACACTTGAAGATCCTGTCGAATATAAGATGCCAGGTGTAAACCAGGTGCAAGTTAATCCTGCCGCGGGACTTACATTCGCTTCCGGATTAAGAGCTTTTTTGAGACAAGATCCCAATATTATTCTTGTTGGAGAAATTCGTGACCGAGAGACAGCGGATCTTGCTATTCAAGCATCACTAACGGGTCATTTGGTTTTTTCTACGCTTCACACCAACGATGCATCGGGTGCCTTGCCCAGACTTTTGGATATGGGTGCGGAACCTTATCTTCTTGCCTCTTCAATGACAGCCATTGTTGCACAAAGGGTCGTCAGAAAAATTCACGACAAATGTAAGGTTGCATATAATCCCGATCCAAAGATATTGGAAGACATGAAGCAGGTTCTGGGAAACTTTTATCCCCAAAACAAGCAAGTTCAATTGTATAAGGGCCAAGGTGATCAGGATTGCGGCAATTCCGGTTATCAAGGAAGAGTCGGAATATTTGAAGTTATTCCGGTAACGGAAAAAGTACAAAATCTTATTTTGCAACGATCACCAGCCAGCGAAATAGAAAAGCAAGCCAAGTTGGATGGACTAATAACAATGAAGCAGGACGGATACTTAAAAGTATTGGAGGGAACAACTACAATAGAAGAAATATTGAGAGTTGCTCAAGAATAATGGGAGTAAAAGAATTATTACAATTAACAGTAGACAGAAATGCATCGGACTTGCATGTCATTTCAGGTATTGCTCCTACGATTAGAGTCGAAGGAAATCTGATGCCTGTACCCAACGAAGCAGTTCTTACCCCCGACTCCGTTGCCGCCTTTTTAAAAGAAGCTTTGACCTCAGAACAACTTGAAAGACTTACCGTTAACAAGGAAATCGATTTTTCTTTGGCGTTTTCCGAAAAAGCAAGATTCCGTGTTAACGCATATACCCAAAGAGGGACCCTTGCGGCGGCATTCAGAAGAATTCCCTTGGAAATACCAGCAGTTGACGCATTGGGATTACCCAAAATAATTCACAACTTCACCAACCTGAAACAAGGATTTGTTCTTGTTACGGGACCAACAGGACATGGTAAATCAACGACTCTTGCCTCAATGATCAATGAAATAAACAACAACAGAGCTGCCCACATTGTTACCATTGAAGACCCGATAGAATTTATGTTTAAACCGATAAAGTCGATTATTTCTCAAAGGGAAATGAAGTCCGATACTCATTCTTGGCAGGTTGCGCTAAGATCAACCCTGCGTGAGGATCCGGATGTTGTACTTGTTGGAGAGATGAGAGATTACGAAACAATAGCCGCTGCGCTCACCGTTGCAGAGACCGGACATTTGGTTTTGGCAACATTGCACACCAATTCGGCTGCACAAACAATTGATAGAATTGTCGATGTTTTTCCGGAAGAACAACAAGGACAAGTAAGACTTCAACTGTCAAATGTTATTGAGGCGGTATTCTCGCAAAGACTTGTACCATCTATTACAGGTGGAAGAATGGTTGCCTCCGAAGTAATGCTTGGAACGACAGCAATTAGAACAGCTATCAGAGAAGGAAAAACTCATCAAATTGATTCAATACTCCAAACCTCACAAGAAGTGGGAATGTATACACTGGAGAATTCACTTGCCGCACTGGTAAAGGCCGGTAAAATTTCTTTGGATGTAGCCCAAAGTTGGTCAATGAGGCCCGAGCAACTTACCAGACTTGTTCGCTCTCCTCAAGACGGAATGTACTAACGTTTAAATGAAAAGGTTTTTTTACAAAGCAAAAGATAAAACGGGAAAGTTGGTAACCGGTGAAGTTGAGGCGTCCTCTATTAGTGTTGCCGCAAAACTGGTGAGAGACAAAGGACTTGTTGTAATCTCCGTATCCCCCGCGACAGAGAGCATAGCGTCAATAATTACCAATCTAAGAAATAAAATCACCGGGAGAGACGTTACTACTTTTACAAGACAAATGGCAACAATGGTTAATGCCGGACTTCCTATTACCGAGTCACTTCTTATTCTCAGATCACAAACAAAAGGAGGTATGCAAAAAGTTGTTTCTCAAATTCTTAACGATGTTGAAGGCGGACAGTCTCTTTCGGTTGCTTTGCAAAAACATCCTAAAGTATTCTCCCCAACCTACATTGCTCTTGTTAAATCAGGAGAATTGGGAGGTGTTATCGATCAAGTTTTAAATAGACTTGCGGACAATCTCGAAAAACAGCAGGAATTTTCAGGAAAAGTAAAAGGAGCCCTTATTTATCCTGCAATTATCGTTATTGGTATGGTTGCAGTTGCGATTGTAATGATGATCTTTGTTATCCCCCGATTAATGTCTTTATATACCGAATTTAATGCCAACCTTCCTGTCGCAACAAAAATATTAATTACGATTTCGAATGCCGCAGTAAAGTTCTGGCCCATTGTTTTGATGATTGGAGTAATCGGTGTGTTTGCGTTTATTCAATACAGAAAGACTCCTTTGGGAAGAAGAAAAACCGACGAGCTCTATTTTAAGATTCCTATTATCGGGCCGATGCAAAAAGAAGTAATGCTTACGGAACTTACAAGAACAATGAGCTTGATGACCGGTGCTGGAGTCTCTATCCTTGAAAGTTTAACAATTACATCCGGTGTTACCGATAACGTTGTAATATCCGAGGCTTTAAAAGATGCTGCAAAACAAGTAGAAAAAGGATTCCCCATTGCTTATTCGTTTTCAAAACACCCCGAAGCTTTTCCGTTTATCCTTTCCCAAATGATTGCGGTTGGAGAAGAAACCGGAAAAATGGAAGAAGTTCTTTCCAAGGTAAGCCATGTTTTTGAGATAGAGAGTGAAGAAAAAGTAAAAACTTTAACCTCTGCCGTTGAACCGTTGGTAATGATTTTGTTGGGACTTGGTGTCGGATTTTTGGTTATCGCAATTATTTTACCGATCTATAATTTGACCAGTAGTTTCTAAGCTATTGACATAGCAGTGGGGATTTTTCATACTGATTACAGTTGTTTTAATATTTAAAGGAGGTGAACAAAATTAATTCTGCCTAAAATGAATAAAAAAGGTTTTACGTTAGTTGAACTTTTGATTGTTATCGCACTTCTCGGAGTTTTGGCCACAGCGGTTTTAGCAGCGATTAATCCGCTTGAACAAGCAAATCGTTCAAGGGATTCAAGAATGAAATCGGACGCATCACAACTTTTAGCGGCAATAGATAGATATTACGTGGCAATCGGACATTTCCCCTGGTATGAAGCCGGGGTTACTGATGACGAAGACGCTGTTAATTTCACCGACGCTAGGGACACGACAATTGGAATATGTGATGTAGCACCGGGTCAAAATGGTTGTCCAAACGACCCTGGTTTACTTATTACCAATAACGAACTCAAAACGGAGTTTACGAAAAGAGATTTTGTAAGATCGACTTCCGCATGGAACGACTTACTTTACATTGGAAAGAGTGACGGAACAGCAGGTGTTGCTGCATCCGTATACGCTTGTTATGTACCAAAATCCAAGTCTGAACAGAAAAAAGCAAGCAGATCCATAAGTATCGCTGATAGCGAAATTACGGAAAACGTTGCTGACTGTGCGACTAGAACATATGCTGATATGGCTACATCATGTGTAGTCTGTTTACCCGAATAAAGTGATAACTTGGTTATTGGTATTGTTTTTGGCAGGATTAATTTTTGGTTCCTTTGCCACGGCACTTAGTTATCGGATTCCCAGAGGTATAAATTGGAAAACCGAAAGATCCGAATGTACTAAGTGCCGCAAAAAACTAAAGTGGTACGACAATATTCCACTTCTTTCATATTTATTTCTGTGGGGCAAATGTCGCTTTTGCAGAGAAAAGATTTCTTGCAGGTATCCTTTGATTGAGGTTTTCTCGGGATTTATTTTCGTTGCTACTTATTTGGCTTTCTATTTCTCCGACAGTGCACTGCTGTCTTTGTTTCGAAACGAATTGGGTTTTATGGGCCTAATATTCACCCTAATTGTATTTTTCCTTTGTTATCTTATTTTGATTATTGATTGGGAAAATAAGATTATCCCAGACGAAACAATTGTTTTTCTATCCACTCTAATTATTACAACTTTTATAATTCTTGATTATTCCAATATCTATTTGCATATTGTTAGCGCATTCGCAGCGTCATTTTTCTTGTTATCCATTAATTTACTAACAAAAGGACGGGGTATGGGTTTGGGAGACGTTAAACTGGCGGTTCCCATAGGATTATTGTTGGGTTATCCGTATACCCCACTCTGGATATTTCTATCGTTCATTTTGGGAGCTATCGTTGCAATAGTTCTCTTGATGTTGAAAAAGGCCAAAAGGAAAGATGAAATACCGTTTGGGCCATTTTTGGTCGCAGCTTTCATCTTGGTTTTTCTATGGGGCAATACTTTGTTAAGATTAATAATGCCGCTATGAATAATATAAAAAGCACAATAAGTAAAAAAAGAATATTGGGCTTTACTTTGATGGAGGTAATGATAGTTGTCGTTGTTATGGCGCTTTTGATTGTTGTTGCCATATGGGCATATCGAACCCAAATCTGGAAAGGGTTTGACGCAAGAAGAAAAGCTGATCTTCATAAAATCAGAACAGCCGTTGAGGAATACGAAAAAGATCACGATTGTTATCCCCCAAGAGATCTTCTCTATTGCAATCCGGGAACTGGACTAAGGCCATACCTTGATAAAATTCCCTGTGATCCCAGAACAGGATCCGATTATCTTTATGAAATACCGGATGCCGATACTTGTCCTGATTGGTTTAAGCTTTATGCCACTCTGGAGAATGACGCTGACACGGACATAATGGGTGGTCTGGGTCCCGATGGGGCATTTAATTATTACACCTCCAGTCCCAATGCCCCTCATGCAAACATAACATCATCCGACTTTTATGGTTGTCGAGCCGGTTCTTGTGTTCCTATCGGTTGGGATGTTAGCAGGCCCGGTCCTGAATGTGACCCCAACTTTCTATCTCAGACATGCTACTCTCAGTGTACGGCTCCTTCGAGCGGTGAACCAATAAATGAATGTGAACCATGGGAATGATCAATCTCAAAGAATACAAAAAAGAAATTGTCGGACTTGTCATTATCCTTATAGGTATTTATTTTTATTCCTACTGGAACTACCTGGTTAGTCTTGAAAAAGCAAGGGATATCCAAAGAAGAAACGATCTAACCGCTGTTCAATCGGCACTTGAAGCTTTTTACAATGATTTTGACAGGTACCCTTTAGCTTCCGATGAAGGAGAAATTATTGCATGCCTACCTGAAGGTTGGGAAAGGGAAGACATGAAATATTTACTTGCAGGAAGGCCATTGGAAAACAGGGAAAAGATGTTTCAAACATTTGCTCCGTGCATATGGGGAGAAAGTGTTTTCGAAGATTTTACCGTCGAAGGAAAAGAACCATATCTTTCCCATGTTCCTCAAGACATGGAATCTTCGAAGGGAAGAAGTTATCGATATTTTTCTACAGGAGACCATTATCAAATATTCGGATCCTTTGAAGGGAAAAGTGTTCTAGATTATTCTACTAAAATCGAGCAAAGAAACATATCCTGCGGTAGTGATATCTGCAATTTTGGAAAAGCTTCGAGAGGCACTCCGCTTGATATGTCCCTGAAAGAGTACGAAAATAAATTGATGCCATGAAAAAAGGTTTTACTTTAATTGAGCTACTTGTAGTAATTGCAATTCTTGGAATACTTGCCGTTGTTGGAGTAGGAGCTTTTCGATCTTCTCAAATGAAAGGAAGGGATGCTCAGAGAAAAAGCGATTTAAAACAGATTGTAAACGCACTTGAATTGTACTATCAGGATCACAGGCAATATCCTGGTGCTTCCGGGACAATGATTGCTGGATGTCCTTCTACCACAGAAGGAAACTGTGACTGGGGTTATGACGATTTTACCGATGGTCAAACGGTGTATTTCAAAACTCTTCCATCTGACCCTTCGGAATCAACGATATATCAATATTATGTAAACACTGCGAGGAGTAAATATAAACTTTTCGCCCGACTGGAAAATCAACAAGATAAAAATTGTATTAAAGGAACGAACGGTGTTCAAGGTGGCACCCCCAATTGCATAAACCCTGTTGTTGTTACTTGTGGCGGGACAAATATCTGTAATTACGGATTAACTTCGACCAATACAACTGTATTTGAAGTTTTTGACTGATATAATAAATTATGTTCAATTCTGCCACGAAAAAAGGATTCACTCTAATTGAACTTCTTGTTGCTATATCCATTATCGGTATAATTTCTGCACTTCTTCTTGCCAATTTTAATTCGGCCAGGGAACGTGCAAGAGATGCACAGAGAAAATCTGATTTAAGGAACATTCAAACAGCACTCAGACTTTTTTATAACGATCATAACTATTATCCGACGGCATCTGCCGATGGAAAGATCCACGGTTGTGGTCGTGTACAACAAGGTTTTGCAGATTGCGAATGGGGTCAAGTGTGGTCATCCGATAACCGTGTAATAATGACCATGCTTCCTGCCGATCCACTTCCAGACCAATCCTATTCGTATGTTTATGATCCCAATGCTGATAGCTATACGTTGACTGCATGTCTGGAAAATCCAAGCGATGAAAAAGGTGTTGAAAATACAGATTGTCCAAATGATGTTATGTATCAAGTAAGACCATGAATAAGAAAGGATTTACACTTGTAGAATTGTTGGTTGTAATATCGATTATTGGTGTGCTTGCTGCAGTGTCTCTGGTTTCTTTCGGAGGATCACAAAAACAGGCAAATGATTCAAAAAGAAAGTCGGATCTTAGGCAATATCAAAACATGCTTGAGGTTTATGCCAATAAAAACGAAGGACTTTATCCAAAAAGAAACGTAACAGCAAGAGCGTCCTCCACTCTCTGTACCGACTTGGGTCAAAGTGGTTGCCCTGAAGATGTAAAATATGTTTCCAACAATGCTTTTGTCTACAACTATCAATCTAATGTCGACAATTCCGGAGATCCGGGGGCAACAATGTATGTTTTGTGGGCATTAATAGAAAACACTTCTGACAGGCATTACATAATTTGCAGTAATGGAAAAGTCGGAGAAGGATATGTATCCGAGGAACAATCGGGAGGCACTTGTCCCCTGCCATGAGAAAAGGTTTTACATTAATCGAACTTCTTGTTGTTATCTCGATAGTCGGAATATTGATGGCTGTATCCGTGTTTGGACTTCAGGAAGCCAGGAAAGACTCTCGTGACGCCCGAAGAAAAGCAGATCTTGAGCTGATAAGGTCCGGACTTGAGATATATCATTCCGACTGTGGCAATTATCCGGCGGAAACATACACAACAAATTGGCCGGCAACACTTAACGGTGACGATACACCCACCAGCTGTTCGTCTTCCAATCAATATTTTGTAAGCCCTTCGGAACCAATTTCAACTACTGGGAGATTTTACAGATACTACTCCGAAACGGGATCGTCCTACTCTCTTTGTACTGCCTTGGAAGATGAGCTTGCAGGTGTCGATTGTGACGGAGATGGTGGAATAGATAGTTGTGGGACAGACGTTGAGTGTAATTATAAAGTAACCAGCCCCTAATGAATGAAAAAAACAACAACGGTTATACCCTTATCGAAATACTTGTCGGATTAACCATAATCGGATTGATTTTCGGTGTTGGATATGTTGGTTTTAGAGAATTTTCAAGAAGACAACTTCTTACTTCGACCGCTAGATTTATCAAAAGTGATCTAAGATTGGCACAAAGCAAAGCTCTTGCCGGAGAAAAGCCTGATAGTCCAAACTGCCAAGGGTCAAATTTACTTAACGGTTATGAATTTCTTGTTATTAATTCCAATACCTACAGGATTAATGCATTGTGTACGGGAGGGAGCGTTGAAGTAAAAACAAAAGAGTTAAATTCAAATGATTTAATTATTTCTACTGGAATTAATCCAATCATATTTAAGCCTCTGGGACACGGAACTAATATTCCCAATCCGTCGGAAATTGTATCCGTTACACAAATATCGACCGGTAAAATAATTTCTGTAACTGTTACTCAAGGAGGAGAAATTAATTGAAAAACGAAAAAGGCCAATCTCTTTTTGAAATTGTCGTTGCCCTGGCAGTATCAACTTTAATTATTGTTGCAATTGTAGCCCTTGCTTCGACATCGATTAGAAACAGCTCATATTCGAGAAACAATACTGTTGCAACAAGATACGCCCAGCAGACAATGGAATGGTTAAGAAGCGAAAGAGATATTAATTGGAATGATTTTTATGCCGTTGCCTCTGCAACTCCAAGCTGGTGTATGACAGAACTTGATTGGACCATTTCAAATGCCAAACCAAATTGCTCGGATAACGAGTTTATTCCGGATACTTTTTTTTATCGTGAGGTAGTATTTACAGCAGGTACAATTGACGTTTCGGGGGTTCCAAAGCAATATGTTGATGCTTTTGTAAAAGTGTACTGGGTAGATAGCCAGGGAGAACATCAGGTTAGTTCGACAACCCGATTCAGCGATTGGAGAGATTTACAAAGATGAAAGAAATAAAAGGGATTTCCTTTATCGAAATATTGGTTGTTGTTGCCGTTTTTGCCGTATTAGGTGTTTTGATTAGCAGAATTACAATTCTTACCTTAAGAGGATCAAACAAAAGCGATGATGTTGTTAAAGTAAGGGAGAATTTGGATTACGCAATTGCGATTATGGAAAGGAATATAAGAAATGCAGACAAGGTATCGCCTTGTCCAAATATTGATCCCACCAGAATTGATTATATTGCGAATGGAGGCCTTGCTTCTTCTTTCTCGTGTGTGGGAACAGGAACGGACGAAAGCTATGTTGCATCCGGATCGGCAAGATTGACGGGAACCGATGTAAAAATAAATTCCTGTTCGTTCACCTGCATACCCGAAGCAGGGGTCGTTCCCCCATCCGTAATTATCGACCTGACGGCAAGTGAGACAAATTCGGGGGATATTGATAATGCTGTCGTCTCAACGAGTACAAAGATACTATTAAGATCTTACTAACATAATTGACCTGATAAGGTTACATTGCTAAACTGAATTGTTATGAAAAATCTGCCAAAAAATGTTGGACAGAGTGGTCAAGCATTGCTTCTGGTTCTTCTTTCTATGGCAGTTGTTTTGACGGTTGTGCTTTCCATTTTATCCAGATCAATTACCGATGTAAGTGTTTCAACAAAAGAAGAAGAAGCATTACGTGCCTTTTCCGCTGCCGAAGCAGGAGTTGAAGAAGCATTAATTTCTGGAAATATTGGAAGCATTATTGCCAATTCCGAATATTCCGATAACGCATCTTTTTCAACATCAATTGCAGTTGCAAACACCAACGATTACGAATTTGGGAATCCGATTGGAATTTTTTCGGGAGAATCAATTACTTTTTGGTTTGTTGCCCACGATGATGACGGCGACTTGATTTGCAGTGCGGAAAGACCTTGTTTCACCGGGAATCAAATTAAAATTTGCTGGGGGAAAGAAGGAACTGCGGGTAATACAGATACTACTCCTGCTATTGAAGCATCTGTCTATTATTTAAATACACCCGGTAGTATCGGTACTGCAAGAATTGCCAGAGCCGCAATTGACCCAAACGAAACGAGAAGGGCTTCGAATGGGTTTTCCGCTCCCGATTCAGGCACATGTGATTTATCAACAGGTGAACGTTATGCGTTCCAAAAAACATTTGATTTATCTACTATGAATATTGGATCCGGAGTATATTCCACCCAGAACGGATTACAGTTTTTAAAAATTAAAATGCTTTATAACACCACAGAAACCCATACAGCAGGAATTTCTACAAACTATTCAGGAAACGGAACTCTACCCTCTCAAGGAGTAAAAATTACATCAACAGGAATCTCGGGTGCATCCAACAGGAAGATTGATGTTTTTCAAGGTTATGGTGAATTGCCCTCGGTATTTGATTCGGCCATCTTTTCTCTTGGAGGTATAACAAAGTGAGTGTTGGCATAGATATCGGATCAAAGACAATAAAAATTGTCGAATTAGTCCCTGCCGGTAATGTTTGGAAATTAAACGGCTCGGGTGTTATTGGTTATCAAGGAGTTCCCCCTGATCAAGCAAAAGACGAAAGAGATCTTGCTTCTATAGCGCAAGTAATTAAAAAACTTCACACCGAAGCAAGAATATCTTCCAAGGATGTCTCTATTTCCCTACCTGAACCGCTGGTTTTTACCAGAACCATTAAATTCCCTCCCTTAACAGACCAAGAAATTGCAAGTGCAGTAAAATGGGAAGCGGAACAATATGTTCCAATTCCAATCAACGAAGCTATCGTTCAACATCAGATAATTGAACGAAGGCAAAACATTACTCCTCCGGAAGTCTTGGTTCTACTCGTTGCCGCACCCAGAAAATTAGTTGAAACATATGTTAAAGCTGTTCAGCTGGCAGGACTTAATGTTGTCGGTGTTGAAACGGAATTAATGTCTTTGACAAGAGGTCTTGCACCTATTAATCAAACGGTTTTAATTGCCGATTTTGGTGCCAAGTCAACCGATATCGCCATTGCCAAAAATGGGCAATTGTCTTTCTCGAGAAGTATCCCTACTGCAGGTGAGGCATTTACGAGAGCTGTTGCTCAAACACTCGGGATAGAATTGCAGCAAGCTGAAGAATACAAAAGGACTTACGGATTGGAAGGGGCTCAATTGGAAGGAAAGATAAAGGGCGCACTGGATCCGGTATTTAATATTGTTATAGACGAAATCAAAAAAGCCATTCATTTTTATCAGTCCGAAGAAAAAGGTGATATGCCCAAAACTATCATCTTATCCGGCGGCACTTCCGGAATGCCTCAAGCACTTCCTCTAATTTCCAAAGCAATAGGGATTGAAGTAATAATCGGAAATCCATTCTCCAGAATAAGTGTTGATCAACAGGCTCTAAAAACAATCGCTCCGTATGCGCCATTATATTCTATTGCCGTTGGATTGGCTTTGAGAGGAGCATAAACTGCAATGGGTATTAACCTACTCCCCAAAGACCTAACTCCCGATCCTCGTATACAGAAAATATCTGGATATTTGCGATCGGCAGCAACAGGGTTGGCAATGATTCTTGTTGTATCCCTAATAGGATTGGTTGCTTATTTTTCCTTCAATTCAATCGCCTTGAAAAAATCTCAGGAAGCCCAGGAGGCCTTAAAAGGCAATATCAAAGCATTGGAGCAAACAGAACAAAGCTTGATATTGGTTAAAGACAGATTGGCAAAAATTGCAGAAATTGAAAAGAAACAAAACGTGGAGAAAGAAATTGCGTCCCTATACGATATTACAACAATTATTCCTCCGGACATTGTAGTTACGGAATCCATTCTGGGAAAAGAGTCGATTGAGATGACCTATCTTGCCAATAATTCATTAAGTTTGGTAAAACTTATGTCTACTGTGGCAACTATTACGGAATATAAAAGAATCGATTTGTTGAGTTTTAGTTTTAATTCTAGTGTCGGATACATTGTTAGTGTCAAATTTTCCAACGGGACTGTAACAAAGAAATGAAAACAAATTTAAATATCAGTTCACCAAACATAAAAGCTCTTTTAATGCCTATTGGTATGATTCTTCTTATTACCGTCGTGTTTACGGTTGCAGTTAAGGTTGGATTCGGAAAAATAACCGAACAAAAAGACGAGCTTGAAAGAAATCAAAAAATTGAAAATGTCTTGAAGGAAAAAGAACGAATACTATCCGATCTTTCGGGAGAAATGGATAAATATGCCAATGCAATTACATTCGCAATGCCGGAAAGATACTCCGGTTTTTCCATGATATCGCAAATAAAAATGTTGGCATTGGAAAAAGGCTTGACAATTACCGATTTAAAAGGCGGAACGGAAGCTTTACAGGGTTCAGTAAACAGTGTCGACATTACTTTTACCGTAGATGGTCCCATGCTTACACTTCTAGATTATTTGAAATCCTTTGAAAACGTATCCCCTGTCTCGAATATTGAAAAAGCAAAGTTTTCGCAGTCAACCGGTTTAACGAGAGCGGATGTCGTTGTCAGAACATATTTCGGTCCTTATCCCACCAAGCTACCACCGATAAACGACCCTCTGAAAGATTTAACGGCTGCAGAAAAAGATTCTCTGGCAAAAATATTGCTGTTAAGAACACCAATTCAAGTGAATTTGACACCTCAACAGCCAGGAATAAGACAGGATCCTTTTAATTAACGTTCTTCAACGAAGATATTTACGGATTTCTTTTCTATTGTAGCCTTAACTTTAACAAGATTTCTTATTGATTTGACTATGCTGCCACCCTTCCCGATTACTATACCCATTAATTCTTTGGGTACTTTGACTACATATTCCAATCTTCCTTCACCAATTTCGTTTTCAACAACCTCGAAATCATCCGATCCAGTGATGTTTTTAATGATGTACTTGATTAAATCTGTCATTTTTCGATGAGTTTTTTGACCGCGGGAGTAATAATTGCACCTTTTTTGACCCACTCTTCAACTTTTGCCGTGTCTATTTCAGTCTTTTTTTGTGCTGGATGCCAATATCCTACAATATCCAATGCCTCACCAGTTCCCTTTTGTCTCTCGTCTATGGCGACAATTCGGTAGAACGGCTTTTTCTTGGTTCCTAGTCTGGCTAATCGTATTTTTACCATGTCAGTGAAGAATTATATCTTAATTGAGGCTATTTCTCAAGGTGGTTGTCCAAAGCGTTTTTGGCTGCTGCCTGTTCAGCCAGGCTTTTGCTTTTCCCTTCACCCTTACCCCATGAATCTCCATTCACAAATACCTCTATTTCAAAATGTTTACTGTGATCGGGGCCTGTTTCTTCAACCACGCGATAATTGGGTGTTGGGAAACTCATACTTTGGACATATTCCTGAAGTCTGCTTTTCGGATCCTTTAAAGGTTGTTCAATTTTTTCGGGTATTTCTGCTGCGATATTGTCCATGATAAATTTTGTAGCATATTCGAGCCCTTGATCCATATAAAGAGCCCCTATAATCGCCTCAACAGTATCTGCAAGAAGTGAACTATTGGTTCTTCCCCCACTTTCTTCTTCGCCTTTGGATAGATAAATCTTTTCACCGACATTAAGTTTAATGGCAACCGAAGCAAGATTTTCCGTATTAACCAAGCTAGATCGCAAGGCTGTTAAAAAACCTTCTTCTTTGTCCGGGAACTTCCTGAATATTTCGGCGGAAATTACAAATTCAAGAACAGCATCCCCAAGAAACTCCAATCTTTCATTAGATCCCCTAACCCCCAGGTTCTCGTTAACCCAAGATTTATGGGTCAAAGCCTGATCCAATAGTTCTTGGTTTTTAAAAAAAGTTACTAGTTTGTCGATGTTGTCCATACTTATGAACTTAAAGTCAATTCTTCTGTCAAATCAGAAACCGTCATTTCCTGAATATTTTCTAATTTGGACGTGTCGCATCCTTTTTCCGATAATTTTTCCAGTAAATCGGTCATTTCGGTGGGTCCAAGATGAAGATCATCAATCAAAAAATCTTCCGATTTAATATCCGATATATCTGCTCCTGAAATTTCTGAAATTGTACTTATTATTAATTGTTCAATATTATTTTCCATCGTCAATTTTTTTAAGGACACTTCCCAATACACCATTTACAAAAGAGGATGTGGTTTCACTTCCAAACTCCTTGGATAGCTCAACTGCTTCGTCTATTACAACTTTGGGAGGTGTTGATTCTCCCTTATTCAGAAGTTCATATATTGCCAGTCTGAGAATGGATAGGTCAATTTTATTCAGTTTGTCTATCGGCCATTCGGTCGCGGATTCTTTTATGTAATCGTCTATTTTTGCTTGTATTTTGACAATATCCGCTACTTCCTCCAATATTTCGGATTTGTCGAGTTCGTTAAATTCGATTTCTCCCAGACCATCGTCTTCAAGGTCCGTTGCAGGAACTTGATCCTGGTGGGTGAAAGATTCAGCAAATAATGTCTTTACGATTTCTCTTCTTTTTATATGGCGGGGGTCATGAGCAGTCTTCATTATTATTTTTTGAGGTGGTGTGCGCCACAGTGCTTGCAAGTCTTGTGTGGTTCTTTTAGTTTTCCACACGAAGCACACTTAGCCAATGTTCCCAGGGAAATTCTGGTTACGGCGCTTCTTCTTTGGTTGGATCTTGATCTTGTATGTTTTTTCTTCGGTAATGGTGTCATAACAGCGCTAATTTTAAACCAATTTAGGCATACCCGCAAGGATGAAATGGTTTGAGCGGTAAACTTTGGCCAGAAGTTCTTTGTTTTGGAAAATCTCTTCGGAAAGGCGTTTCGAATATTTGATATTATCGAAATCCTGCCATGTCGCGATTTTTAGCTCAGGTATTCCGTGCTGTTTTACTCCGAATATTTCACCCGGGCCTCTGAGCTTCAAGTCTATCTCTGCCAGTTCGAATCCAGAATGGTTCTTTTCCATGGCCTGCAACCTCGCCAAAGGATTTTTGGAGGGGCTATCCGTCATTAATAGACAGTAGGACTGTTTAACCCCTCGCCCCACTCTTCCTCTTAATTGATGAAGACTCGATAGTCCGAATCTTTCCGATCCCTCGACGACCATAATGCAGGCATTGGGAACATCTATTCCTACTTCCACAACCGGAGTTGAAACCAAAATATCAATTTTCCCTTTAGAAAACTGATCAATTATTTGTTCTTTTTCATCAGATTTCATTTTTCCATGCAAAAGACCAAGCTTAAGCGGTTTCATTATGCTTTTTAGTCTTTCGTATTCCGCCTTAACTGACTTAATACTTTTAAGTGTTTCAATTTCGGATTCTTCAATTAACGGACACACAACATATGCTTGAACACTTTTATTTTTGATTTCATTTTCAACCCACTCGTATGCCTTATCACGTTTACCTTTTTCTATAATCCAGGTTTTGATTTCTTGTCTTCCTTTAGGAAGTTCGTTGATGACACTCAGGTCCATGTCACCATAGGCTGTTAGTGCAATTGTTCTTGGAATAGGTGTCGCAGTCATGGTTAAAAGATGTGGTATGTGTTTATTCCGAGCAACGTTTCTAAGCAATCGTTGCCTTTGGTTTACTCCGAACTTATGCTGTTCGTCAATAACGACCAAAGCAACATTGTTAAACAATTCCTTTTTATTGATTAATGCATGGGTTCCGATAAAGACATCTGTTTTCCCGATATCAGATTTGTCGATTTTCCCGGTCACGAAACGAAGCCTAATTTTAAATTTTGAAAATATTTTTCCTATCGTTTTAAAGTGTTGCTCGGCGAGAATTTGAGTTGGAGCCATGATTACGGTTTGATATCCGTTAAGAAATGCAACGAATGTTGCAATCAGGGCGACAATAGTTTTGCCCGAACCCACATCTCCTTCCAACAGTCTATTCATTGGCTGATCTTTGGAAATGTCATCAAGTATTTCGTCAACAACCTCTTTCTGGGAATTTGTTAGTTTGAAAGGTAAGCCTTCATATAGTGTTGCAAGCTCTTTTTTGGTGTGGTTGAGGTTGTACGTTTTATAAGCTTTAAAATTGTGTTTGTTAGTGATAGATGCAAGTTGAAACGAAATCAATTCTTCAAATATTAAACGTTTAAAATAATAACCCAGATCGGTATTGCTTTTGGGATTATGAATATTAACTAAAGATTCACCGATTTTACTTAACTTATACATTTTTAAAACATTATCAGGAAGATATTCTTTGTAGCCCTCAAGTAATTTAATATTTTCGTGGATTCTGTTGCGAAACCATTTTGAATTTAGTCCCGATGTCTCGGAATAGATTGGAACAAGTCCTTTTGTGTGAATGATGTCTTTTTCTTCTTTGATTATTTCAAAATCCGGTGAGGTTAATGTAATTGTCCTACCAAACCATTTTACGGTTCCTGCTAAAGAAACTGTAATTCCGGGATATAAAATTCTTGATAAAAATCGTTGATTGAACCAGACGACAGTTAATGTACCGGATTCGTCTTCGACTTGAGCAATTTGCATAAATTTACCCGATTTTGTGTATTGGTTTTTGATGTATTTTACGGTTGCGTTTACGACAACAATGTCTCCTGCCCGCAGGTCTTTAATTTTTCTTGTGTTTCGGAAGTCTAAATACCGAGTCGGTATGTGAAAAAACAGATCGGATATCGTTTCTATTCCCAAGCGATTAAGTTTTGTTGCATACGAAGGTCCGATTTGTGGCAAATTTTCCACTGGAGCATCTTTGAACATTGTTTAGTATATAAGGAAGGGAAGGAAAGAACTTAAAACAAGAGCAATTCCTGCAATCATAATTACGATAGTGACAAATTTCTTTTGCTTTCTTGTAAGTATCATTTTGTTGCTTTCAGAAAAGTTGTTTTTCCAACCTTAATCTCATCGCCCTTATTAATTATGGTTGAATGATCATTTACCGTTAAACCATTTATATCTACTGCTCCTTGAGCAATCAATCTTTTTGCTTCGCTCATGCTTGAATTTGAAGTAAATGGTGCTATTGTCGAAGCGATTGATCCTCCGGATGTGACTCTTATATCAAAAGAAGGCATTTTGTCCTGGAAGGTTTTTTGAAAATAATTCTGTCCCTTTACTGCAGCTTCTTCGCCCCAGAGAAACTTTACAATTTCAAAAGCAAGATCTTTCTTTGCTTTCATTGGATCATTACTAATTTTTTCCTTTATTCCTTCCATGGGGAGCTCGGTCAAGAGCTCGTAAGAAATAAGTAGCACTTCGTCAGGAAAAGACATAATTCCTGCAAAAAACTTTTCGGGAGTAGAATCAAGAAAGAGAGCATTTCCGGTTGTTTTTCCAACTTTGTTTCCATCTTTATCGACAAGAAGCTTGGTGCCTAAAACAAATTTCTCTTTTCCTTTCATTGATTTCATCAAATCCCTTCCCGCCATCATATTGAACATTTGATCCGACCCCCCCACTTCAAGATCTACATCCATTACAACCGAATCATATCCTTGAGCAACAGGATATAAAAATTCATGTAGATAGATAGGTTTTTTATTTTTTATTCTCTCCTGGAACATATCTCTCTCAATCATTTGTTGAACAGTAAAGTTTGAAGTAATTTCAATTAAATCTTTGAAGCTTACCTTGTCCGACCATTCGGAGTTGAATAGTATTTTTGCAGGATTATCACCTTGAAAATCCAATATTTTACCGGCTTGTGCTTTCCATGATTCACAGTTTTTCAAAACATCCTCTCTGGTTAACTGTTTTCTTGCGGAAGCTTTGTCTGTAGGATCTCCGATCATTCCGGTAAAATCACCGACGAGGAATATAACTTCGTGACCTAATTTTTGAAATTGTCTTAATTTCATTAACCCAACAAAATTACCCAAATGTAAGCTGGGCATTGAAGGATCGAAGCCTTGGTAAAGTTTAATTTTCCCCTTCTCCATTAATGATTTAAGGCCGTCTTTCGAAGGCATAATCATTTCCACCCCTCTTGTTAGTATTTCGTCAATATTATTCATTCTTATTACACATTTTAGGCTTGTTTTGATACAATGACAAGTAAGTATGTGGAGGGATAAATACAGAAGACGAAGGATAATCGCACGAAGACCGGGATTTAAGAATAGTCAACTCATATTCAAATTAGCAAAGTACGGCTTTATCGGAGTAATCGTACTAATTATCGCTTCATTTGTTGTTGTTCCTTTAATGTCTTTTAACCTTCCCACTCCGGACAATGTAGTTAGAAGAGAGGGTTTTTCCACCAAGATCCTTGATCGTAACGGAAAAGTCTTATACGACATTTTTATCGACCAAAGAAGAACTGCAATACCACTTACAGAAATACCCGTTTATTTGAGACAAGCAACGATTGCGATAGAAGATAAAAATTTCTATTCACATCAAGGTTTTGATCCACTGGGAATAATTCGTGGATTCACCCGACTTTTTACTGCGGGAAGAGCTCAGGGTGGATCAACGCTTACCCAGCAACTTGTTAAAAATGTTCTGCTTACATCCGAACGATCATTGATAAGAAAAGCAAAAGAATTCATTTTGGCAGTCCAAATAGAAAGAAAATATACCAAAGACGAAATACTGCAAATGTACCTAAACGAAGCTCCCTATGGAGGAACGGCATGGGGTGTTGAAACTGCAGCCGAAACCTATTTTGGAAAAAGTGCAAAAGATCTGACACTTGTTGAGTCGGCCATACTTGCGGGAATGCCTCAAAGACCCTCCTATTATTCTCCCTATTCCAGTAATCCAAAGGCATATATCGGAAGAACTCAAGAGGTCTTAAGAAGAATGCGTGAGGATGACTATATAACGAAAGAACAGGAAGAACAGGCAAAAAGTGAATTGGATACGGTTGTTTTTCAACCAAAAGGAGCTTCTTTCAAAGCACCACATTTTGTCCAATATGTACAAGGAATACTTGAGGAAAGGTACGGAGAAGCAGCGATAGAACAAGGAGGTTTAAAAGTAACAACAACTCTCGATTTGGAATTGCAGGAAAAAGCACAATCTATAGTTTCAGAAGAAATTGCCAAAGTCGAATCTCAAAATATTACAAATGGTGCAGCAATTGCATACGACCCTCAAACAGGAGAAATTCTTGCAATGGTTGGATCCAAAAACTTTGCCGCCGATGATTACGATGGGCAAGTAAATGTAACTCAATCATTAAGACAGCCCGGATCGTCTTTTAAGCCAATTACATATGTAACGGCACTTAAAGAAGGATACACACCATCGACTTTAATTATGGATGTCGAGACTGTCTTCCCCGGAGGTGCGGGCCAACCGGATTACAAACCAGTTAATTACGACGGGAAATACAGGGGTCCGGTTCAATTAAGATATGCATTGGGCAATTCTCTAAACATACCTGCTGTTAAAATGCTCGCTCTTGTAGGAATAAAGGATACCCTTCAAACTGCATACGATCTTGGTATAAATTCTCTACCTCCAACACAGGAAACGTTAAGCCGTGTAGGGTTGTCGTTAACGCTGGGTGGTGGTGAGGTTAAGCTGTCCGAGATAACAGCTGCATATGCGGCATTCTTTAACAAAGGTTATCGGATTGAACCCACAGCGATACTTAAGGTCGAAGATGCCGACGGAAAAGTACTTGAAGAAGTTAAACCAGAAAAGAAAAAGAGAGTTCTAACTGAAGAACAAGCTTATTTAATGGCCGACATTCTCTCTGATAATAAAGCCAGAGAAACAGTCTTCGGACCCAATTCACTCCTTAATATTCCCGGAAGAACGGTGGGTGTTAAAACCGGTACAACCAATGACCGCAGAGATAACTGGGCAATAGGTGGAAACACACAGATTGTTGTTGGAGTTTGGGTTGGAAACAACGACAACTCTCCGATGAAATCAGTTGCCTCCGGTATCTCGGGAGCATCCCCTATCTGGAGAAGAATAACCGTTGAGGCATTATCAGGTAAACCAAACATTGGATTTGAAACACCAGGAAGGATAATAACTGCTTCTGTTGATTCCGTATCCGGATATCGAGCGCACGACGGGTTTGCCGCAAGAACTGAAAAGTTTATTCAAGGCACAGAGCCGGGTAACGATCCTGTGCACGTAAAGCTCAAGGTTTGTAAACAAGACGGAAAACTAGCCACACCTGCAGATATCAACAGAGGTGACTATGAAGAGAAAGAATATTTTGTCTTTAAAGAGGAAGATCCTACGGCAGGTGCGGGTAAGCCAAACAGATGGCAGGAAGGAATACTGAATTGGATTAATACCCAATCCGATTCCAGGTATAAGCCTCCAAGCGAATATTGTGGTACTCAAAATCCCTTAAACACCGGTTTTTCCAATCCGACAGATCAGACATCAAACCTCGGCAATAATTTCACAGCCAAGTTTTTTGCAGATTCGACATCAGATGTAACAAAAGTCGAATTGTATTTGGACAATAGTAAAGTTAGAAGTTTTGACGGACCACCTTTTGAACATAGTTTTTCTGGGGTTAGTGATGGAGCACATCAGTTAAAAGTAAAAGCATGGGATAAAGATAACCATGAGGCTGAAAGTATGATTAGAATTGGTGTTAACGTAGCATGGGATATTACACCAACTCCTACCCCCACTCCTTAATTATTTTACTTTGCCACCGAACTTTTTTTCTATTGCTGATATGATATTGCTTCTGATTTTTTCAACATCTTTGTTTTCCAAAGTTTTTTCCATGCTCTGGTATTCGACTCTAAACGTAAACGAGTTTTCGTATACTTCTTTTAGTACAACTGAAACAATTTCTTTTGCGCGTTGAGATATTTGAGTAATGACATCACCGATCCTTGTTTTTTCCGGTAAGGTAAAAGTAATATCCTCAATCTGTGATGGGAACTTTGAGTTCGGTGAATATTTTCCAACAAGCGAATAATTGTTAAATAATGTTTTAGTGTCAAACTCGTAATAGAAGTCACCTTGCTCGGTTATACCGAAAATACCTAGTTTTTCTTTTCCGCACATTATTTTTAAACCCATACCAGGTGCAAATAGCGGCATTTCTTCCTCAATGAATTCGTATGAAATATTTAATTCTGTAAGTAAGGCTTCGATAATTCCCTTTGCGTGACGGTATTCAGAATTTTCAATTATTCCGGCAAGAACAGATTTTTCTTGAGGCAGTTCGCTTTCAACAGGTAAATAAATATTTGAAATTTCAAACAAGTGATACTCGTCATTAATATTACGGTTTTCTTTTTTTGCCAACATCAAAGAGGGCAACATTGAAGTTCTTAAGTATTCAGCGTCTTTACCAAGAGGATTTTTGAGTTTGTATGCTTTACCAACAACATCCTTTTCGGAAACTAAAGTTAATGTGTATACCTCAATTCCACCGTACCCTTTAATAATATCCTTTACATAATTCTCAAAAGCAAATATGCCATTTCGATTTTCTGTGGGTATTGCAGTATGCATTAACTGACTGGAGATATTATGGTAACCGTAAATTCTGGCAATTTCCTCAATCAAATCTTCTTCGATAGATATATCGTTATCACGGTACGAAGGAATTTTTACATCCATGGGATTACTACCCGAAATGCTAAATCCTAGGCTTTCTAAAATTGATTTAATCTGTCTTTCTTCAATATCAATTCCGAGTACTTTTTGCACCTTATCAAACCTAAGTCTTATCGATTTTGCTTTCCACGGATTAGGATAAACATCAAGAATACTAGGATCTGCTTTACCGCCAGTAAACTTTTCAAATAATCTAATGGATTCCTGAATGGTTAGAGTAACCGATTCGGGATTAAGTCCTTTTTCAAACAACACAGAAGCATCAGTTCTGTGGGCTAGAGACATGGAAGTCCTCCTTACATAGGATGGATTATATGACTGTACATATATAAGTACATTTTTTGTGTTTTTATCGACTGCTGACAGCTTACCACCCATGATTCCGCAAAGATCAATCAACTTGCCCGACCCGTCTTCGATTACCATATCTCCTCCGGGAAGAGTTCGTTTTACTCCATCGAGAGTAAAAATGCTTTCTCCCTTTTTGCTTTCTCTAAGCATCATCAAAGAATCCTTAATCTTGTCGTAATCGAATGTGTGTAGGGGTTGGCCGTATTCAAACATTAAGTAGTTGCTAATATCAACGACATTATTGATTCCCCTTCCACCGCAAGCGGAAATCATTTCTACCATATCAGGCGGCGAATCGGATATTTTTACGTCCTTAATTAGTATCATGCTAAACCTTGGGCAAAGTCTGGAGTTTACAATAGTGGTAAGATAATCTACTTTTTTAGATGTCTTTATCTTTATTTTAGGAAGAGGTTTAAGTTTAGCTTTGTAACCAAATCTGGGAAGTATTACAGCCGCCTCTCTTGCTATTCCATATACGGACGCTGAATCAATTCTATTCCCCGTAACTTCAATGTTATATACAATTCCATGTTTTGTTTCATCAACCTTTTCTACAGAAGGGCCGCATAGAGACAAACATCTTGCAATATCATCCGGCTTGGCGTTTGTTTCAAGATGCTCTCTTAACCATTTGTCAGGAATTTTTATGTCCATATTAAAATTGTTTTAGGAATCTAATATCAGCACCATATAATTTTCTTATATCATCGATCTTAAGCCCCGATTTCATCATAAAGGTTCTTTCCACTCCCCAACCAAATGCAAAACCCGAGTATTTGTTTGGGTCAATTCCGCATTCTTTTAAAACATTAGGGTGAACCATACCAGCGCCACCAAGCTCCAGCCAACCGGATTTGCAAAATTTGCACCCCTTTCCGTCACATAGTCCGCAGGAGATATCAACTTCAAATGACGGTTCGGTAAATTGGAAATGATAAGGTCTAAGTCGCGTAGTTCTTTTTTCACCAAAAAAGTTCTTGGCAAAATAATCCAGTGTCCCTTTAAGGTGGGTTATGTTGATTCCTTCGTCAACGACAAGCCCTTCAAATTGATGGAACATTTGGTTATGAGACACGTCCAGTTGCCTTCTGTAAGTTTTTGCAATGTTTATCATTCTTATCGGAGGTTTTTTTACTCTAAACATTTCCCTGATTTGTCCGGAAGATGTGTGGGGAGTTAAAACCATCTTTCCGTATTTTGGATTTTCCTTAACATCCACAAAAAAAGTTTCCCATTCGTCCCTGGCCGCATGTTCTTTGGGCATGTTTAATGCAGAAAAAGCAAAATAATCCCATTCAACCTCCGGGTATCGGGATCTTACGAATCCAATATCCTCAAATAATTTAGATATTTCTCTAATTGCTTTTGTTACCAAATGGATTTTTCCAATTTTGGGTTTGATACCGGGCACCGATGTGTCGAACCAATCCCTTACGCTTTCGGTGAATTTATTATCTTGCTCTGCGAGAAGAAGCGATATAGTATTTTTTACTTCATTAACAAGTTTGCCTATCTCTACTCTATCTTCAGGTTTAACATCCTTAATATTTTTAAGTATTTCATTTATCTTCCCGTTTCTTCCGAGATAGTTGATCCTTAATGTTTCCAGCTCCTGGGAAGACTTTGCTTCCATAATTTGAGCCATTGCCTCATTTTTAATATTTATTAATTCTTCTCTCATATACGAAAAAAGCTCTCCTGTGGAGAGCTAATAAAATTATTTCTCCACAAACTTATTCTATTCTAAAGAATTTAAGTCCGGAGAAAAAGGTTATCATTTCTTTACTGAATTAACTACTTTTTCGAAAGTAGATGGGTCCTTGGCGGCAATATCAGACAATATTTTCCTATCGATTTCAACTTTGGACTCTTTAAGTAGCTTGATAAATTTAGAATATGATAGATCAAACTTTCTGACTGCAGCATTTATTCTAATAATCCATAAGGCTCTCAAGTCTCTTTTCTTGAGTTTTCTTCCTTCATATGCATACTGCATTGAATGAAGTCTTGCCTCCATGGCTGTTTGGATTCTCTTTCTCCTGCTTTGCTTAAAACCCTTAACCTGTTTAAGAATTTTTCTGTGTTTAATTGCTGATGGTGATTTTACTCTTGCCATTTTATTTTCCCAATGCCTTTCTTATTCTTTTAGCAAATTGGCCTTTCATCTCGGCAACTCTTTTAAGATTGCCAAGTTGTTTTTTGGTTTTATTGGCTTTCAAATGTCTTCTGAAAGCATGTCTGTGTAGCACCTTTCCTGTAGGTGTGACTTTGAATCTTCTTATAACTGATTTTCTTGTTTTTGATTTAGGCATTTTTCTTGCTTAATGGGGATATTCCCATTATTAAATTCTTTCCAAGAAACTTGGGTTCCATGTCAACGGAAACCGTGTCTCCAAGTTCGGTTAGAATCTTTTTAAACAGATCATATCCAAACTGTTTGCTTCCCAACTGTTGTCTTCTGAAAACAACAACCAACCTAACCTTGTCTCTGTTGTCGATAAACTCCTTAACACGCTCCATTCTTGTATTAAAGTCGTTTTCCGCGATAAACGGAGAGAATCTTATTTCTTTTACGTCCCCTCCCTTTACCTTTTTTTGTTGCATCCTCTGCTTTTTTTCTTCCTGATACTTAAACTTACCGACTTCGATAATTTTAGTTACAGGTGGAACGGCATTTGGTGCAATCTCGACCAGATTTAGCCCGGTTTCGTTGGCTTTCTTGATGGCATCTGGAGTTTTCATTACTCCCAGTTGATTCCCTTCGGAGTCGATTACTCGGACTTCCGGGGCACGGATTTCACTGTCTACACGCCAATTCAAGTTTCCTGTTTTCAATTTACGATGTAAATTATACCCGAATATGACCTTGAGCTCAAGAGAATCATTCCTCTATCAACATCTCCTTATTTTCCTTGTCAATTTTAGTCACAAATTCTTCAATAGACATTGTATCCAGATTTCCTTTTATTCTGTGCCTGGGTGCAACTTTTTGTGCTTCCATCTCCCTGTCACCCAATACTAACATGTAGGGTATTTTTTTCATTTGCGCCGATCTTATTTTAGCTTGTAAAGTTTCGCTTCTGTCGTCAAAGAAAGATCGAATACCGACTTCATCCAACTTTTCCTTTACAAGGATTGCATACTTGGTATGCTTTTCAGATATCGGTAAAATGGCTACTTGTGTTGGAGACATCCATAGAGGGAGTGCTCCATGATATTTTTCGAGCAAGAAGGCAATTGTTCTTTCCAGACAACCTATCGAGGCCCTATGGATAACAACAACTTCCTTTTCGCTACCGTCTTCAGAGGTATATTTAAGATCAAATCGCTTTGGCATTACAAAGTCATACTGTACCGTAAATGCTGTTTCTTCCTTTCCAGTTATCTTTTTTACCTGAACGTCAATTTTCGGACCGTAAAATGCGGCTTCTCCTTTTGCTTCAAAGGATGGCACATCGGATTCACTTAATACTTCCCTTAATACATTTTCGGCATATTCCCAAGCTTCATCATCCTTGTAATATTTTTCGTTTTTGTCCGATCGATCACCCAAAGAAAGCCTGTAACGATAATCTTCACCCTTTTTGAGACCCATTTTGGAATTTACAAAATCAATAAGTTCCAAAACATTTTTTATTTCATCTTTGGCTTGTTCTTGTGATGTAAAGATATGGGCATCGGCAAGATGGAACATCCTTACTCTTATAAGTCCGGTAAGCTCTCCACTTTTTTCGTATCTAAATTGTGGAGCTATCTCGGCAATCCTTAAAGGAAGTTCTTTGTAGCTATGTAAGTCGGATTTATAGAGCATAAAGTGATGAGGACACGTCATGGGCCTAAGAATAAGCTCCTCCTCGTCGACTTTCATAACAGGATACATTGTGTTTTTGTAATAAGGATAATGTCCCGATTTTTTGTATAGTTCGGTTTTTGCAAGAGGAGGGGTGTAAACATGTTGATATCCTCTTCTAATTTCTTCATCAACAATAAATCTTTCCAAAACTCTTCTGATTGTCGCTCCTTGAGGTGTAAGCATGGGAAGACCTTTGCCGATAATGTCAGAAAAGACAAATAAATTAAGATCCTTGCCAATTTTTCGGTGATCAAATTCGGATGCTTCTTCCAGACTTTGTAAGTGATTTTCCAAGTCATCGTTACTTGAAAAGGAAACTCCATAAATACGGGTAAGCATTTTGTTTTTCTCGTTTCCTCTCCAATACGCTCCGGCTACAGACATGAGTTTAAAATGTTTAATTTCCTGGGGATTATCAACATGACCCCCTCTGCATAAATCAATAAAATCACCTGACTTGTATATTGTTATTGGTAGTTTTTCAGATTCAAATTCTTCAATCAATTCAATTTTGTATTCATTGTCTTTGAAAATGTCTTTGGCTTTTTCGACAGAGATCTCTTCCCCATCGATAGACTTCCATGAAGAGATAATTTCTCTCATTTTTTCTTCAATCTTTGGTAAATCCCCATTGGTAATCTTTTCATCTCCCATGTCAAAATCGTAATAGAAACCATGTTCGATAACGGGTCCGATTGTTGGTTTGGCGTTAGGCCACAACGAAGTTACGGCTGCAGCAAGCAAGTGTGCCGTAGAATGTCTCAAATGCTCAAGTTCGTTACTCATGGCTTATTTTAACTCATTTATGGAGAGATGTTAATCGAATATGAGGGGAATCTGAATTTTTTCGTATAAAGATCCATCTTTCAGAGAGTAGTCAAATATTTCCAAGAATCCATTTCCATTTGTCCCTTCTGGATAAATAGCTTGAAAATCGAATAGTGAAACATTAATTTCTTCATTAACTTCAACAGAAACATATCCTTGTCCGAGAATCTCGTTTTCGCTTGAAATTAATTTCCAGCTTATTATGTTCTCAGCTACTCTTGCAGTTCCGGAAACAACAAATCCGGGTTTAACCTTAGAGTTTGGAGCGGGAGACGTTAATTTTATACTTCCATCAGAAGTGCGCATTTTTGCATTATTCTGGTTGATGTTAAAGATACTTTGACTTTGATTTGATTGATCAGTTCCACTTATCCAGTAAATTCCTTTATCAACGAAATTGTTTTCAGGAAAAAATATTTTTATCGAAAGCAGGGCAACAATAACAAGAATTACGATTGCAATTACAATGAGCAGTTTACGATTCATCCTTATAAAATATTAGTACTTTATTGATTGTTAATGCAAGTTTTGTGGACTCGAGGGGAGTCGAACCCCTAACCCCCTGACTGCCAGCCAGGTGCTCTAGCCATTGAGCTACGAGCCCGATATGTGGACGCTGAGGGACTTGAACCCCCGACCTCTTTCACGTCAAGAAAGCGCTCTAGCCAACTGAGCTAAGCGTCCAGGTAACGCTAATTATACCAAACGGGTTAAAGATTGACTAATTAATCAAATAATTTATTGTCCCGAAGCTTAATCAGGTTGTCGCCGGCATGCATATCACAAAACAAATCAAGCGCTTTTTTGCCATCATGAGATTTTGAATAAATCATGATTGAAGCAGGATTATTGCAGTTGTTGTCACATAGTACGTATTTGTTAAGAGGTAAAGAATATATTTCCATTAGATACCCACCGAGATCCTCTTCCCTCGCAAGAAGAACTTTTCGATGAATACCCAATTTTTGTAAATGCTGATAAAAATGGCCAATTTCTGGAGACATTATCCAACCGATCTTTGTAAATAATGATCAGGAGCCAATAGGAATGAGCTCCCCTTTTTCTTGTACATGGACCAGTAGTTCTTTTTCTCAGCTCTTTTATTGGATGAAGAGAGCCAGACAGAAGAATCTTCAATTTTTTTCCGAAAATCTCTGATATATTCAATCATTTTTTCAAAAAAAACGACATGATATATACCTGGATTTGCTGGGGCCTGCATAGTGGCTACCTCTACCTCTTGTCCCAGGTTTTGAGTAGTCTTAGCCAAAGAATAGATTTCCTGCATTAAAGCATGCAGGTGGAGTTTTAGTTCGTTGGATTTGTGTTCAATTCGTTCTTTTTCTTCTCTTATAAGAGTGTTTTCAAATCTGGTTTGTTTATATTCGTTTTCTTTTTCCTTGGCTTTACCATCAAACACCTCTTTCATTGCAATTTCCTGTCCTGCGAATATTTCCCCTGATTTGTTGGTGCTATTTATTCCCAGAAGTTCTTTTAAAAAGTCTTTTGTCGACTGTTCAACAAGGTCGGAAGTGATAGATTGAGTTGTCGATTCTCCAATATCTTTAATGGATTCAAGGATATTTTTTCTTTGAAGATTTTTGATTACCTTTTGTTTTTGAGTTTTATCCATTTCAAGCCCAGATTACAGCAAGGCAGATAAAGCGTCAAGACACTTTCTTTTTCTTAAGATTGATTTGATTACGGATCTTTGTTCGGGTGAGCTAAGTCTTTCGGATAATGACCTGTCAGCTTCGCTGGCCTTAATTACGGCTTCAATTTCTTCATCTTTAATTTCAATTTTTTCTTCTTTGGCAATCTTTTCCAAAATAAGTTCCATCGCGATAGAGGATTTTGCCTGTTCGACATATTCTTCTCTCAATTTTTCCGGAGTTTTACCAAGTGATGAAAGATAGCTTTCCAAGTTAAGTCCCAACTTATCTATTCTATCCAGGAGGCTTGTTAGTCTTCCTTCAACCTCTTCCTCAACCAATACATGAGGAACTTTAAGGGTTATCGATTTTTCCAGAAGCTCCACAATATTTCTTTGCTTTTCTTCTACGGTTAATTCTTTTTTATCCTTTTTTAATGATTTTGAGAGATTTGTTATGGCATCTTTATAGTTACCGAGTTCAAACGAGGGTAATTCGCATGTAACGGCTCTAATTTGCCAATCCTTACCTTCTTCAACAGACACTACTTCAATTCTGGGGTACATCATGGCTTGAATTTTGTGTTCTTCAAATGCTTTGCCCAAAGCAGGAGGAAGAATCTCGGCTATGACAGACCTAATTACCTTATCCAAAGCTATATGTTCTTTGGCTTTTTCGACAGGAGCCATTCCTTTTCGGAAACCTTTGACGGTAATATCCTTGGCATACTTTTTGTAGGCATCAAGTTGGGCTTTTTCAACAATCTCCCAAGGCAACATAAACGTTACCTGTAATGTTCCGTCTTCTTCCCGGGCAATGGAATTTGTTATTTCTTTTGCCATAGCAATGAGGAATTATAACACAAAACGAGGCTAACTTCCTTTATGTTGTGTTTTGAACTGTGAAGGATTAAATTTTACACTGTTTTTGTTTGATCCTCCTGAAAATTTACTTCCTTTTAGGAAATCTGAAGATCTGAAACTGAATTTTGACTGATTCTTAATTTGAGGCTTCATATTATTCTTTGGCCAATTTATTCAAAAACCATGAGGTTAGTGACAACACCAAAGATGCAATTATGGCTGTGACATATGTATCAATTATAAATCCTGGAACCAATTTGCTTGACAGGTAAAGCAATGTAACATTGATAAAAAAAGCTGCTATTCCGAATGTAAGTATCGATATCGGCAATGCAATTAGTTGCAAAACAGGTTTGATTAAGGTGTTTACTATTCCAATTACGATAGCTGCCACAACAGCGGTTTCGATTCCACCCAGCTCGAATCCGGGAACCAAATAGTCAACGACGAATAAAGCAAAAACATTTATTGCAAGTCTTATTAATAACTTCATAGGTATATTTTTATATTATTACTTCCGAATGTCAAGAAATTAGGTATTGATTTCGGGTTTTATTTGGATATATAAATAGATATAAAGTTTCGGGTTTATTTTGGAATGATAGAAAAAATATCGGCTCCCATTACAGTTGCTACGATCTACAACCATAAGGTTCGTAAATTTACACCAACTTACGTGCTTTGGGAAGGAAGATCCCACAAAATAGAGAAAATAGGTCTTCACCATTCATATAGGGATGGCCGATCTTTGATGCATGTTTTTTCGGTTGCAAGTGAAACGCTTTTTATGAGGCTGGTTTTCAACACGGAGAACCTTACATGGAGATTGGAACAAATATCCGATGGAAATCCTGACTGAAATATCTTTTAACAAAAAGAATTCGACAATATTACACATTGATCTCAATTCCTGCTTTGCAACAATAGAACAACAGGCAAACCCTCTATTAAGAGGAAAACCCATTGCCGTTTCTGCGTACGATTCACCCGGAGGATGTATCATTGCACCTTCCGTTGAAGCAAAAAGGCTCGGTGTACGAGTGGGAATGAGAGTTAAAGAAGGTAAATTAATTTGCCCCGAGCTAATAGTTTTGAGCCCAGATCCGTGGAAGTATCGTTTTGTACACATTGAACTGGGTAAAATAATTTCCGATTACACAAATGACTATTCCCCTAAAAGTATTGACGAATTTGTTCTGAATCTCGAGGGATATCCATCTTTCCAAAAAGGAATTGCCAATATAGCCAAAGAAATCAAAGAAAGGATAAAAAATGAAATCGGAGAATGGTTAACGGTTTCCATCGGAATTGCTCCAAACAGATTTTTGGCAAAATTGGGAGCGGAACTCAAGAAACCCGACGGTTTAGATGAAATAAATTATAGAAATTACAAAAAGGTTTTCTCTCAATTAAAAATAACTGATTTGCCCGGGATTAAGATTAAAAATGCAATCAGACTGTCTGGGGTTGGAATACACACCGTCCTTGATTTCTACAATGCACCGTATTGGAAATTAAAAGCGGCATTTCATTCGGTACTTGGGTATTATTGGTATTTGAGAATTAGAGGTTGGGAAATTGACGATGTTGTTTTTGCCAGGAAAAGTTATGGTAATTCATTTGCGCTTCCGAGACCGCTTTCCGAAGTCGAAGATCTTTCTCCGATAATTACCAAACTTTCTCAAAAAACAGGATTTAGACTTCGTAAAGCAGGATACAAAGCAAAAGGTATTCATTTGGCAATTTCGTATAAAGACGGGTCTTTTTGGCACCAATCAAAGAAACTACAAGAACCTGTTTACGATTCCAGGGATATATACAAGGGAATGTTTAAGCTACTCAATAAAACACCATACAAAAAACCGGTACGAGAAATAGCGGTTTCGGTATATGAACTTCTCAAAAAAAATGAGTTACAGCTTAATTTTTTTGAAGACTTACCACGAAAAGAAAAAGTTACAAAAGCTCAAGATAATATCAACGAAAAATGGGGGTCGTTTGTAATTGCACCTCTTAAGATGATTAATACCAGAGAGCTGGTTCCCGACAGAATTGCTTTCGGTGGAGTAAAAGAATTAGAGGAGTTTACTTTAAGCGGTTAGTAGGGTGAAGGAAGTTTAACCTGGTCTCCTTCTTTGATACCAACTTTATTGGAATAACCGGAAGGAACTTCCAAAACATAATCTATGTCGGACTTGGGAAAATAGCTTGGAAATTCATTTGCATTTTCATCGGGATACGGCACTTCCGAATCAATTTGAATAATCTTTTCATCATTAATCCAAATTATATCTATCGGCATTTTCATTCCTTTCATCCAGAACCCCGGACGTGTGTTTTTTTGGTCTAAGACAAAGAGCATTCCTTTTCCCTCATCAAGATTGTCTCTTCCCGAAAGGCCTTTTGATCTCTCGTCTGACGAATCGGCAATTTCTACCTCAATATGGTTGTCAGAAATTATTACAATATTATTTTTTGAGCTGTCCTTATTGCTTTCAGGGCTTTTTAACGGGAGTTTGTTGTTGTACATGAGACCAACAATGATTATGAACGCAGCAGCACCAAGAATCGGAAGAAAAAGCTGTTTCATTTTATATTTTGTTCAGCTTTGGAAACATCTCTACTATCAGACATTCCAGCAACTTCTCCTTTATCCAGATTGGTAGAAAGTAGGGCCAGTATTAATATAAACGAGATTATCGGTATCAGAAGAAGCAATAAATTGAGATTGTGTGTATTTCTGACGGGTATGATGTTTATCAGTTCATCTTCCATGGCTCATTATAGCATTTCTTGTGCCGAGGAAGGGACTTGAACCCCCACGAGTTATTAACTCACATGGTCCTAAACCATGCGCGTCTACCATTCCGCCACCCCGGCATTCACAGGCATATTATAACAAAAAGGAGCCCCCTTGCGGGGGCCCCAAAAAATATCTCAACGCTCGAATGGTAAAAACCATCTTGCCTCAAGATCTAGTGGTACTATAGCATTAGACTACAGGTCTGTCAAGATCCCCTATTCCTCTATCTTTTTGGCCAATATAAATATTGATGGACCAAAGTTTATGTATCCCAGTAAAGGCTGAACAAGGTTGGCAAGAGAAAGAAAAAAACTGGTTGGAAACAAGTTTTTCACAAACGAGTTTCTAATGTTCGATACAGAGCGTTTTTCAATTATTTTGTACCCTGCTTCAGACAGTCTGTCTTTGATGTAATCAACGTGATAATTGTTAAAAGGAATAGTATTTTTCTTAATATTCTTTTTGCTTCTTTTATCAACCGTATCAATTTCCATTGGAAATACAAAATTCCCCCTTAAAAACTCTTTAACCATGTTTTTAAAATTGCTCTTGTTGGCAAATTCCAATATTAAATAACCGCCTTTTTTTGTTAGTTTGGACAGAATCTTAAATGCCTGGTCGACATCCTTTATGTGGTGGAGAACTCGAACCATAATTATCAGATCAGCGGATCTTCTTTTGATTTTTTTATCCAACCTTTCCAGCCTCGAATGTACGAAATATAACCCTTTTCTTTTAAATGAATCCCGAGCAAGGCTTAACAATTTTCCCGACGGGTCAGTGAGAAATATTTTTTTCGCTCTGTATTTGTATACTGGAGTAATCCTCCCGAATCCGGCTCCAACTTCAATTAAGGTATCTATCCGGGGAATTTTCTGAAGAAGAGCCTTTACGGCTATCAATTCACATCTATGCTCATATTCTCTCCCCACCCAATAAGATGGATAATCATATGTGTCATATGCGGCTGGCATTTTGCAAGCAACAAGAATAGCTTTAAATTAATCCAAAGTCAAAGCTATTCCATTTCGGACATAAATTGATTCACGCCTCTTGCCCATGAACCATTGGACATTGGAGTATATTTGCTCATTATTTGTTCGGGTGTTAAGTATCCTTTGTTGATGTATTCTTCCTTCAACCCTTTTGATACGGTTTCTATACCCTGCTCATACGATTCAAAACCCAGTGTACCCCTGCTGTGAATTCCCCATCCCCAACAGTTGTATGTATTTGGAGGAATAATTTTGCAAAGGTTAGATTCTTGCTGGGCTATTGCGGTAATCAATCTAAAATCGAGTTCATATTTGTCGGCTGTTTCAACAATGAATTCTGCGTGAGGAACTAAAGGAGATTTATAATATTCAAGATAACCACGGATAATCTCAGGCCTGGCATCTTTTGCTTCAACAGCTCCGTACACCGAAGGTGTAAGCGCAGGAAGAGATGCAAAGACTCTAACACCAGATAATGGATTTCCGCTGCTTATATGCATTTGTTTTTCTAAAATTTCGGTATTTCTGAAGGAATATAAAGAGAAGATGCTTATTCCGATTAATATTGGTGTAACGATAAAAAATACGCTTGTTAAAAGCAGGTTTTTCCAGAATGTAAAAGTTTCTTGCTCGATAACCATAATACAACAACAGCTTAGCCGTTATTGAGTATCAGGATGACACATTTTGAGGATTAAAGTCAAGTTTGTGAAAAGGGTGCCCCCAGAAAGAATCGAACTTTCATTTCACCCTTAGAAGGGGCGCGCTCTATCCGTTGAGCTATGGGGGCTTGGAGCGGGAAACGGGACTTGAACCCGCGGCCTTCTCCTTGGCAAGGAGACGCTCTACCACTGAGCTATTCCCGCATCTTCGCTTTGTGCCGAGAGTGTGAGTCGAACACACATCTGACGCTCTTCAGGCGCCCGCCGTGACCACCTTGGCTATCTCGGCATATGGTGGATGCTGAGGGATTCGAACCCCCGACCCCTTCGATGTAAACGAAGTGCTCTAACCAGCTGAGCTAAGCATCCAATTATACACGACTTTGTGCGGGGAAGAGGACTTGAACCTCCAAGGATTTCTCCACAGCCTCCTCAAGACTGCGCGTCTACCAATTTCGCCATCCCCGCGAATACGCTTTGGTGCCGAGGGAGGGACTTGAACCCTCACGCTCGTATAAGGAGCACAGGTTCCTGAAACCTGCCTGTCTACCAATTTCAGCACCTCGGCTTATTTAAAAAGTGCGTAGTTATTATATCAAATTAAGCTTGAAGAAATCTAACCATCAATCCTTCTTCAACAGTAGTGGTTAAAGGTACCTCTTGTCCTTGATAATGAGCTTTCTTTCCCCAGATTTTAGCAAGCTTTTTATCCGAAGCAAAATCATCACCAATGGTCATGGCAATATCCATTAATGTATCACCCTCCCTCATAATAATGGGGTGATTAGTATTAGGTTCTTCATCCGGTTCAATTAAATAAACTTTAACCAATCTCAAACTGTTCCATAAAGCTTCTTTAAATTCCTCAATACCGATTTCCTTGTCAGCAGATATAAATAATGTATTTTCTGGAAGGTTTATAGGGTTAGGTTTCTTTTTATCTATCTTGTTTAATACGAATATGGCATTTATGTACGATCTGTTGCTTGAAAAAGTATCAATAAGATCCTCAACAGTGATTCTTTGATTAAGCGTTATTTCTCCATTTTTGTATCCGAACTCGGAAGCAATATCTCTAACCAGATCTTTGGATATATCCTGTTTTATATTTGTTTTAACTTCAATTCCACCTTCGATTCTTTTGACAAATTTAATATTCGGTCTGATTTTGTTTATTCTGATTCCGGTTTTTTCCAGTTCGTCTTGAATATTTATCAGAACTTCAGGTCTATCTACATCAGAGATGATGACCAAAAGATCACTTGTTCTGGCTACTGATAAAACCTCTTTTCCTCTTCCTTTACCAAGACCTGCTCCTTGAATTAGTCCGGGTAAATCAAATATTTGAATATATGCATCATTGTATTTAAGCATTCCCGGAACTACCGATACCGTAGTAAAAGCATATGCTGCCACCTTGCTTTCGGCGTTCGTAATTTTATTGATTAAAGTAGATTTTCCTGCGGAAGGAGGCCCTATTAAAACAACTGTTGCATCTCCGTGTTTTTTAACTGCATATCCGCCTCCACCCCCTCCGGTACCTTTTGCTTTTATATAACCTTCAATTTGCTTATCCTTTAGTTTGGCCAAGCGTGCTCTCAATTTTCCGATATGATGCTCTGTCCCTTTATGGTAAGGGGTTTCTCTAATTTCTTTTTCAATATCCTCGATTGTTTGGGTAAAATCAGTCATTTGTTGTATAATTTTACAGTGCTTTAGGCATAAAGTCTAAAGTTATGCGCCTGTAGCTCAACGGATAGAGCATCGGTCTTCGGAACCGAGGATGAGGGTTCGATTCCCCCCAGGCGCACATTCATTTGTTAGAATTGGTTATGAAGACATTCTTTGGAGTATTGCTTGCAGCAATACTTTTCCTGTTTAATAATTCGATTATTCAGGCAATCAACAATCCTCTTGAACAGCCTAACAATAAATATGGAATCCATGTTGCCTCAATGAATGATCTTAGAGATGCCCAAACTTTGGTTAATTCTTCCGGAGGAGATTGGGGTTATGTTACGTTTGTTATTCAAAGCGGTGACAGAAACAAAGATTATTGGCAATATATTTTCGATGAATTAAGGCAAATGCATTTAATTCCTCTTGTAAGGATTGCTACTCAACCAAATAAGGACTATTGGGAAAAACCAAATGTTACAGAGATAGATCATTGGGTAAGTTTTTTGAACTCTCTAAATTGGGTTACGGAAAACAGATATATTATTGTCGGTAACGAGCCAAATCACGCGAAAGAATGGGGCAACTCCATTTCACCTGAAGAATATGCTGATTACTTGGTTACGTTTTCAAAAAAATTAAAGACTGCTAATACCGATTTTTTTGTCTTGCCTGCTGGACTGGATCTATCTGCCGGCAATACCCTTCAAACAATGGATGCCGAAATATTTTTGAGAAGAATTCATTCATCCAGTCCGGAATTCTTCAACTCAATTGACGGATGGACATCACATTCCTACCCAAACCCTGACTTTACAGGAAATGTATTTGACATGGGGAAAAGAAGTATCGAAGGTTACAAATGGGAACAAGGTTATTTAAAATCTTTAGGAATAGTCAAAAATTATCCGATATTTATTACCGAAACAGGATGGGCTAAATACGATAAAAAAACAACAAAAAACACAAGGCTTTTGTCCGAGGAGCAAATTGCAAACAATTATATTGACGCTTTTACTAAAGTTTGGATTGATCCCGATATTGTTGTAATTACTCCTTTTCTACTCAATTACACCCATGAACCGTTTGATGTCTTTTCCTGGAAGAACGAGTTTGGTTTTTACAGCTATTACGAAAAAGTACGATCTCTTTCAAAGATTGAAGGACAACCCAGGATTATTGAAAGTCTTAAAGTAAGATCAAATTATGTATTCCCTTTCCCGAATAACGACGGGAAATATACAGGTATTTTAATAATTGAGAATATCGGTCAATCGATTATATCCAGTAAAGATATTGCACTAAGGCCGTTGGATGAATTTTATTCATTAAAAACAGGTTCTTCTTTTGATGAACTAAAACCTTTTTCTACCGGAGCAATATCATATTCACTTGTAATACCCGGTAACAAGGAAAGCGATTACTATTCATTTACCGTATACAAAAAGGGTGAAGATTTAACCCAGCCAATAGAAGTCAAACTAAATACCCTCAAAACCGTAGAAATGAAAGTTGAGTGGATATTTGATAAAATAAGGTCCTTCCTGGGCCTGTAGCTCAACGGTAGAGCAATTCCCTCTTAAGGAAGAGGTTGAAGGTTCGAATCCTTCCAGGCTCACTTTCCTACGTTTTCTTCGTAAAAGTTTTGTTGAACAATATTTGCTATAAAGGCAAGACCAATTAACCAGGTAAATTTAACAACGCCAAATCCCGAATAAGGGGCTATTCTGGCAACTATCCATAAGGCAACAAAGTTAAATATCCAGCTTAAGACAAATCTGACAAAACGACTTCTTGTTTGAATGGTAAGAAGAAGTCTTTTTAAGATTAATGTCCAGACAAATCCCGATACGAATACGGCCGCCCAAAATGACAATTTTGCATTACCAAGAACAAATTTTGACGGAAAGAAAATGTAAGAAAAATACAAAAATATTGAATTATGTATCGTGTAAATTAATATATTTTTTAGTTTTTTCAATCTAATCACCTCCCTACTGTATTAATTAGAAATTAGAGATATTTTCACGCTTTGTCAAATCAGGCCAAAAAATGTAAAATTAGAGATTGAATATTTGCCGGGGTGGCGGAATGGCAGACGCTCAGGACTTAAAATCCTGTGTTGCATTAGCGACGTGTGGGTTCGAGTCCCACCCTCGGCACATTACGGAGTGTGGCTCAGTTGGTAGAGCGCCGCGTTTGGGACGCGGAGGTCCCCGGTTCGAATCCGGGCACTCCGACTCATTTTCTACTTGACATATTTTCCATATATTTAAAAATGGATGTTAATGGAAAATAATTTTTCTAAATGCCTTCTCTCCTTTAAAGAAGCAGACAAAAAACTTGCTTTTGCCTACAACGTCAGACACAGCTATCCGGACCCAAATGATCCAAGAACTTTTTTGGAAACTGATTACGACGATCCTGAAACCATTGAGGCATTTAAAAAACATCTTGTTTCGGCCGGTTTTGACATTCTCCCTATAGAGGCTGATCAAAATTTTGAGAAAACACTTGTGGAAAACAAAGATTCGATTGCACTTGTTTTTAACTATTCGGAAGTTGTTTTGGAAAACGGAAGAAAGACTCAGATAACCTCGATATGCGAAAAACATGGCATTCCCCATACAGGTTCATCCGATAGAACCCAAGTACTCGTAAGAAATAAAGGTAATGCAAAAATTGAGATGAGAAAACATGGTATTCCTGTCCTACCCGATCAAATATTTGTTGATCCCAATGAACCACTAGACCCCAAACTGCACTATCCTCTTATTGTCAAACCGATAGGACAAGGTTCATCTGCGGGTATTACCAACAAAAGTGTTGTTAACAACGAAAAAGAGTTGCGTGTACAACTTAACGAAGTAATAACAAACTTTAAAGATCATGCAATTGTCGAACCATTATTGACCGGCAGGGAGTTTTCCGTTGCAATGATAGGAAACCCACCCACGATTCTTCCCATCATCGAACCGAATCTAAAAAAACTTCCATCAGGATATGCGCCCATCGATTCATTGGAGGTTAAATGGTTGTACGAAGAAGAAGTTGAAGGTCATTTGATGTGTCCGGCAAATGTCGATCCGGAACTCAAAAAAACAATTGAAGATACAGCAATTAATGTATGGAACGCACTTGAAATTAAAGATCTTTGCAGAATGGACACCAGATGTGACGAAGTTGGCAATCTATATGTATTGGAAGTAAATACTCCACCCGGACTCATTCCTCCGGAAATATCCAAGACCAGCTATCTTCCCTTGGCAGCCAGAACAGCCGGAATTGAATACGATCAGCTTTTGCAAACCATTATCTGCTCAGCTGTGGCCAGATACGGGCTTTAGACTTCACTTGGTGGGCCCAGTTTGCTATAATCAAAGACGTTCCGCGGGATTAGTTGATCGGCTCAACATCAGCTTTCCAAGCTGAGAAGACGGGTTCGACTCCCGTATCCCGCTCCTTTTTTTCTTCGTATTGTTTGAAGTTTTAATCTAACCCCGCAAATTGAGTTCTTGGCCAATGGTGTTTAATCTGGTTTGCCAAATGAAGTCCAGTTACTTTTTCGGGAAGCAATATGTAATCTGCACCCAATGCTTTTAGGGCAGTACCGTGAGATTTATCTTCGGCTCTAATAATTGTTACTGCTTGGGACTTTCTTTTTTTGCATTCTTCAAGCAAGAGTTCATTGTCGTCCATCGAAGCAGCTGTCGAAATAATCAATTTGGCTTTTTCGATATGCAGACTTTCCAAAACATCAGGGTCTCCAATATCTCCATAAAATGCGTTTATGTCTTTTTCCCTCAAATCCCTCACAACATACGGGTCGAAGTCCATAACGAGAAAGGGTATTTTTGCTTTCATTAAATATTTAACAACCGGTCCACCTACGCGATGGGCTCCAACAATGATGATGTGTTCATTAAGATCCGTTCCCGCGTTGGATTCTAAAAAGTGAACCTTTCCCCTACTCTTCATTATATTAATCAAAGGAACAAATAACCTGTACATTCTTTTTGATAGTTGTATTGAAATTGAAGAAAATACGATTGAAAGCACAGTCACCGTTGCCATTATTGACAATGATGTTTGCCCAACTATTCCCACACTGACACCCAACATCAAAACAATCAATGAGAATTCAGATATCTGAGAAAGATTTAGTGCGGTCTGAAAGATTGTATGTTTCCTAAATCCGAAGAAACGTAAAATAAACATATACACAATAGGTTTTAAAATAAGTGCAACTAATGTGAAGATTATTATTATCGGAAGTACATTTAACAAATAATTCACTTTTACTTGCGAACCAAGATAGATAAAGAACAACGTGAGGAAAAAATCCCTCAAAGGTTTAATCTTGCTTTGAATTTGCAATCTATACGGTGACGAGGCAAGTGCAACTCCTGCCAGAAATGCTCCTATCTCCACCGAAAAACCAACCATCATGGCAAGAGCGGTAAATGCAAAACACCAAGTAATAGCAGTAAAGAAAAGAAGTTCCACTGACTTGGCCGCAAACGAAAATAATTTTTGTAGAACATATTTCGATAAGATAAATGTAAGAACAAAAAGACCAATTGCTTTTAAAACCAGAGCGATAACTGGGAAACTATTTTGAAGCCCTACATTTAAAGCAGAACTGCTAATAGAAATAACCATTAAGGCAATAACCGCAATCAAATCCTCAACAAGAAGTATGCCGATAGACAATTTCCCATATAAAGAAGTAAGATCCTGCTTTTCGATGAGCATTTTGACAACGACAACGGTTGACGAAAATCCTAAGCCTAATCCCAGGAACAAGCTTTCGACAGTATTAAATCCAAGCAGTGTTGAAATATAAAACCCGACACCGGTTGTTATAAGAATTTGACCTAACGCAGAAACAATAATCGGTAGCCCCAACACTTTAATCTCCCTCAGATCCAGCTCCATTCCAATAAGGAATAGGACAAAGGCAATTCCCAATTCCGGAAGATTGTGAAGAACTAATGAATTTGATACATCAAATACGCTAACGATAGAAATTACAATTCCAGTAAGCATGTAGGAAACAATAAGAGGAAGCTTTAACTTAAACGCAATTAATCCCAAAAGCGAAGATGTAGTTAAAATAATTGCCAGTTGTGTAATTATGTTGTCCATTTACTGTATCCAAAATAACAAGCTTTTATGAAGCAGTATCTCTGTGACTATAAACATTATATATATAACAAAAAGAACCACAGCTTCCAATCTTGATATTGTATTTTTAGTTTTAGCAAAATAATAAAAGGCAAGCAAGCCGACAATTAAAAACAGCAAGCTAACTACGTAGCTGTTGGTGAGAGATACTGTACCACCGTAAATTAGAGTAAGAACACCAAGAAGAAAGGTATTAAAAACTGCTGACCCTACATAGTCCCCAAATGCCACTTGATGGTTTCTCATAAACAATGATCGAACGGCAATAGATAACTCAGGTACGTTTGTTCCGATTGCAACCAATAATAAACTGACCAAAAAGGGGGATACGCCAAGATATTCGGAAAAAAATATCGTTTGCTCAACAACAAAACGACTTGCAATAAAAATTACAGCTACTCCGATAATTATTTTGATCACTTCTTTGCCAAACTTGAATGTAGCTTTGGAATTCATATCCTTTATTTTGTCCAGAATTCCCTTTCTCGATTGGATACTAATCATCAGGAAAGCGAAGGCTGCAAGTGAAATATAGCTATCAAGTTTTGTGATCTCACCGTCTATCGCAAGAATAACTGGCAAAGCAACTACAATAAGCGATGCGGGAAGATTAAACCCTCTTAATTCCGGTGTTATATGTATTGAATTACCGAGAATTGCCAAAAGAGGGATTATTAACATAAAAAGAACCAATGATGCTCCAATAAGGTTGCCTACAAATATTTCCGGATCGTTAATAATTATTGAGTTCACTCCGACCGAGAGTTCGCTTATTGAAGTAAAAAAACCAAGAAGTAAAAATGAAACCATAAAAGACGATGTTTTTAGAGAGCTTGAAATTCTTTCTACAGCTTTAACAATGAGCCCAGATCCTATCCAAATTCCTACAAATGAAAGTATGTATATGACGATGTGTTGTAACATTTTTTACGCTTCTTTAATGTTACCAAATAGCCGGTAAAATCAGAATAAAGAAAATGGGGGTTATTTTGAGCTTACTGCCCGTGTTATACTTCCGTTTATCCCAGGGAGAAAACGATGTCGGAAAAGTTTGCATTTCTACATTCTGAGGCCAGACGACTGTCGAGAGGCTTAAAACGATACTTCAAGATCAACAAGATCCTGAGGACCCTTGTCATATCTGACGTAATTATTTTATCGGCTTACGGTCTAATGTCCCCTATTTTTGCCGTATTTTTGACCGACAATATCATCGGAGGGTCGCTAATTGTCGTTGGAATAGCCGAAACAATATATCTTTTAGTTAAATCTATTTTACAAATACCAATTGGAATATTGATTGACAGAACAAAAGGAGAAAAAATTGATTTTTGGCTGGTCTTTAGCGGTTCATTGATTGAAGCTGCGTGTATTTTTGCATACATATTTGCATCGACTCCAGTTCATATATATATAATTTCATTTATATTCGCCATCGGTTCGGCTATGATGTATCCCGCTTGGATGGGTCTTTTTACCCGAAATATGGAGAAAGGAAAAGAGTCTTTTGTCTGGAGTTTACATACGACCCCCACAGAGCTCGGAGCTGCGGTCTCGGCAGGTTTGGGAGCAATTATTGCAGAGCACTACGGATTTGATTTTCTTTTTGCCTTAGTTGGAGGTTTCACCGTTTTCGGAACACTAATACTTTACGCTTTCTACGACGAGATAGTCGATTAATTATTAATCTTGAAACTATTTTTGATTGCTTGAGTCTCAGCGTTATCGCTATTTATTAGTAACGAAATAAATTTACCGTTGACCTCGTAGATAGTAACGTTTTGCATCATAAAGGAGTATGCATTCTCAATCTCTTCTTTGGTATTCCAAACTTCGACAACAACGTCATAAGCTTGACCTCCGTTATAGAGAAGCAGTATTCCATTGGGATAACCATAAAGATCATCCTTGGATGTTAAAAGATCATATTCCTTCGGATAACTTATCTCGAAATCGTAGGTATCGTTTTTATATGTTGCCAAGTTACTTGGGAATACAGTTGGGGTACTGGTCACCAAATTGTTGGTATCTTTTTGTGAAATTTCATTTATTTCTATTGTTTTAACGATTTCATTAAAGGTGTCATACCATTGCTGAGCTATTCCGTTACCTTTTCCTGCCTCAAGAGTGGGAATAAAATTCAATTTGTTATCGAGATTCCACATTTTGTTTTGTCCACAATTTTTTGGATCAACAGTGAAGAACTCAGGCATACTTTCCATAATAGATGCGACAGGGCCTTGCAGGGTAATTACTACCTTGTAATCACTAGGATAAAAAGTGAAAGACCTCGTTAAAATTACACTACATACTTCGAATTGGGAGAGATTATCACGAACTATACCTTTCAAAGACCCGATCTTAACAGAAGAGTCAACGTCACCTTTCTCGAGCATTGCCTTTTCAAGAAGTACGTCCTTTCTCCCCATCAACGAAGGAAGATTTTCCGGGATATCGGCAATTTTTTGAGCACTAACCGATAGGGTCATACCTTCGGCCTCTCTATTTAATTCACCCAAGGTCACATTACTTGGATATTTAAAACTAAATCCGGCTTTCTCATCAGTATATTTTTTCCAAAGCATTGAATTTTGAGAAAGACCGTCAATCGCTTTATCCAAAAAGGGAATGGGGATTTTAAAATATGTAACTAAAAAGTAGCCGGCAACAAGAAGAACTGCTGCAATAATTGCAATTACCAACAAAGAAGATGATCCTTTATTATTTTGTTTCAACATTTTGCTCTTCTTTTTTATCGTTACCGACTTCATCTTTAGGATTTTCACCGCTACCCTCATTTTTATCAGACTCAGTCGTATTTTCAGTTTTTACATCAACGGTTTTACTTTTTTTTGATTTATTAATGAAGTACCACAGCATATAAGAAGCGATGCCTATCAGTATCAATGCGGTTGCCATAACATAAAAGGCGTACTTTTCGATAAAGCTATTGTCATCTGCAATTTCTATTAAAGGACTGCCGTAGTTTAACTTAAGAAGCTCTATCTCTTCACTTGATTTGCCCAAACTAATGGTTTTACCAAAAATCGTATAATCACCAGAACTGTTTTCGTTAACCACTATTTGAGAGCTCCATTTTCCTTGCTTGTCAACATCGGAAACGGTTGATAAATCTCCCATCGATATCATTATTTGGGATCCCGTGGTTCCTTCTCCGTAAAGTGTAATAACATCGCCGGACTTTACGTTCACACTTTCATTGACATCAGATACTGTTTCGAAGTTTTTAATCGCATACAACAGCTTTGGTGGCACCAAACTATTATCTTTTGGCAAATTGCTTGTAGGACTTGTTGTTGCAGTAACGTTTTGTTGGGCTGTAGTAATTACGGAGGTTGGAGTACTTGTGACAGATTGTTCGGGTTGCTGTGTTGGGGTTGCAATCAATGCCTCATCCGTAAATCCATACGTCTCAAAACCATAATCGTAGGTTTTAGCGGTTGAACCCATAAAACCTTCGCCGTCGCTGTAACAATCCGTTTTGTAATTCCACGTTAACACTGAATTATCTGATGCAATCGGAGTAAGTGCATATTTAAGTCCTGGAACAAGCGCAATGTCGTTAAATAAGAATTCAACATAACCTCTACCATTAGGTTCTTGCACCCATCCATTAGAATTTTCCTCGGATACCAAAAATGTTGAAATTTTTAGTTTAATTTGTCCAATTCCGTCACCATTAACATCCAAAACAACCCTGCTTAACCTATTCTGCACAGGGGTAAAGCTTTGCCAAAGGTGATCTGACCTGTTTGTTATGGTTACCCATGCTGGTGTAAGACCTGTTCTGCAAAACTGGTCGGCAGGACCGGCAGCATAAAGAGGTTGAATCAAACCAGAAAGTAAAAACGTAAAAATTGAAGCTATTAATGAAGAAAATAATTTGTTTTTCATGAACGTCTACATTCATTATTAACTTATTAAAATTTAATTGCAAGGGGCCAATAATGGACTAAAAATCCTGAAAATAATATAATACGAGCGTACCCCTAAATGGTGGCTGTAGCTCAACGGTTAGAGCGCCTGCCTGTGGAGCAGGAGGTTGGCGGTTCGATCCCGCTCAGCCACCCATAAATCAAGCATATTTCTCCGGATTTTGCTTTTCAAACGAATATTTACTAACATGGGTTATCTTGAAAAAAATATTCTTCAATCTAATTCATATTAAATCCTACAACCATGTTTTTCTTATTGTTCTTGTTCACTGCATGCTTGTTATCTTTGCAGTGTCCATTTACAACTATTTTACGGATAAAGCCTTTTTGGAAGAATACTCCAAAGAACATATTGTTAAATACAGTAATAATTTAACAAGAGACTTTGAACACTACGTAGAACATATTGATTTATCAATGGAGCTTCTTTCGAAAACACCATTTATCGAAGGATTTTATTCTAACAAATGCAATCGTTTATATGCCGTTATTCTACCTGAACTCGAAGGAGTGTTAAATATCGGACTACTTGATGCTGACGGAAATGCCATATGCAGTGCAATTCCTTTTACAGAATCCGTAAACGCTTCCGAAAGAGATTATTTTCAAGACGCAATCAAAACAAAACATCTGGCCATGAGTGATTTTCTTATTGGGAAGATAACCAACAAACCGGGTTTTAATTTCGGATATCCAAATTATGACGAAGTAGGAAAATTACGTGCCGTTATGTGGGCTATTGTGGATGTTAATTATTTCACCGACCTGGTTGACAAGGCTTCCTTCTTGCCTCAGTCATCGTTTTATTTAATAGCAAAGGATAAAGATGTTGTCACACTTCATTCTCCTGAACAAGAAAAGGAAAAAACGCTCGACAACTCCATTAAAGAACAGGTTCTTTCGGAGGATAAACCCGAAGGTTATATTGAAAAAGGATCTAGTCTCAACAAAACGATATATGTATACAAAAAAGTAATCGTTCATGGTAATTGGATAGGCAAATATGTCGTAGTGCAAGTTCCTGCTCCCTTATTCTTTAATGTAGATTATGTTATCAGGAAACATTTCATTCTTGCCAGTTTGTCATTGTTATTTGCCGTGGGGATAATATTAATTGATATAAGAATAATCAAAAACAGGCTTGTAAAATCCAAGGAAATTAAAGAGAATTGATATTGCTTAAAAAGAGGCGCGACCGAAAATACCGGTTGAAAGAAGTCTTCCAGATCCACTTTCTCTAAGTGCCAACTCGCCCACTTCAATACATTCTTCACTACCTACCTCAAGAAGCATATTTTTCAACATCAGCGAGGAAGCAGATATTGCGTATGCATTTACGATGATAAACAAAGGGTCATCCGACAACAATCGTTTACAGTTTTCAAGAAGAATCGGAAAGTGTTTGTAGAAATCCCATATCTCACCAGTAGGACCGTGTCCATATGCAGGAGGATCCATAATTATTGCATCATATTTGTTACCCCTTCTGATTTCTCTTTCCACAAACTTCAATGAATCCTCAGGAATCCATCTGATTGGTAAATTATCAAGGCCAGATAATTTTTGATTTTCTCTTGCCCATGTAATTGCAGGTTTAGAAGCATCGATATGCGTTACTTTTGCACCCGCCTTTGCACATATAAGAGACGCAATTCCCGTATAGCCAAATAGATTCAGTACATTAATTTCCCTGCTGGCTTTCCCTATTTTATTTTTCATCCATTCCCATTGAACGGATTGTTCAGGGAAAATACCTGTATGTTTAAAAGGTGTCAATTTGGCGTAAATAGTTAAATCGTCGTATTTTATTTCCCATTTCTCGGGAAAATCGTTACTTTTTGTCCATCCCTCAAAACTTCCCTTTTTTGAGTAAAATGCATCAACCTGTTCCCATTTGTGAAGTGGAAGAAGCGGTTTCCATATTGCTTGCGGGTCTGGTCTTACAAGTGTATATGACCCAAACCTTTCCATCCGCTTACCGTTTCCGGAATCTAAAAGTTCATAATTTTCCCAACTATTTGCAATATCAACAACCATGCCTAAGTATAGCAAACTTGACTATTTTGTGCCCAAGTCCTATAATATGTTCAGTGAGTTAGCACATTTCAAAGGAGGAAGAATGCAATTAACGATTGTAGTCAATTTCAAAAAAACAACGTTTTTGCAGTACCCACCGGGTTGGCTTGATGATTTTCTTAGAAAACTCAAAATCAACCAGGCAGAAAAGAAAATTGCTGCGGATATACTTTTCGACATCACGGATCGCAAGACCGTCAAACAAAGCGATATCGAACTGTTTATATATCCCACGGAGGATGTTAGATCTGATTATTCAATATCGGCATTCCAAGAGGTTTGCGAGAAGATTTTATATTATGTAAAAGATAGTCTTCCCGTAACTCGAAATCCACAAACGATTTCCTTGCGGAAGTGCTTGTTTTCTTCCAATATTGAAATCCATACATAATTGGGATAACTAACGGTGAATGCTTACCCAGGCATCAACAAAAACACCGTTAGTTTTTTATTGCCTTAAAATGGTATAAGTAATGGGGTGGTACAAAAATATTGCTGGTGAATCCTCAACTAAAAACCTTTGAAAATCCAGGTATATTTTTTTTCTTTGTTCAACATCAACCTCGATTCTTCCGTCTTCCAAAAGCTTGTCGATTCTGGGGCTCGAATATTTGGTAATATTTGTCTGACCTTGGGTAGAGTGCCATAAGGCATATTGATCGGGATCTATCGGAATATCGATAATGGCAAGTAAAACCTGATATTCCGCAGGAACACCGGATACAACCTCAACATTGACATTTAATCCCAATTTCCTCCAATATTCAGCAATTTTTTCAGCTGAAGACAACAAAACAACACTGGTACTAATTTTTACATCTTTATTTTCCTTTAATTCTTTAGGCAAGCCTTCATATAGTTCAACGGCACGTTTTTCGTCATACGTGTAAGGCTTTACTTGAGGATTGTATGCCCACGAATCGGGAGATATCGGCCCAAACGCTCTGACACCGTTAAATGCCTCTTTATCTATTGCGTAGTTCAAGGCTTGTCTCATCGTTTTTTCGCCCAAAACAGGATTGGCCAAATTAAAAAATATTGCGGCATAACGATATGTGCTGATGTTTTCTTCAATTGTTGTGTTTCTCCAATTTATAAACGGGTCATTCGTAAACAATCCTTCCAATTTATCAACAGATCCAAGTTTGTATGCAAGTTTTGCTCTTTCTTCGGTTGGGTAAAACTTATATATCTTTTTTTCACCCTGCTCGTTTGTAAGGGTAAGCCTTTGTACATAATTTCCTACTACAGAAGCTTTTGACACTTTCCATTCCCCGGTACCTAAAAGTCCCTTTTTGAATAAAGGTTCAGATACAACAGAAGGGAAGGGTGCAAAAGGACTTTGCAGCTTAAACGTAATAGAATAATCATCAGGCTTTTCAACCTGAGCGTCAGAAAAAGTGTAATTAATTGTATCTGAGGTAATTTCTTTGTCGTCTTGCCATTTCATGTCTTTGGCAATTTTAAATGTCCAAGATTTTCCTCCATCGGTACTTTCCCAGGATTCTGCAATTCCCGGAAGTACGGCTCCGCTTTCATCAACAGTCGTCAATCCGACACTAATTTGTGAAAGAATTTCTTGAGGAAGAGTATCGATTCGGTATTTACCAACATATCCGATGGTTTGGGTAGTCGTTAAAAAGATTGTTGATCCAAAAAGAGAAATTAAAACAAATCCAACAATTCCGATAATTGTACCCAGTATGATAATTGCCTTGAAACGCGAAAGAAATGCTCCGACCAGTCTGTAGTAATATCGCAGATTGCGCATTAAATAAGAATGTTTATAAACGAAACCAAAAGAAAAATAGCGGTAACAACGAATGTCATCTTAAAGACCAGTTTTTCCAAGCCTCTTCGCGTAAAAGAAGATCCTCCCCCACCCCACGAGCTTCCGAATCCTGTGCCCTTGGCCTGCATCAAAATCAAAACAACCAGGATAACTGCCGCGAGCATCTGAATTACGATCAAAAAATCTTTCATCGTACAATTATATCAAATTACTTGATCAACCAGTGAAAGATTGAGGTTACGAAGGAAATAAGAAGAGAAAAAGCCACAAAGGCCATCAATCCATCGAAAGATATTTGGGGTATATCAATCCAAGTTGTGGTAAGACCTGGGTAGAAAAATCGCTCGATTTTAAGTCCAGGTATAACCAGGGCAACCAAATACAAAGCAACTGCAGACGAAAGCCATTTGAAAAGTCCAAAAGTAACCAGATTAATCGGAAGCAGAAGGATATTAATTATTGGCTTAATAAGCATAGAGGCGACCATTAAACCTACTCCGGCAAGAAACAACGTCTTCAATCCATCTTGAAATATTATTCCCGAAGCAACAGTAGACACCAGATACAATGTGAATGTGTCAACAATATAATGTCTGAGCAGTGTTTTCATTTAGTTAAGTATTTAACGTGAATATTCCAATGTCAAGAAAAGAGCATCTTTTTGACCAAAAGATGATGATATCTCCTTGCAAAACGATGGGCTTCGTCATCAATTCTCTTGATCAGGTTAAACGATTTTTGTTTACTTAAATCCAAATATTTTCCTTCGATCAATATTCTATCGGTTCTTTTTGCCAATCCGATTACCGGGATGTCTTCAATATATTTTTTAAAGGCATTGACTTGAGCTTTCCCTCCGTCAACAATAATCAAGTCTGGTTTTCCCCAATTACCCAGCTTGTTTTTACGTATTTGAGCAACTTCTTCCATAGATTGAATATCGTTTACTCCATCCGTTTTCCTAATTTTTATTCTACGATAATATTCTTTGGCAGGCTCACCGGATATAAAAGTAACCATTGATGCGGTGGTGTTTTCTCCCGATATGTGTGCGATATCAAAGCACTCGATTCTCGATATTGTAATCTTTTTGCCGTAATACTTTTCTATTATTTTTTCCAGATTAATCAGTTCATCTTTCCTGATATCTTCAAGGAGGTTCGGATTTTCTATAAAGCTTATCTCACTATTGATCGGTTGTTGGATATATTCGAGCTTTCTTATTTGGTCCCTGATTTTGGATGCTTCCTCGTATTTCAAATCCTTAGACAACTTGCTCATTCTTTTACTAAGAGCATTTTTTACAAGATTACTTTTTCTACTCAAAATTTTTTTTATCATTCTAATATTGTTTAAATATTCTGTTAACATTTTGCTTTTCTCATTTATATTTGAAATTGCTTCGATATGATTCGGACATGGATTACAAAGACCTATTTGATTTTCCAAACATACTTTTTTACCCAATTTATGATCTGAATACGGAAATATTTTTCTGATCATTTTTAAAACCGATTTAACATTGCCGGAAGACGGAAATGGACCAAATACTGCAATGTTATCCTTCTTACCTACTTCAATTTTTCTTGCTGTAATAACTCTGGGGTATTTTTCTTTTGTTATTCTGATATAAAGCGCATGCTTGTCGTCTTTGGAAATAATGTTATAGATGGGTTGGTATTTTCTAATGAGTTCCGTTTCCAGAAGAAGAGATTCCAATTCACTATCGACTTTTATTACACGAAGTTCGTCTGATTCTTCAACCATTTTTCTGGTTTTAGGTAGCAGTTCGATTCCTAAATAGCTTTTGATTCGTGATTTGAGGTTTACGGCTTTTCCAATATATACAGGTCTTTTATGCTTGAGAAATGAATACACACCAGGCCTATCCGGTAATTTTGAAAATGCGGATTTATTTATCTTGTATGACCTGGTCTTGAGAAAGGGGTTTCTTGTCATTTTTTCCTTTAAAAACACTGCTAATTTTTGCAATTATAACTCCAAACTTAATTTTTCCCAATCTTACCAGCAAAAGGATTATTGCAGCAAAAAATACAATACTGATAATAATCATGTTGTAGATTACCATTTTGTTTTTGTCCGTAATTATTGTCGCCTCTCTTCCGTTGGCCAAAACAGTTACTTTTCCTGGGGTACTACTACCCAAAAACGAAAAGGGAATACTAACTGACATTTTATGAGTAGAGAAAGGAGGTAGAATTTCGATAAACCCGCTTGTTTCGAACTTTCCGTCAAACAATATTTGTGGTTCTAGGTTGTAAAGTGCCGATGGTCCAGGATTTTTGATGGTAACTTCAACTTTACTATTCATGAAAGGTAGTCCTTCAAGGGGTCTGACTTTTATGTCCAGTGCCGATTGTTTTTCCTGAGGTAATTGGCCAAATGAAATAAAAACATCCTTTTGAGGGTTAGACCCCAACTTGTAAGATCCTGGTGGATATGGTTTTGAAGAATCGTTTCCATGAATGACAAAAGCAAAATGTCTTAAATCAAGTTTGCTGAAAAAATCTACTCCACCTGTTGTGGATGCCCATGTTGGGTCCACTGCAATCCAAGATTCTGTTTTTTCATCCCAGTATTCCGGCCAGGCATGCAGCACATCGGCAACAAGGGATAAAGGTTGAATTTGTGGATTCTCAGTATATGCATAACCGTTAATTTCTCTTGCGGGTATCCCAGCAGCTCTGGCTATGGCAACAAACAAATCGGTAAATTCCATACATATGGCACTACTTGGGTTGTTTAGAGCAAGCACTGCCCCTTTTCTCTCTACGTTTGGCTTTACGTTATTGTAGTCGTAGGTTAGATTTTGCCAAACAAAATCATATATTTCTTTGGGAGTTTTATATTTTGCAGCTATTTCTTTTATCTGTGGATGTTCAGTTTGCCAGTATTGAGTAGGTTTTAAATTATTCTGCAACACTTCCTTTGAAGACTTTGGGAATGGTCTTGCGGTTGCAAATATTTGCACGAAACCTTTTGCCTGAACGTCGATCCTTTGTCTTGGTTCCAATTTATATTCACCAATCCAGTTGCCGTCCGGATCAACATACACGTTATCGGGTTCTGGTTTTAGATCCGTGTAATATACTTTTTGCAAATTGGTATCTGGAGGAAGAGCAATCTCGGTAATTGCACTTCTGTTGAGAGGGTTTTCCAAATGGTAATTGAAATTGAAAGAGAAAACTTGAAACGCTCCGAAACCGGCGGTTATGCCTGAACTTAAAAGCTTTTCTTTTGAGAAAGAATATATTTTAAAATCACCATTATTCTTGGCTTCATCTGCTTTCGGGGAAATATATGCCTCGTTACCAAAAGATGAAGGAACATTTAGTATCACATTGTAAGATCTGAAGTTGTTTTCTTGGGATAACTTGGGAATTGATACTTCCCAAACTTCACCGGTTCTTGTTGCGAAGGAATTGTTTTCAAATTCAATTCTAAAATTTCTTTTTTGACCCTTACCTACAACTGCATCAGAAAATTCTACATTTAAAACAGTGGAATCTTTTTCTTTGTATTTAGTCAAATTAAGTTCAGTACCGTCCTGGAATGCCTTCGGCGAAATCGGATCAATATTGTTTAGGTATAACTTATATGAAGTCGCGTACAGATTGGAAAAAACGTTTTCCAAAGAAACGTCGTGAATTACCTTTGTAGTACCTGTCGTTGAAAACTGATACTCCACATTTATGTCGGTTGCAAATTCTTGTTGAGCCTTAACATTGGACGGTAATAACAACAAACACACAAAGGAGAATACATAAATGAGTAGTTTTCGTAAAAACATATTTAAGTATAACGAATTTTAGAGAGATTTTAAGTAAAAGCCTGTGTATGATTCTTTTACCTTTTTTATATCTTCTACTTTACCTGAAGCAACAATTTTTCCACCTTTATCTCCACCTTCAGGTCCCAAATCTATGATGTAGTCGGCATTTTTTATAACATCCAAATTGTGCTCGATTAATATAACAGTGTTTCCTTTGTCAACCAATATTCTTAGTACCTTCAATAGTCTATCGACATCCGCAAAGTGAAGTCCGGTTGTAGGTTCGTCTAAAATATATACTGTTTTACCGGTTGCCTTACGTGATAATTCCGAAGCCAATTTTACCCTTTGGGCTTCTCCTCCCGAGAGAGTAGTTGCCGGTTGTCCCAATTCAATATATCCAAGGCCTACTTGTTCAAGGGTTTCAAGTTTATCGATTATGTGTGGATTATTAACAAAATATTCCTTGGCTTCACTTACGGTCATGCCCAAAACTTCAGATATATCCTTACCTTTATAAGTAACATCAAGTGTTTGTGCGTTATATCTTTTACCTTTACATATTTCGCAGGGAACCCATATATCGCTCATAAACTGCATTTCAATTTTTGTTTGACCTTGACCTTCACACGCTTCGCATCTTCCTCCCTTTAAGTTAAAAGAGAATCTGCTTTTTTTGAATCCCAAAGCTTTTGCTTCGTGTGTATTGGAAAAGACATCTCTAATCGGATCAAATACTCCTGTATATGTTGCGGGGTTGCTTCTTGGTGTTCTTCCTATAGGAGACTGGTCGATTAGAATAACCTTGTCAATATTTTCGATTCCTTCAAGATGTTTGTAAGCCCCAGTCTCGTGTTTATAAAGAGGATTAAGTTCATTCATTAGTGCGGGATACATTGTTTCGACAAGTAATGTTGATTTTCCCGAACCAGACAAACCTGTTAATGCAATTAATTTACCGAGGGGGAAGGTAACATCAACATTTTTTAGATTAAATTGTGAGCAACCTTTAATTGTCAGATTATTGTTTTTCAAATCAACCAGGCTATTTCTTTTAATATCGATATCTCTTTTTCCTGATAGATATTTTCCAGTAAGAGATTTTTCATCTTTTTTTATTTGTTCCGGTGTGCCCGCTGAAACCATCATGCCGCCTAATTTACCAGCACCAGGACCGAAATCTATTACATAATCAGCGGATTCAATCATTTCTTTGTCGTGTTCAACAACAACAACCGTATTACCCAAATCTCTTAGTCTTTTAAGAGTATCTATTAGTTTTCTGTTATCTTTTTGATGTAAACCGATCGTAGGTTCATCAAGTACGTAAAGAACTCCTGTAAGCCCCGATCCTATCTGAGAAGCCAAACGAATTCTTTGCGCTTCTCCTCCCGATAATGTTCCCGCTTCTCTCGAGAGTGTAAGATATTCAAGCCCAACAGAACTTAAAAAACCCAATCTGTCCGCAATTTCTTTGATAATTAAATCACCTATTCTTTTTTCCCTTGAATTTAATATTTGTTTATTTTCTCCAAGCTCTTTTATCCAGATAATTGCGTCTGAAATTGAGAAATTGGTTACTTCGGATATCGAAAGACCGGCAACGGTAACACTTAAAACCTCTTGTTTTAGCCTTGCCCCTTTACACTCTTCACATACTTGTTCTCTCATGTACTTTTCAATTTCTTTTCTGACCCAATCCGAGTCGGTCTGTTGATATTTTTTTTCTAGTTCGTCCACGATTCCATGATATTCCTCCCATATATTTGTCATTTTCCCTGATTTGTTTGTCCCTTCGATTTTGTAAACCCTGTCACCAGTACCATAGAGAAGTAATTGTTTTTCTTTATCTGTTATTTCACTTAAAGGCTTTCTAGAATCGATTCCATTTCCTTCACAGACTCCAATAATAATTCTGGAATACCAAGTATCATTTTCAAACATTGCGGCAAAAGGAGTAATGCCCCCTTCTCTTATGGTCAAATTGTCATTGAAAATTAGTGAAGGTTCTACTTTCAAAATTTTCCCCAAACCGGTACACGATGGACATGCACCCTGAGGAGAATTAAAAGAAAAAGATCTTGGTTCGATTTCGGAAATTTGAATATTATCTACAGGGCATGCAAATCTTTCAGAAAACAAAGTATCTTGGAACTTTTTGGGCACTTCGGGCATAATGAAGCCCTGATCATCAATCTTCGCAAAAATAACATTTCCCTCAGATAAATTTAATGCCTGCTGGATAGAATCGGACAATCTTTTTCTAAGATCTTCAACATATTTTTGATCTTTTAAATTCTTTTCCGTAAGACTTAATTTATCCACCTGAACATCTATAGAATGCTTGTTCGTTTTTATGAGAACAAAATCTTCCGAAAGGTCTTTGATGTATCCATCCACTCTTACCCTCCTATAACCCTTTGCTTTTAAATTGTCGAAAAGCGAAGAATATTCACCCTTTCTGTCTCTTACAACCGGAGACAAAACAAGAAACCATCCTCTTTTTTCATTTGTCACCGTTGATTTGATCAACGATAAGGCTTCTTCAACAATTTGATCCACGCTTTGCTGTGATATTTCTCTTCCACAAACTGGACAATGAGGATGTCCGATTTTAGCAAACAGAAGTCTGAGATAATCATATATTTCAGTAACAGTACCCACAGTTGATCGTGGATTTCTGGATGTGGTTTTTTGATCGATAGATATCGCCGGAGACAACCCTTCGATATAATCAACATCTGGTTTTTCCATTACACCTAAAAATTGTCTGGCATATGTTGAAAGAGATTCAACGTATCTTCTTTGGCCTTCCGCATATAACGTATCGAAAGCCAAAGAACTTTTACCGCTACCGGACACACCGGTCAATACCACGAGTTTGTTTTTTGGAATATCGACATCAACATTTTTTAAGTTATGCTGTTTTGCACCGCGTATTTTGATTGTGTTTTCCATACAAAAGCTCCATCGGTTTTCCGACGGACACTTGAGTATATCATCAATTTTGTTAAAATACCGATATGGTCGAATTCACGCCCAAAGAACCTAGTTTGCAAGAAGCAGAAGACTTTTACAAAAATCATGGTTTAAGTATCTATGAAGCGGACGAGCTTAGGGAAGAAATTTCAAGGCATCTAATCAATTTCAACAATCTCGTTTCTTCAGGAAAAATATCAATGTTTGAATTCAGGGGTATTATGAACAACAAGTCAATGCTGGGTCTGTTTGATCACTGTTACGATCAAATAACCGAAAACAACAATAAAGAATATGGGTACGGAATCATTCAATCCTACAACTCTCCTGCCGTAACCTACGCATATCAATTCCATGCAATTTTTAGGCTGGAAGAAAAACACAATATTAAATTTATTTCCGAACTGGAAGATTTCAATACAAGAATCAGATAATCTTATTTATCCAACTCCGCTATCTTGTCTCTAATCTCTGCAGCCAACTCAAAATTAAGATCTTGTGCAGCAATTCTCATCTCTTTTTTAAGATTGGCAATTAGTCTTCTTTTTTCCATCGGAGTATATGCGTCAACGTCTATCATAGGCAGGGAATAATAAAGAGGTTCATGACCGAATATTTGCTTTTCAATCTCATTTTCAGCATCTCTCTCAATCAATTTTTCTCTTATTGGTTTTACAACCGTTTTTGGAACGATTCCCATTTTTTTATTCTCTTTAATTTGATATTCTCTTCTGCGTCTTACTTCTTTCAATGCCCTGTCCATAGATCCTGTTATTTTGTCCGCATACATAATGACTCTCCCCTCGGCATGTCTTGCCGCCCTGCCCATTGTTTGGATAAGGGTTACATCGGAACGTAAAAACCCTTCTTTATCGGCATCCAGAATTGCAACCAAGGAAACTTCAGGCAAATCCAATCCTTCTCTTAAAAGATTGATTCCAACAAGTACGTCATAATTCCCTCTTCTTAAATCATCTAAAATATCTCCTCTGTCTAAAGTTTTTACATCTGAATGTAGATAATGTACCTTGAAACCTTGTTCGTTTAAATATCCTGATAAGTCTTCTGCAGTTTTTTTGGTAAGTGTTGTGACCAATGTCCGTTGTCCTTTTTTTACTTGCTTCGATATTTCACCAATTACGTCTTTTACCTGCTTTTCGGTTGGTCTTATTTCCACTTCAGGATCTGGTATTCCGGTGGGTCTTAACAACTGTTCTATGACCTTGCCTTCCGAAAGATTAATTTCCCACTCATTAGGTGTTGCTGAACAAGCAATAAAATTAGGAATTCTTCGCATAAATTCATCAAACTTAAGAGGCCGATTATCTATGGCTGACGGCAATCTGAATCCATAATCAATTAGTATTTGTTTCCTTGCCTGGTCACCGTTATACATACCCCTGATCTGAGGAAACGTCATGTGGCTTTCATCGATGATTACCAAATATTCACCGTTTGAAGCTTCTTTAAAATAATCCAATAAAGAATAGGGTGCTTCACCGGGCTCTCTCCCGTCAAAATATCTCGAATAATTTTCGATCCCCTTTACAAAGCCGAATTCTTTGAGCATATCAAGATCATATGAAACTTTTTGCTTCAATCTATGAGCTTCAATATCTTTCCCTTGAGATTTAAATTCCTCAACTCTTTTGTTCAAATCATTTAATATTTGTTTGTATTTATCCTCGTTCTCTCTTGGATCTGTAATGAAGTGTTTGGCCGGATAAAGTGTAAATACATCACCGTCATATTTATCATCTTTCTTCTCTTCACCGGTTGCCGAATCGATTAACGTTACTTTGACAATTTTTTCTTCGTCCAATTCAATACGAATACCGTCATCTTGGTAAGCAGGATAAACATCAATTGCGTCCCCCCTAACGCGAAAAGTTCCTCTATGAAATCCAAATTCGGCTCTTTCGTATTGCAAATCAACAAGCCTATCGATTATTTGTTGTCGTGATATTTTTACTCCTTCCCGAAATTCAAAAACGAATTTACCGTATTCTTTCGGCGATCCAATGTTATAAATACAAGAGACCGAGGCAACAACGATAGTGTCTTTCCTGGTTAATATGTTGGCTGTTGCTGCAAGTCTTAATTTATCTATTAATTCATTGATATCGGCATCTTTTTCTATATAAGTATCTGTTTGGGGAATGTATGCTTCCGGCTGGTAATAATCGTAATATGAGACGAAATAGCTTACGGCATTTTCGGGAAATAAATCTCTCATTTCTTGGTACAACTGGCCTGCCAATGTTTTATTGTGACAAATAATAAGAGTTGGACGGTTCAACTTTTCAATTACATTGGCCATCGTAAATGTTTTTCCTGACCCGGTAACCCCCAAAAGTACTTGATATTTATCGTTTCCATTAACTCCTTGAACCAGTTTTTCTATTGCATTTTTCTGGTCCGGAATTGGAGTGAAATTTGTGTTTATTTTAAAATCCATACCAAAATATTGTAGCACATTTTTCGGTATAACTTTGGGTTTTGACTATAAAAGATATAGTTGACACTTTCGGGTTTTATTAGTATCTTTTATCTAATATGGCACCGATAATTTACAAAAGGCAATCTCAAATATTGGACTTTATAAAGCAACACATTCAATCAACGGGCTCTGCTCCCACTTTGAAACAAATTGCAACCGCAATTGGGGTGTCTTCCTTGGCTACGGTACATGAACACTTACAAACTCTTGAAGAAAAAGGTTTAATAAAAAGAAAACTCGGAAAAACCAGAGCAATTAATTTAACACAAACAAACATCGATTTTGAAAATAGCGGAATGGATGTTCCAATTCTTGGGTTTATTGCGGCCGGAGCTCCAATCGAACCCTATACAGATCCAAACGCAACCATGTCTATCCCAGCACCGTTTGTAAGCGGCAAAAAAAGAGTTTACGTACTCCAAGTCAGGGGAGAATCGATGATAGAAGAACAAATCAGAGACGGTGATTATGTTGTTGTTGAACAAACAGACAACGCCAATAATGGGGAAATCGTCGTTGCTCTTCTTGAAAACGGAATGGCTACTTTAAAACGCTTTTTCAAAGAGGCCACGAGAATAAGACTGGAACCTGCGAACGCTAAAATGTCCCCTATCTTTGTTAAAAACGTAAAAATTCAAGGAAAAGTAGTCGGGCTAATCAGAAGATACTATAGAAATTAATTTTTCTTCATCAATTTCTTAACCCACTTTTTAACAACAGGTATAAGCATGGGTATGACAGATATTAATACAATTGCAATAATAACAACTGAGAAGTTTTCTTTTACGAGAGGAATATTTCCAAAGAAATAGCCAGCAACCGAGGCAATAACAACCCAGGTAATACCTCCAATTACGTTATATGAAATAAAATTGCCGTAATGCATCTTTCCTATTCCGGCAACAAACGGAGCAAAAGTCCTCACAATTGGTACAAATCTAGCCAAAATAATTGTTTTTCCACCGTGTTTTTCAAAAAACTTTTGAGTTTCCTCGATATGCTCTTTTTTAATCGGAACTTTCGGATTGTCAACCAATTTTTGACCAAAAAAGTGGCCAATCCAATAATTACATGTATCTCCCAATACTGCCGCAACAATAAGAAGACCAATAACAACAAATATGTTTAAGGATCCAAGCGCTGCAAATGCTCCTGCTGCAAAAAGAAGTGAATCTCCCGGCAAAAATGGAGTAAAAACAAGTCCAGTTTCAATAAAAATAATTACGAATAAAATTGCATACGTTGCAAACCCGTACATTGAAATAAGCTCTCCCAGATGAACATCTATATGAAGAATAAAATCAATTAAAAATAATATTGGATTCACACCTAATAGTAAGGCTAAATCTGAAGTGATTCAAGTAGATTTCTTCCCGTCATATCAGCTGGAGGAGTAATTCCCAAAAGAGATAATACCGTTGGCGCAATATCCGCCAATATTCCGTCAGGGAGAGTAATATTTTTTCCAATGAAATTTCTGGATACGAAAATAAATGGAACGGGACTTCCGTTGTGTTCCGTATCAATTTCCCCAGTATGCGGATTAATCATTTCCTCTACATTTCCATGATCGGCTGTAATTAAGACAACACCTTCATAAGCGAGTACAAAATTGGCTATCTTTCCGACACATTCGTCTACTGTTTCTATTGCTTTTGTCGCGGCACCGATATTACCCGTATGAGCCACCATGTCCGGATTTGCAAAATTAACAACGATAAAAGAATAATCTGAAGCACTTCTTAGTTTGGTCAATAAACCTTCAGTTAATTCTCTGGCACTCATTTCCGGTTTTAAATCATATGTTGGTACTTTTGGTGAAGGAATAATCATTCTTTCTTCACCTGGAAATACCATTTCCTGCATACCATTGAAATAATATGTAACAAATCTCTCTTTCTCCGATTCTGCAACTCGTAATTGTTTTAATCCATGTTCCGCAATTACTCTTCCCAAAGGCATTTCTATAGTTGTTGGTTTGAATGCAACTTTACACCCCGATTGAACCAGGGGTTTGGCGTATTCAGTCATCGTACAAAAATACAAGTTTTTTAAGGGTTCTCCTCTTTCAAATGTGGTTTCGGGTGTTTTTGGCTTAACCAAATGTGTTTTCAAATATTTATCAGAATAAGGATCAAATTCCCAAGATATTTTGGTAACATCAAAATCAGGAAGTATAAATGCGCTTGTTAGTTGTCTTGGTCTATCAACCCGGAAATTGAAAAATATTACCGAATCGTTATCTTTTATGGTTGTTAAAGCTCTACCCGATTCATCAGTCATAATCGATGGCTCAATAAATTCATCCGTTTTGCCAAGATTATATGAAGCATCTACGGCTTCCTCGACAGTTCTAAATCCTTTTCCTTGAGCCTTTGTAAGTGCAAAATATGCTTTTGCGGTCCTATCCCAACGAAAATCTCTATCCATTGCCCAATATCTACCCATAATCGACGCAATTTTTCCTATTCCGTTTCTTTGCAACTCTTGCTTAATTTGTTGAATATATATCTTTGCCGATGTTTGGGGAGAATCTCTTCCATCGGTAAACAAATGTAAATACACACGGCTGAAATTTTGTTTTTTGGCAAGAGAGATCAGAGCCAATAAATGCTCAATGTTTGAATGTACTCCTCCAGCACCCACAAGTCCCATTAGATGGAGGTTTGAGCCGTACTTCTTGGCATGATTTATTGCATCAATAAATACCTGATTTTGCACAAACGTTCCATCTGCAATAGACATATTTATTCTCGCCAAATCCTGATACACAATTCTTCCAGCTCCGATATTCAAATGTCCTGTTTCGGTATTACCGGATTCTCCTTTCGGCAAACCTACAGCTTCTCCTGAGGCAGTAAGCTGGGTATATGGATAGGATAATTTGAATCTGTTTATGTTTGGTGTAGCAGCTAATGAAATTGCATTACCAGCTGAAGCCGGGGACAAACCCCAACCGTCCAAAATTAGAAGGCATACAAGTTTGGTTTCGTTACCGGGATTCATTTTTGATACCTTAAAAGTTCGATTTCTATTGATGATAATCTGTTGTATTTGGCAACTCTTTCCCCTCTTGCCGGTGCGCCGAATTTGCAATAATCTGCTCCCACTCCAGTTGCAAAATCGGCAATAAACCAATCGTTTGTTTCACCTGATCTATGAGAAACAACAATTTTATAATTGGCATCCCTCGCCATCTTAATTACTTTTAGGGTTTCAGATACAGTTCCTATTTGGTTGGGTTTAATCAATATTGCATTGCAGGATTTTTGAGCAATGGCTTTTTCCAACCTTTTCGGATTTGTCGCCAACAAATCATCACCTACAATTATCACTTGTTGACCTAAAAGTTCGTTTAACTTTGCCCATTCTTCGAAGGCATCTTCAAATAAAGGGTCTTCCAATATCGCCAAATGATATTGGTCGTTTAAAGCCTTATAAAATTCAAGGATATGAGTGGTGTCCATTGGTGCCGATTTGTCCCTGATTTGATATTCACCACCACTATAGAAAGAATTTGCGGCAACATCCAAACCCAAAAACACGTCGCGACCCAATGAATATTGTGTTTGTTTAATGGATTCAACAAATACCTCGAGCGCATCTGCATTTGTAAATAAATTTGGTGCATACCCACCTTCGTCACCAACCGAATGAATAGCACCTCTACGTTTAAGGTTTTCCCCAATCGTGTGATATATTTCCACTCCCATCTGAATACTATGGGCAAAAGATTTATTCGAAGCTGGAATGATATGAAACTCCTGAAAGTCCAGGTTTCCCGCCCCGTGCAATCCACCGTTTATCATGTTAAATAAAGGTATCGGTACTTTCACCGAATTCTTCATTCCTAGTTGTTGTGCCAAATAATAAATCCAGACATATAAATCTTTTTGAGCAGCTAAAGCACCAGCCTTTGCAACAGCCATCGAAACAGAAAGAATTGCATTTGCTCCCAGTTTTGATTTGTTTTCAGTTCCATCAAGAGATATTAACTTCTGATCGATTTTGAATATATCCATTGGATCCATTCCAATAATCGCAGGGCCCAGAATTGTATTAACATTGTTCACAGCTTTCCACACTCCTTTACCCAAATATCTAGGGTTTTCGTTATCCCTCAATTCCAAGGCTTCGTGTGTTCCGGTAGACGCACCTGCTGGGACTGAAGCAACGGTCGCTTGTCCAGAATCGAGCAGGACTGCACCTTCAACGGTTGGAGTACCTCTTGAATCTAGAATCTCTCTAGCCCACACTTTTGCAATCTTAGCCATTTCGTATGAGCTCCTTTTCGGCATCTGCGATAACACCCCTAACTCGATTTACCGCATCGGGATTAACCGAAATACTCGTTATCCCATATTTGACCAGTTTTCTAACCATGTCTTCATAAGTGGAAGGTGCTTGACCACAAATAGAAGCAGTTACACCGTTCTTATTACATTTTTTAATAACTCTTCTTAAAGCCCAGTAAACCGAGGGAGATCTTTCGTTAAAAGCCTTGGCAACTTCAGGATTGTCTCTGTCGGTTCCTGTTATTAACATTGTTAAATCATTGGAACCGATAGATACTCCGTCAATTCCCACCTTTATAAAATCTTCAATTTGTATCACATTGGTCGGAATCTCAACCATCATCCAAAATTTAAATGTTGGACTTTCAAACAAACCTTCCGCGGCAACAATCCTTCGCACCATCATTAACTCTTCGGGTGACCTTACATATGGAATCATCAACCAAAGATTTCTGTATTTTTCTCGTACTTTTTTAATTGCTTGGAGCTCAAGGTTGAACACATCAGGACTGGCAACATATCTGAATGCTCCTCGATAACCCATTAAAGGGTTGGGTTCTTCTGGTTCCCACGCTTTACCTCCGGGAAGGGCCCTGTATTCATTGGTTTTAAAATCAGTTGCTCTATATACAATTGGCTTTCCGTCAAATGCATCGCAAAACTTGGCAAGATTGTTGGCGAGCTTGTTTATAAAATCTCCTTGTTCTTTATTTTTGATAGCTTCTTTGGGATGAATACCGATATTGGCTATCATGAATTCGGCCCTCAAAAGACCGACTCCATCAACATTCATTGAAGATATTTCTTTGATTCTTTCTGTTTCTCCCAAGTTTACATACACCTTGGTCGCAGTTTTTGTTCTTACAACTTTTTCTTCGGTTTCATTTATATTTTCTATTTTTTCCAACTTACTACCCAGGTAAACCTGACCAGTCGTACCATCAACCGTAACAACAGAACCCTCTTTGAGGGAAGTCGTTGCCATTTTAGTACCGACAACACAAGGAATACCAAGCTCTCTTGAGACAATTGCTGCATGAGATGTTTGTCCGCCCTGATCTGTAACTATCGCTGACGCTTTTTTCATTGCTGGCACAAAATCTGGAGAGGTCATTACCGATACCAAAATATCCCCAGCTTCAACTCTTCCAATTTCCTTCGGCGACTTAACAATTTTTACTGGACCAGATCCTATGCCGGGAGATGCCGGCGAACCCGTTAATACAGAGGTCAGTGCGATTTCCTGACCGTTTTCAGTCTTTTCGATCTTTACTTCTTTTTTGTCTTTAAGAGTCGTTATCGGTCTTGTTTGAACAATAAATAGATCTTTTCCATCATATGCCCATTCCGCATCTTGTGGAAAATAATAATGTTTTTGAAGTTTGTCTGCATATTTAGCCAATTTTACGATACATTCGTCGGATATCTTTTGAATTCCAATTAATTTTTGCGGAACGGGAATTTCTCTGTTGTCATTTCCCGACCTGACAAGTTGTTTACTTTGATCTGAAATAACTTTGCTTAATATCGAAAAGGTGTCTTTTTGAACAACATAGTGATCCGGTACAACTGCACCTTGAACAATCATCTCTCCCAAACCCCATACTGATTCGATTACAATCTTTTCTTTGTCGTTTGTGACAGGATCAACTGTAAACATAACTCCAGAGACAACGGATTGGATCATTTTTTGAACAATGACAGATATTTTCACTTTTTCATGGGGTATTTTATTTTGTACGCGGTAAAATATTGATCTTGGAGTAAATAATGATGCCCAACACTCTTTAACGGCTTCTATAACACTGTTATCTCCTTTAACATTAAGGAAAGTTGCTTGTTGACCAGCAAAAGAAGTTCCGGGCATGTCTTCAGCGGTTGCAGAAGATCTAACCGCAACGTGGGCTTTTTTCATAAACCCGGAAAGCTTTTTATAATTACTCCTTATCTCTTCGGCCACCTCCTTGGGAACTTTGGAATTCTCAATCATTTTATGAATTTTTCTTGAAGCGTTTTCCAACTCCGCAGAATTATCAACATCAGTTGAATTTAGTATCTCGTAGATATTTTTATCAATATTATTATCTTTTAAGAAAATGTCGTAGGCATATGTTGTTGTGGCAAAACCGGGAGGAACAGGAAGTCCGGTCTTGATCATTTCACCCATGTTGGCACTTTTTCCGCCAACAATCTCCGTGTCGTGTTTATCAACTTTTGAAAAAGGCAGTATTAGGGGATGGACAGGCATACTGATTAAATATACCACGCAGAACAGCAATTACGAAAGCTTTGATTTGAAATAGCCAACCCAAGGAATGGGAGTTGGATCGATGCCATACAACACTGCAATGTAAAAACTTACAAAACTACCAAGAACCAATATTTCATATATTTGTTCCAGTTTTGTTTTCCCGGTCAAATATATGTTAATGCTGGGAATCTCGTTTTTTCCAACAACATCTTGGGTTAAGGGATATCTTTTTTTAATATCTTCGGAATACAAATCGGAATTGATAAACACAAAAAGCAAATTTTCCTTTAATTGAGGAGGAAATCTCAAACCTTCCATTAAATGATGGTTAAGTTCCGGAATATCAAATGAAAGAGAAAAGGTTTTCGAGTTTTCATTTAATTGGTTTTTATATGCATGGATACTGCCCACCAAGTGTTCAGAGGCGATAAGTACGGGTATTTTACTTTTAATTTTTAGTGCCAAATTTTTTGCTTCGTTTCTCGTAATATCATTTTCTTCGGAAAATTCTATACATTTATCTCCCATCAATTTAATAATTGTCTGTATTTCCATCTCAGAAATTGATACTATAGTCAATCTGTTAAGTAGGCCAATTACTGCGGTAATCGAATAACCCAATGCCATCCTGGGTTGATTTGAAGGATTTTCTTTTGGATCGTAGATATAAGCAGGGATGTTCTTTTGTTTGGCAAACTCGGCTAATTTTCCTCCGGTTGCAATAATGAATATCTTCGCTTTTTTCTCATATGCTTTTTCGGCTGCAGACAATGTTTCCGCCGTATTTCCCGAATAAGACGAAAGAATTACTAAAGTATCTTCATTCACATAGTTTGGAATAGAATATTCTGTTGATATTTCGAAAGGAGCTCTGATTATCGAGTTGGTTAATGCATCAACAATTCTTCCCCCCAATGCAGACCCGCCCATACCGGACAAAACAATATTTCTAATATTTTTATATTCTTCGGGAATCTGAATCGTTTGCATTTCATTCCAGGCTTGGCCCACCTGTTCGTCCATTCTTTTAATTGCAGCGAGAACTCCACCTTCATCCAATTTTCGAATAACGGTAATATCGTCAAGAACAATCATTTCTTTTCCACCATTTCTTTTACAAAAGACATTCCTTTATCTAGAAGATCCTTGGCCTCACTTTCGGTTTCTGCTTCGGAAAACACTCTAAACTCGGGCGCGTTTGAGGATGATCTAAACAATATCCATACTTTATCGTTTAGCCATATTTTTAACCCATCGTATTCTTCGATTTTTTGTCCCTGGAAGTGTTCTTTGGCAGCACTAATTATCTTATCCTTTAACTCCCATTTGTATTCTACCTTGTCTCTTGCCTGGTAAAATTTTGGGTATTTGTTAACAAGCTCGGATACTTTGCATTTTTCTGCAGCAAGAATATTCATAAATTCGACAGAACTTCTTCCTCCATCTCTGCTGTACATGTCTTTAAAAATTCCTCCACCGTTACTTTCAAATCCAAACGATGCTCCAACCTCTTTCATTTTTGCAACAACATACGGAGAACCGACTTTAGTTCTTTCAACTTTTTTTCCAATAAGTTCCGCAACTTGAGAGGCATTAACCGGGGTAACAATATATTCACCCTCTTGTTTTGAGGCGATAATTGTTCCGGAATAATCTCCAACTATCGCTTTTCCATTTTCGTCAACGACCAATAATCTGTCACCGTCCGAATCATAGCCCAACCCAAAATCTGCACCCTCTTTGACAACCGTATCCTGAAGTTCTTGGAAATCTCCTTGAACTTCCGTGTCACGGGAATAAAAGTTTTCTTGTACCGAACAATTTTGTTCAATAAGATTCACTCCCAATTGCCTCAAAACCCACGGCATACAATCTGCCTGAGCACCGTTCCCGGGATCAACAACAACTTTCCAATTTGGAAAAGGCAAGTTGGCTTTTCCAATCAAGTATTCTTTGTATGCTTCTTGAGCTTCATCCGAAATATAAGCAATTTCGCTTTTATCTACAAACGTAACTTTCTCCTTTTCTTGGTAGTATATTTTTTCAATGGCAGCTTCTTGCTCTTTTGATATTTCTTCTCTTAAAGTGAAAAACTTTACTCCATTGAGTTCGGCTTTTATATGACTACCTGTTATCATTACGCTTCCCGAGTATCCTGGATCGGCAATTAAAATGTAATTAATCGCGGGAATCGGAGCGACACCTTGATCAAAAACTTCATATCCTTCATATATAAGCCCTGAAACAAACGCACTTTTTATTCTTGGACTGGATTCTCTGGGGTCGTTTCCAACTGCTACTTTTCCAATTTGGTTTATGCTTCGAAGATAAATGGCGAAAGACCTTCCCAAATCAAAAGAGAATTGATTTGTAAACAATTCTTCGGCATGTCCCCTTATCCCAGAAGTTCCAAATAATGATTTTTCCACTATATTCATTCTAAATTCACAGCAATAACATGGTCAAGTGAATCGATCAGACTACCTTCGGATCGTTTCGACTTAATATCAGCATCCGCAAGTTCTGATATTAACTTTGTAATCTGTTTTTCCGAAAACATTCTGGCCGGCTTACTTAGTTTGGCAATTTTCCATGACTCTTTTCCGTTTAGTTCGTGAATTTTAAGTAAATAGACATCTTTTAGGTGTCTTGCCATTAAAGCCAGGATAAATTCCGACGGATTTCCGTTGTCGACTAATCTATGTAAAAGTAATATGGAATTCTCAGAATTGCCGGGATAAAGTGTGTCCAAAAACATAAATACGTTTTCTGATAATTTAATTTCTTCCACTCGAGACGTTGAAGGAAACTTATCCAGAATAGTTTTTCCTATCTTTTTATCAAATACAAATAGAAGATCTTGGGATTTGTCAATTTGTTTGATCGTTTTTTCCAGCTCAACAGGGGTCACTTCCGAATAATTGTCTATTACATATAATTTCTTTTCTTCAAACAAATCCACTCCTGAAATAAATTCGGGAAGAGTTTTTTTTATTTCCTGATTGAATTTATCGATAATAAAACCGTTTTTCTTATATTCGGAGACCAATTCCTTATATCGAATTTCTATTTGCGGGATATTTTCTCCATGTATAACAGTAATACTCATTTCATCAAGTATCTCATATATTGTGCGACTAATGTATCCAGTTTGCCTTTAAAACTATTTTTACCTTTTCTTGTGTGTGCAACAAGACTACCGGAAAAATTTTTGGGAATGTGTGCAATTTCGTGTAAAAGAACTTTGTTCTGTTCCCTGTCGTCAAGTCGATCGAATTTTTCCGATACAACCTCAATAATATATTTTGGCTCAACACTCAAAGCAATTTGCCATATTCGACCTAATCCCCAAATTCTTGCAATAGCTCTTGTGTTGGCGTTAAACGAACGAACTGAAACAATATTTTCTTTTTTAACCCAATGGATATCCAGGTTTTTAATTAAAGAAGCAATCTTTTTCTCAATATCAGGAGCACTAACCCACTCAATTTTGGCGGTTTTTCTTTTTGTATTATTGAACCTTATATACTTCAGCACCTTCTTTAACCTCTGTCGCAACTTTCAATCCTATCATATCTCCTTTTCCAGCAGAATCCCTTTGTTCATGTTCTATCTGAATTGAATCGACAGTTTGTTCTGCGATATCTTCTCCACCACGAACAAATTTTATTTTTTCCCCAACAGATAAATTTCCGTCCAGTTCAACAATTACCACACCGATTTTGTCGTAATAGTGTGTAACCCTTCCAATTTTAAACATATTACTCACCCCCTTCGGTTAAACTAACCGCATATGTGTAGGCTATAGCCAACGCGTCAGCGGCATTGTCAAAATGGGTTTTCTTTTTGGCCTTACTTCTGATTTTAGCACCAAATATTCTTCTGAGATGTTGTTGGATCATTTTTTTGTCTGCCCTTCCACTTCCTGTTACAATTTTTTTGATATGTCCCGGTGCAATTTCCACAGTTTCTATTCCGTTTAAGCTGGCACTATAAATCATTACTCCTTGGGCTTGACCGACACGAATTACGGTTTTGGCGTTTCTGGCAAAAAATATTTTTTCGATAACCATAATTTCTGGTTTATATTTTTTAATTATTAAGTTGAGATGTTGCACAATGTGTTGAAGTCTTTTACCGGGAGACGATTCTTTGTCCGTTTCGATAAGATCAATTTTGTGTACTACAAAATCCTTGTCAATTCTTTCAAGTATCGCCCATCCGGTTGTGGCAGTACCCGGATCAATTCCTAAGATACGCATGAGGTTATTATATCAATTAAAGAGTAACTAAAGTGGGCAATTAGAAGTTTACCCAGTAAATAATATTTGAATCGTCTCTGAGTGTTTGAAGCCAAGTTGAATACTCAGATGATAATTTTTGTTGAAATACCTGCAATCGAATCTCTTCTTTAAGATCTTCAAATTTCATCGTTTTGTCAAATAGTTCAATGTTTTCTTTGTAATAATCGCTGATTTCCTGTTCGGTTACTTGAATTTTATCTTTGAATAATTTTTCTACCGTTTTTTGGAACCTTATTTGCTCAATCAAATCGTTTTTTGATTGACCCCTGATCATCAAAGCTTGATCCAAAGACAACCCCTGGCTCTTCATGGCTTCATCGATTGCAACGATTTCCGAATCAAGTTCTTCTTGCGTTACACTTATTCCTTGGTTTTTAGCTTCTTGGTCAACCAATTTTTTGTCAATTAAATTTTCAATAATTGTTGCGCCGCCTTGTTTCTCGAGCTCGCTAATCAAGGACAGTCTCCAAATAGGCTGATTGTTCACGACTGCGGCAACAAAAAGCGATCTTCCGAAATAGAGTAAATTAAAAAGTGCAATTAATACAATTGCCCAAATAATTGTTTTTCTGTCAATCTTGATAAAGAGGTCTCTGAACTTCGCAAAAAAGTTTTGTTTTGCAACAACTTTTGCTTTTACTGTTTTTTTAGAATTTGTTTTCGCTCTTGCCATCTTCAAAATTGTACCACAATTTTTTTTATTGCAAATCCCTAATTGAGACAGGGTTTCCATGGCCAGGATAAAGAGTAATTCCATTTCTTAAATTTTTTATTTTATCAATTGAAGCCATAAGGTCTTTATATGATGAATACTTATGCCGATATTCCCCCACGCTACCGCCTTCAAAAATAAGATCCCCCGTAAAAATCGATTCGTCAATCTTATATCCGACGCTTCCGGGAGTATGGCCCGGAATTGAGATTACAGTAAAATTTATATTCCCAAAGCAAATCTCATCTCCGTCATTTACATCAATAAAATGTTCAGGTTTTAGATAAACTCCTTTTCCGATAAAGTGTTCGGCAGTTTCTATCATTCTTTCGGTTAGAAACGAATCTTTTTTTGACATATATATAGGAATTTGAAAATTTATTGACAATTCATGTGCGGCAAGAATGTGATCGAAATGGCCATGGGTAATAAGGATAGCTTTGGGAGTAATGTTGTTATGCAAAATATATTCCTGAATATGATTTGCTTCATCTCCAGGGTCAATAATCACGGCATAATCATCTTCGACAGAGGAAACAACATAACAATTGGTCGATAATTCCCCGAGGACCATTGTTTTGATTCTCATGCAGACAATTTTACTACAAACGAAGTTATTTGGAGGATTTCCTGTGAGTTCTTGAATATATCTTTTCCGTTTCTCTAGTGGATTTTTCTCTTACGTAGTAGAGTTTTGCTCTTTTTGCTCCCATTGAACCCTTTTTAATTATTTCGATTTTTTCTATTGTTGGAGATTCCAAAGGAAAAATTCTTTCGATTCCAATATTGGCTGCTCCAATTTTTCTTACCGTAAACGATCTGTTGATATCCCTGTTTTTGATAGCAATAACAATTCCGTCAAATGCGGCAACTCTGGTTTTGTCGCCTTCTTTGATTCTTTGATTTACACGAATTTTGTCACCGATCCCGAATTCGGTCTCTTTATGGGTTAATTTCAATGCCATAGCTGAGTATTATACCCGATTTTTGAAGCTACCTCAAGATTTCTCTTCAAGCTCAAAAACTGAATTTATCCTTTTAGCCATATCCGATCCCCAGCTTATCCTAAAAGGCAGGTTAATACGCTTATCCTCCCCCTCAAAAACCAGGGTACAAGGTAAATTTCCCGGATTCGAAAGTAATAGCTCCTTCAAAGACTTAAGTTGAGAACTCGATACTCCTTTAGGAATTCTAATAAAAACATCCTTTTCCGAATCATCCAGGGTATCCGGAGTTTCTACCGAATCAACCACCATTGCTGGAGTATCTTCTCTTGTATCAATTTTTCCAATAAGAAGGAGGGGTTTAAAATCGACCCACAAATCCCTTGTCTCTCTGAAAAGCTTGGGGAATATTACAATTTCAAGAGTGCCTGTTCCGTCCTCCACTTTTGCAAAAGCCATCTCTTGAGAAGTGTTTTTTGTTAGAACCACTCTTATTTCAGTCAGAACAGCTGCTATTTTTACTTTTTCTCCATAACTTTCGTGTGGATGAATTTCATATATTTTATGGGTTGCTTCATGCTCTAATGGACTCAACAGTTCGTTAATTGGTTTGGCCGAAAGGGAAAACCCAAGCAACTGTCTTTCCAAACTTTGTAATTCATCCTGAGAAAATTCACTTATTTCTTCCATTGCCATTGAAGACAAATCTACTTTTGCGCTTTGAGTCATTTCTTCAACACCAAAAAGACCCTCTTGTCCCTCAAGAGCAACCGGTTTCGTTACTTTTGCTCTAATTTCATCCATCGAGTGCAAAAGGGCCGCTCTCGAACCGTATGCCGAAAGAGCTCCAACCTTAATTAAACTTTCCAAAACTTTTTTGTTTACTTTTCTCGAGTCAACCCTTGACAAAAAATCGGCAAATGAACCAAATTTCGACTGTTCTCTTGCTTCCAAAATTGCATGGATTGCTGCACCTCCAACATTTTTGATAGCAGACAAACCAAATCTAATCGCCTGACCGTTTAGTGATTCATCATCCTCGCTAATTGCAAAACCGACGTTGCTTTCGTTTATATCAGGAGGGAGCACTTTAATCCCCATTCTTCGACATTCGTTAATCGCAGCCGAAATCTTATCTGTGTCATCAGATTCAGCCGTTAATAATGCACACATGAACTCGACAGGGAAATTGGCTTTCATATAAGAGGTTTGATAGGCAACCATTCCGTACGACGCAGCGTGTGCTTTGTTAAAACCATAGGACTGGAAAGGTTCAAACACCTTCCAAAGTTCCTCGGCAAATTCCTCGGTTTGACCATTCTCAACAATACCTTTACAAAATTTTTCTTTTTGAGCAGCCATTTCCTCGGGTATTTTCTTTCCCACAGCTTTTCTGAATTTGTCAGCTTCTTCCCAGGTATAACCGGCAAGTTTGATTGCGGAAAACAACAAATCGTCTTGATAAACAACTAAACCGTATGACTTATCCAAATATTCTTTCATTCGAGGGTCCATGTATTTAACTAAACTGGGATTATTTTTCCTGGCAATATATTCAGGTATCACTGCCATGGGTCCAGGACGATAAAGTGCTACCATTGCCATCAAGTCTTCGACTCGGGTTGGTTTTAGTTCTTTAAGATATCTAGTCATTCCGGAACCTGACAGTTGGAATGTACCCATTGTCTCCCCTCTAGAGAGCATCTCAAAAGTTTTTTTATCGTCGAGTGGGATTTTTCCTAGATCAATCTTTTCCCCACGTGTCTCATGGACAATTTGAACAGAAGAGCCCAGTATCGACAAATTTCTAATTCCTAAAATATCAAATTTAATAAGCCCTACGTCTTCACAAGCATGCATTTCGTATTGAGTAATCACCTTTTCTCCGGAAGGCTCGAGTTGAATCGGTGTAAGTTTAGTAATTTCATCAGGAGCAACAACCACTCCGGCCGCGTGAACAGATATATGCCTTGCACTACCCTCGATTTCTTTTGCCAAATCAATTATTTTCTTGGCATCCTTATCATCGTCGTAAACAGATTTTAGCTCCGGTGCAACATTAAGTGCTTTTTCAATGGTCATCGGAAAACCTTGAGAACCCATAGGTATAAGCTTGGATATCCGGTCTCCAGTCGCATATGGATATCCCAAAACGCGAGCAACATCTCTTACGGAGCCTTTGGCAAGCATTCTTCCAAAAGTGCATATCTGTGCAACCTTATCATGGCCATAGGTATCGCAAATATATTTAATAATGTCTTCTCTTCGATTGTCCGATACATCAAAGTCAATATCGGGCGGAGAGGGCCTGAACGGGTTTAAAAATCTTTCAAAGGGGAGATTGTATTCGATAGGATTAACGGTGGTAATTCCCAACACATAAGAGGTTAATGATCCTGCTGCAGAACCTCTTGTGTTGGTTACTATACCTTGAGAATTTGCCCAATTGACCATGTCCATAACAATTAAGAAATATGGCGCATAACCTTTTTTACAGATAATATCCATTTCATATTCCAATCTGTCCATTATTTCTTTTGTACATTTATGAATTTTTTCTTTAATTCTTGTTTTCGCCAAATTCCTCAATTGATCATCCGCCGAAACCCCTTCAGGAAGAGCATATTTGGGAAAGTACCATTCACCTAACGTAATATTTAAATCACATTTATCCGCTATTTTGACTGTATTTTCTAAAGCTTCAGGAACATCCGAGAACAATTTGTACATTTCATCAGGAGATGTAAGATAAAAAGTGGGAGAATCGATGTATCTCATTCTCTTCGTGTCTGCCACTTGTTTGCCAGTTGCTATACAAACCAAAGCGTCTTGAGCATGTGCATCTTCTTTTTTAATATAATGAGCATCGTTCGTAGCTATAATTGGAATCCCCATTTCTCTGCTTAATTTAATAATCCCTTCATTTACTTTTTTCTCTATCGAGCCAACTTCTTCAACTTCTTTTTTCAATTCGGGATCTTTAATTAAATCCAAAAATTCGTCATGTCTGTGCCTTTGAATTTCGAGGTAAAAATCCTTTCCGAATAAATCAAGAAAGAATTCGGCAATCTTTTTTGCTTCGTTTAAATCACCTTTGGCAATTGCCTGGGGGATCTCTCCAAGAGCACAAGCCGATGAGCAAATCAGCCCCCTGGAATATTGTGCAAGTGTTTTATGATCGACTCTCGGTCGATAATAATAACCTTCGGTGTGGGCAAGAGAAGTTAATTTCATTAAATTTTGATACCCTTCTTTATTCTTTGCTATCAAAAGTAAGTGGAAATTTTGGAATTTACCTCTTTCGAGTCTCTCATGCATATCGACATTGGTTGTATAGCCTTCCATTCCAATTAATGGCTTTACCCCTTGTTTCAAAGCTTCTTTGTAAAAATCGATTGCTCCATACATTGCTCCATGATCTGTAAGTGCAATTGTGTCCATGTCGTTTTCCTTAACATGGCTCATCATCTTTTTTACATTGGACATTCCATCAAGAAGAGAATACTCGGTGTGTACATGGAGATGGACAAATTTTTTGGACATAATGGTTTTTAAAATATTACACTAAATACGGTTTCTGTGAACCTCATTTTTTCAATGCTTCAGTGATTAGAGAAAAGATAATTTTTGGATCCCCTTTACCGTGCAATTCCTTTTGAACCATACCGACCAAAAATCCAATAACTTGGGTTTTACCCCCCTTATATTCGTTTACAGGTTTTTCGTTTTCGACAATTACTTTTTCAACTGCTTCTTTCATTGTGTTTTCATCTGAATATTCAACATTTGTTAGTTCCTTGATTTTTTCAATCATTTCACCTGGTTCAATAAAATTCTTATCGAAATTTTTATTAACCATCAGATCGGCAACAAGTTTAATATCAATATTCATTTCTTTTGCAAGAATCGCAACTTTTTCGAAGTATTCTGATCTTTCTTTGTTTTCAGTTAATATTTTTGAGTATTCCTCCTTCAACCCGTACAATTCGACATATCTTTTCCTCTTTTCTTTTGGAAGTTCCGGAAGATCCTTTGCAATAGCATTTATTTCTTCCTTTGAAAATCTTATGGGAGGCAAATCAGGCTCCGGAAAATATCTGTAATCCTGGGCTTCTTCTTTTACTCTCTGGGGAAATGTTTCGTTTCTTGCTTCGTTGTATCCTCTTGTTTCCTGGATAATTTTTTCTCCTTTTTCCAATAAATCTTTTTGTCTTTTGATTTCACAATCGATTGCTTTACTCAAAAATCTAAAAGAGTTAATATTTTTAAGCTCAACTTTATATGGAGGAAGATTTTTATCTTCATGTTTTTTTACAGATACGTTGGCTTCCAGTCTCATTGACCCTTTTTCCATGTCTGCAGTTGATATTCCAAGATATCTGACAATGTTTTGCACTTCTTTAAGAAATTCCATAACGTCTTCGGAATTATCAAAATCAGGTTCGGTTACCATTTCCATTAAAGGTACGCTTGATCTGTTGAAATCAATTAGAGACACGTCTTCTCCGTTTATCTTTTGGTGAACTAATTTTGCAGTATCTTCTTCCAAATGAATTCTTCTTATGTTTACCCTTTTCCCTAAAGGAGATTCCCATGTGCCATTGATACAAAAAGGTAGATCATACTGGGAAATTTGGTAAGACTTTGGCAAATCAGGATAAAAATAATGTTTCCTATCAAACTTCGAAAACAAATTGATATCACAGCCGAAGGAAAGTCCAAATTTTATCGTATTAGTTATTGCTTGTTTGTTTGCATAAGGAAGGGCTCCAGGTAACCCCATACATACCGGGCATACTTGAGTATTGGCTTTTTTAGCAAAATGGTCTGCCGGACAACCACAAAACATTTTCGATTTTGTAGAAATTTCAACATGAACTTCAAGACCAATTACCGGTATATATTTATTTTCCATTAACTAAAAATTTATGTCCGTATCTTTGTGACATAAATAGTCCTCCTATTCCTATCATCGACATCAAAAACAACAATATTCTTATTCCAAACAACTCTGCTACTGTTCCCGAAAATATGACAGGCAAAACCGTAACAACGGTTGATAAAAACCAGAAATTTCCAAAAACCCTTGCACGCATATCTTCCGGTGTTACTTCTTGAAGAAATGTTTGTGTTGGAATTACGATACCGATTCCAGCCATACCGATCAAAAGCGAAGAAAACATTCCGAGAATAATTTTCGGCAATTGATTTAGATACGGAACCAAAGTTGTTAACAAAAGAAATGCAATCCCGATAATGGTTAAGAAAAACTCGATCATTTTCTTTTTCCTCCAACCCTTTCTGATTAACTTGTTGATAAATAGTGATCCGATTATTGCTCCTGTTGCCGCAGGAACCATTACCATTACCCCTGAAGATGTGTAATCAACGTGTAATATTTCACTTGCTATTCTTGGAATATTTACGACAAGCACAGCAACGGCCGCGTTCATGGTAAGTAATACTATGTAAGGTGCAATTATGCTTTTCTTACTTTTGATATAACGATATCCTTCCAAAATTCTTTTGAAAAACGCGATTATTGCCTGTTCAAATTCTTCGGGAATACTTTCTTTTGCTTCAATCTTTGGAAGGAAGGACGTGCTTATAAAAGCAAGAATCAACAAAGCGGCAAAAATAAAAAGAGAAACATGGAAACCGAATGTTTGTGCAATAATCCCTGCAACACCAAAACCTATTATGGTAGATGCCTGTTGCGTCAAAAAGAAAAGACTGTTTGCTTGTGGTAAGTTTTTGGCCGGGACCAACGTTGGTACAGAAGATGATTCAGCGGGAACATAGAATTGATTAAGAAGCGAATAAACGAAAACGGCACCGAAAACGAAAAATATACTGACTTTGTAGATCAACGCGTAAACAATAATAACCAACGCCTGTAATATGTTGGCAAACATTAACGCTTTCTTTTTCGAAACCATATCAACAACTGCCGAAGCAAAAGGCCCTATTAATATTGCCGGTAATGTGTATGCGACCCACAAAAGCGAAGTTGCAATTGAAGACCTTGTTTTCGCAAACAACAATGTCAGCAACAAAAAATTCATCGATTGAATCGTGATTTGAGACAACATTTGTGACAACCAAAGGAACACAAAATATTTATTTTTTAATATGTTTTTAAAATCTGAAATCATAGTGGTGCGACTAAAGGTCTATAATTCGTTTCATTTTCAAACATTCGTCCCAACTTAAAAAGCCATTTCTCTTTAAATCTTGGGCCCATTAATTGAAATCCTAATGGCAAACCTTTTTTCGATATTCCATACGGTAGGGCTAAAGAAGGAATACCGGACAAATTTGCGGTAGCTGCCAAGATATCGTTTAAATACATTTTTAAAGGATCGCTAGTTTTTTCCCCAATTTTAAAAGGCGGTGTCGGCGCGACCGGTGCAATCAATACATCAACGTCTTTAAACACCTGGTCAACCTCGTTTTTTATTAATGTTCTTACTTTCATAGCTTTAAGATAGTATGCATCGTAATAACCGGATGATAATACGTATGTTCCAAGCATAATTCTCCTTTTGGCTTCATCTCCAAAAAGCTCTCTACCTCCGCCGTATCTGATCCCGTCGTACCTTCCCAGATTTGAGGACACTTCAGCAGGCTGAATTATGTAGTAAACAGAAATGCCATGCTTGGTGTGGGGAAGAGATACTTCTTTAACTTGAATCCCCATTTTTTTAAATATTTCTATCGCTTCCTTAATTTTTTCTTTTACCTCCTGATCAATTCCTTCACCAAAAAATTCTTTTGGAATTCCAATTACAAAATTTTCTTTGTCATCACATATTTCTTCAGCCATTGTGGAATCTTTTCCGTCAACACCTTTAGTTATTTCAAATATCCTCTCTGCATCTTCAACCGAATGAGTCAAGTGACCCACGGAGTCAAGAGAGCTGGCCATCGCAATTATTCCGTAACGTGGAACCGAACCGTATGTTGGTTTAAATCCAACCACTCCCGAATAATTTGCTGGAAGCCTGATTGAACCACATGTATCCGTTCCTGTAGTGAAGGTGCACATATTCGCCGCAAGTGCGGCCCCGGATCCGCTCGAAGAGCCCCCGGGTGTAAAATCTCGATTCCAAGGATTTTTTGTTGCTCCAAAATCCGAGTTTTCTCCGGAGCTTCCATGTGCCCAAGCATCACAATTTACTTTTCCTATCATTATCACACCGGCTTTCTGAAGCCTTTGGACGACAGTTGCATCATACGCGGGAATATAATCGGTTAGAAGTTTTGCACCCGCAGTTGACCTGACACCTTTTGTCAAAAATAAATCTTTGTATCCGACAACCGAACCCAATAAAGGATATTCGTCAAATGCTTTTTTGCCCAATTCATTAATTAGTGCATCCACTTTTTCGGCATCATTGTAAGCTTTCTCTTTGGTTACGGTAATAAAAGAATTGATATCCTTATCCTGTTTTTCTATTCTTTTCAAATACGCATCGACCAGATTAACCGCCGAGAAATCTTTTTTAAGAAGTCCTTCCTGAATTTCTTTAATTGTTAACGGGATATCGTTCATTTATCTTTCCTTTCCCGAAGAATTGCTTTTACTCTAAAATACCCATTATGCGTGTTTTCAGTTCCCGATAATACATCTTCCATTTTTAGAACGTTTTCCGGTTGAATTTCATCTGATCTCGTAATATTTTCCAACCCTGTACACTGGCTTGTCGGTTCGACTTCGGAAGTATCGATTTCGTCAAGTTCACTAATATAACCGACAATGTCGGACAACTGAGAATGAAACTTGTCAATTTCTTCATTTTCCAAACTCAAATTTGCAAGCTTGGCTACATGAACAACATCCTGTCTATTTATTCCACTCATGCCATTATAATAATGCAATCATAGCTTCCTGTGAAGCTACACATCTTTTATTTGAATGAATTTAGAGGCTTACTTTATGTGATTTTGTTTCGGAACCCGAAACAGACATATGTTCACCTTCTTGGGGAGTAATAAGTCCCGGCAATTCATCAAACTTGAATATTCCCGCAACAATACTGGAAGGAATGGTTACTCTCTTAACGTTATAGTCTGCAGTAAGATCAATAACGATTCTTCTTGCATACATCACTTTATCCGACGTATCCCTGAGCTCATCCATTAATTTTGCAACGACTTCTGATCCTTTAATTTCGGGGTTGTCTTCAACAGCAACCTGAATATTCGGAAGAAGTGATGCAAGTTTGCTTCCAGCGTCTACCATTTTTTGTAAATTTCCACTTTTTACAGCGGAAGAAATTGCTTTTCTTGCTTCTGTAAGATCACCAAAAATTCCTTTTTCGTGCTTGAGATATCCTTTGGCGGAAGATTCAAGATTTGGAATAAGATCAGCTTGTCTTTTAAGTTGATTACCTATTTCTTGAACTGAAGCCTTAATTCTCGCTTTTGCGGTAACAAAAAAATTATAAGTACCGATAAACCAAACGAGAATAACGCCTAAAACTATTAAAATTGGAATTAACAACACTCATCACCTCCTTACGAACTATTTAAGTTTAGCTTATTTTCAAATTCTTTCAATCCGAGTGAATTTAAAATGTTATCTTTCGTTGCCCAGCCCCTTCGCGCCACCGAAACACCGTACTGCATATTGTCCATGGAATCGACATGGTGTGAATCGGTGCCCAATGTTAGCATTACTCCTGAATCGACAGCTTCCTTAACCAGAAAATCTGGCAAATCAAGCCTCATTGGATCAGCATTGATTTCGATAAATTTATTTTCTTTTTTAACAAATTCAAATATTTTTTGCCAATCGATCTCGGCACCTTCTCTTTCACCCAACTTTCTACCTGTTGGATGTGCAAAAATCTTTACTTTCGGATGAACAAACGAAGACAAGATTCGTTTGGTCATTTCGTTTTTGTTCATGCGGAAACTCGAATGCAATGATATTAAAGCAAAATCTAAAGTTTCCAATCCTTCATCAGGAACAGGAATACCTCCCTCAGTCAACATGTCAATTTCAAGGCTATTGAATACTTTCATTACTCCATATTTACCACTTTTCTTGATTGAGTAATTTAGTTGGTCAACTTTTTCACGCTTTCTTTTTAAGATTTCCACCATTTGTCGATCATTGTGACCACTTTTACTGGGATTGTGTTCTGAGAAAGCCAAATATTGATAACCTAGGATGTTTGCTTTTTCAACAATTTCCTCCATTGTCGACAATCCAAGGTCGTGGCTCGTCTCGATATCAAAATCAGAATGTATCTGCAAATCCCCTTTTATATCGGATAATTCAATCAAATTTGGTAATTTATGATTTATTGCAGCTTCTATCTCTCCAGTATCTTCTCTCAACTCTGGAGGAATATAGTCCATTCCCACTTTATTGTAAAAATCTTCTTCGCTTTTGAATTTCAATGTTTTTCCACCAATTTTTATCCCGTATTCCGATAGGCTCATTCCCTTTTTCAAAGCATATTCTCGAAGAGCAATGTTGTGGTGCTTGGAACCGGTGAAATGTTGCAACAACGAACCATAGGATTCTAACGGTTGAACCATAATGTCTACTTGAAGATTCCCGGGCAACAGTATGGAAGATGTCTTATCCCCCTTCTCAATGGTTTTAACAGCCTTAGGATAGGCTACAAAACGCTCCAAGACCGCTTTGGGATCTGTAGTAGACACAGAAATATCGATATCTCCGATTGTTGAAGCTTTTCTCCTTAAACTACCAAGCACATCTATCTTTTTTACGCTTTTTTCAAGCTTAACCCAAGAGATTATTTCGTCAGCAACATTTTGAGCATAAGGAAGAAGGTGTCTTTTTACTTTTCCTTTGTTTTGTTTTACGGTTTGTAATATTTCTTCTTCCGATTTATGTCCAAACCCAGATAATTTTGCGATTTTGCCTTTCTTGGCAGCAATCTCCAATTCCTTCAGATTATCTATTCCCAATTCTTTCGACAATCTGAACCCTGTTTTAGCCCCAATTCCGGGAAGTTCCATCAACTTAAACATGGAGGGAGGAAGTCCTTTCATTATTTCTTCAAAATGTTTCGAAGTTCCGGTTCTGAATATTTCGTCCAAATTTGAGGCAATTGAGTCACCTATTCCGGGGACATCTTTTAGTTTTTCTTCATCCCAAAGATCTTTTAATTCGCTTGATGCATGCTCAACCGCATCCGCTGCACGCTGATAAGCAATAATTCTGAATTTATTTTTTGTAACGTCTTTTAACTCAAGGGAGGCAGCAATTGCTCTCAAAAGTTCCGCTATCTCGAGATTGGTTATATTTTTCGATAGCTTCATATATTGATTATATGACAATATTTAGTTGCATAAAAAAGCCCCTCGCAATTTTCATTGTGAAGGGCTTACCCGACTATTGCACGTACTTTGGTACTCCAGAAATTATTCTGGTGTGTGTTCTGAGTTGTAAAATAGTTGCCAGAGCGTCTTCAATTACTTCCACGTCTCGGCCAAAATCGACTCCATAATATTCAATCAAACAATTTTGGTCTTCAAGAAGATATACGTCCGCGATTTGGACTTTGTCATTCTTCAGATGACCACAATCAAGCATTAAACACTTTGCTTCTTCGCATGAAAGTTCCCTTACAGCAGAAACAAAACTCCCACCGTAATGGGTTGTGTAACCAAAACTCAAAAGACAATTGGCTACTTCCAACAAGGAAACAGCCCCCATTTCCACGTTCTGCTTTGGTCCTTCTTCAGAACCTATACTTGATTTTCCATACATCTAAACCTCCTACGTGAATTTTTAAATGTGCTATCGGGTATATGTATTATATACTATGAGATAGTATATCTCAAGGTATGCGGTTTCGTCTGAAAAATGATATACTTTCTCTGCCTAATTGGGGCTGTAGCTCAGTTGGTTAGAGCGTCCGCCTGTCACGCGGAAGGTCGAGGGTTCGAGTCCCTTCAGCCTCGCCAAATGGTAGAGAATATTCAAAGAACAAAAAATTTAGATGTCTTTTCCTGTACCATGTCATGGAAAGAAGCTGCCATTAGATACGCTGTTGCTGAGTCTTTAGGAAGTGAAATTTCCTTTGAAATAGCAAATTCTCCTTACCCCGATATTTCAAAAGTTGCGGGAACCACAATCTCTACAAACCAAGAATTACTAAAAGAATATGCCAACATGGTAAATGAATTACTGTTCCCCAATATAATTAGAAACAATTCTTGACATAGTGCTCCTCATAATCTAAATATGTATAACCAATCTGCCCTATTTGATTGGGGGTGAACATATTTGAATCTTAAAGCATTTTTAAAAACCCTAAAATTAAACGAATCAACCATTAGCATGGTACTTGGAGCTTTGGTTATTGTTATTGCAGGTGTATTAATCGTCAATTACTTCAAAGACAAAGGATCATCGACACTTCCTTTTTTGCAGACTGAAAAAGAGACAAGCCAAATTGAACTTGTAGAACCAAAAGAATACGTGGTTCAAAAAGGAGATACTCTTTGGACAATTGCGGAAAAGAATTACGGATCAGGATATAACTGGGTCGACATAGCATCGGTCAATAAATTGGATAATCCAGGAGAAATCACGGAAGGACAAAATTTGACCCTTCCAGCTGTAGAATCCAAAATTTCAACAGTAGAAGAAACAGCAGAAACCAACACAATGGAACCTGTTACTTCAGACACTTATACCGTTGTTAAAGGAGACAATCTTTGGAATATAGCGGTCCGAGCATACGGCGACGGATACAGGTGGATTGATATTGCAAACGCAAACAATTTGACCAACCCGAATCTTATACATCCCGGAAATGTGTTTTCTTTACCAAGGTAAGTCTGTAAATAAAGCATAAATGGTATAATTAACCCGCAAACGCGGGATTAGTACACCGGTAGTATGCTACCTTCCCAAGGTAGAGAAGCCAGTTCGATTCTGGTATCCCGCTCACAAATATGAGTAAGGAAAGAAATAACATATCGGTTGAGGCTACAAGATTAATAAGCAGATCGGTCGACTATACCGTTCACAATCTAATGCAGGTTTCTCATTCGCTGAGACAAAAGGGTGCAACCAGGGCAGCAGAACTGATTTTTGATGTAGCATCTGAAATAGTGCACCGGGAACCGAGCGAAATATCAAAAAAATATGCCGAAGAGAAAAAGGGTTCCTGATATAATAGAACCATGCCGATGTAGCTCAGTAGGCAGAGCAATGCTTTCGTAAAGCAAAGGTCGGTGGTTCGATTCCACCCATCGGCTCATAAAAATATGAGAAGAAATTATTCAAGACTATCAAGTGTTGAAGAAAAGAAAAATATCCGAAAAGCTGTCCAGTTCGGTATTTTAACTTTAATAGCACTTGTACTCCTTTTCTTTTTTGGCATACCAATACTTGCAAAAATTGCCGGTTTTATCGGTGATATGCGAAAAAGCTCAACACCAATAGACAAAGATGACACGACCCCTCCCCCACCACCGAGAGTTTCAACTCTTCCCGAATACACAAAAGAAAACAGTATTGATATAAAAGGAACAACCGAAGCCGGGGCCAGTGTAAAAATGTTTTATTCTTCTAACGAAGAAGAAGTCGTGGCAGGAGAAGATGGATCATTTCAGTTTAGTGTGAAATTAAAACTCGGTGAAAATACTTTTACTCTATCTTCAAAAGACACTTCTGGAAATGAAAGTCAACAAAGCTCCAGCATTGTAATTATTTACGACAACAAAGCTCCGGACTTGGCAATTTCTTCTCCCGCAGAAGGATCACAGTTTTATGGTTCAAAACAAAAACAAGTTACTGTATCGGGTGAAACCGAACCTGGAGTATCTTTGACAATCAATGATAGACCTATTACGGTCGACGAGGAAGGCCGTTTTGTGTACACGACAACACTAAACGACGGAGAAAATTCTTTTTGGGTAAAAGCAACGGACAAAGCAGACAACTCCACAGAACAAAAAATTACCGTAACATTTTCTCCTTAAGGGCAAGGGGGATGATCATAGCCAAGTAGCCCATTACCCAAGGATAAAACACGCTGTTTGAAAATAGGCCGTGAACAAAGAGCGCAGTTATAGAAGCAACTGCCACAATGCCGAATTCATTGATTTCAATATGTCGAAGTACGTGTATAAGCATTGTTGTAAAGAAAATTAGACCAACTATTCCCGTAGTCGCCAAAACAAATAACGCACTGGAGTCGCTTCCTGAACAAGAATGAGATTTAAAATCACCATATCCGAAATATTTCTGCCTAGCCAAACACATGTTGTTAAAACCGACACCAAAAAGAGGTGATTTGGAAAATATTTGTATCGTTTCAACATAATTTGTTCCCCTAGCGTAAATACTGGCTAATCGTTCAAGTTTTACCCCTTCGCTGGAAGGCCTTGGCAGTATAAGCAACAAAGCCGCAAGGGAAAAAATAAGCAAAAACATTTTTTTGATTTTTTTGTAGAAATACAACATCGAACCAAATCCCGCCACCAAAGCTATGTAGCCCGCTCTTGAATAAGTAAATGCAATAGTAATTACTAAGAAGACAACAAGAAATAGATATTTTCTTTTCTTACTTGAAAGATACTTTGATAATCCAAGAATTGAACCAAATACCAAGATAATACTTGTAAAAGTAGGGTCCAAAAAAGTCCCTACTAATCGATAAAGATGGTCATCCCAACCCCATTCCAACAGAGGTCTTATGTCGGGATACATAATAAATTGTATCCACCCAAAGACTCCTATTGATACACATACATATAGCAGTCCGTTAATTAATTTCTCTTTTAAGTCTAACTTGTCAAAGACATTCCAAACCGCAACTGCCAAATATGAATAGGCATAAACTCTTAATAGATACAAAGCTCCAACTACAATCATTCCAGATTTGAATATAAAAACAGAAAGCAAAAGTGTAAAAAGAGCGATTTCCGAGAAAGCCTTAATGTACCTAAATACTTCGGGGAGCTTGGGTCGGGATGTATGAATAACACAAAATATTATTCCTACGATAAAATCTGTGGGGTGAAGAGGAAAAGAAAATCCGCCAACAGTCAATTGCCACCTTATTAATTGCCCGAAAGGAAACAATACTAAATATCCAAAGATCAACCATTCTACAATTTTATTTTTGTCTGCATTATCCATAATTTTGACCAAGCTAGAAATGAGTGAATACTCATCAATAAAGCAAATACAAATCCATGAATGCCATCAAGAAATCCCTTTTTAAAAATATAATTCGATAAAAATTTCATACCCGGATAAAAAGCAATTTTTAATATTGAAGATTTTTTACCTTCTTTGAAGTTTGCCTTTGCATGCATGGATGAATATGTGTTTATTTTTTCAATGAATTCACCAAGAGATTCATAAGGATTGTGATTCAAATATTCCTTCAGTTTTCCTATTTTGCCTTTTACATTCCAGTATTCGTGGACGTTTCTTTCCCATTTTCCGGAATTTTTTCTTGCCAGACGGATCAATTTTACCGTTCCTGCTTCACCATATTTCAATGTTTTTCCAAGAAACTGATTACTTCTTTTTATTTGATAACCCGATATCGTATTACTTTTTACAGCTGTTAAAATTTCTTTCTTTAAATCTTCACTTACATTTTCGTCTGAATCGACAAACAATATCCATTCACCTGAACAATTATCCAAAGCATAATTCCTTTGTTTAGCAAAGTTTCCGTTAAGTTGACGTTTTAAGACTTTTGCATCATGTTGCCTTGCAACAATGTCGGTTCCATCTTCAGAAAAGTCATCGACAACAACAACTTCGTCGCAGAAAGATAAATTGTCGATTAAAGCTCCGATTATGCCTTTACTGTTTTTTGTAAGAATAGCTGCGGATAATTTCATAATTTATTTTACTTCTTTTATCAAAGATAATCCCCCTCCCGAATTTTCAATTATTGTGTAATGGATATTGGATTCGGCTTTAACGGGTTTTCCGTACAACCAAAACAGGTACTCATAATTTTGTGCATAATTATTGTCAAAATAGTCGTAAGGACCTTGTCTTGATATCGAAAAATTGTTTTCTTCCGAATTTTCGATTATTTCTTCGACAATCTGTTTTTGCATTGAATATGGAACATTTTTTAATATCTGGTCTTGGGGAAGATAGAACCATTTGTCGGAGAAGTAAAAACTTAAATTGAAGACGGCTATCAATGAAATGATTATTACCGAAAAATATTTTCCAAAAAAATTATTTATTGCTTGAGATATTAATATAACTGCAAATGGCATCAAAGGAAGAAAGTAATGTGAAGGAGGATCGCCGTGAATAAATATTCCAATATAACCTATTACAACAAACAGTAATGAGAGAATTAGAACGAATTTCTTTCTGGCAAACACAATGAAATATATGAGCACCATTGTAAACAGAGCGGTTGCAAAAATTCCGTCATGGGTCAATTGATATCCAAAAAACGAGAATAAAGATTTAACGTTTATTAGCGCAATATCACTGCTAATGTTGTTTTTGGGAATGATACCTACAAATCCAGCCATTCGATATGGAATCCATTTGGCAAAGTTTAGTAACATTTGAAATCCATGTTCAGAATCATTAATAATCAATGGAATTGTGGGAACCAATATTCCCACACAAGAAACAATTCCTTTTTTCCAACTTAACACTCCAAGTACAAACATAAGAAATATCGTGGGAAACAATATTATTGGACTTAAATGAAAATTCAGTATTATTCCTAGTATTAATCCCCAGACAAAATAGTCGATAATCTTTCCTCTAATACTTTTTATAAAATACCAAAGAAATATATATATTAACGGAACGACTAAAGAGAAAAACCTGGAGTCTCTAGTCATTGAAATCCATGCCGGAGAAATTGCAATAATTAATGAAGATATTATTGCGATATTTCTATTAATAAGTTTTGAAACAAAAATATAATTCAAATAAACAGTTATTATTCCAGTAAGGGCAAAAAATATGGCTCCTCCAAGGGGTTGATAATTAGAAATATGCATTACCGGAATAAATAACCAATAGAATAACGGCCCGAAATGTAACCAACTATGTGATGTTGGTGGACCTACTAATGGAATTTGCTTACTTTCTATTGCATCTCTTATTGCCAGATAGTTATGGCCTAGTTCTCCATGGAAAACTAAATTATCCTCAATTCGATAAAAACGAAGTACAGTCGCGATAACGAGGATTAATATAATAGGCAGGTGATTAATTAGTTTGTTTTTTATCACCTAAGATTTTAATAACCAAGTATATGACAACCGGTAAGGTGATTAAAGTTGCACCAATTACGGAATATGCCGTACCCATTAAACCATATTTTGTGGTCAGTGGAACAATTCCAAACGCCAAACCAAGTATTCCAATTAAGGTAATAATTGTTACATAACTCTGCTTTCCAACCGAAAGAAAAAGAGAATGCGAAGGAATCAATATTCCCCGTAACATACCAAATATTGCCAACATTCTTACAATTGGGATAGCCTCTTTCCACTGATTACCCAATAAAATCATGACAATTTGCTCTGAAAAGAAATATACTATCAATCCAACAAAAATAACCATTATTGATGAAAGGGCCGTTGATTTTATGAAAGCATTTCTTAACCTTTTTTTGTCTTCCGAGATTTTTACATATACAGGGAATGTCACTTTAATAAATACGTCTGCAATTTCAGAGATAGGTAAACTGGATATCTTGTACGCAACACTATATATTCCCAGCTGAATATCTCCCAAAAGCCTTCCCACGACAATGTTGTCTCCGTTTTGAAACAAATAATGAAATATTCCCGAGAGAGTAACCCACTTACCCCTGCCAACAATGTTTATGAACTTAATCTTATCGAAAATTAGTACGGGTCGCGGCTTAATTATTACCCAGGAAAGAACAAGTTCTACAAATACTCCCACAAGCATACCCCAAACAAGACCGTAAACATTCCTGTATATCAAGGACATTACTACTGCAACCAAGGTGTCGCTTGTCAGTATTGCCGTTCTGATCCAAAACTCCTTACCAAATTCCAAATCTTTCTGAAGCTTGACAAGCGAAGGATTAAGAAAACCCCTGACTAAGGGAATTAACGACATCATTTGTATTACCCCCATACTTTCAGAAGACCCAAAAAACCTTGCGATAAAAGGAGCTGACAAAAGCATTACACATGCCATAAGCAGTCCCCTTGCAATGGATACAATCCAAGCCGTATCGATATACTCCTCCAATTTCTTTTTTTCTTGGATTAATATTGTGTTGACTCCTGTCTCAGTAAATACCTCAAGAAATACCAATAATAAATTTGCGATCCCGAAAACTCCGAATTGTGAAGGAGTAAGGAGTCTTGCCAACAGAGCGGTTTTACCAAAAACAATAAGTCTATTGAGCACCCTGAACCCGCCCATCCAACCCAACCCTTTTGCAGCATCTTTTGTATAACCCATACAAGGCTATTGTATGCTTATTTTAGCCTCAATACTACAACCCTATAATATTGACAACTGCTTATTGTTATGCTATAGTATGGACAGGATTGAACGCAATCCTGGAACCTTAAAAACAACACAAACAAAAAGGAGGAAGTATGTCAGGCAAGTCTTTGGGGGTACCCGTTACAAGCATTGTAATGTCTTCTTTGGAAGATTCTCTTTCCCCTGGTCCATTCTTTTTTATTCGTCCGATAAGAAAATCTCATGATGAAGAAGCAAGGGAATTGGCAAACGAAAGACACGAGGAAAGAAAGCGTCAGCATATTATTAACAGCCGAAAAGGAAGAGAACCATGGCAACAAAATCAATAATGCTGTTTGCCTTTGTCATCGTGGTTGTGGTTATCGTAACGTTTTTCCGACCAAGTAAAAAAGTTGATCCGTTTGTTAAAACAATTGCAACGATGTTGACCCTACTTCTGGTCGCAATGTTAACGGTAATCGCATATATTTTTATGTTGAACTTTCCAAATTCAACTACAGTTCAACTCAAAGACATCATTGCATGGTCGTGGGTATTCTACCTAGGACTTATCCTTACTACTATTGGATATCTAACCATCGGTAAATCATTTCGAGATTTAAAAAACGAGATTACACTTTATCGATATATCAAGGGACATAGCTTTTTAGAAAAATATTTAGCTTTTTTCTCATCCTTATCGTGCTTAATTGCAGGAGTGTTGTTTTGTTTATTATTGTTTGTATAAATAAATGACGGTGGTAGTCTTACCAAAATAAGCTCCACCGTCTTTTTTTGTTATAATTAATCATGTTTAAAAAGATTGTTCTATATGTCATTTGGATTATTGTTTCTTTTTTTGTTTCCGGTTTTATTAACGCATTTCTAATGAACTATACTGACTCAATAAGTATGGTCACAGTTTTTTGGCTATGGGCTATACTTATTTTTGTTCCAATGATAATAATAAGAACAAAAAAGAGACATCGTAACAGATTTCGCCCCCTTGTTAGGTGTATGAAAAACACCATTTAAAGCTTACCATTGCTTTTGCCCTTACACTCTTTCTAAAAATGCAAAAACGATTTTAATTTCATATTTTGCGGTATCTTTGTTAGCAGTATTAGTCTTCTAAATCACCTACATTATTCATGACCAAAAAACTAAAACCCTATTCAATATATGGTTAAATCTTCAATCTCTAATCCTATTAAGCTTGTTGGAGGGGCGATTGAAGGAGTTGGTAGAGGAGCAGAGTTAATATCTCAACCAAAAAAGACCCTAAATACGTTTAAAAATGCTCCGGCATTCACTTTAAACAGTTTTGGAGATTATTCGAATCCATCAAAAGCAAGCATGTTGCTCGATATAGGATCCCCAGGAATGGATTTAACTGATATGGCTAAATATGGAATTATGGGAGCTGTTGTAGGGGGGACAAGAAACAGAAGCATTTCACAAGCAGATCAAATTAATTCATATCTTAAAGATATAGTTGTTAAGAAAGCATTCTTTGACCATATTTCGGTAAAACACCCC